>CAJFUB010000039.1 GCA_904420095.1 uncultured Clostridia bacterium
TCGCTTCCTCTGTGTCCGAAAACCCTTGATATTACGGGCTTTTTCGCGTTTCGGTCAATCTAAGGGTTTCATTGTCGGGAACAGCAGAACATCCCGGATCGAGCGGGTATTCGTAAGCAGCATGACCAGCCGATCAATCCCCATGCCCATGCCGCCGGTTGGAGGCATGCCGATTTCCAGCGCGTTCAGGAAATCGCTGTCAATGTCGTTTGCTTCCTCGTCGCCCGCCGCCTTCAGCGCCGCCTGACGTTCAAAGCGCTCTCGTTGGTCTATGGGATCGTTGAGCTCAGAAAATGCGTTCGCATGCTCGCTTCCGACAATAAACAATTCAAACCGCTCCGTATACCCGGGATTTTCCGGCATGCGCTTTGCCAGAGGAGAAATATCGACAGGATGGTTCGTAACAAAGGTCGGCTGAATCAGATGTTTTTCCGCATATTCTTCGAAAAACAGATTCAGAATATCTCCGATCCCGTGCCGGTCTTCAAATTCGATGTGATGCTCCTTGGCAAGCCTGCGCGCCTCTTCCGTCGTTTTAATCTCTTTAAAATCCACGCCGGCATATTCCAGTACCGCATCGCTCATGGAAATCCGCCGGAATGGCTTGTCCAGATCGATGATCTCGTCCCCGAACGGAATTTTTCCCGTCCCGTTTACCGCTTTTGAAACGTGCCGGATCAAGCCCTCCGTAAGCTCCATCATCCCGTTGTAATCCGTATAGGCCTGATACAACTCCAGCAGCGTAAATTCCGGATTATGCTTCGGATCCATGCCCTCGTTCCGAAAGACGCGCCCGATTTCGTATACCTTGTCGAAGCCCCCGACAATCAGACGTTTTAAATGAAGCTCCAGAGCGATACGAAGATACAGATCGATATCAAGCGTATTATGATGCGTAATAAACGGTCTGGCCGCTGCGCCTCCGGCAATGCCGTGCAGTACCGGCGTTTCTACCTCCATAAATTCGCAGCGATCCAAATAGCTGCGGATTTCCCGAATGATTTGCGAGCGTTTTTCAAATACGCCGCGTACCTCCGGATTAACGATCAAATCAACATAGCGCTGGCGGTAACGCGTGTCCAGATCCCGCAGGCCATGGCGCTTCTCCGGAAGCGGCTGGAGCGATTTGGACAGGAGCGTAATTTCTTTTGCTTTTACGGTAATTTCACCCGTTTTTGTTTTAAATACCGTTCCGCGGATTCCGACGATATCGCCGATATCATATGTTTTAAAATCCTGATAGGCCTCGCCGCCAACCGCATCGCTCTTGATATAAATCTGGAGAAGACCGCTTTTGTCCTGGATATGGAAAAAGCTTGCTTTCCCCATAATCCGCTTCAGCATAATCCTTCCCGCCACAGAAACGACCGGACTGTCCGGATCCGGTTCTTCCGCTTCCGAATAACTGTTTTTCACGTCCTCAGAGGAATGTGTCACATCGTATTTTGTGATCACAAAAGGGTTCTTTCCGGCCCGTTTTAATTCCTCCAGCTTATTTCTGCGAATCTGCGCCTGTTCGCTCAGCTCCTCGGCGCTCGGCTCCCGTTCCTCCGTATTTACATTCGTATGGTTCATTTCTGTTGTTTCGTCCACGCGCACCCTCCTCGATTCTCATCCGTTATGCCTTTTTGTCGGGAATCCGGATCTTTACAATTTTATATTTGACTACGCCGTCAAGCGTCTCTACTTCTACAATGTCGTCTACTTTCTTGCCAAGAATCGCCTGTCCTACCGGAGATTCGTTGGAGATTTTTCCTGCGATCGGATCGGCCTCCGTAGAACCGACCAGATAATATTCCACTTCTTCTTCAAAATCATAATCGTACAGCGTAACGCACTGCCCCAGACGGACAGTGTCCGTATTTAGATCGGTTTCGTCAATCAATACGTAATTTTTGAGAATTTCTTCAATCCGATGCTTCTCCGCTTCGTTTTCCTGCTGCTCCCGTTTCGCGTCGTCATATTCAGAGTTCTCCGACAGATCGCCGAATCCCCTTGCAATTTCGATTCTTTTAATGATTTCCATTGTCTTTTCGCCCTTCAGGTATTCGAGCCGCTCCTGATAATGCTTGAGCCCTTCCCTGGTAAGATGCGTAGGCTTCTGTTCTGCCATGATTCATCTCTCCTCTTTATTATTTTACGTTAATATAGTTTTTATCCTTTAGAATAACGTCATGTGCGCCGCCCTCGATCAGGCTGGTCGAGGATACGCGCGTCAATCTGGCCGTATCGTGGAACTCTGCGATATCGCACACGCCGCAGTTGCACATGGTGGAGCGGATTTTTCCCAGCGTGATATCCAGATTGTCCCGCAATGACCCGGCGTATGGGACATAAGAGTCCACGCCTTCCTCAAAGGACAGCTTTGCGCTTCCGCCCATATCGTAGCGCTGCCAGTTTCTGGCCCGATTGGAGCCTTCCCCCCAATATTCCTTCACGTAATTTCCATTGATGTTTACTTTGAGCGTGGGACTCTCGTCAAATCTCGCGAAGTAGCGTCCCAGCATCACGAAATCGGCTCCCATAGCCAGCGCGAGCGTCATGTGGTAGTCGTGTACGATTCCGCCGTCGGAGCACAGTGGAATATATATTCCCGTTTCTTTAAAATATTCGTCCCTTGCCTTTGCCACTTCAATTACCGCAGTGGCCTGTCCGCGGCCGATTCCCTTCTGTTCTCTCGTAATGCAGATGGATCCGCCGCCGATCCCGATCTTCACAAAGTCTGCGCCGGCATCGGCAAGATACCGGAACGCATCTGCATCCACGACGTTTCCGGCTCCTACGCGGACTCTGCCGTTGTATTCCGTTTTAATGTATTCGATCGTTTCTTTCTGCCATTCGGAGTAGCCCTCGGAGGAATCGATGCAAAGGATGTCCACATCCGCCTTCACCAGCTCCGGGACGCGTTCTCTGTAATCCCTTGAATTGATGCCCGCTCCGACCATATACCGCTTTTCTCCGTCGAGCAGCTCTAAGGGGTTTTCCTTGTGGGAATCGTAGTCTTTACGGAATACGAAATATTTTAAATTGCAATTTTCGTCAATGATGGGAAGGCAATTCAGCTTGTTGTCCCAGATGATGTCATTTGCCGTCTTCAGCGTGACGCCCTCTTTTGCATAAATCAGATCACGGAACGGCGTCATAAATTCCGCAATTCTGGTATCCGGGGACATGCGGCTGACCCTGTAGTCCCGACTCGTGACGATGCCCAGGAGCCTGCCGCTCTCCGTCCCGTCGTCCGTTATGGCAATGGTGGAGTGTCCGGATTTTTCTTTTAATTTAAGTACGTCTTCCAGCGTATGTTCCGGAGTCAGATTGGAATCGCTGACGACAAAGCCTGATTTATATTTTTTCACTCTGGCGATCATTTCTGCTTGCTGGTCAATCGGCTGCGACACGTAAATGAAAGAAAGACCTCCGCATTTTGCCAGCGCGATTGCCATTTTATCATCCGATACCGCCTGCATCACCGCAGATACCATCGGGATATTAATGGAAAGCGGCGACTCCTCCTGTCCCCGTCGGAAGCGGACCAGAGGCGTCTTCAGCGATACCTTATCCGGCGTGCAATCCTTTTTCGTAAGCCCGGGCAGCAGCAAATATTCGCTAAACGTGTAAGACGGTTCGTCATAAATAAAAGCCACACAATCAACTCCTAACAATAATTTGATTGGTTAGTATACTACCGGCCCCCCTAAAAGTCAAGGTTCTGCCGGTAAAGCCGCGGTGAATAATGTATAAAAACAAGAGCGCCCGCAAAAACGCGGACGCCCATAATACGGTTTGCGAAAAAATGCCTATTCCGCTTTCTTCACCGCCTCGGTGAACAGCTTATAGACCTGATTTGCGTTCAGCGCCTCGTCATAGAGCCGGACAAAGGCGATGTCTCCAGAGAAGAAATTCTCCACCGGTCCCGCACCGGAGTCGCCCCCAATGACAAAATACTGCGCTGTCTGATCCTGAGGAAACGTAAAATTGCTCCCCACGCCTCTCGTTTCGACAGTAAGCTCGCCGTTTACATACAGGAGCAGATCCGTTCCGTCATATACCGCAATGGCATGGATATAGACGTCCTCCTCCATGTCCTCCTCCGGATAGGCCCATTGATAAGACCCGCCAATTCGAATGGAAAAGCCGTACGTCGTCACGCCATTCTTTGTCGGCTCGAAATCAAAGCCAAAGCCGCCGGATTCCATATTCGATGCGATGCCGCAGTATTCCGCCAGCACGTCAGTCGATTTGAAATAAATTTCCTGTGAAAATCCGCCCTTGATCTGATCGTAGTAAGTACCGAAATTGTTAATAATATAAGCAGATTCGTCTTCCGCACGGAAAGAAGCGACCTCTCTGCCGATCTCCTCGTCCAGCTTGACGGTCGGCTCTCCATAGGCCTCCACCGGAATCGCGTTTTCCGAACGGTCGACCGGAGCGCCGTTTTCAAACTCAATGTCAAAAATTCCGGCTTTTGGAACCGCAATGCTCGCATCGTATCCCTCCGGCGGAGCCGGCGTCACGACAGGCTTCGGCGTTCCCGGCGTCTGCTGCGCAGGCGTAGCTGCGGGCTTCTCGGTTGCCGCTGCGGTCGTTGCCGGCGGAGTGGTCGCCGTTCCGGATTCCTCTGTTTTCCCCCCGCATCCCGTCAGAAAAGCAACGGAAAGCACGGCAGCAGACAGCATCGCCGCTATGATTCTGTAAACTCGTTTCATGTTGCCTCCTGTTCCGCTTAAAAGAAATTAAGCTTAACATAATTAATTTATATTGATGCGTTTATCATAAAGGATATGACGCTTTTGGTCAAGATTTTTATAAAGCTATTACAAAAGGCAAACAAAAAACGCAGCCGGCGCCGCGGCGCGCCGTTCTCAATCCTTTCCGTTTTTCGTCCGGAGATTCAGCTTAGATTCCTTTCCGTGCAGCAGCCGCACAATATTCGCATGATGACGTACGATAATAAGAACCGCAACAAACACGGAAAGATAAAAGACCGGGCCGAGCCCGCTTTGCGACCGCAGGATATCGCCCAGAAAATACACGCAAACGGGCAGAGAAGCAGCTGCAAGCAGAGAGCCCAGCGAAACGTATCTGGTAATAACAACCGTGATCAGGAAAACCGCGAAAGCGACAAGCGCCGGAAGCGGCGCAATCACGAGCATGACGGAAAATGCGGTAAGGACGCCTTTTCCGCCCCTGAATCCAAAATACAGGGGCCAGGTATGTCCGACGACTGCGAAAGCGCCCGCGATACAGGCGCCGTGCAAGCCCTTCGATGCAAAGATTCCAAGGAGCAGCCTTCCGATCACCACTGCGACGATTCCTTTGCAGAAATCGCCCAGGAAGGTAAAAAGCGCCGCCTTTTTCCCGTAAATCCGCTGCATGTTGGTCATTCCCGCATTGCCGCTCCCCTGCAGGCGGATATCTTTTTTATAAAGAAGCTTCGATAGGATCACCGCAGTATTGATGCTGCCGAGAAGATATCCGATCAGAGCCGCAGCCGTAAGCAAAAGATAATATTTCATGCGTTACGCCTCCTCTTTTCCTTTCTCCCGCACTTTGAACACAATCGGCGTGCCTTCAAATCCAAAACTCCGTCTGAGGCGGTTCTCAAGATATCTCATATAGGAAAAATGGAACAGCTCCGCCTTGTTTACAAACACGGCGAAGGTGGGAGGCTTTACCCGGATCTGCGTCATATAAAAGATTTTAAGGCGTTTTCCTTTATCCGAAGGAGGCTGCACCATGGCAACGGCCTCGTTCAGAACGTCGTTCAGCATTCCTGTAGAAACGCGCATCGCCGCCTGATCCGCAGTGAATCGGATCAGCTCGTAAAGCTTTGCCACACGCTGTCCCGTCAAAGCGGAAAGAAACAGGATCGGAGCGTACGGCATAAAGCCGAGCTTCTCCCGGATGCTCTTTTTGTACTCCTCCGTCGTTCCCGCGTCCTTTTCTATCAGATCCCATTTATTGACGGCAATAATGCAGGCCTTGCCCTTATTATGGGCATATCCGGCGATTTTCGTATCCTGCTCCGTTACGCCGTCCTTCGCGTCGATCATCAGTACGGCCACATCGCAGCGATCCACGGCAGCAAGACTCCGCACGGTACTGTACCGTTCGATATCATCCGTTATTTTTCCGCGCTTCCGCAGGCCGGCCGTATCAATGAAGCAAAAATCCTGTCCGTCCTTGGTAACCCAGGTATCGATGGCGTCTCGCGTCGTTCCGGGAACGTCGCTGACAATTACACGCTCCTCGCCCAATATTTTATTAATGAGGGAAGATTTTCCGGCGTTCGGCTTTCCGACGACCGCCGCCTTGATGCAGCTTCCTTCTTCCTCCGCGTCTCCCGGCTCCGGCAGATAGGCCAGGATTGCATCGAGGACCTCTCCGATGCCAAGCCCATGCGCGGACGAAACAGCGTAAAAATCACCAAGGCCGAGATGATAAAACTCATAAATTTCGGGAGGAGGCGCGCCGACCTGGTCCACCTTGTTGACCACAAGGAGCACCGGCTTTTGTGTCTTTCGGAGCAGCGTCGCAATATCCATGTCATCCGCAGTCACGCCGTCTTTCAGATCCACCATAAACAGGATGACATCTGCAAGCTCAATTGCCAGCTCTGCCTGCCGCTTCATCTGCCGGAAAATCGTATCAGAGGTATTCGGCTCAAGTCCTCCCGTATCTGCCAGCGTAAAACGTCTGCCGCTCCACTCAACCTCTTCGTAAATTCTGTCCCGGGTGACGCCGGGCACATCTTCCACGATGGAAATACGCTTTCCCGTCACATAATTGAAAAACGACGATTTCCCTACGTTGGGGCGGCCAAGTATGGCGACCATTCCCTGTCTGCTCACTGATTCTGCACCTCCGATAAAAATCTACCCGGCAGAATGCCGTAATTCCTACGGCACAGCCGGGTCTAACCTGGTTCGATTCATCATCAGAAATCCAATGAATTTATTTATCGTCTTCAGCCATCGCAACGACCTCACGGCCCTTGTAATAACCGCAGTTGCCGCAAACCCTGTGTGATAATTTGAATTCGTGGCAATGAGGACACTTTACAAGATTGGGAGCCTCCAGTTTCCAGTTTGCTCTTCTCGTCCGGGTTCTCGCCTTCGACCATCTTCTTTTGGGACAAATCATCTTTCCTACACCTCCCGTGAGATTACGTGTCTTGCGTAATCGCCTGCTTACTCATAAAGCAACGGATGGTATTATATTCATTCCAGCCGTGCTTGTCAAGCATCTTTTTATTTTGCAAGAAGCCTTGCTGTTTCTCTGGCAATGGCAAGCTCTTCATTCGTGGCTATTACAAATACTTTCACGGCAGAATCATCTGTGGAGATTTCTACTTCTCCGCCCTTGACCGCATTTTTGGCGGGATCCACTTTGAGGCCGAGATATTCCAGACCGCTTGCGCAGGCCAGGCGCGCTTCTCCGTCGTTTTCACCGATTCCCGCAGTGAATACGACCGCGTCGACGCCGTTCATAACCGCCGCATACTGTCCGATATAGGATTTGACGCGGTAGGCAAAAATCTGCAGCGCAAGCTTTGCCCTGGAATTGCCTTCTTTCATTGCGGTCGTGACGTCGCGCATGTCACTGCTGACGCCGGAAACGCCGAGCAGGCCCGATTTCTTATTTAGAACGGCGTTCATTTCCTTAGAGGAAAGTCCTTCGTTTTCCATCAGGAACAAAACAACCGCCGGATCGAGAATTCCGCTTCTCGTTCCCATCTCCAAACCGTCCAGCGGCGTAAATCCCATAGAAGTATCCATACATTTTCCTCCGCGGATCGCCGCAATGCTTCCTCCGTTTCCGATATGACACGTAATGATTTTCAGAGCTTCCAGCGGCTTTCCCATCAACGCTGCGCAGCGCTCCGCCACGTATTTATGAGAAGTCCCGTGAAAACCGTATTTCCGGATTCCGTATTTTTTATAATAATCATACGGCAGTGCATACATGTACGCTTCTTTGGGCATCGTCTGATGAAAGGCCGTATCGAACACCGCAATCTGCGGAACGCCTTTCATTGCGGCCTGACACGCCCTGATCCCGATGATGTTCGGCGGATTATGGAGCGGGGCAAGGGGAACGCATTCCTCAATCGCTTTCATCACCTCGTCGTCGATGATCACGGATTCATGGAACCGCTCGCCGCCGTGTACGATCCTGTGTCCGACCGCGGATATGTCGTCCAGACTATCTATCACGCCGTATTCTTTATCGGTCAGCGCTTTGACGACCTCCGCAATGGCCGCGTTGTGATCCTTCAGCTCTACCTCAAAGACTTTGGCGTCCTTCCCCGTCACGGTCTGCTTGACGAAGGAATCGTCAATCCCGATCCTGTCGCACAGTCCTTTTGCAAGAACGTTTTCGTTCTTCGAATCGATCAGCTGATATTTTAAAGAGGAGCTACCGCAGTTGATTACTAATATATTCATAAATAAACCGCCTTTCCCGTTTTCAGCCCTGTGCCTGAACAGAAGTGATCGCAACGACGCCTACGATGTCTTCCGCAGCGCAGCCTCTCGACAGATCGTTGACCGGTTTTGCGACGCCCTGCAGAATCGGGCCGTATGCCTCTGCTTTTGCAAGCCTCTGGGTGAGCTTATATGCGATATTTCCGCAGTTGAGGTCCGGGAAAACAAGCACGTTGGCATGTCCCGCCACGGGGCTGCCCGGCGCCTTGCTCTGTCCGATCGCGGGGACAAGCGCGGCATCTGCCTGCAATTCGCCGTCCAGCATCAGCTCGGGCGCTTTTTCCTTTGCAAGCTTCGTCGCTTCGATCACTTTCTCCGTCAGCTCGCTCTTGGCGCTTCCGTATGTGGAATAGGAAAGCATCGCGACGACCGGCTCCTCCTCTACAAGCTGCCGGAAAGAGCGGGAGGATTCGATCGCGATGTCTGAAAGATCTTCCGCGGAAGGGTTTTCCACGAGCCCGCTGTCGGCATATACGAAGATTCCGTTTGCGCCATATTCGCAGTTCGGCACTACCATTACGAAAAATGCGGATACCTTTCCGGTTCCGGGTTTGGTTTTTAAAATCTGAAGCGCAGGCCGTACCGTATCGGCGGTAGAATGCGCGGCGCCGGATACCATTCCGTCTGCCTCGCCCATTTTTACCATCATGGTTGCGAAATAGACGTAATCTTTCATGACTTCCCGCGCTTTCTCCGGTGTCATGCCCTTTGCTTTTCTTAACTCATAAAACGCATTTACGTATTCGTCGAATTTCTCATATGTTTCGGGATTTACGATTTTGCAGCCGGAGAGATCGAGTCCTTCCGCCAATGCGTTGATTTTTTCCGGAACGCCGACTAGGATGATATCTGCGATGCCTTTTTCCAATACCATCGCCGCAGCCTTGATCGTGCGGATATCCTCGCTTTCGGGAAGTACGATCGTCTTTCTGTCCTTCTTCGCTCTTTCGCAAATCTGCTCTAAAAAGTTCATTTTGAAATACGCCACCTTATCAGTTTTTTTATTTGATTCAGATAAAAAATCACGGACAAAAGGTCCGTTTTTGATTTTACCGCTTTTAATGGTGCAAATCAAGTAAAATCTTGTCTTCACGATGCGTTTTTACTTTCGACGGCGCCGCAAGTAAAAAAACAATTTTCAGAGCCGTCACTTCTTCCAGCTTTTTGAAGAGCAAAATGGGATAAAATCGGGTGGTTTCATTTGTTAATTTTATTGAAATTCATGATTTTCCAGAATTTATCATTTGACATATCTTCCTGAATTTTCTATAATTTCTAGTGGCTGGAAAGGATTTCATTACATATGGATACGAGAAGAAACAAAAGAAAAAAACACAAGCTGCATAAAGATTTGAAGCGTTTTTCCGTGCTGCTGGCCGGTTTCGTTCCTTTTATCTGTTATTTGATCGTCCTGATGCAGGGAATCTCATTGATCGCCGATGGAAAGACGGGACTTGCTTTTGTCAATACAGAATCGACAGGGCTTGCAGTCCGGGCGTATGCCGGAACCGACAGTATGCTGCTGGATCGATTGCCAAAAGATTCTCAGATTCTGGTTACGGGATCCGCAGTAGACGGCTCAGGCGCTGTCTGGTACGAAATAAAATATCTGAGAGGCGCCGACACCTGGCGTACCGGTTACGTCCATTCTTCTTATATCGTATTTTACAATGATATCGCGCCGGTCGGAGAAGATCCGGATTTTGAAAAATATCTGGAGGAACAAAATTTCCCGGAAAGCTACAAGGCTCCGCTTCGCGTCCTTCACAAGGAGCACCCCACATGGGTTTTCAAGGCCCAGATGATCGATCTGGACTGGAGTACGGCGCTTTACGAGGAAAGCAAGGTCGGCGTAAATATGATTCATCCTTATTACGCCGCGTCATGGCGTTCCATGGAGGAGGGCGCTTACGACTGGGAAAACGGCAGATGGATTGAATTGGATACGGGCTGCTACGGCGCTTCGGCTACCATCACCGCTTATTTTCTTGATCCCCGGAACGGGCTCTGCGACGACACCAGAATTTTTCAGTTTGAAGATTTATCGTATCTCCCCGATTCCCACAGCGCTGAAAATACATATAATATTGTAAAAGGCACTTTTCTGGCGGGCGAATACGAATTTCAGACCGTTCGGGATGACGGCTTATACCCGTCCTACGGAATTGTGGAGGGATCGCAGCAGGAGGACGGCACCGTAACATACCGGTTTTCTTATGTAGACACGATCATGCAGGCGGCAGAGTACGCGAAGGTCAGCCCCTATCATCTTGCCTCCCGCATCCGTCAGGAAATGGGCGTCAACGGCTCGGAGCTGGCAAAGGGAACGTATCCCGGATATGAAGGATACTTTAATTTTTTCAATATCGGGGCCTATGCGCACAGCGGCAGACCGGCAAGGGAAAACGGAGCGATTTATGCAA
The DNA here is from genome assembly GCA_904420095.1 of uncultured Clostridia bacterium. Classification (GTDB taxonomy): domain Bacteria; phylum Bacillota; class Clostridia; order UBA1212; family UBA1255; genus Egerieisoma; species Egerieisoma faecipullorum. The sequence continues at coordinate 10,910 of CAJFUB010000039.1, forward strand.
AGCAGGAGGGCTCCTATCTGCGGCCGTGGACCAACCCGTACAAAGCGATTCTCGGGGGCGCGGATTTTGTCGGGAGCAGTTATATACAAAGAGAACAGAATACGCTGTATCTCCAGAAATTTGACGTTACGGACGGTGGAAACGGCCGCTACAGCCATCAGTACATGTCCAACGTCAACGCGCCGAAGGACGAAGCCTCCAGCCTGAAAAAGGCATACACCGATTCCGGCCTGATAGATACCTCTGTGTTTACGTTTGAGATCCCGGTATATCAGAACATGCCCGAGCTGGCTGCGGCGCAGCCGGCTTCCGACGATACGAATGCTACAAACAACAACTGGCTGTCCTCCATTACGGTCTCCGGGGGCACGTTTGAGAGCCAATTTTCCCGCACGCAATACGAATATACGGTTAATGTACCTGCGGATACCGCTTCCGTAACCATTGCGGCGACGCCGTGTGATTCCGGCGCCACGCTGCTCGGCACCGGAGAGCTTTCGCTGACGTCGGACACCACGCAGCATGTCATTACGGTTCTGGCGCCCAGCTTTGAGCCGAGAACTTATACGCTGTACATTGTAAGAAGCGGCAGCATTCCCTCCACGCCGTCAGCTCCATCGGAGACGCCGACGCCCACGCCCACTCCGACGCCCACTCCGACGCCGACACCAACGCCTACTCCCGATCCTGACCCGGTCCTGCAGAGCGGCGTTTATGAGATCGGCACTTACATCACCGGCGTGGAACCGAATACAGATGTCGCCACCTTCCTGGGGAATTTTTCCGTACAAAACGGGACGATCCAGCTGATGACCTCCTCTGGCGCCGCCAAGGGCAGCGGGGCTGTTGGGACAGGCGATCTGCTGCAATTGTACAAGGGGAATGAAGTGATGCAATCTTATTTTGTCGTCATTTACGGAGACGTCAACGGAGACGGCAGCATTTCCCTGACCGATATGGTAATGATCCAGAGGCAGCTGCTCCAGATCAAAATCTTAGAGGGGCCGTATTTTACCGCGATGGACACCAATCACGATCAGTCGTGTTCTCTGGCGGACATGGTAACGATTCAGCGCGACCTGCTGGGAATCGGTACCGTTCCGCAGCGCTGACAAGGAGTCAAAACACATGAAAAAAACAATTTTATCCTTAATCATTCTATTGGGACTTCTGCTTGCCTGCGGAGTACCCGCCGGAGCCGCATCCATGAGCGCATTTATCGATGCGGACTCTTATGCCGAGGTCGGCTCTGAATTTAAAGTTACCGTACGATTTGAATCGGATGCCGGCGCGATGGTGCGCGCGGTATTGCAGTATGACAGCTCTGTCGTTACGTTTCTGCGGACGTCCTCCTCCGATGCAAACGACGTAGGCGGAACAGTCAATATCGTCACTCTGTCGTTTCAGACGACGCATGAGATCGAATTATATTTTCAAATGAATCAGGAAGCTCCCGCCGTTTTTTCAACGCAGGTGCTGGAAAGCTCTACGGTCGATATGGCGTCGCTCGGAACGCCCTACGCCAGCCACACCGTAACAGGCTTTTACCCCACGCCGGAGCCCGTTACGCCGGCGCCGACACCCACGCCGACGCCAACTCCGACTCCGTTTATACCGACTGTGGATCCAGAAGCGACGCCTTCCACCCCGCTGGAATTTATGGAAAACGGAGAAATGCGTTTTATTGCGGATAATTTTTCCGAAGAGTCCGTGCCGATTCCAGAGGGCTTTGAAAAGGTGCAGTACAATTATAAGGGCAGTGAAATCTTCGTTTTAAAGAATACATATGAAGTAGTCATGGTTTATGCCACGAATATCATCGGAGAAGAAGGTCGTTTTTATATTTACAATGAAAGCAGAGACATTCTTACCCCTTATACGGAATTCGTACTGGGTTCCAATATTTATACGTTTCTGATTCCTGCCGAAGCGCTGCCGGAGGGAGTTACGGAAACCTCCGTTTCAATCGGGGAATACGAAAGCGTAACCGCATACGCCATTGCCAACCCGGATTATGCCGATTTCGTATTGGTCTATGCGTTTAATCAAACAAATGAGCCCGGCTTCTATCTGTATGATACCGCGGAAGGTACGCTGCAGCGCTGCGTCGACGAAACCCTTCTGGGTGCTGCGGTCCCTTCCCCCACCGGAGCCGTGTCTCCCTCTCCGACACTGACGGTTTCGCCGGCACGTACCCCTGTTCTGCAGAACACCTCTGAACGCGGCGGAAAACTGGATACCAATACGCTGATTCTGGTTGCGATCGGCATCTGCTTTGTCGCAGCGCTTGTCGCCGTGATTGTTATCCTCGTACGGAAGCGCCGGATCGAACAAAGCTACGAAGAAGAAAACGATGTAGAATTTCTGGAAGATATTATTCTGGAAAAATCTCTCAGTCAGAAGCAGACGCAGGAACGAGAGGAACCGGCCGCGGAACCGGAAAGCGCTCCGCTTTCCTCCGAATCGTCAGAAGAAGCGCAGCAAACGCAGCCGCAGAACGAGCCGGAACCGCAGGAAAACGAGAAAGAGCAGGAACGGAATTCCGACAAAGAGGATGACGATGATGTATTACAGCTCGGCAATCACTTCCCGCACTGAATCCTCCGGAATGTATCTTGAATATACGGCCGCTCCAGCACTGCTTCCGGCGGAAAATTCAACCATGCTCCCGATGCCCTTTTGAAACACGAAGCGCAGTCTGCCGCCTCTGACCTTTTTATCCGTATATAATTTTCGTATCAGGGCTTCCCTGTCGATCCATTCCGGGATCCGCACGGGAAGCTTTGCTTTTCTCAGAAGCGCCTCGACTCTTGCAACGTCCTCCTCCGAACAATACCCGAGATTTCGTCCGAGCCGGGCCTGCGCCGCAAGGCCAATGGAAACCGACTCGCCGTGAGAAAGACGGTAATCGCTGACCGTCTCGATTGCTCGTCCGACCGTATGTCCCAGGTTCAATATTTCACGCATCCCCTGCTCCGTCTCGTCGAGCATAACGACACGGTACTTGATTTCACAGTTTTTCTCAGCGATCCGCCTGCAGACGGCGGGATCAAGAGAAAAGACCTTTTCAAGATTGGTTTCCAGATAAGAAAAGAAAGCGGCGTCCGCCATGCAGGCATGCTTGATCGTTTCCGCAAGACCGTCGGAAAGCTCTCCTTGGGAAAGCGTCTTCCACATTGCGATATCGATGTACACCCGTTTTGGCTGATAGATCAGGCCGATCAGATTCGTAGCCGCGTCCGTGTCAACCGCCGTTTTCCCTCCGATCGAAGCGTCCGCGGCAGCCAGCAGCGTCGTCGCGTAATTCAGAAACGGGACGCCTCTTGCAAAGGTCCCGGCAACAAATCCCGCCAAGTCGGTAACGACGCCGCCGCCAAACGCAAGAATCAGCGTGTCTCTGCGATAGCCCCAGGAAATCAGCAGATCTTCAAGGTAAGCTTTTGTTTCCCGCGTTTTGCTCTTCTCGCCAGCAGGGAAAACAGCCGTGTTGATTTTCAGCTCCGGCAGCGCGCTTTTCAGGCGGGATTCCAGCTCCGCTCCGTAATATGCGTACACATTGGAATCCGTTATGACCGCAATACTGCGCCCGTCGCTGCGTGCGAAGACGTCCAGATCCTCCTGCAGTCTGTCCTCCAGTCCGCTTCCGATCACGATATCATAAGAATGGTCCACCGTTTTTTTGAGGTCAACATGAAACAATTCCATTGGGGATTGCGCTCCTCTCTATTTTTCGTGTTATTCTAACATAACTTTCCGGCGTTGACAAACCTTCCGTTTCTGCTAAAATAAGCGCGGATTTGATTCTGCTACTCAACAGGAGGATGCGAAGCATGGAAGCGCGTTACTGCTATATTTTCGGCGCGGCCGAATTTGATGGGAATCTGAAATTCAAACCCGATCAGGACAGAGATTTTATCATCGCTGCGGACGCCGGGTATCGCCATTTACAGGCGCTCGGAATCCCCCCTGATATGCTGATCGGCGATTTCGATTCGCTCGGAGAAGTTCCAAAAGGCGTAGAGCTGCTGCGCTTTCCCGTCATGAAAGACGATACCGACCTTATGCTTGCGGTAAAATACGGTTTTGCGCATGGCTACAGCCAATTCATCATTTACGGCGGCATGGGAGGGCGGCTGGATTTTACGCTTGCAAACTTTCAAATTTTATCCGGTATCGTCAACAATGGCGGAAGCGCCTATTTGATCGGCTGCGGTTCCATGACTACCGCTGTGCGGGACGCTTCCCTGCTGTTCGATGCATCCTTCCGCGGGAGAATTTCCATTTTCTGCAGCGGGGAACGGGCCTGTGACGTCACGCTGCGCGGTCTGAAATATCCTCTGGAGCAGGCCGTGTTAAAATATGACGAGCCGCTTGGAATCAGCAATGAATTTATCGGAGAGAACGGCTTGATTTCCGTTGGAAACGGGATGCTCATCGTGATTTACGATGATGCGAATCCCATGATGACGCTCTCTAAAAATAACCCGGTGCGGCGTTGACTTTTCCTATGGGCACGGGTATAATATCAGTAATAAATCTTATTTTTAAGGAGTGTGTTCGTTATGAATTTAAAAGGATCCAAAACCGAGAAAAACCTTGCGGCAGCTTTTGCCGGCGAGTCGCAGGCGCGGAATAAATATACGTATTTTGCTTCGAAGGCCAAGAAGGATGGCTTTGAGCAGATCGCCGAAATTTTTACGGAAACGGCCAACAATGAAAAGGAGCATGCCAAAATCTGGTACAAGCTTCTGGCCGGCGGAATCGGAACCACGGCGGAGAATCTGCTTTCCGCTGCCGAAGGGGAAAATTACGAATGGACCGATATGTATGCACAATTTGCCAGGGAGGCCAGAGAAGAAGGCTTCGACGATATCGCGTTTCTGTTTGAGTCTGTCGGCGCCATTGAGAAAACACACGAGGAACGCTTTCGCAAGCTCCTGGACAACGTGAACGGTGAACTCGTCTTCTCCCGTGACAACGACATGATTTGGGAATGCGGAAACTGCGGGCATATCCATTTCGGAAAGAAAGCGCCGGAGTTTTGCCCTGTCTGTAAGCATCCGCAGTCTTATTTCAAAATCAAAGCGCAGAATTATTGATCGCATAAAAGCTGCCAAGCAGCTTCATCCCCCGAATCCTCTCGGGGGATTTTTTGTTTTTCTGTCCCATGACAGAACGGTTTCAGGTCCGCGAGGGCTGTTGGGACAGGGACAACGCATGGAGGACGATCTCTGCCTATCCTTTGATTGGAAATCTCTTCTTGCACGATTCCATAGAGCGTCCCTAATTTTTAAATTGTAAAAAGCGGCTAAATAGGACGACTACGAATTGAATTTTTTGATTTTTAACGGTAAGCATAATCCCACTATTCTTTAAAACAGAGGAAACGGTCTTCCGTCCCGTTTCCTCTATTAGATTAGAAACAGTATATCGCTTATTGCGACATGATCAATTTTGTTTACAGACATAAATAATTCACATTCCCCGGAATTGACAATTTAGGGAATTACAGATATAATGAAGAATTGAAAATCAAACAAGGAGGAGCGCCGAATGGGGATGCTTCGAAGACATGCAAATGTCTACGAAAACGGCAGGTTCGCCGTGAAAGAAATTTTCATAACGGAAAACGACCGCGGCGGCAAGGGCGGACTGTTTTCTTTATTTCCCTCGGACGAGTTCTTTTCTTTACAATCTACGGATCATTATTTTTATTCGGCCGACAGAAGCAAAACAGATCCCTTTCGTGAATTATTTATTTTACCCGGTTTCGTTGATGTACATGTTCATCTCAGAGAACCGGGTTTTTCATATAAAGAAACGATCGAATCCGGAACGGAGGCGGCCGCGGCCGGCGGATTTACCGCCGTATGCAGTATGCCGAATCTTGATCCCCCGCCGGACTGTATCGCCGGCTTGAAGCGGCAGACCGAAATCATAGAAAAAACGGCAAAGGTTCCTGTTTATCCCTACGGCTGTATTACAAAGGGTTCCCGCGGAAACGAGCTTGCCGACTTAGATGCACTCGCGGAAAACGTAATCGCTTTTACAGACGATGGAAAGGGCGTGCAAAGTGAGGACATGATGCGCGCCGCCATGCGGAAGGCGGCCTCCCTTAACAAAATCATCGCTGCCCATTGCGAAGACGAACGCCGCGGCAGCACCCCGGAAAGCGAGTACCTGCAGCTCAAGAGAGATCTGGCCCTCGTAAACGAAACCGGCTGTCAATATCACATGTGCCACGCTTCGACCAAAGAGAGCGTCCGGCTCATCCGGGAGGCAAAAAAAGCCGGATTGCCTGTCAGCGCAGAAACCGCTCCGCACTATTTGCTTTTTACAGAGAAAGACGTCCGGGACAGCGGGGATTATAAAATGAATCCGCCGATCCGCGGCGAGGCCGATCGGGACGCGCTGATCGAGGCCGTCTGCGACGGCACGATCGATGTGATCGCCACCGATCACGCGCCGCATTCTTACGAGGAAAAAAGCGGAGGCTTTCAAAAAAGCCTGAACGGAATTGTCGGACTCGAAACTGCATTTGCGTTAATCTATACGAATTTTGTGAAAAAGGGAATTTTCCCGATGGAGCGCCTTGCGGAGCTGATGATCGACCGTCCGCGCAAAATTTTCGGAATTCCCGCAAAACCGGGAGACGGAATCATAGCAGATACCGGCGAACGTTTCACCGTAAACAGGAAGGAATTCCGTTCCAAGGGAAAAAGCATGCCCTACGAAGGAATGGAGCTTTACGGGAAATGTCTTGCAACAATGATAAACGGGAGGATCGTACGATGAACGACAACAGAAAAATCGTACTGCAGGACGGCAGAGAGCTGTACGGGAAAAGCTTCGGAGCGGAACGGGACACCGTCTGCGAGCTTGTATTCAACACCTCAATGGTAGGATATCAGGAGATCGTTTCCGATCCGTCCTATACGGATCAGCTCGTTGTGATGACATATCCGGTGATTGGAAATTACGGCATCACGGATGAGGATTACGAGACGAAGATCCCGACCATCGGAGGCCTTGCGGTGCGGGATTACAATGATATTCCGAGTAATTTCAGATACACAGAAACGCTGTCCGAAATTCTGAACGAATATAATATTCCGGCAATCAGCGGAATCGACACTAGGATGCTGACCAGGATTATCCGCGACGAAGGCAGCCAGAGAGCGTTCCTGACGGCGGCGGAATGTCCTCTGGAAGAAGCGCTTGCCGTTCTCCGGGCGGACAGGCCGAGGACGGATGCCGTCTCTCGCGTAAGCTGTAAGAAAAAATGGTATTCCAGAACGGCAAACCCGCGTTACAACGTCGTTGCCATCGACTGCGGCATCAAGCATAATATCATCCGTCATCTCAACAGGCGCGGCTGCAACGTGACGATCGTGCCGTACGATACAAGACCGGAAGAAATCCTGGCGCTGCGCCCGGACGGGCTTTTCATTTCGAACGGTCCCGGGAATCCGGAAGACGCCGCGCCCGTAATTCATACGGTCAAAATTTTGAAGGGCCGTCTTCCCATCTTCGGAATCTGTCTCGGCCATCAGATCATCGCGCTCGCTTACGGAGCCAAAACGTATAAAATGAAATTCGGCCACAGGGGCGGAAATCACCCCGTCAAAAATCTGCTTACGGATAAAATCGAAATTACAAGCCAAAACCACAGCTACGCCGTACTGGCCTCCTCGATAGAGGGAACGGGACTGAAAATCACCCATATCAATCTGCTGGATCACACCGTGGAAGGCCTTTCCGACGAAACAAGCAGGCTGTTCAGCGTGCAGTATCATCCGGAAAGCGCGCCCGGGCCGCAGGACAGCACGTATTTGTTCGGAACATTCATTGAAATGCTGGAAACGGAGGTCAGAAGCCATGCCTAAAAGAACGGACATCAAAAAGATTATGGTAATCGGCTCCGGTCCGATCATTATCGGACAGGCCGCGGAATTTGACTACGCCGGTACGCAGGCCTGTCTTGCATTAAAGGAAGAGGGATATGAAGTCGTACTTGCGAATTCGAACCCCGCTACGATTATGACGGATACTACCATTGCCGATAAAGTATATATGGAGCCGCTCACGCTTGAATATATCGCCAAAATTCTCCGTTACGAGAGACCTGACGCCATTCTTCCCGGAATCGGCGGACAGACCGGCCTTAATCTTGCGATGCAGCTGTATAAAAAAGGAATCCTGGAGGAATGTCAGGTCGAACTGCTCGGCACGAGCTTTGAAAGCATTGAAAAAGCGGAAGACCGAGAAAAATTCAAGGAGCTGTGTATCGAGCTTGGCGAACCCGTTCTGCCTTCGGAAATTGCAGAAAGCATCGAGCAGGCAAAAGAAGCCGCAAACGAAATCGGTTATCCGGTCGTGCTCCGGCCGGCATTTACACTGGGAGGAACCGGAGGCGGTTTTGCCGATAACGAGCAGCAGCTTCTTGAAATTGCGAAAAATGCGCTTGCCCTTTCCCCCGTTCATCAGGTATTGGTTGAAAAAAGCATTAAAGGCTTTAAAGAAATCGAATACGAGGTAATGCGGGATGCAAATGATACAGCGATCACTGTGTGCAACATGGAAAATATCGATCCGGTAGGCATTCACACAGGTGACTCCATCGTGGTAGCGCCGAGCCAGACGCTGACCAACAAGGAATATCAGCTGCTCCGCGACAGTGCGCTTAAAATGATCCGCGCGCTTAAAATCGAAGGAGGCTGCAACGTCCAATTCGCGCTTGATCCGTTTTCCTTCAAATATTATTTAATAGAAGTTAATCCGCGCGTTTCACGTTCTTCGGCGCTTGCTTCTAAAGCAAGCGGTTATCCGATTGCGCGCGTTTCGGCAAAGATTTCCGTAGGCATGCGCCTGGATGAGATTCCGCTTGCAAATACGCCGGCCTGCTTCGAGCCCTCTCTGGACTATGTAGTAACGAAAATCGCACGTTTTCCGTTTGATAAATTCGCCACCGCGTCCAATAAGCTCAGTACGCAGATGAAAGCGACAGGAGAAGTCATGAGCATCGGCCGCACCATCGAGGAAAGCCTTCTGAAAGCGATCCGTTCTCTAGAAATCGGTGCCTATCATCTGCATCTTCCGAAATTCGACAGCTGTACGACAGAAGAGCTGATCGGCTACATCAGCGACGGGCATGACGACAGACTCTTCGCGATCGCGCAGCTGATCCGCAGCAATGTGGATCTGGGCCTGATCCATAATCATACAAAAATCGACATGCTGTTCCTTGATAAATTCAAAAACATCATTGATTTTGAAAAAGTTCTTTCTGCGCATCCCAGAGAGCTTTCCGTGCTCCGAGAGGCAAAGCGGCTCGGAATCAGCGATAAATATATTGCGCACGTCTGGGATATGGCGGAATCAGAAATTTTTCTGCTCAGAAAAGAGAACGGCATTTTACCGGTCTATAAAATGATCGATACCTGCGCAAGCGAATTTGACAGCTACGTCCCGTACTTCTACTCTACTTATGAAACGGAAAACGAATCGGCAGTAAGCCAGAAGCGGAAAATTCTTGTGCTTGGCTCCGGGCCGATCCGTATCGGGCAGGGCGTTGAATTCGATTATTCCACCGTTCACGCCGTACAAACCATCAAAAGCAGCGGCTATGACGCAATCATCATCAATAACAATCCGGAAACCGTTTCCACGGATTATACCACGAGCGATAAGCTTTATTTCGAACCTTTGACCGTGGAGGACGTAATGAACGTTATAACGCTCGAGCAGCCGGAGGGCGTCATCGCTTCTCTGGGCGGTCAGACCGCGATCAATCTTGCCGACAAACTTGGCGCGCTCGGCGTCAGAATCATCGGAACAGACGTCGCGGCAATCGAAAAGGCGGAGAACCGGGACTGCTTTGAAAGAATCATGGAAGAGCTCCAAATTCCGCAGCCGAGGGGCCGGGCTGTCACGAATATCGAGGCCGGAATCGCGGCCGCCGCTGAGATCGGATACCCTGTTCTCGTGCGGCCCAGCTATGTGCTCGGCGGACGCGCCATGCAGATCGTACAAAACGAAAAAGCGCTGAAGGTCTATCTTCGTTCCGCAGTGGAGGTAGACGAAAAGCAGCCGGTGCTTGTAGACAAATACATTTCCGGAAAGGAACTGGAGGTCGATGCGATCTGCGACGGTAAAGACGTATTCATCCCCGGCATTATGGAGCACGTCGAACGAACAGGCATCCATTCCGGCGACAGCATCAGCGTATATCCGACCTTCAGCGTAGACGAATCCGTAAAGCAGACGATTATTGATTATACCATCCGTCTGGGGCTCGGAATCGGAATTGTCGGCCTGTACAATATTCAATTTATCGTAGATAAGAATAATGCTGTATACGTGATCGAGGTCAATCCGCGTTCTTCTCGGACCGTGCCGTTCCTTTCCAAAGCGACAGGATACTCCATGGCCGATATTGCAACGCACGTAATCCTGGGACGCAGCCTGAAGGAGCAGGGATATGATACGGTATATCCCAAAGAAAAGGAACGCTGGTATGTAAAGGTCCCTGCCTTCTCCTTTTCCAAGCTGGACGATCTCGACGCGTATCTTTCTCCGGAAATGAAATCTACCGGCGAGGCGATCGGGTACGATAAAAAGCTGACGCGAGCAATGTATAAAGCGCTCCTCGCCTCAGGGATGCATGTCGTGAATTATGGTACCATCTTTGTTACGATTGCAGATAAGGATAAGGAAGAAGCGCTTCCGCTGATCCGGCGGTTCTACCAGCTGGGCTTCAATATCGAGGCTACGGAGGGCACCGCAAACTTTCTTCGCAGCAATGGAATCAAAACGCGCATTAAGAAAAAGCTCAGCTCCGGCAGCACGGAGATTCTGGATTCCATTCGTCAGGGGCATGTCAATTACGTCATCAGCACGCGTGATATCGACATTGCTTCTCAGAAAACGGACGGCTATAAAATCCGGCGCTGCGCGGTTGAAAACAATGTGACAATGTTCACGGCGCTCGATACGGTAAAAATTCTGCTTGATGTGCTGGAGGAAATTACGATGTGCGTTTCCACGATTGACGCAGAATAAGCGCGGCACTTTTGAAAGGAAGACAGATGGAACAGCATAACCTAACGATTACGGAAAATACGCCCATTCTTACGGACGTTTTTCGAATGACGCTGAAAGGAGACGGTTTAGATCGCCATAAGCCGGGGCAGTTTGTCAATCTTAAAATAGACGGCTGTTTTCTGCGGCGGCCGATCTCCGTTTACGATACAGGAAAGGATTTTATCACAATTCTGTATAAAATCGTGGGAAGAGGCACGAAGCTTCTTTCCGCCGCCGTTCCGGGCAGCAGGCTCGACGTACTGACGCATCTCGGAAACGGGTTTGATTCCGAAGTCCGGTGCGAAAGGCCGCTTCTGATCGGAGGCGGGATCGGCTGCCCTCCCCTGTATTTGCTGGCTAAGGAATTGCGGGCCTCCGGAAAAACGCCGGCGGTTCTACTGGGCTTCAACGCACCGTCTGAGGTCCTTCTGGAGCAGGAATTTAAAGCGCTCGTTCCGGAAGTCACCATTGTAACGCAGGGGTATGTAACGGATTCACCCGTTTTTACCGGGGGCGCCTATGACTATCTCTATACATGCGGACCGCTCCCGATGCTGAAGGCGGTCTATTCCGGCAGCCAATGCGGCGGACAATATTCCTTTGAAGAACGCATGGGCTGCGGCTTCGGCGCGTGCATGGGATGCAGCTGCCGGACGAAATACGGCAGCAAACGGATCTGCAAGGACGGCCCGGTGCTGTACAGGGAGGAAATCGTATGGTAAGTAACTATTACAACGAACGGCTCGCGGTCGAGCTGTGCGGTCTCCGCCTGGATAATCCCATCATTCCCGCGAGCGGCTGCTTCGGCTACGGAAAAGAATTTGCAGAGCTGTACGATATCAATATGCTCGGTTCGTTTTCTTTTAAAGGAACGACGAAGGAGCCTCGCTTCGGCAACGAAACGCCTCGGATCGCAGAAGCGCCGGCCGGAATGCTGAATTCCGTCGGCCTGCAGAATCCGGGAATTGAACACGTCATTGCACACGAGCTTCCGGAGCTGCAGAAATATTTTTACAAAAAGGTTATAGCAAACATCAGCGGCTTTTCGGAGGAAGAATACGTCTACTGCGCCCAGCGTCTGGACGCGCAGGACTGCGTTGGAATCCTGGAGGTCAACATCAGCTGTCCGAATGTCCACGGCGGCGGGATGAGCTTCGGCACCGATCCAAAATCGGCCGCGGCGGTTACGGCGGCCGTAAAGAAAGCGACTACAAAACCAGTTTTCATCAAATTGTCTCCCAATGTAACGGATATCCGGGAAATTGCGCTCGCCTGCGAAGCGGCCGGCGCCGACGGCCTCAGCTTGATCAATACGCTGCTGGGCATGCGGATCGATCCCGGAAAAAGACGTCCGATTCTGGCCAATACATTTGGGGGACTCTCTGGGGACGCGATTTTCCCGATTGCCCTCAGAATGGTATATCAGGTCTGCAGCGCCGTAAAGATCCCGGTCATCGGTATGGGCGGCATTTCGTCCGCGGAGGGCGTTCTTGAGATGATGGAAGCGGGCGCATCCGCCGTGCAGATCGGGGCGGCAAATCTGATCGATCCTTACGTCTGCAGAAATATCATTCGGGATCTGCCGGCTGTAATGGACCGGTATCATATACAGAATTTAAGCGATATTATCGGAGGTGCTCTTTAAAAATGGCGAAAGACGTAATCATTGCGTGCGACTTCTCATCGGAAGAAGAAACGCTGAACTTTTTAAATAAGCTTGGCAGCCGCAGGCCGTTTATCAAAATCGGCATGGAGCTTTTCTACAGTGCCGGTCCTCAGATGGTACGGCGGATTGCAGAGCAGGGCAGCAAAATCTTTCTGGATCTGAAGCTGCACGATATCCCCAATACGGTTCGGAAGGCGATGGCAAATCTCGCCGGGCTTGGCGTTCATATGTGCAACGTCCACGCGGCGGGAGGGATCAAAATGATGCAGGCCGCGCGCGAGGGGCTTCTGGAGGGTGCAGCGCGCACCGGCAGAGCCGTTCCGCTGCTGATTGCGGTAACGCAGCTTACCTCCACGGATGATGAGATGCTCAGAGACGAGCTTCTGATCCAAGCATCGATGAACGATACCATATTAAAATACGCAGAAAACGCGTATGCCGCATCCCTCGACGGCGTCGTATGCTCGCCTCTTGAAAGCGGTATGCTGCACAGACATTTTTTAGAGAAGGGCGCCGCGTTCCTGACGGTCACTCCAGGGATCCGCTTCCGCGGAGCCGAAGCAGACGACCAGAAACGGATCACGACACCGAGGCAGGCGCGAACGCTTGGTTCGGACTATATCGTCGTGGGAAGACCTGTTACTGCTGCCGCCGATCCGGCTGCCGCCTACGACAGATGCGTCAATGACTTTCTAACCGACGAACCGGAAGGAGAATGAAAAGTATGGAAAATAGGAAAAAACAAATTGCCGCCGATTTATTATCGATCAAGGCCGTTTTTCTGAGGCCGGACGAGCCTTTTATCTGGGCCAGCGGCATCAAGAGCCCGATCTATTGCGACAACCGGCTGACGCTGACCTCCCCCGAGGTGCGCAGCGATATTGAAAATGGGTTATGCGAGCTGATCCGAGAATATTATCCGGATGTAGAGGTTCTGATGGGAACCAGCACCGCAGGCATTGCGCACGCGGCAATCTGCGGCCATATTCTGAACCTGCCGATGGGATATGTCCGTTCCGGGGCAAAGGATCACGGCAGAAACAACAGGATCGAAGGGCGCCTCCTCCCCGGCCAGAATGTCGTAATCGTAGAGGACCTGATTTCTACGGGCGGCAGCGTTATTGAAGTCGCAGAGACGCTTCGCGATGCGGGCGCAGAAGTGCTCGGCGCAGTCAGCATTTTTACATACGGCATGAAAAAGGGGTTGGAGCGGCTTGCGGAAGCGCGGCTCCGGAATATCAGCCTGACGGATTTCGACACGGTGATACAGGCTGCCGCGGCGACAGGTTATATTTCGGAGAACGATATTCCGCGTTTGATAGCATTCCGCGATAATCCCTCCGATGAAAGCTGGATCAAAGGGAGGCCGTAATATGAAGCACATTTTGGATATCACGGATCTTTCTGTAGAAGAAATCGGCCGCCTCATCACTGTCGCCGAGGACATCATCCAGAATGCCGATCAATATCAGGACGTCTGCAAAAGGAAGAAGCTTGCCGCTTTGTTTTTCGAGCCGAGCACACGCACAAGGCTCAGCTTTGAGGCTGCGATGCTGGAGCTTGGCGGCTCGGTGATCGGGTTTTCTTCTGCCGCAAGCAGCTCCTCCGCGAAGGGCGAATCCGTTTCCGATACGGTAAAAGTCGTAAGCTATTACGCCGATATCATTGCCATGCGTCATCCCAAAGAAGGCGCTCCGGTCGCGGCGGCGGCCGTTTCGGATGTCCCGATCATTAATGCCGGAGACGGCGGCCATAACCATCCGACGCAGACGCTTGCCGATCTGCTGACGATCCATCGCGAGAAAGGCCGCTTTAACGACATTACTGTAGGCTTCTGCGGAGATTTGAAGTTCGGACGCACCGTGCATTCTCTCGTCAGCGCCCTGTCCCGTTATACCGGGATCCGCCTTGTTTTTATTTCACCGGAAGAATTGAAAATCCCTCACTATATCAAAACGGATATCGTCGAAAAAAATCATATGCCATACGAGGAAACGCGTACCATGGAAAGCGTGCTGCCGGAGCTGGATATTCTCTATATGACAAGAGTGCAGGGAGAACGCTTTTTCAACGAGGCGGACTACATCCGCCTGCGCGACTGCTACATTCTCACGCCCGACAAGCTTGCCGCCGCGAAAAAGGATCTTTGCATCCTGCATCCCCTGCCCCGCGTAAACGAAATTTCGCGCAGCATCGACAAGGATCCGCGCGCTTGTTACTTCAAGCAGGTAGAGAACGGAAAATATATGCGCATGGCGCTCATTATGATGCTGCTCGGCCTTTTGCCGTAATGTCAGGAGGGGTTATATATGGTAATCGATAAAATTGAAAACGGCATCGTGCTGGATCATATCAGAGCCGGGAACGCGATGGTTCTGTACCGTTACCTGAGGCTCGACGAGCTGGATTGCTGCGTGGCGATCATAAAAAATGTAAAGAGCCAGAAAATGGGGCGTAAGGATATCATTAAAATCGACTCTCTGATCGATATCAATCTGGACGTGCTTGGCTATTTTGACGAAAGCATCACGGTCAATATTATCCGGAGCGGCGAAAAAGTTGCCAAGAAGCATCTGTCTCTGCCCGAGCGCATCGTCAATATTGTAAAATGTAAAAATCCGCGCTGCATCACATCTACGGAGCAGGAGCTGGATCAGGTTTTCCGCCTGACCGACCGCGAGCATCGCATATACCGCTGCATATACTGCGATTCCAGCAGCAGCGTTCTTCCGTGACGGTGGTGACGCAGGCAAGCAGGCAAACGGCGCAAAGGGAGAATGCGCCGTTTGCTTTTTCTTTACAGCTTTAATTCATAAATCAGCCATTCGCCGTCGATTTTCCTCAGCGTCATCTGGTAGTCCATCTGATCCGTCCCGGAAACGGTTTCCTCCCAGTACGCAGTAAGCAGGAACTGCACGCGGCAGGACAGAGCTTCATCGCCTTCCCGTTTCCAATCCGTAATCTGCCACTGGCTGAGCTCGTAAGAGGTCAGATGAATATAATATTCGTTTACAAAATTGCTCAGCGTTTTCTTTGTGGCCGTACCGTCCGCAAAAAAATGCGCAATCTCATGAAAATCTTTTTTCCCTGAAACGAATGCGGCAATTTCTTCTGAAACCATCCGGACATGCCCCTCCGTCTGCGCAAAAAGGGGATCCTCCGTCGGAGACGGCGTTGGAGAGGCGGTCGGCGTCGGTGTCGGCGTCGGAGGAGATTCGGTCGGCGTCGGCCGCGGGGTTGGGGATGGAGACGGCGGTGCAGAGGTCTTAAAAGGATGCTCCGAAACGGCGGAAACCTGCAGCGATTCGCGAAGTGTCTCCGTCTCTTGATATTCCTTTAGCGTCATACCCAGCCAAATCAGAAAGCAGGCGCCGCATACAAGCAATACGGAAAGCACGATCCGATAAACAAACCAGAACGGATCTCTGCGCCGTTTTTTATCCATCGGAAGCCCTCCCTTCCGGATTCTCCATGACAATGACCGCCGTAGGGAGCTTGCGCAGTCGTAAAATTTGATTCACAATTTCTCCTTTATAGTAACATTCCTGTAGAGGTTCCTCCGTCAAGGTTGGCTGCGTTCACCGCGCCGAAATCCCAGAGAATCGACGCCAGGTCGCTGTAAGTCGCTCCGAGGGAAGAAAGCTGTCTTCCGTTGATAACGAGCAGCAAAATGGCGCCGTCCTTGCGCTGACCGATTGCCGTTCTCGGATTGACGCCGCTTCCGTAGCCGCTCATTTCAACCTTTTCTCCATTTACAATTAAGGTCGGCCCGTAGCAAAGCGCGTCGCGGATCCCCATTTCCAGCGCCCTGCTGCCGGTCATATAACCGACAACCAGCACATTATTTTCTGTAAAACCGACGAGCTCATATTTGTATTCGGGCACTCCCCATTTCATTTTGCCGTTCGAAATCACCAGCCCGTACGGCGCGCTTCCCGTTCCCATACCGCCGTCGTCTTCAAAGCCTCCCCCGTTAACCGCTGCTACAGCATTATATCGCTGTACGATTTCGGGAAGCGTGCGGCCCGGCTTATCGTAGCTGTATTCATCATGGCTCATGCCGATCGTAACGCGCGACGGATCATGGATAATCATCAAATTTCCATTGTACAATTGCGTTTTGATTTCATATAGCTCAATGCCGTCCTCTTCAGAAAGCTTAAAGGCGCCGTAAGCGCGTTCCTCCGCAGGCGTAGGGCTTGGTGACGGCGTCGGGACCGGAGAGACCTCCGCCGTCATGCTGCCTGTCGGGGCAGGCGGTCTCGAAGCCGCGGGGGAAGGCTTCGGAGCTTCCGTTGGCCGTACAAATTCAATCAGCTCTGGATCCGTAATTTCCTCCGTACGTATCACGCGGTTCTTTCCGGTAATTTCCTGGACGCGGCTCCTGCTGAAATAAAGATACGGCACAAATTTGGCGGCGCTCGTTTCCAGCATGGAATTTACAAAAAGATCGCGCGCTTTTTCGGATGGGCCGTAGCAGCATAAAGCGCCGCAAAGATATGTAATGACAAGAACATAAAGCAGCAGCGTTCCGATGCAGACCAGAACCCGTCGAAAAATTTTTAAAAATTTTTCTCTTGTTTTCGATTCCATTTTTTACTCCTTCCTCAATTGCTCCGGACAGATATCCGGGAAACGCTTATCTCCTCTTGGTACGCCTTACGGCGCGGACGGTGCAAAGCGCTCCGGAAAGACACAAAGCACCTGGAGCAGCGGCTCCGGACAGTCGCTGCGGATTCGTCGAGCCGCGTGTTTCTGCAGCCGCATTTACGGCAGAGGTACGCGCGGACGGCGTCGATTCCTGTTCCGCGGACGAAAATTCCGGACAGGGAGACGCCGCAGCAGTTGGCACAGCCGTCGGCTCTGCCGTGGGTTCCAGCGTCGGTTCCGGTGTCTGCGCCGGCTCGAGCCGGATGTTTTCAAATAAATCGTCTTTCCGTACGTCGGCGCCGACCGTACTCCGGTACAGTCCAAAACAGCGGCAGTCGCCATACCCGTCCGTCCGGACGGCAAAAGACCAGTGCTGCTGGGAAAGATGGCAGCGATACCCCTCGCGCGCCATCTCAAGCGCTGTCCTTCCTCCGAAGGAGGACAGCTTCAGATTTTCCCAGTCCATATACAGCGTATTTTCCTCATACAAATGAATATATAATTTCGGCGTATTCCAGGCTCCGTATTCCGCAGCAGATTCTGGAAATTGCGCGGCGTCCGCCGCAGCCGGCACGGCCTCTGCAAGCATCCGCGCATTCAGCATGTGCGCCCCGTGGCCATACTCTCCGTCAAAGTCGTGTCCGACGATCACGGACGGGCGAAAGCGCCGGATCGTTTCCACCTGCCAGGCGGCAACCGCCTCTTTCTCATAAATCCGCTCAGCCTCCTCCAGACTGCCCGCGTAAACATCCGGAAATTCCGAAAATACCGGATACGCGCGTATCCCGACGGTCCACAGACCGTCGAGAATTTCATGAACGCGGTGTTTTTCGGTATATTTGTGATTCGTTAAATACGCAACCTGAACCTTGAGGCCTAATTCGCCGGCATAATACGGCATGATTCCGCCGAAAAAGAGATGCTCGTCATCCCCATGTGTGGGAAAAAGAAGAAGATCCGCCTGAGCGCACGACGGTTCCCAGATCTGAACGGAATCAGGCAGCCGCCCTTCCGTATAAAGAGCGATTTCGCAGACGGCAGAGCCCGGCGGCAGCTCCAGGAAAAACTCGTTCTGCGTTCCGCTTAGCGGGATATACTCATGAAGCACGGCGTTCCGGCCGCAAGGAAGCCGCCGGCCGCCCTCCGTCA
Source organism: uncultured Clostridia bacterium (assembly GCA_904420095.1). GTDB lineage: Bacteria > Bacillota > Clostridia > UBA1212 > UBA1255 > Egerieisoma > Egerieisoma faecipullorum. The sequence continues at coordinate 29,457 of CAJFUB010000039.1, forward strand.
GCGTCCATGGTCCGGGAAGATCGTCCCAGATGACGTAAAGCGCTTCCGCCGGATGCTCCGTTTCAATTCGAATCGTATCCCCTGCTTCGAAGGACAGCACAGTGGAAATCTGGCCGTCCGCAGCGGGACCCGGATCTGCTCCGGAGGACAAGCGAAGCTTCGCGGAAGGGATCAGATTTTCCGCGGGATGCTCCGTTCTAACCTCCGCGGCGGCCGGAGGCCGGCTGAAATAACCGTACGGCAAAATAAAAAGCGACAACAATACGATAAAAATCACGGCATATCTAAAGCCTGTCTTACGGAACATATCCAAATATACTGCCTTTCGTAAAAAGTAAAGGTATTCTATCATATCGCCGGCAAAAAGGCAAATATTAGAAATATCGAATCGTGTGCCGTATGGTATTTTTTTCAAGTTTAAAAACAATCGGCGCGGCAATACTCAATATAAAGACTAATACAGTGAATGACAGTTCTCATTCGGAGGTAGGATTATGTTGATGAACAAAGTTGAAATCTGCGGGGTAAATACAAGTAAGCTTCCGGTATTGTCGGCCGACGAGAAAAAAGCTCTGTTTGACAGGATTCTGAAGGGAGACGAAAAAGCGCGGGAAGAATTCATACGAGGAAATCTTCGGCTGGTGCTCAGCGTAATTCAGCGTTTCAACAACCGGGGGGAAATGGTGGACGATTTGTTTCAGGTCGGCTGTATCGGCCTGATCAAGGCAATCGATAACTTCGACGTCACACAGGAGGTGCAGTTTTCCACCTATGCCGTGCCCATGATAATCGGTGAAATCCGCCGCTATCTCAGAGATAACAACGCGATCCGCGTAAGCCGGTCGCTGCGGGACCTGGCCTACAAAGCCATACAGGTGCGCGAGCGGCTTTTTAACGAAAATAACAGAGAGCCCTCCGTCAGTGAAATTGCAAAAGAGCTTGACGTGGAATGCGAAGAACTCGTCATGGCAATCGATTCCATTCAGGATACGGTATCCATGTTCGAACCGATTTTTCAGGACGGAACGGACACCGTTTGCGTCATGGATCAGATCCGCGACGAGCAGAACACGGACAGCGCCTGGGAACAAACGATCACAATTAACGAAGCGATGAAAAAGCTCTCCGACCGAGAGCAGATGATCATCAATCTGCGCTTCTTCGAGGGACGGACACAAACGGAAATCGCAGACGAAATCGGCATCAGCCAGGCGCAGATTTCGCGCCTGGAAAAAAATGCCTTAAAACATCTCAGGAAATATGTATAAGCTTTACATTCCGCTTTTCACGAGCTCCTTCCGCAGTCTGCCGATGATGCGTTTCTCCAATCTGGAAATATAGGATTGTGAAATTCCGAGCATGTCGGCGACCTCTTTCTGCGTAAGCTCCTCTCCGCCGGAAAAGCCGAAGCGAAGATCCATGATTTTCCGTTCCCGCGGAGACAGCTTGCTTAAGGCCGCATAAAGCGTCTCCATGTCCGATTCGTCCTCGATATCACGCGATACGAGATCGTCCTCGCTGCTGAGCACATCGGACAGAAGGAGCTCATTGCCATCCCAATCGGCCTTCAGCGGCTCGTCGATCGACACTTCGGCCTTCTGGCGGTTGCTTTTTCTCAAATACATCAGAATTTCATTTTCAATGCAGCGGGAAGCATACGTTGCCAGCTTAATATTCTTGTTCGGGACAAACGTATTGATCGACTTGATCAGCCCGATCGTACCGATTGAAATCAGGTCTTCCACATTAATATTGGTATTTTCAAATTTTTTTGCAATATATACCACGAGCCTGAGATTGTGCTCGATCAGGATAGAGCGTACATCAAGCGTACAATCGTCAAAATGCTTCATCAGATAATTTTCCTCTTCAGCGGACAGCGGCGGCGGGAGCGTTTCCGGTCCCCCGATATAAAATACGCTGCCCGTGCAGCCTAAGCCCAGCCTGCGAACGAGCTTCAGCCATTTCAGGCGCAAAAACAATGTAAAATTTGAAAAACTCATAAAACCATTCCTCCCATTTTGATCATGCTATCATATCAGGGGCCAGAAGCGCCCTGTATTGTTCATCCTCCGAAAGCGCCTTTTCATAAAGGCATACTACAACGTCGTTCAGCTCGGCGCCTTCCCCTCCGTCCTCACTGACGCGTACGACATCCGCCTTAAAGCCGGGCAAAATCCCGTTTTCATGGCCCACGGAATGATACGGAATCAGCCGAAAGCGCCGTTCCCAGCCCTTCGCCGTACAGACCACCGAAGCGCTGTTCAGTATATCTCCCGTACCGTTTTCCCGAATGGATTCGGAAACCTCCTTGGGCAGCAGCGCCGCAAGCGCTTCCAGCTCCGCAACAATTACGGAGGTCCCGGTAAAAGGGTCACGAAGCGAGTTTCCCGTATCGATCATTGCAGGAAGCCAAACGCCGTTGTCCGCGGTCCGTTCGAATTGTATGAATACCTGGGCTGCAGACTGTTCCGCATGCCGATGCTTTTGGATGCATCGGGCAATGACAAGCACCAGCAGATAGCCGACGCATACCGTTGCAAGAATGTTGCTGGCAGATTTTACTTTTCCCGTCAGAAGAATTCCAAAAGAGATCCCTGCAAATAAAAACGTCACCCCATAGAAAATGGCGGACAGGCGCAGGAAATCCTTAAATTTTTTAGGAAAGTACGCGACAAGCACCATCAGGGCAGAAAGCAGAATCTTTCCCAGAAGCGCATGCAAAAACGCGCTGAGCCACAGCGAAAGGATTGCATACAGCGTACCGATCGCAGCGCCGGCCAGGAGGCGATACCATCGGGAGCAGCGGGAGGCCGTCAGAGAAGTAATATGTAAAATGACGTAATTCATGATCATATTTTCAAATATGAGAACATCAAGATAGACATCGTTCACGAACAGACCTCCCACATCAGTTTATGTTTATAAATTATATGTTATCGGAAGGTCGAAATATGACTGTTTTGGTTTATAAAAAATTTAGTTTTATTTTAGTGATAGGCCGGGCCCGCCTCCGCGTATAATAAAATAAAGCGTTGTTGTTTCGGGCGTGCCGGTGTTTCTATGGGACGAATGAGTTTATTTCGTAATAATGAGGTGGTTAATTTATCAGATGGCCGGAGGCTTGGCTACGTATGCGACGCCGATGTCAATTTCGAAACAGGGCGCCTTGAGGCGATTATGGTCGCCGGGACGGGAAAGCTGTTTGGCTGCGCAGCCAAAGACGCCGAGCTCATCATACCGTTTGAAAAAATACGTAAAATCGGTGATGACGTTATCATCGTAGAAATCGAAGAACGAGTACTGCGTTATCTGTTCAAGACATAAAAAAGCGGCCCGCGCCGTGTCGCGCAAGCCGCCGTACAATCCTGATTCAATTATTTTCTGTTCTGAAGGAAGGTAGGAACATCGAAATCGTCATCGATTCTTGCTCTTCTTCTTCTCGACGGTTCCGATTCCTCAACGGACGCCGCAGCGGTAAGCGTCGCTTTTGTATCGAGATCCATCGCATCTCCGATTTCCTGATCGTCAAAGCCCGCAGCGATGACCGTAATCTTCATTTCATCATTCATGTCGTCTTTTGCTTCCATTGCGCCGAAAATGATCTGCGCATCCGCATCGACTTCTTCATGGACCTCATTATTAACAAGCGTCAGCTCCATCATGTTGATATTGTCTCCGCAGTAATATACAAGGACGGACTTTGCGCCGCGAATGCTCGTTTCCAGCAGCGGATTTTCAATGGCCATTTTCAGAGCCTCTTCCGCGCGGTTCTTGCCGGAGGCACGTCCAACGCCCATGTGCACAATTCCCTTGTTGGACATCGTCGTCTTCACGTCGGCAAAATCTACGTTTACGTCGGCAACATCCGTAATGATATCACAGATTCCCTGTACGGAATTGCTGAGAACTTCGTCTACGAGCTTGAAGGCGTTCTGGATGGTTACCTTTTCATCCACAATCTTCATGATGTTGTCGTTCGGAATGATTACCAGCGAATCTACGTTTTCTTCCAGCTTCTCGATCCCCTTAAGCGCCGCCATCATTTTGCGCCTGCCCTCGAAAGCAAACGGCTTCGTGACGACCGCCACGGTCAGAATCCCCAGGCTCTTTGCGATTTCGGCCACGACCGGCGCCGCGCCGGTTCCGGTTCCGCCGCCCATACCCGCCGTGATAAAGACCATATCGACTCCGTTCAGAAGATTCGTAATCTCATCGCGGTTTTCCGCCGCCGCCTTCTCTCCGATCTCCGGATTTGCACCCGCGCCCAGACCTCTTGTCAGTTTCTCTCCAAGCTGTATTTTCGTTCCCGCTTTTGATTTTAAAAGAACGTGCTTGTCCGTGTTCATCGCGATAAAATCCACGGTCGTCATTCCCGACTCTATCATTCTGTCAACAGCGTTGTTTCCGCCGCCGCCGATCCCGATTACGATAATCTTGGCATCCTTGCCCGCTTCACTGTCATATTCGATACTCAAGTTAAGCCCTCCTTAAATTTCATCTTCTGTCTGCTTCGTTCCCTAAAATTCAAGATATTTTCTATCCATATTACTATACATCATCGGAGTTTGTTATGCAATAGCATATTTTAAAAAAAACTCCGTGAATTCCAATATTTCTTTCATTTTACAGCATTTTGCACGCCTTTTACTCTCGGAATCTCGCAATCCAGCCCCGGACCTTTTCTTTTGCTCCGGAAAGGATGCCGCTGCCCTGTTCTGGCTGAGGCTCCGATAAAAAGGACTTTTTTTCGATGCGGGAATCCATTCTTCCCAAAGGCAGCAGACCGGAGATATACATAACCATTCCGCTTGCATAGGTGTAGCAGCCCTTCATGCCCGTGACTCTAGAAAAATCGACGGACAGATACGGGGCGTTGAAAATCTCCCTGCACAGGATATCCAGTCCGTTGAAGGAAGCAAGGCCGTCGCCGCTGAAAATAATCCGGTCGATTTTCTCCGGGCAGATGTCCTCTTTCTCCAGTCTGTCCGCAATGATGTTGAGCAGTCCAACAATTCTCGCCTCCATGATTTCCACAATATTTCGGATTTTGACGAGCTGCTGCATGCCCTTCTCCAGATCGAACACGGCAACGTCCACATTATTTGTGACAAGCTCGGCTGTCGCAATCGCGTAATCACGTTTAATGGTTTCCGCTTCCTCGGGGCTGATTTTCAGTACCGCCGCGACGTCATTCGTAATATGGTCGCCGCCGACGGGAACGGAAGATGAAAAAAACGGGTAATTTTTGAAATACACAGAAAATTCGGTAACGCTTCCTCCGACATCGATCAGCAGCGTGCTGCCGCTCTCCTGCTCATAATCCGGAAGCAGTCCCATCATGGCCGCGGAGAACGGAATAAACCCGTCGACCTCCAGGCCGGCGGCGTTCAGACATCCCGTAATCCGATTTACCGCGTCTTCGCTTGCCGTTACGACATCGGCTTCCACGCGCAGCGATTCCGCCTCCGCTCCGTACGGATCCGTTGTCGCCGTTGTATCGTCTATGATATATTTGATCGGAATGACATCGATCAGATGCTCGTCTTCATACAACTCGATATCCGACGTCTTGTCCAGAAGGTCGGCGATAATTCCCGCCGTTACGCTCCCGTCCTCCGTGTCGATCACGGCCGTATTCCTTACATATCCGACATAAGCCCCCTGTATGCTGACATAAGCTGATTTTACGATAATGTCTGTCTGTTCCTCTATTTTCTTCAGAAGCTTCCGGACACCCGCCGTCAGCTCCTGTTCATCCTCTATTTGAAATTTTCTGACGCCTCTGCAGACAACCGTCGATTTTGCGATAATATGCGTGCTTCCGGAATCTGTAATTTTTCCTACAAGCATCCGGAGTCCGGTCGTTCCGATATCAAGCGCCGCTACATATTTGACCATTGTTCATACCTGCCTTCTTCCTAGTAATATTGTCTTTTGTAAAATCAATGTAAGTCTTTCTTTTTGGAATATTTGCTGATCAGCAGCCTTCTGATCGTTGCAAAATTCTCAAACAGCCTCGTCCCGAACGCAAAGATCGCCGCCATATAAAGAGGAATCCCCATTTTGTCGCCGATAAAAGCAAGAATCACGGCCAAAAAGGCATTGCCGATAAAGCCGGATATAAATATTTTCAAATCAAAGCGCCCCTGGAGCGAGGCGACTCCTCCACCCAGCACGCTGTCTATCATAGCAAGAATCCCGACCGCGACATATGTGGAATATTCCGCCGGGATTTCGCCCGGCAGGAATATTCCCGCGATCAACCCTATGATCAGTCCCAAAATCGGAATCATATTTGTTCCTTCCCTTCACTGCGCGGTTTCCGGAGCCTGCGGCGTTTCTGGAGCCTCCTGCGCCGATTCGTTGTTTTTAAACACCGGATTTCCTCCCGCAGACAGGTCCAGTGTTCCGTTCGAATTCCCGTCATATCCGCTGTCGATTATCCCTTTAATATAGGAAAGTTTTCTGCCGATATCGTCTGCGCTGCCGAATTTTATGGATAAGGAAGGCGCACAGTACATCCAGATCTCATTATAATCCGAAACGTCAATAATATCAATATAGGAAAGCATCGAAAGTTGTTTCATCGTGCTGCAAATTTTAATTGCATCATCCGTAGCGCGGTCTTTCCCTCCCGCAACCGAGGTTCCGATCTTATAGTCCGAGATACGGATTCCCCGGATCACGGGCATATCCAGCTGATCTGCCTGTGTATAGGTACCGAGCAGATACCCTTCAGAATCGATATGCAGATACATGCCGTCGGATTCGGTTACCATAACGGGAGTCCGCTCCTCAATTTCTACTACGATTGTATCAGGCAAATCATATCGAACGACAATATTTTTTATAAGCGGATAGTCGAACAGCAGGCTTTCTTCTTTACTGCCAAAGCGCAATCGGAAAAGATCGTCCAAATCAGAAAAGGACGTGCTCTGAAGAAGAGAAAGAAAGCCATTTTTTCCTTTCAGGCCGTCGAAAGAGGACAGAAGCTCCTCGCTCGAATATAAGGAAACGGCGCTGATCCGAATCTCTGAAATGCTGAAAATGGGAGACAGCAAAAGAATGACGGTAATTGCAACCGCCGCAAAAACAATCAGAAGAATCCTCTTCCTCACGGAAAATTTCTTCTTTCCTCTCCTCTGATGTGCGTTTTGACTCTGCCCGGCCTCTCGGTTCCGGGACGGACGGCGGGCCGACGCGCGGTCCCCGCTCTTCTCTGCCGCTCTGTATTGTGTGCCCATAACCGCGTTCCTCTGCCGCATAACGGCATTTTATCCTTTGTACACAGTAAAATATGCACTTTATGTATTATGCCACAATGCGTCCGTTTTCGCAAGCAAATCATTTTGTAAAAGCAATGATCAGCTCGTTCAGCACATTCATTTGACGCTGTGTAAGGCCCGATCCTTTTCTGCGGAACTGAAACTCCAGCGCCAGCATATTCAGAATCGTAATCTGCTCCTGAGTCAGACGCTCCGTAATAACCGGTCTCTTCGTTTCGATTCCTGCCAGATAATCCAGAGAGGTTTCCAACAGCACGGAAAGCTCGATTAAATTATGAAGCGTAGGGGATTTATAATTATTCTCCCATCGTAAAACGGTATTCTGTGATACATTTAATTTGGCTGCAAGTTTTTTTTGCGAATACCCCTTCTCCTTGCGCAGGCCTTTCAGCCTTTCTCCAAAGTCAAACATTTTTATTCTCCTTTCAAGAATTCGTCGAGAAGTCTGCAAATGATATCTTTCTTTGCGCGACTGAGTCCTTTGCTTTTCTCCGGATTTGAAAGCTCATGTGCGATGTCGATCATCAGCTGCCGCTGCGATTCTGACAGCCGGTCGATCGAGAGAACGGCTTCCTCCCGCAGTCCGGCAATCGTATTCAGCGATACGCCGAACAAAACGGCTAAGCCGACCATATGCTCCAGAGAAGGCGTCTTATAGTTGTTTTCCCACCGTCCGACCGTCACAGCAGATACGTTCAGGGCGTAGGCGACCTGCTCCTGCGTCATTTTTCGAAGCATTCTCTGTTCTTTTATTACCTTTCCCATGTCATACATATTATATCCCCTCCTTAAAATTAATTTTAACAATCTTGACATTACCTTTAGGTAATATTATTATTTATTTTCATAACCCTATAGGTATTTTTTTATTTATTAATTGAAAAGAGGGAATTATTTATGAAGATTATTCCATTTCTTGGCGCAGAGCATGCGAATGTTCTGGTGATGCTTTGTTATGAAGATATTTCTTTTATTTCGGAAACGGAATGTCTGTGCCGCCGCAGGATTGCCAAATTAAAAAAAGAGGCGCTGCTGTGTCTGCGCGCAGCATGCGGAGAAGTTTATCGAAGGGATGTATTGATCGATCCATTTTGTGCCCTGAATTATATGTCCGTTCGTTGCAATTCAAATATCAAAAATATAACATTAAGGATAGATCATTATATTGCTGAATATATGGATCGATGGGAAAGTGAATATTGGGAAAAAATCCCCAAAAAAGGGAAACTGCTTACCGCAGCGGAGCTGCTTTCCTTTCTATATGCAAATTACGATTGCGATCTTCCGTTATTGCCATACGGATTCATTTTCTGACGGATCTGCGCAGAGCGCGGCTCTTCTCCCTTTTATAGGCGGCTCCTGAAAATTTTTATTGACAGGATGCCGGATCTGTTGTATCCTAGTAACGAAATTACGGCTCATTGGTCAAGCGGCTAAGACACCGCCCTCTCACGGCGGAAACAGGGGTTCGATTCCCCTATGAGTCACCAGACGGAACTGCAGAAATATGCGGTTCCGTCTTTTATATTTTTCCAAAAGAATCGTTTTCAGAGAGGCCGGCGTCTGCCGCGGAAGCACAGGAGTGTGAAAAGAATGCAGTATACCGATACTTATTGTTCGCCGCTTGGCGGCATAACCTTAGCGGGAACCGAAGAGGCTCTGACCGGCCTGTGGTTTAACGGGCAAAAATATTACCCCGCTGCGCTCGCGCCGGAAAGGGCAGAAAAGGAGCTGCCTGTGTTTCGGTTGACAAAGAAATGGCTCGATCTCTATTTTCAGGGAAAAATCCCGGATTTTACGCCGCCTCTGTGCCCAGAGGGTTCCGCGTTCCGTCTTTCCGTGTGGGAAATCCTGAAGCAGATTCCGTACGGTGAGGTTACAACCTACGGAGATATCGCGCGTCAGATTGCCGGGCAGAACCAGATGGAATCCATGTCCGCACAGGCGGTAGGCGGCGCGGTCGCCCATAATCCGATTTCAATCCTGATCCCGTGCCACAGGGTTGTGGGAAGCGGCGGAAGCCTGACAGGCTATGCGGGCGGGATCGACAAAAAGCTCTATTTACTGAAACTGGAAAAAGTCGATACTACAAAATTTACAATTCCCGCCAAATGAAAAAAACGGGGAGGAATCCGAAAGATTCCCCCCCGCCAGTAAAAAGCGGCGTTCTTAACGATTGGTATCAAAGATCGCATGCTCCTGCATGCTCGTGATCGGCTCCGCACCCAGCCGTTCCATCCATGCGCGGACCTCCAGCGTTTTCCAGGGACCGCTTCCGGCCCTCCAGCCGTGAGGCGTATTCGTCCAGAGCCAGTCCGGTGTCGGCCAGAATGCATAACGCGGCGCGATCGCCTCATACACCGGAAGCTCTACGCCGTTTTGTCCGTGGTGCGCCATTTGTACCGCATCCGCCTTCAGCGCAGAACGATCCTCCGCATACGAAGCAAGCAGCTCTTCTCCTCCCTGTCTGCCAAGATCACCCAGGAAAATCATTTTAAAAGTTTTTTCTCCCGGCAGATGTTCCGTAATCCGAAACACGATGGAAAGATTATTGATAAAATCTTCTTTCAGCGATTCGTTCACGACGCGCAGCACATCAATTCTGACGTTGTCCGTTTCAAAGGATTCCCCCGCTTTCAGGATATGAACCGGATACGGCGTGATCTGAAGCGCCGAGCGAAAGCGGATGATGTCATTGATCGTCTGATCCTTGTCAAGAACCATAAAATCCGCCGGCGCAGGGCTGTAGCACACAAGGTCTGCCGTGATATCCGCTTCGGGATGCTCGGAAAGCGTAACAAAAACATCGTGATGGTCATGATGCGGATGCGTCAGGAACCAGAAATCAATATGTCCTCCGTGTTCGCGCACAAGCCGTTTAAACTCGGGCGCATCGCCCTCCGTGCCGCCGTCCACTGCGATGAGCTTTCCGCCGTCCGTAACCAGAAGAAATCCCATCATCTGACTTGGAGTGCTGTTATGCATCTGTATGATTTTCACAGAATCATCTCCTTACATAAAAAAATGCTTTTCAATATTATACTTTGGTAATATAATAAAAGCAATTGCAAACTTAACCGGGAGGACGATTTGAATGCACAGAATACTGGAATTGCTGGAAAAAAACAGTACGCTCACCGTCAGCGATTTAGCCGTTATGCTCGACAAAAGCGAAGAGGAAATTTCCGCTGCCATTGAGCAGTTCAAGAAAGACGGAATTATCATCGGCAGCAAACTCCTTGTGGACTGGCAGAAGACCTCCAGAGAATTTGTCACGGCGTTTATTGAGGTGAAAGTCACGCCGCAGTTCGGAAAAGGCTTCGATCAGATTGCAGAAAGATTCTACCAGTACGAGCAGGTCAAAACAGTCTATCTGATGTCGGGAGCTTACGATCTTGCGCTGATCATAGAGGGGAAAACGCTGAATGAGGTTGCGCTTTTCGTTGCGGAGCAGCTTTCCCCCATGGATACCGTCATCAGCACGGCAACGCATTTCGTACTGAAAAAATATAAGCAAGACGGCGTATTATTTGAAAAGCCGCAGGAAGACGAAAGATTGGTGATGATGGTTTGAATTTCAGCCAGCTGTTTAACCAGACGCTTACTGAGCTGCCGCCGTCCGGAATCCGAAAGCTGTTTGATATTGCGGCTACGATGGACGACGTCATCTCGCTGGGTATAGGGGAGCCGGATTTTCCGACGCCCTGGCACGTGCGAAATGCCGCTATCCAGACATTGGAGAAAAGCAGAACAAAATATACTGCAAACGCGGGTATGGCCGAGCTCCGCGCGGAAATCTCGGCATATTTGAAACGTCGTTTCCAGCTTGCCTATCATCCGGACAGGGAAATTTTGGTTACCGTCGGAGGCAGCGAAGCAATCGACCTTGCCATGCGCACCTTTATTCGTCCGGGCGACGAAGTTATCGTACCGCTCCCAAGCTTCGTATGCTACGGCCCCCTGGCCGCTCTCTGCGGGGCAAAAGTGGTAACAATCGACATGCGCGCGGAGGATCAATTCAAGCTGACGCCAGAGCTTTTGAAAAATGCGATAACAGCCAGAACGAAGCTGCTGGTATTGCCCTTTCCGAATAATCCGACCGGCTCAGTTTTAGAACGCCAAGAGCTGGAAGCCCTGGCCGCAGTTCTGTGGGGGACCGACATCATGGTCCTTTCTGATGAAATTTACAGCGAGCTGACATATACTGGCACACGCCATACTTCCATCGCAGAGCTGCCCGGAATGAAGGAACGTACGATTCTTGTAAACGGCTTTTCCAAAACGTATTCTATGACGGGCTGGCGTCTTGGTTACGCGTGCGCCGAGCCGGAGGTCATAGCAAATATGACAAAGCTCCATCAATATGCAATCATGTGCGCCCCCACGACAAGCCAGTTCGCCGCAATTGAAGCGCTGCGGAACGGAGATGACGACGTAAGCGCAATGCGTCAGGAATACGATTACAGGAGAAAATTCATTGTAAACGGCTTTAATAAGCTGGGGCTGACCTGTTTCGAGCCGCTCGGAGCATTTTACTGTTTTCCGTCCATTCAAAGCACGGGCCTGTCCTCCGAACGCTTCTGTGACGAGCTGCTCCGCAAAGAAAAGGTCGCCATTGTGCCGGGCTGTGCGTTCGGTCAAAGCGGCGAGGGCTTCGTAAGGGTTTCCTATGCGTACTCGATCGATCATATCAAAAAAGCGCTCAGCGCGATCGGCCGTTTTTTGGAAACGGCAGTGAAATAGCATATTCGGGGAGGAAATTGCATGCAGCTTTCGGAAGGCAGCAGATGGATCTGGGTAAAGGATTTCCCATTTCAGGAAAATTGTTATTGCCAGTTTTCGGAAAAATTTATCGTCGCAGAAGCAGGAATTCCTGTATTGGTACATATCAGTGCGGACAGTCAATACGCGCTTTGGGTAAACGGACAGTTCGCGGATTTCGGCCAATATGCCGATTATCCAGAATTTAAGGTTTTTGATGAAATCGATATCACCGCGTTCGTTACGGAGGGCACAAACGAGCTGCTGATTCTTGCCTATTATCAGGGCACGGATACCTCAACCTACAGAAAAGGCCCTGCAGGCGTTATTTTTGACGTCACAAGCGGCGGTCAGACACTTGCGGTCAGCGGTACGCAGACACGTTCCCGAGTTGCCTCAGGATTCCGGAACGGTCCGATGGAGCTTGTCAGCGGCCAGCTGGGGTATTCCTTTGAATACAACGCGGCGGAGGACGGGAAAAACGAATGGCTCGCCTCCGTTCCCGTCAACGGGCCGGCCAAGCTGTATCCTCGTCCTGTGCCGAAGCTGCGCATCGGCGGCCGTGCGCCGGCATCCGTCGTGGCGCAGGGCTTTTTTATGCTTCATCCTGCGTATCGGGAACAGACGACGGCGGTTAAAATGCAGCGCGCATTTCTGTCCGCCGCAAGCCTTTCGGAAATTTCCGAACAAAATTGCGTGGCGCCCTATGTTCTTGCGGAGGGACATCCTCTGCGCTGCGCTGCGGATTCTCTTTCTCCGGTTCATGCGGGCGAGAACGGAATCTATATCGTAATCGATCTCGGGGCCGAGGAGTCCGGCTGCTTCGAGCTGGATCTGGAGGCTGCCGCCGGTACGGTCGTAAATATCGGATACGGAGAGCATCTGGACGATTTGCGCGTTCGTACCAGCGTCGGCGGAAGATGCTTCGCCGCAAAATATACCTGTCGAAAGGGCCGAAACAAATACACGCATTTCAACAAGCGCTTCGGGTGCAGATATATCGCGCTGTACATCGAGGCGTTTCGTTTTACGCTTTATTACGCCGGCATCAGGCCGTGCGAATATCCCTTCCGCGAGGCGGGAAAATTTTCCTGCTCCGATTCGCTCCATAATAAAATATATGAAGTCTGCCTGAGAACGCTGCGACTCAGTGCGCATGAGCATTACGAGGACTGTCCGTGGAGAGAGCAGGCGCTGTATTCCATGGATTCCCGCAATCAGATCTTATGCGGATATTATGCGTTCGGAGAATACGCGCTGCCGCGGGAAAGCATCCGTCTGCTCTGCCTGGGCCTTCGCCCGGACGGCTTACTGGAGTTATGCGCGCCGGCCCGGGTTCCCTGCGTCATTCCCTCCTTCTCGCTGATCTGGATTCTGGAGCTGTATGAATATGTCTTGTATTCGGGCGATCTCACGTTTGCCGGAGAAATGTGGCCGTGCGCAGAAACCATTCTCCGGACGTTCTGGCGCAGCGCAAGAGGCCGCGACCTGCAGGGACCGATGCTGGGACCGGGATACTGGAATTTTTATGAATGGGCGCAGGGCCTTTCCGACGGATTCCCGGAAAATTTGCGCGACAAAAACGATTATAGAAATTATGACGGACCGCTGAGCGTTTTTTACATTCTGGCGCTTTCCTGCATGATCAAAATTGCAAAGCTCCTGCATTCCGGACAGATCTCCGTGCATGCCGACAGCGCTCCGGATTCACAGGAAATTGATTTTTTGGAAAAAATCTCCTGGTGCGAATTATTATATTCCGGCGCCGTTCATTCCTTTCATGACGCCTTCTGGGACAGCGACGCGGAGGCATACTGCACATACGTTGTGAATGGAGAAAAAGTCCATTTTTCCGAGCTGATGAACGCGCTTGCTTTATACGCCGGGCTTGTTCCGCAGAGTCATGTCCGGAGAGTGGCGGATCTGCTTTCCGGCAGGGCTGCGTGTACGCCGTCGCTTGTTCCGATTACGCTGAGCTACGCGATTTTTAAATACGAAGCGCTTCTGTCGGTCGGCGGCGCATATACCGATTTCGTATTCGGTGACGTCGCGGAAAAATGGGGCTCCATGCTGTTCCGCAACGCAACGTCTTTCTGGGAAACGATTGACGGCGCCTGGGCGTTTGATAACGCGGGAAGTCTTTGCCACGGCTGGTCCGCGACGCCGGTTGTCCTGTATTACAAATATTTGCTCGGCATTTCACCGAAAGAGTGCGGTTTTGCCGACTACCGTTTTCAGCCGGTAAAATTAAAGGCGCCGATCACGGCAGCCGGGGTGATTCCCCGGGCGGATCACGCGCCCTTACACGTTGAAATTACACACAACGGGTTTAATTTGTCATAGCTTTACGGTCTCTTCCCACCTCAGCCCGCTGTTTTCTTTCCCGAAGTGCCCGTAATTCGTAGTTTTTGCATAAATCGGCTTCCGCAGATCAAGATATTTTATGATTGCGGCAGGCCGAAGATCGAATCGCGCCAAAATGCGTTCTTCAATTTCCGAAACGGGGATTTTTTCAGTGCCGAACGTCTCTACCCGAACGGAAACGGGCTGCGCCACGCCGATTGCATACGCAAGCTGAAGCTCGCAGCGGTCCGCAAGGCCGGAGGCCACCACGCTTTTGGCGATATGCCTGGCCATGTAGGCGGCGCTCCGATCCACCTTCGTGGGATCTTTTCCGCTGAAGCTGCCTCCGCCGTGCCGGCCTACTCCGCCGTAAGTATCCACGATAATTTTACGCCCCGTGAGGCCCGAATCCCCGCACGGTCCGCCGATCACGAAACGTCCCGTGGGATTTACATAAATTTTTGTATGCTCGTCCATATATTCTGCCGGAATCACCGGGCGGATCACCTGTGCGCGGATGCCTTCCCGTACTGTTTCGATATCGGTATCAGCGGAATGCTGCGAGGATATGACAATCGTATCAACCCGCAAGGGCTTTCCCTCCGAATCATATTCCACGGTAACCTGACTCTTTCCGTCAGGCCGAAGATACGGCAAAACGCCGTTTTTCCGTACATCAGTCAGACGCGCAGTAAGCTTATGCGCCAGACTGATCGGCAGGGGCATCAGTTCTTTTGTTTCGCTGCACGCATAGCCGAACATCATTCCCTGGTCGCCTGCCCCATTTTCGTTTTCCGCGGTTTCGCTTCCCGACTGCTTTGCCTCCATAGATTTGTCCACTCCTAAGGCAATATCGGGAGACTGCTCATGAACGCAACTGATCACCGCACATGTATTTCCGTCAAAGCCCATTTCCGAGCTCGTATACCCAATGTCCAGAATCGTTTTCCGCGCGATTGCGGCAAAGTCGACATACGTTTCCGTAGTGATCTCTCCCATAATAAAAATCTGCCCCGTCGCCGCGGTCACTTCGCAAGCGACGCGCGCCATCGGATCCTCCCGAAGAATCGCGTCCAGGATTCTGTCCGCGATTTGGTCGCAGATTTTATCGGGATGTCCTTCGGTTACGGATTCTGAAGTAAAAAGATTTCTTGCCATATTTTCCGATTAACTCCTTTTCTGAAATTACAAATAAAGCCTGATCTGTAAACGCATTAACAGTATATCATAATTCACCACGTATACAAATCAAAATTTTACGCAAAATATCCGCGAAAGGGTGGTTAGCATGATTTCCAAAACAGGAAACGAACTTCCGATCGGATTTGCCATGGAGCTTGCTTCAGATCTCGACGCCATGGATATCTTCGCCGAAATGAGCGAAAATGACCAGCAGGTCTGGATCGACGGCGCAAGAAGAATGAATACAAAAGACGAGATGCGCCGCTACGTTCACTCCATCGCAGATCAAATGAAACAGAAAAAAAATCATAAATAAAAGCAGTATCTTTAATAAAATAAAAAGCGCGGCGGCCGGGTGCTCTTATGTACAAGTCCCAGCCGCCGGCTTTATTTCCTTCGCACGATTATTTATATAGCTTCAATGCGATGACGTCTAAAATTCTGTCATGACATTTTCCGCAGCCCGTTGAACAGCTTGTGATCTTCTGTACGTCTTCAAATGCGCTTTCAAGGTCCCCGAATGTTTTTGCCTCGGCCAGCGCCGCATCAATGTCTGCCAGGGTAACATGCTTACAAAAGCAGATCGTTTCGTTTGCCTCCATAACGACACACCTCCATTTTTTTGTATTATTGCACAGTATATGCCAAAAAGCAAGTCTCGGTTTGACTGCCGGAAGTGTCGGAATGTAGTGCTACAATACAAATTGGACAGAAGAGGGAGGAAAAAAAGTAGAGGAGCAGTGTAATACAAGACACGCGCTGTCCGCGAGCATATCCGGAGCAAAGCGCCTATTCTTCCGCTGATTTTCTGGAGAAGATGGCGGCGGGGTTCAAACGCCGCGGCATACAAGTAGAGTGCGTGCAGACGGATAACGGATTTGCGTTTACCAATCGCTTTTCCAACAGCAAGAAAGATTTGCCCACCCACTTTGAGCTGACCGCTGCACGCCTTGGTATCCGTCACAAACTCATCCGCCCTTATACGCCTCGTCACAACGGCAAGGTGGAACGCAGCCACCGGGAGGATCAAAAGCGTTTCTACGACTCGCACCGCTTCTTCTCTCTTGCCGATTCTAGTGTGCAGCTCACCGCACACTAAATCGCTCCAATAATTTACCTATGCGCCCTCTTGCCTGGCTCTCTCCTAAAGAAAAACTGCTTTCTTTTTTTCTCTCTGTACAAGATGTACGATAATTACATTAATGTTTGCGAAGATATTTTGTGCGATGGTACGACGGAGGATATCGATTCCGTAGCAGGTGCAATCCAAGACGGATATATTGTGAAAAAGCAGGATGGATGTTTTTCGTAACGGTTCCTTTCTTCACTATAGAGCAAAAAACTGAATTTGATGCCATAGCAGATAAATATCTTGCGCCTCTTCTGCCGGAGTATTCTGAAATAATCAACAAATTGATCTCAGGCTATAAGAAATTGTTCCCTAAGCACTTAAAGGATGACGCCGATCGTATGTGCCATGATATGTTTATGGGATGTATGCGGTAATGATCGATTATGCACAAAGAACCGAAATAATTACAATGCCTTCACCGAATTGTTATTGTGATGTTTTAATTCAATTCAAACAAGCTTAATCAATATCACCGGAAACGAAAGTCTTCGGCGATATTTTCGTATTTGCGTGATGTTCAAGAAAATTTTAATAAAATATGTTATAACAGCTCTAATCCCACCTAACAAATCGATTTTTTCACAGACTATATAGGTGAAAGCATTGATCAATCGCTTGGAGTGAAACCATGAAAAAACAAGAACTGCTGAGACAATTTGATGATGACCTGTTGGACAAGCTATTTGGGTTTTGTTATGTGCGTACCAACGACAGTTACGAAGCGCAAGAACTGTGTTCGGACATAGTCTTCGCCTTGGTTAGGGCAGTTCATACAGACGGAGAAATAACAAATTTGTATTCGTTTATTTGGAGAGTTGCCCGAAATGTGTATGCCGATTTTTCAAACAATCGCAGAAAATATGTAGATACATTCTATGACGGCGATGCAGATGAAGTCTTGCAATTTGTCGCTGACGAAGAGCAAGAGGAGGATAGTGATGAGTTGCTCAACTCAGTTTATCGACGCATTGCATTCTTAACCAAAGCATATCGCGAAGTAATGATTATGTACTACATAGATGGTTTATCTACTGCAGAAATAGCAAAGCTACAAAATACCAGTGAGGGCGCCGTTCGTCAAAGATTGTTTTCAGCCAGACAAAAAATTAAAAGAGAGGTGGAAGAAATGGCAGAAATCTATAATAGACCTTTGACTCTTGACAAAATTGATTACGTTATTTGGGGAACCGGAAATCCTATTTGGGGTGATCCTAGTACCGTTTGTTCCAGAATGTTTTCCAAGCATATCGTATGGCTTTGCCATAAAAAGCCGATGAGTGCATCTGAGATCGCTGAAGAACTAAATGTACCTACCGTTTACGTCGAGGAGGAGCTTGAAATTCTTGCAAAGGGGAAGAACGGTAAATATGGCCTCCTGCGTCGAATGGAAAACGGCAAATATGCTATCAACTTCATCCTGCTGGATAAGGAAGTAATCGAAAAAGCACATGCATTGTACACCGATCAGCTTCCAAAGATTTGTGAAATCATTTTGGATTATATTGAAAAGCATAAAGATGAATATCTCTCCTTCCCGTATCTTAATAAGAAAGTTGACTTAAATCTGATCCTTTGGCAACAGGTTTTTACAATGTCTCGCGCTTTTTCTGACAATGTTGAGCGCATTCTTTCGGAAAAATACTTTTCACAGTACGGAAAGATTGAGCGTCCTTTTAGCGTGTTCGGATATGTTGATAATGGAAAGCACTACGGCGGAGGTTGGGACGGAGTAAACGCAACAAATGTATGCGGTTTCTCTAAAATCCACTTGGATAACATCTATATCACTCGTATTCAGAAGCATTTCGGTTGTGGTCTGAATGTTTCCGAGGATCCCCAGATTCAGTTGGCTCTCCGTGCTATCGACGGGCTCGATGTTTCAACGCTATCTGAAGCTGATAAGGAGCATGCTGCAAAGGCCATCGAGTGCGGCTATCTTTACCGCGATGGTGATATGCTCTATACTAAGATTCTCGTCTGTTCCATGAAGGACTCTGATCGTCTCTTTGAAATCAGCAAAGGTCTGTGCAAAGGTTTCTTTGAGGAAGATGCGAAGATCGTTGCAGAAAAAATTGCAACTCTGATCAAAAAGGTCGTTCCGGAATACTTGCTGGGAGAATGGAGACTTGCAAATAGACTTGCAAATATGCCTGTCCTTGACGCTGTTGTGGAGGTGCTTATTGATAAAGGCATTCTTACCCCTCCGGAAAATGGTATTGGTGCAGAAGGTTGCTGGATGAGCGTTATGAAATAATTTATACCGCCGAGAGCAGTGAGTTCTCGGCGGTTTTCATAACAAAATCCGTTAGTATTCCATGTGTTCGAATAAATCGACCAAAATTTACGTATTTGGCAAAAAAACTATTTACAAACATATGTTCTTTATGATAAAAGGAAATTTCTTTTTATGAGGGACTACAGCTGAATATGATGTCTTCGTAGAGGTATAGTCAGGTACAAGTCCGCTATACCGGCGGTATTCACCTTTCGGAGCGTACCGTGATTCGCCACCGTTGTTTTTTGTACTGTTTAAGGTGGCGTTGCGCCGACGCAAACAGTATGGTCTTTTGAAACATTCAAAGCCGTCACATATGAGCATCTGATTTGAAGCGAGAGCTAAGCTTTCGCCGATGATTCGTGTCGATATGTGGCGGCTTTATATTTTTCTCGTTGTACTTAACAACGAAATGACCGTCCGAATGGGATATGACTGTGCGATGACCTCCCTGTCGGGAGCGAGCCTGGCCACGCTACGGTGAGATTCCGAGGCAGGAACGACATTTGAGTAGAACGGCAAAAAAGCTCTTGAGCCGTAAAAGTCGGGATTTATCCAACAGAAAAGATTCTAACATGTCCGGCTTCGTTCGGGGCATTTCTATCAAAAAACAGGAGCCGCATAGCTCATAGAGATCCATCCCAGATCCGTTCGTCCCCAAAGGCTTCCGCTCTCGGTCTGATACGTTTCATATACCGAAACGATCTCGTTTTGGTAATATAGGCCATACACGCTTCCTGTAACAGGATAGCTGCGCACGTTCAGCGCGCTGGCAGTAATCTTATAGCTCCCTGCCGCCGCCGTAAAAACGGCAGTATTTTGCAGAATTTCAAACGGATCTGTATTCAGCGCCGTATAGCCGTCGTCCTGAAAAATCACGAGCTTATAAGAGCCCGCCGGAAGAGCGGTTGTAGGAAAATACGCGGTTCCCCCTGCGCTGCTCACATACTGCCACAGCAAAGAAGGATTTTCCGCCTGATATACATTCTGTGAGATCGGATAAATCCCGATCCATGCCGTATCCGTCAGACTTCCTCCGCCATACGAGATCTTCATCGTTTCCCCTTTTATATAAGAAGCTGCGTTTGAAGAAACGACCGCCGTATTTGCAGACGATACGACTGTGAATGCCAATTTATCGCTGAGCGCAATATAGGCGTCGTCCCCGATCGTACAGAACAGGCGCGCATAGTAGCTTCCCGCCGGCAAAACATATGAAATTCCCTTGTCCGATTGATTTTGATTCGGAAACGTCATGACGGCGTTTCCGCTTTCGTCTGCGATGGCGTCCGCCCACAGAACGGAAACGGCGCCCTGCACATCCTCAGAGCGGTCGCTGTCGGCCGCGTTATAAATCCCGAGCCACACGCCCGTATAGGCAGGATGGACGATATCATATGCCGTAACGATCAGTTTGCTTCCCTGAATGTAGCTCTCACTCATGGAAATCGTTTTTTTGTACGGAACGCAATACGGCGTCGTCAGATCTGCTGAAGACACCATTGCAAGCCAGCCGCCGTCCGTACGCCCCCATCTCTGTGTTCCGCCCATCACTTGAAGGTCGCAGATTTCGTAAATAGGAATCACGGCTCCCGCATCGAGCGTTTTCACAACGGCGCCGGTCTGCGGGACAGCGCGCACATTGATGGCCGTAACATTCGATATCGTATACAGATCTGCGTCTCTGACATATGTCTGCGTTCCCTCCGTGACCGTAAAGAAAACGGGATCGCTGATTTTTACGTATGCGGAAAGACCGCCGCTGCAATAGGCGCGCACATAATAGCTTCCTGCGGTGAGAGAAGACGAATCGAAGGTCACGGAGCTGTTGCTTCCCACATATTCGTATACTCTTGCCTCAACGCCTCCCGCAGTATAGGGATCCTCGACCTCTCCCTGCCGGTAAAGGCCGATCCATGCCTCGGGATAATTACCGGTGTTCCCCGTGTATACCGTGATCGGCGCGCCTTTTTCATAAGTCTGCGCATTGATCGAAATCGTTTCGTATCTGCGCGAAACGTAATCCATAGAAATCCAGCCGTCGTCCGTTCTTCCCCAGGAGCCGTCCGTCAGATATTCATAAATGGTTACAATCGAGCCGTTCGGATAAGAGCCCGTCTTTGCCGAGGAAGCGGTCGGATACTGCCGGATATTCAGCGCGGATGCGGTCACTGTGTAGGTTCCGATATCCCATGTTGTCTCATAAGACAGCGCCGTGCCGCCGCCCGCGCCGTTCATTACGCCGTAATACACGATTTGGGAGGAGGTAAGCGCATAGGACCTTCGGAGCACCTGATTGCTCGCATTCCCCTCAATCGTATGTACATACCCGCCGCTGACGGATTCCACAATCCCCACATGCTGTCCGGACGCTGTTCCGGAGGAAGAAAAGAAGATAATATCGCCGGCCTGCGGGGTATAGGTATCTTTTGTCTTTTTCTCGATATGGAACGCATAGCTTCCGGAAAGCGACGGGTTGCCGCTGCAGGTCGCCATGCTGGAATTGTTAATCATACTTTCCGGAATTCCCGCCTGTCTTGCACACCAGCTGATAAACATCGCGCACCATGCATACCAGAAATTGCTGTCGCCGCGTACGCGCGGGCCGAACCAATACGCATATTCCGTATAATTTGCGGTGCCGGATGTGTTTCCGCCGCCGAGCTCGCTTCTGCTGTTCCCCTCGTGATAGCCGACCTGGGATGCGGCTACAAGCACGAGATCCGTTTTGGGATTGCCGGTAAGTGTGACGCCCGTAAGCCGTGAATAGTATACGCTGGAACGGTAATAAGAGGACGGTTCATACGTCATCGTTAAAGCCAGGACGTTTTCCATACGCAGCGGAAGCAGTCCCGCCGCGATCGCGAACGTCAATACCGCAGAAAAAATGCGTCTTGCGAATTTCTTCAAATCAAAAACCTCCGTTCGAAATAAATTTATACGTTTACAGATCTGTCTGTTAGAATAGTATAAACGTCAACATTTGTAAACATATTTTTATATATCGAACGATATTTTCGATACGATTCGCACTTTAGCTGCCAATAGATAAGCGCGCTCCAAGCATTTCGCAGATCCGATGATATCTGTTCAGCACCGCTTCCCTTCTGCCGGATGTGCGGATCGCTTTGATCATAAGGTTTTTGGGAGTGTCGATAGGAGAAATATATTCCAGCATGGAAACGTCGTATCCATGGCCTTCCAGATACATCGCGCGCAGTCCGTCCGTCAGACTGTCCGCGATACGGGCTTTCAGTATGCCGTATTTTAAAATATCCTCAAATCCGTCCAGATGATACTGCGCATTCAGCTCCTTATGGCAGCAGGGAACACAGAGGATCCCGGGGATTTTATGATTCAGCGCAAACGTCAGCGCCTTGTCCGTAGCCGTATCGCAAGCATGCAGCGTAAGCAGCAGGTCGTATCCGGCGTCCGGCTCATAAGCGGCAATATCGGTCTCGATAAATTTCATATTGGCATAGCGCAGCTTGTCCGCGATGCGCTTAGACTCCGCAATCACGCCGGCGTTACGGTCCAGTCCCGTAAAATAGCAGGGCTTTCCCAGTATTTCCTTGATATAAAAATTAAGCGCAAAAGACAAGTAGGATTTTCCGCAGCCGCAGTCGATGATCCGAAGCGCTTTTTTTCCGGCGGAGAGCCTGCGAAGCATCGGATCTGCCAGCTCGATAAAATGATCGATCTGATTATACTTTCGAATTTTATCGTTTCGGATTTTTCCGTTCTTCCCGAGGATTCCGATCGCTTCCAGCAGCGCCGCAGCCCGGTCGGGCTTGATGTAATATTCCCTGCTGCTCATTGCGGGCCCCGTTGCGGCCGGTTCCGCCGGCTCCGAGGCGTTTTTGCTTTCTGAGGATACGTTTCTCGCATCGGCGTATATCTGGATCCTTTTACCGCGTTCTATATAAGTAAAACGCATTTCGTCGAATTCCGGGATCTGCGTTTTTAGAAACGCCCGGAATGCCGCGAAATCCGTCCGATAGCTGTTTCCCATAAAGCGGTACGAAAGCGCGTCCCCGTCCGCTTCCGCTTTCAGCTCGTACGTTTTGTTCCCCGAGGAAAACTCGGCCTGTATCCCGAGAAAAAAGTCTCTTTCGTTTTCGTAGCGTCCCTGCAGGCCGGCAAAGAAACCCGTCCGCCAGGAGGATGCCGTTTTCAAACGCCGCGATATCTGCCTCGCTGATTTCATGCTCCAGGCTGCAAAAATACCTCTTGCTCACATGCTTTGCCGGAGAAATCACCTGATGAATGTAATCGCCGTCGTTTGTCAGAATCAAAAAGCCCTCGCTGTCCTTATCCAGGCGTCCTGCCGGTGAAACGCGATAATGCGCATATTCCCCTGCTACAAGATCCGCCGCCGTAACTGCGCCTCCCCGGTCCTCTGAGGCGGAGAGGACGCCAGAGGGCTTATTCATCATGAGATAGACGAACGGCCGGTAAAAAACGCGCTCTGAGCGGACGAAGACCTGATCGTTTTGTTCGTCTACAGCCATAGCGCAATCCGCCGCGGGTATTCCGTTTACCGTCACGGCGCCCTCAGAAATCATTTTTTTCACTTCTTTGCGGGTGCCGCGTCCCATATTGGAAAGAAATCGGTCCAAACGGATCAAAGCATGCGCCTCCAGCCTTTAGGGTATAAATTTTTCAGGGTGCCTCCGCTGAGGATTCCCATGCCGATCACGTGGCGGCCTACGCAGATCGCCGACCATCCGTCCTCCGCTTCGATTCCAGTCAGCGTTTCTCCGCGCAAATAACGCTTTAAAGCCTCGTCCTGCCAGGGAAAGCTGATTTTCCTGCGAAAAAATTCGCCGTACGACGTTGCGAACTGCTGATAGGGTTTAAATTTACCGTAATTCAGGTCTCCAAGCCGCAAGCCGATTTTAGGCGCCTTGATTCCGTCTAAGACTGGAGGCAGACAAGGCAGATAATACAGCGCGCTTCCGGCGGTATAATAGAATCCCTCCGGAATCTCTCCATATAGATTCTTTTTCCAAAACGCCGCAAATTCCGCAGGCGCTTCTCGGCAGATCTGGTAGCTTTGCGTTTTTGACACGCGGGAGTCTTCGGAACGCACTTCGTATTCCGATGACTGTTTTTCGAGCAGAGCCGCAAAATGCCCTTCTCCGTTCAATTTATGAGGCCACAGGCGTGCCGCCTCCCGCATTCCGTTCAGACCGTCCTCCACGCCGCCCGGCTTGACAAGCGGGACGAGAAAATATTCCGGATGGCGGCTCATGAACGAACGGATCATCTCCTCGTCCTCTCTCGGATCAAACGTGCAGGTCGAATACAGCAGGCGGCCGCCGGGCTTGATAAGCCGGTGCGCGGCCTCCAGGATTTCCTGCTGAAGCTTCATGCAGAGCTCCGTTTTGAATTTTCCCCAGCTTTTGACGGCCTCCGCATCCTTTCGGAACATTCCTTCACCGGAGCAGGGCGCGTCTATAAGGATTTTATCAAAATACTCGGAAAAATTCGGCCAGAGCCGGTCCGGCGGTTCGTTCGTCACGACCGCATTTCGTACGCCCGCGAGCTCAAGATTGTAAATCAGCGCCTTTACCCGTTCCTCGCTGACATCATTGGCGACCAGCAGCCCCGTTCCCTTTAGCTTCGCGGCAAGCTTCGTGCTCTTCCCGCCCGGCGCCGCACACAGATCCAAAACCTTGTCTCCCGGCTTTACGTCAAGCTGCTCGGCAGGATACATTGCGCTCGGTTCCTGAAGATAATACAGGCCGGCATGGTAAAACGGCAGCTTTCCGGGCTGTTCCGCACCCCTTCCATCAAACGGATCGTAATAAAATCCGTCCGACGTCCAGGGGATCCTCTCGCCGATTCCAATGCATTCGCCAAGCTCCGCAATAAATTCGTCCGTCGTTATCTTCAGCGTATTGACGCGGACTCCAAAAGCGCGCGCCGCATCCAGCGCCTGCCGGTAACGCGCAAACTCTTCTTCCCCGAGAAGCTCGGTCATTTTATTTGTATACTCCAGAGGCAGCTCCAATGCTCCAAATCCTTTCAATATTTCAGAAAACGCAGAAGATTCAGTGCGTACTGCAGAAATCCCATATCGTTCGGATGCGCATGATCCGTGAAATATTCCGGAACATGCGGCATGATTTTCAGTCCGTCGATCGTATTGCAGCCTGCCTTATCCGATTCCTTCATCGTTTTGCGATAGATCTGCATATATAATTTGTATTTGTTGCGTTCCTCTTCCGTATCAAAGCGTTCGAGATCCGTCTGCCAGATCGTGGAAATCACATTGACCGGAATGTTCGGATAGACCTCCCGCAGCCTGGCAAAAAAATCCTCTATATTTTTCTTGATCTTTTTGTAATCCCCCACAAACGGAAGATCGTTCGTCCCCAGCGCTACGATCACAGCCGTCGGAGTGAACGGAAGCGAGGGATCGATCATATTTTTATCAAACAGATCTCCTCCAACGCTTAAATTCAAATAATCGGCGCCGATCACGTCGCTGATCAGAGGCACGTAGCTCATATACGGATGGCTTCCCATCAGGCCCTGCGAGATGGAATCTCCGTAAACGAGAAGCTTGTTTCTGCGCCGGTCGCGCGTCGTTTTGTAATCGCCGAAGCGAATCTCCGATATATGCGTTTCCCCGTTATACGGCAGATAAATCCGTATTCTGACAGTTCCGGGCGTTTTCTTTCGGTATACGACGCGGCCCTCTTTCGAGTCGTCCGGTTCCCTAACAAACGCCATATATGTATCATTTTCGAAGATATCAAAAACGACCGAGGAAAAAAACAGCTGCGAGAAGTAATAATCAAATGAAATTTCTTCCGCAGCCGTTACGAATTCCATAAAAACGCCCGCGGTGCAATACGGATAGATGCACCACGGCATTTTTGTATATCTTTCAAATTGTTCCGGAGTAAAACGCTTTGCGAGATACCCCTTTTCCCGTTTTTCCACGTCAATGCAGCCGTGGAAAAGCATTTTGTTCTGATCGGCCACTTTTAAAACCGCACCTCCAGGTTCTGGCCGGTTTCGTCCGTATCCACTGTCAGGCATGCGTTGATGCTGAGATCATGCGACAAAATCGTTCTCGCCAGCATCGTTTCGACATGGCTCTGCAGATACCGCTTCAGCGGTCTTGCGCCGTAAACGGGATCAAAGCCGTGCTCAATAATGAAATCCTTTGCTCGGTCCGTGATTTCAAGACGCAACGATTTGTCCGCCAAGCGCGCTTTCAGCCGCTCGATCAGGATATCAATGATCTTGCCCATGTCTTCCTTCCGCAGAGGCCTGTAAAATACGATCTCGTCCAGTCGGTTCAGGAATTCCGGCCTGAAGCTCTTTTTCAGAAGCGTCATGACGCTTTCTTTCGCTTCTTCAGAAATATAACCTGCCGGCGTGATTCCGTCAAGTAAAAATTGCGATCCCAGATTGCTCGTCAGTATGATGACCGTATTTTTAAAGTCCACAGTACGCCCCTGCGAGTCCGTGATCCGTCCGTCGTCCAAGACCTGAAGCAGGATATTAAATACATCGGGATGCGCTTTTTCCACCTCGTCGAACAGAACGACCGAATACGGCCTTCTGCGGACCGCCTCTGTAAGCTGACCACCCTCGTCATATCCGACATATCCCGGAGGCGCTCCGATCAGTCTGGAAACGGAAAATTTTTCCATATATTCTGTCATGTCGATCCGAACCATGTTATGCTCGTCGTCGAAAAGGCACTCCGCCAGCGCTTTTGCAAGCTCCGTCTTTCCGACGCCGGTCGGGCCAAGGAACAGGAAGGAGCCGATCGGCCGGTTTGGATCGCCGATGCCGGCTCTGGAGCGGAGGATCGCCTCCGTCACCTTTGTGACGGCCTCATCCTGTCCGACGACGCGCCGATGCAGGATTTCGTCCAAGTGGAGGATTTTCTCCCGTTCTCCCTCCATCAGCTTCGATACGGGGATTCCCGTCCATCTTGCCACGATTCCGGCAATTTCTTCCTCCGTTACGGTATCGCGCACGAGCGTTCCCGTATTTCCCGTTTTCCGGGCGCGTTCCTCGCTTTTCTTCTGCGCCTCTTCCAGCTTTTTTTCAAGCTCCGGCAGTGTAGAATATCTGAGCTTTGCCGCCTTTTCATATTCATAATTCCGCTGCGCCGCTTCGATCTCGCCGTTCACGCGGTCAATTTCTTCCTTTGTATTTTTGACTGCGTCAATTTCCTGCTTCTCCGATTCCCATCTGGATTTCATTTCGTTGAATCGATCGCGCAGCTCTGCAAGCTCCTTTCCAATCTTTTCGGTGCGCTCCTTGGAAAGCGTATCCGTTTCCTTTTTCAGCGCCATTTCCTCAATTTCCAGCTGCATGATCTTACGCCGGATATCATCGATTTCAGACGGCATGGAGTCGATTTCCGTCCGAATCTGAGCGCACGCCTCATCCACCAGATCAATCGCCTTGTCCGGCAGGAAACGGTCTGTAATATACCGGTGCGACAGTGTCGCAGCGGCAACAAGCGCACTGTCGTGAATCTGTACGCCGTGGAAAATCTCGTATTTCTCCTTGAGCCCTCTTAAAATGGAAATGGTATCCTCCACTGTAGGCTCGTCGATCTGCACCGGCTGGAATCTCCGTTCCAGAGCGGCGTCCTTTTCAATATACTGGCGATATTCGTCCAGCGTAGTGGCCCCGATGCAATGCAGCTCTCCCCTTGCGAGCATCGGCTTCAGCAGGTTGCCCGCATCCATTGCGCCGTCCGTCTTGCCTGCTCCTACAATAGTATGAAGCTCGTCTATAAAAAGCAGGATTTTTCCTTCCGCCGCCTTGACTTCATTCAGCACGGCTTTCAGGCGTTCTTCAAATTCTCCGCGGAATTTGGCGCCCGCGATAAGCGCTCCCATATCCAACGCAAAGATGGTTTTATCCTTTAAGCCCTCCGGTACGTCTCCCCGCACGATCCGCTGGGCAAGCCCTTCCGCGATCGCCGTTTTGCCGACGCCCGGCTCGCCGATCAGAACCGGATTATTTTTTGTTTTTCTGGAAAGGATGCGGATGACGTTTCTGATTTCTCCGTCGCGTCCGATTACGGGGTCGAGTTTTCCTTCCTTCGCGCGCTCCACAAGATCGAAGCCGTATTTGCTCAGCGCGTCATAGGTGCTTTCCGGGTTGTCTCCGGTCACGCGGTTTGTCTTGACCTTGCTCAGCTCCGCGGAGAAGCCGTCCTTCGTAATATTATATTGCCGAAATATTTCCTTCAGCTTCGGCGTCGGATACGTCAGAGCCGCGAGCATCAGATGCTCCACAGAAACGTATTCGTCCTGCGCCTTTTTTGCAGCCTTTTCGGCCTCCGAAAGAATTTTTTCCGTTTCTCTTGAGATGTAGACCTTGTCCGGTTCCCGTCCGCTTCCGCTCACCTTCGGCAGATTTGCGACCGCTTCATCCACGGACGCCAGAAATCGGTCGGTATCCACGCCCATTTTCCCAAGCAGGCTTCCGATCAGACCGCCGTCCTGATCTGCAAGCGCATAGACGAGGTGCTCGGGCGCAATCTGCATGTTTTCGTTTTCAATTGCCATTCCCTGCGCGCTTTGCAGCGCCTCTAATGTTTTTTGTGTAAATTTATCCGTCATATCAATCCTGCCCCCTTGTTAAAATACTCTAAATAGATCCGTTCAAGCTCCTGCGGTCCGTATTCCCCGCTCACGTAGCCCTTCAGCAGTCTGTCGAACAGCTGAATATAAGAGGAAATATGATTCCCAATCTCTTCGTTCGTATAATTCCGATCGGGAGAAGCCTGGATGGTACGGGTGAACTTGCCCTCATAGAGCGCGTAACGAATCCCTTCCCCCTGCTTATAGATGGATTCGAGCCGTGTCCAAAGACGGAAAAACTCCGTCATGGCGCGGATCAGCGCCGGCGACTGCGTCCTGAATACAACGCTCAGCTCTCCGATTGCGTTTCCGTCCGGGATTCTGTAAAGCGCCACCTCATACCGGATTGTCGGCCTGTATTTATATTCCAAGCTGCTCTTGAGCGACATCGTCATCTGATTTGGCACAACATGCGGAACGATTCCCAGACCGCACTCATTGATCAGCGCTTCGATATTTTTAAAAATATTGCCGATCCGTTTTTCCGGCGTCATCAGCGACACATATTCCGCCAGGATCTGATTAATAAAATTAGAACGATTTGTATTCTGCTGAAGAGCCAGTCTGTCGATTTCGCGAACGACATCGTCCATCAGCATGAGACTGTATAAGCTTTTCTGCAACATCAGCGCCTCCTTGTAAAGGATTTTCTTTCTGAATCATGTACCTTTACGAGGCGTATTATACCCTCTTGCTCAACTTTTGTCAACAAATTTATATAAATTTTCGAACAAATTTTAGATCTACAGATTCCAATTCGGCGTCAGCTTCATGTGCAGCACACCGAGGATTTCTCTTACCCAGTATTCCCCAAGAAGCGGCCAATAGAGATCGGAACTGATATTATATGCCCGGTAGCCGTTTTCCTCCGCAAATAAAAATGCGCGGTAGGAATGATAGGCGTCGGTGATAATATACATTGTCTCCGGGAGACCGTTCTCCTCTATGATTTCTCCCGAGAAGCGGATATTTTCCTCCGTGCTTTCGGAACGGTCCTCCATAATGATTCTTTCTTCCGCAATCCCGCGGCTGACAAGGTATTTTTTCATGACATATGCCTCTGGGACGGTCTCGTCTTCCCCCTGTCCGCCTGCGACGATCGCTTTGCTGCCTTCATGGGAGGCAAGATATTCATATGCCGCATCCAGTCTTCCGCGCAGAGATACAGAAGGAGTTTCCCCGTAAACCTGGCAGCCAAGTACAATGGCGGTTCCGCCGCTGCCATCCGTGTCCGCGGCCGGAGGCTCGTGAAAGAAAGCATATTTTACCATAAAGCAGGAAATGACTGCGCCCGCCAGGAAGCACACCGCCAGGAGCGCAGAAAGAACGAGGCGGATCCAGAAAATCAGCTTCGGCAGCAGCGCTTCGCTTCTGTGGTTCCCTCTGATAAAAAGAACCGCGCCCAGAAGAAAAGCATAACATAGCAGCGCCAGATTTCCGTGGTTGAAATGTCCGTACAGGACGAGGGGAACGGCTCCGCAAAGCAGACACAGCAGCGCAAACGCGCCGCACAATGTTTTTCCCGTAATAACAGCTATTTTTTTAATCCGTGAAAAAGCCATTTTGTTTCCTCATCGAGATACTCAGCAGCACGCCGATTGCCATAAAATTTGTAACCATCGAGCTTCCTCCCTTGCTGATAAAAGGAAGCGGCAGCCCGGTGATGGGCATGATTCCGATATTCATCCCGATATTTTCAATGATGTTAAACGCGAACATCGCAAAAATACCGGCAGCAACACATTTCCCGAAGGTCTCGCGCGCTCGGGATGAAATGTGGATCATTCTGGCAAGCAAAATGGTCATCAGCAGAATGACAAACACACAGCCGATAAAGCCCGTTTCCTCCCCGATTACGGCAAAAATGGAATCCGACATTTTGACCGGTATCATTTTTCCGTTATTCATAGTACCGTTTCCCAGTCCTTCGCCCGTCAGCTGCCCGGAGCCGATTGCCGTAACGGTCCGCCTGAGCTGATAGGAATAATCCAGATATTTTTCCGGATCGATGAAAGACAGCAAGCGGCCTCTCCTGGCGTCATTCATTCCGAATTTCCATACGAACGGCAGCGCAAGCATCCCGGCGCCGATCACGGAAAGGAGAAACCATTTATTGATGCCGCCGACAAACAGTGTTACCATAAACACAAAAATAAATACCATGGCCTGTCCGATATCTTTCTGCAGGAATACAAGGCCGAGCGGCAGCAGGAAAGAACCGAGTATAATCGCCGCCCTTTTAAAAGTCAGCGCCCCATCCCGCTCAATATACTCGATCTGCTGGGCGATCACGAGCACCATCGCAAGCTTCATCAGCTCTGAGGGCTGATACGTCGTTACAGAAAGGTCGATCCAGGCACGGCTGCCGTACTGATCGACTCCGAGCGGAGTAAAAACGGACAGCATCAGCAGTACGTTGGCAGCGTAAAACGGCCAGCTGAACAGCCGGAATAAGTAATAATCTGTAAAGGATAACGCAGCGGCGATCACGGCTCCGGCTACGAGTCCTAAAATCTGTACCATCATGGCGCTTTTCCCGCCGTCCTGATACATGTTCCTCATAGCGCTTTCCAGAAAAACCAAGCCGATCAGGGAAATCAGCAGAACCGTTCCCATCAGAAAATAATCGAATTTCGCCAGATAATCCAGCTTTCCGTTCTGCTCGATCTGCATATAGGGGCGTCTTATGGAAAGACCGCCGCGCTGCGTATCATTGTACTTCATCATCCGTATCGTCCGCGTTCTTCATTTTCTCAACAACGTTTTCAAGGCCGCCCTCTTCGGCGGAATCCGCACTTTCGTACTGGGCAAGCTTCCATTTTCGCCTGATGTCGATAAACAGGGCAATTCCCGCTACAACCAGAACGCCGGAAAGCAGCTGAGAGACGCGAATCCCCGTATTGCCTATGTACAGGCTGTCAGTACGCAGGCCCTCCACGATCATCCTTTCCAGGCCGTACAATATCATATAAAGGCAGAGGCTTTCTCCCTCCGTCTTCTCCCACTTTCTGCGGTAAATCATCATGAATACGAATACAAGCAGACACCAGAACGATTCATAGAAAAAAGTCGGATGCACAAGCGTGCCCAATTCATAGCCTGCGACGCCCGCATTAGCCTGAGACGCAACGAACTCCTCGATTTTGTCGCCGGTCATTCCCCACGGCAGATCCGTAGGACCGCCGAACGCCTCCTGATTGAAAAAATTGCCCCATCGGCCGATCGCCTGCCCCAAAATAATATACGGCGCCGCGAAGCCGGCAATCTTAATAAACGACTGTTTTTTATAAAGGGAAACGAAAAAGGCGGCAAGGAGCGCGGCGATCACGCCTCCGTAAACAGCGAGCCCGCCTTCCCAGTAATCAAAAATAGATTTCCAGTCGTCTTTGTAATTGTCAAGATTGAAGAGCACATAATAAGCCCGCGCTCCGATGATCGCGGAGGGAATCGCAAACAAAATATAATCAAGCAGATCGTCCTGTTTGATCCCATGCTTCTCGCATGCATGGAGCGCAAGCGAAATGCAGAGAATCACCGCTGCGCAGATCAGAATGCCGTACCATTTCACCTCAAAGCCGCCGATCGTAAACGCCGTATCGTTTATAGGGATGCGAATTCCCTTGTCTCCGAACAGATTTGGGAATTCCACCCAACCGCTCGCCAATTTCACAGCTGCGCCGGCAAAAAAATTCATTTTGATCAGTCCAACCTTTCGATCACGGAAACGGCCATGTCTCCGCTTAATAAATCGGCAATCACGTGATTGACATCCTCCTCGGTTATTGTACCACAGGACAGGAAATAGTCAAACGCATCGACGCCCTGAAGATAAAGCTGCCCGAAGATCCTGCCGATGAAGGAAACCGAATCAAAGCCTCTGAGCAGGCTGCCGTTCATGGCATTTTTCAGAACAGCAAACGCATGCGAGCCGATCCCGTTTCCACGGAGCCGTTCCACATAATCCATAATATATTCCTGCACGAGGTCGATCTGCTCGGAAACGCCGGAGATGCTGAACATGGCATAGTCGCGTTCGATTTCATAGGAGGCGTAAAAATCGTAATTGATATATCCGTTCTCGTACAGTTTCTCGTACAGCTCGGAGGAGGTTCCAAGCAGCAGCTCCTTTACCATGCTTCCCGCCAGCCGCCGCCGCATCCGTTCCTTCCCCTGATAGCGCTCCGGCCTGTCTTTAAAACCGAAATTAAAAATCGGCAAAGGCGTATCCATTCTGCGCGCCGAACGCGTTCCGGCGAGCTGCGCCGGTTCGTCCGGCAGCAGCTTTTCAATTTTATCTGAGGCATTCTGCGGCAATTCCGCACGATCCACCGCGCGGTAAACCGTCTCCCGGTCGAAATCGCCTACTACGGTAAGGCACATGTTCCGCGGCCTGTAGAATGCGGCGTGGCTCTGATACAGGATCTCCGGAGTAATCTGCCGCACCGACGCCTCCGTGCCCGCGATGTCCTTTTTCACGGGATTCTTCTGATAAAGCAGTCCCAGCAAATCCATTTCGCAGACATAATACGGATCATCCAGATACATGTTGATTTCCTGAATAATGATTCCCTTTTCTTTTTCTACATTTTGCTCCGTAAAATACGGATGGAATACATGCCGAAGCAGCAGATCCAGACATTGCTCAAAATTTTCGGTGCAGCTGAAATAATAATACGTTTTGGAATATCCTGTCGCCGCGTTGCAGTCTGCGCCCAGCGCCGCAAACTGGTTCATTACGTCGCCCTCGGGCTGCTCATATAATTTGTGCTCCAGAAAATGCGCGCTGCCGTCCGGAATCTGAATCCGTTTTTCTCCGATTCTGTATTCCGTGTTGATCGAGCCGAAGTCCGTTGTCAGAACCGCAAATTTTTTTCGATACCCTCTTTTCGGGATGATTTGAATATGAAGCCCCGAGGGATGGTCGTATTCATAGATTCTTTCATTCAGCGCGTCATAGACGCGCTCTGTGACAATTCTTTCCCTTTCGTTTCTCATGCCTCATCCTCCGAAGTCAGAAAATAAACCGTATCGAGCGTCATGCGTCCGGCTGCTTTTACAATGTCCTCAACGGATACTTCCGCGATATGACGCGCATATTCATCGGGATCCGCAATCTGCTCCATAAAGGTCTGGCCGAAATAATATTGGAGCAGCTGGCTCTGGCTGTCTCCATAGGATGCCAGATCATTTCTGAGCAGCTTAACTGCCGCCTCGTATTCTTCCGTGGTAATTTCTCCATTCCTGATGGCAGCTACCTGTTCCCGAATCAGCGCTTCGGCCACGGCTCTGTCCTTCGGATCGATTGCGCAGAATGCAAATAGGATTCCCTTCATTTTGTTGGTATATGCCGCCGCATAATATGCCAGGCTGTGCTTTTCTCTAATATTGACAAAAAGCTTTGACTGGGTGCCCTGTCCCAGGATAACGCCGCAAAGCGCGGCAGCGTAATAATCGGAGGACTCCGGCGGCGTATTCGTCCGGTAGCCCAGGAACAGCTTACCCTGCGTAACATTCATTTTCTCTTCCGCATACTTAATATTCGTCTCAGGGATTTCACGCTTTTCCACATAGGCCCTGTGCAGCGTCACGCGTCCCCCCGCCGGGAACCGGTTCTGTGCGTACGCTGTCAGCTCCTCCGGATACGTTTCTCCGCAGAAAAATATTTTTACTCTGGATTTCGCAAGATATTCCTTCCGGTAATAGTCGTACAGACCGGAGGGCGTAAGGCCGTCTCCATCTCCCGCGCCGCCCAGCTGATATACCGCGTAGGGCTCCCCCTCGCACATAATTTCGGTGCAGCGGCGCTGTGCATAGGCATGCTTGTCGTTGATCAGAGAACGAATCTGATGATCGCGGTTTGTCCGCTCGCGTTCAAACACACTGCCGACAAAGCCCTTTCTGCCGTTATATTCCTCAGTTACCGGATTCGTAATCAGTTCGAACAGAAACGCTATGACGTCTCGTTCCAGTTCGGGATAATCCGCCGCATATTTTCGAGCAGTATATTCGATCAGGAACTCAGAATACTGGATCTCACCGAGCGACGACGTTCCCACGGTAAGGCCGGCGCCGTACAGCTCCTGGAGGCGGCCGGAAATCTGTCTCATCGTAGGATACTTTTCGCAGCCCGCATTTAAAATTGCAGGGATCAGCGCATTCTGGTACGCGTGCTCTTTCGAAAGGTTGTCGCACAGCAGAATCCGCACGACCGATGTTTTAAACTTATCGGCAGGGATATGATAAATTTCCACGCCTCCCTTTTCGTAAACCTTTTTCATTCCTTCACTCATGGTTTTCCTTTCATCCAAATCATGCCGCAGCTGGCGCATCAATTCCTCTGCTGAAGGGAACGCAATCTCACCGCGCATTTTTTTAATAAATTCCACTTCTATATCATGCCCGTAAAGATCGCCTTTAAACCCGATAATATGTGTCTCTATCGTTACGGCGGTAATATTCTGAAACGTCGGATTGTTGCCGACGTTCGTAATGCTGCGGTACGTCTTGCCCCCGGCTTTGGTGATCGTAGCGTAGACGCCGAAGCACGGCAGCGCAAACCCTTCCTTTGGAATAATATTGGCCGTAGGGAAGCCGAGCGTCTTTCCCACGTTCCGTCCCTGAATCACGCGTCCCGGAATCGTATAATACCGGCCTGTCAGAGCGCGGAAATCATGCATCTTTCCCTCCTGGATCAGCTTTCTTAGGATCGTGCTTGAAACGGTGACAAGCTCGCCAGAGCAGGGCAGCAGCCTTCGCACGGGAGGAACGACAAACACGGTAAAGCCGTATTTTTCTCCATACGCCACAAGCTCTTCGGAGGTTCCGCGCCCGCGATCTCCGTATGTGTAGTCGTATCCTACGACGACAATTTTTGCGTGCAGCCTGCCGACCAGTATTTTTTTAACAAACTCCTCCGGAGCCGTGTGTGCGTATTCCTCGTCGAAATACTCCAGAAACAGCTCGTCCACGCCGGTTTCCTCAAGGGTTTTGATTTTCCGTTCCTCAGACAGAATCAGCGGCGTTGGTTTATCTTTACAGATAACGTGGTTGGGATGGTTTTCAAAGGTATAAATCATGGAGCGCAAATCTCTTTTTGCGCATTCCAGGATCAGCTTTTCGATCAGCGCCGCATGTCCGGCATGGATCCCGTCGAAATTCCCGAGTCCTACGCCGCGGCCGGCATCAGCATCTTCAGCATTTTCAAAGCGTCCTCTATATACGTTCATTTTTCGCACCTGTCGCAATCCCCGTGACAGCCGCCGCAGTCTTGCTTCTTCCTGTTTTTAAAATGTTTTATGAGCGAGTATGCGCCCCAGGCGAGCGCCGCAGCCGCCAGTAAATACGGTATTACCTTCATTCGTTTCACCCTCGTTCCTTACAGAATGAGCAGCCCGATCCGGTATGCCAGCACAGACATCACGTATGCAATTCCGATCTGATACGCAGCGCTGCCGAGCGCCCATTTCCAGCCGCCAAGTTCCCGTTTCATCGTTGCGAAGGCAGCGACACACGGTATGTACAGCAGTGTAAAAATGAGAAATGCATACGCCGCGGCCGGCGTTCCAAACGTTCCGGCCAAGATTCCCGCCGCCTCTGCTCCGGCGGTGGACGAAATGCCGTAAAACAGGCACATTGAGGAAACCACCGCTTCCTTGGCCACAAAGCCGGTCAGAAGAGACACCGCAGCCTGCCACGTTCCAAAGCCCGCAGGTTTGAAAACCGGCGCCAGAAAGCTTCCGATCACCCCAAGCATACTGCTTTCGCTATCCGCTGTAAAATGCATCGTAAAATCAAAGCTTTGCAGGAACCACAGCAATACGCTCATTCCGAAAATCAGCGTGGCTGCTTTTTTGATAAAATGCTCTATTTTATCCCAGACATGGCGCAGCGTGCTCTGGAGTCCGGGCATTCTGTACGGAGGAAGCTCAAGTACGAACGGCGCGTCGGCGCCGCGGAACAGCGTTTTTTTGAACAGAATTCCTGACAAAATTCCGCATACGATCCCGATCAGATACAGGCTGAACACGACGAGTCCTCTGTATTTTGCAAAAAAGATCTGAGAAATGAAGCCGTAAATCGGCAGCTTTGCGGAGCACGACATGAAAGGCACCAGCATGATCGTCATGCGCCGATCCTTCATGTTTTCCATTGTACGCGCCGCCATGACCGCCGGCACAGAGCAGCCGAAGCCCATCAGCATCGGAATAAACGCTTTGCCGGAGAGTCCGAATTTCCGCAGCAGCCGGTCCATGATAAAAGCGATGCGCGACATATATCCGCTGTCCTCCAAAAGAGAAAGAAGACAAAACAGAATTGCGATCTGCGGCAGAAAGGTCAGAACGCCGCCCACACCGCCGATGACGCCGTCCACAAGGAGGCTCTCGATCCATACGGGAGAATCCGCAGCTTCAAGCAAGCTCGAAACGAAAGGTGAAAAGATGTCGCCGATAAGCGTTGACACTCCATCCTGCAGCAGGGCGCCAAGCGTGGAAAACGTCAGCGTAAAAATCAGAAACATGATCAGCAGGAAAATCGGAATCGCAAAAATTTTATGCGTGACCACGGCGTCAATTTTCTCCGTTGCCGTTTTTTTTCCAAGGCTCGATTTCACGACGGCCTTCGCAACAATTTTTTCTATGTATTTATAGCGGCTGTCCGCCACCATGGTTTCCCTGTCCCCTAATTTGCTGGAGCTTTCATATTCGCGGGCTATTTTCTCTATTTGTTCAAAGGGCTCCTCCGGAATTTCCAGATTTTTTTTCAGGAGCTCGTCACCCTCCAGCATCTTGATCGAGGTCCAATGCACCGGAAGGCCTGCGCGTTTTGCGTACGGATATACAATGCTGTCGATTCTGTGATGAATTTGATGCGTATAATCGTCGTACAAATCATCCGGCTCTATCACAAAGCCGCGTTCCGCCTGGCGCACGGCTTCGCGGATCAGCTCCTGGGTTCCTTCTCCGGTCTTCGCTGTGATGGGAACGACCGGAATATTCAAAAGCTTTGAAAGCATTGGGGCATTGATGGAGTCCCCTCTGGCGTAGACCTCGTCCATCATATTCAGCGCGATCACAACGGGACGCTCCATTTCGATCAGCTGGATGCTCAGGTACAGGTTCCGTTCTATATTCGTAGCGTCCACAATATTGATCACAACGTCGGGCTTTTCTTTTGTCACATAATCCCTCGCAACAATTTCCTCCATGGAATATGGCGACAAAGAATAAATACCCGGAAGATCGACCAGTGTAATGCTGCAGCCAAGCTCTTCCGCCTGCTTAACACTGCCTTCTTTTTTTTCTACCGTTACGCCGGGCCAGTTGCCGACATATTGGTTGCTGCCCGTCATATGGTTGAACAGCGTCGTTTTTCCGCTGTTCGGATTGCCGACGAGCGCCATTCTGAGATTCCTGCTGCTTGTTTTTTCCGATATACGTTCTGCCATCATAGTCCCTTATCGTCTTCGCATAAATAAATTTTTGCCGCATCGTCTCTGCGCAGAGAAAGCTCATATCCGCGCAGAATCACTTTGATCGGATCTCCCAGAGGAGCGATCGTCTTGATCTGGATCCGTGTGCCGGGAGTAACTCCCATATCGATCAGCCGCCTTCTGAGCGCGCCCGTGCCCTCCAGCCGTTCCACGATTCCCGACTGGCCCGTTTTGAGATCCTTCAGTGTCATATCTATTCGCCTCCAGGAAATATTATATTTATGAATGCCTCATATTTATACATTCTCAGTCAATATAATCCTTAAGCTTTTTACTGCGGCTCGGATGCCGTAATTTACGAAGCGCCTTTGCTTCGATCTGACGAATGCGCTCTCTGGTGACGTGAAATTCTCTTCCGACCTCTTCCAGTGTTCTCTGGCAGCCGTCGTCAAGGCCGAAGCGAAGCTTCAATACTTTCTGCTCCCGGGGCGTCAGCGTCTCCAATACCTCCATCAGCTGCTCCCGCAGTAAAATCGCCGCAGCACTTTCTGAAGGCGCCGGCGCATCCTCGTCTGGTATAAAATCACCGATATGGCTGTCCTCTTCTTCTCCGACCGGCGTTTCCAGCGATACGGGATCCTGTGAAATTTTCATAATCTCGCGTACCTTATCAACCGGCATATTCATTTCCTGCGCAATCTGCTCCGGCGTCGGATCCTTCCCCAGCTCCTGAGAGAGCTGCCTCGAAACACGTCCGAGCTTATGAATGGTCTCCACCATATGCACAGGAATCCGAATGGTACGCGCCTGGTCCGCAATGGCGCGCGTGATTGCCTGACGAATCCACCAAGTAGCATAAGTACTGAATTTATAGCCTTTCCGGTAATCAAATTTCTCTACCGCTTTCAAAAGGCCAAGATTCCCCTCCTGAATCAAATCCAGGAACTGCATTCCCTTTCCGACGTAGCGCTTTGCAATGCTGACGACCAGTCTCAGATTCGCCTCGTTCAGCCTGTCCTTTGCAGCCTCGTCGCCGTTTTCAATTCGGATCGCAAGCTCCACCTCTTCTTCCGCGGTCAGAAGCGGCACCTTTCCAATTTCCTTCAGGTACATCCGCACATGATCCTCCAGACCGACGCCCTCCGCCAGCGACTCCAGGTCCTCCGCGTATTGCTTGCCCGTTTCTTCCGGCACGCCGTCAAAATCTCCGACGATATTAATTCCAACGCGTTCCGCGACCTCATATACCTTGTCGATGATATCGGATTCCAGATCCGACTCGTCCAGTACCGAATTGATCTCGTCAAAGGTTAAAGCGCCCTTCATTTTCCCACGTTCGAACAGTCCGATGATCAGGGGATTATCATTAAACAGCGCTTTATCCTCCTTAGACAGCAGCGTGCTGCTTCCGTTATATTCGCCGTCTTCATAATGGAGGATCTGATTATCAAAGGAAGCGGGAACCGGCTCGCTGAATTCGTCGATTTCTTCCTCCGCAATTGCCTCCACTGCATCTACATCCACATCGAAGTCAAGCGGTTCTTCAATGCCGTCCAGATTTTCCGGTTCTTCTATTTCAAAAACATCCGGTTCCTCTGAATCCTCGGACAACTCGTCTTCGAAACCGTCGTCCTCCTCTTCCTTAAATGCATCCGTAAATTCTTCGTTAAAATCGAAATCGTCTGCTGCGTTCTTGCCGTCTGTCTCATGTCTACCGCTCATTTTTAAAGTTCTTCCTTTCTTCGATGATTGCCGCTGTTTCTTTTACAAGAGCGGCTCTGTCTTCTTCATTTATTTCTGCATTTTCCAGCATCTCGTTGATGCATGCGATTTTCCGGTCGCAGTTCAGGATTCCGCAGGTTCGAATGAGTGCCTCGCACGCGGCCTCCGGATCCGGGGGCCGCAGCCATTTTCCGATCAGATCCGTCAGGAGCCTCACATCCGCTTCCGGCGCGTCGGCCGCATCCGAAAGCACCGCCTCCAGTCCCGTCTTTCCTCCGCTGTCAAAACGATTTTTGAGTCTTTCCAAAAGAATTTTATTTCTTTCGCAATAAAGCAGGCCCCGGACCTTTTCATAATACCGTTCCATGGTATGCGAATCGTCGCTCATCAGCAGAAGCAAGGTTTTTTCCAGCTTGTCCAATTTCAGCTTTTCCGCGGAATGAACGTCTTCCTCCTCCGTATTATTACCGTTTTCTCTGGTTTTTATATTTTTTATGACTCGCCGGCTTTCCTGCATGTCCGCCGTCGAAGACGCGCCGCCGCGCCGGAGACGTTCAAGCTCCGCCAGCAGGGCGTCTTTTGAGATCCGATACGTGCCGGAAAACCATTCCGCGTACAAATCACGCTCTGCTTCGCCCCTGATGCCCGCCAGGATCTTGGTAGAAGCCCTGAGAAACATCGCTTTTGATTCCAGGGAGGAGGGCGGATATTTCTCCGAAATTTTCTGGATTTTATATTCGATCAATGATTTTGAGGCGTCGACCGCCTTCAGCAGGTCTTCCGCGCTGTGTCTGCGCAGAAACTCATCGGGGTCTTTTACGCCTGCATCGGCCTCGGACAGGGAAAGAACGCGCACGCGAAATCCCGCTTGCGCCAGGATATCCAGCCCCCGCAGGGTTGCCTTCTGCCCCGCACCGTCTGCATCATATCCAATGATCGCCTCGGTAAAATATTTCTTCAGCAGCCGCGCCTGCGCCTGCGTCAGCGCCGTTCCCAGAGAGGCCACTGCCCAGCCGATCCCTGCTTTGTGCAGGGCAATGCAGTCCATATAACCCTCTACGATAAGAACACGCTCGGACTGAGACTTTTTGGCCAGATTCAGCCCGTACAGATTGCTGCCTTTGCTGTATGCGGGAGTTTCGGGCGAGTTCAGATATTTGGGGAGCGAATCGTCCAGGACGCGCCCCCCGAACGCGATAACATTTCCCGAAACGTCGAGTATGGGAAACATGATCCTGTTCCGGAATTTATCATAGTATCCTGAACCATCCTTCCGCGCCGTAATCAGCCCGGCTTTTTCCAGAAGCGCGGGATCGGGCGCAGCGCCGCTTTGCGTAAAATGCCGGTATAGCGCATCCCAGCTGTCGGGTGCAAAGCCCAGACCGAACTGCTTGACCGTCTCGGCCCGAAGGCCCCGGTCGTATAGATATTTCTGGGCGGACGGAGCATGCTTCAGCGTCTCGTAAAAAAATCTTGCCGCAACGCGGTTTACGGAATAAATATCATTCCGGAGCCGGCTCCTCTCTTCCTGTTCCCTGCTGACAGCGCGCTCCAGGCGAATCCCAGCGCGTTTCGCCAGAAATTCAAGTGCCTCAGGATAATTAAGATTTTCGGCCAGCATGATGAAATTTACTACGTTTCCGCCTTTGCCGCAGCCGAAGCATTTAAAAATCTGCTTGCCCTCATGCACGGAGAAAGACGGTGTTTTTTCATTATGAAACGGACACAGTCCGCTGTAGCCGCTGCCTTTTCGTTCGAGCTTCACATACTCGCCGATCACTTCGCCGATATCGTTTTTTTCAATAATTTCGTCGATTTGCTGCTGCGAAATCATGCCCTGCGCACCTTTCCTGAAATAAGTATTACAGCGGCGACCTTCTGTCTCCGCTGTAATATACGACGCAAAACGAAAAAATCCTTTTTATTTCTGTCAGCAGTAAGCGAGCAAATCCTCCGCACTCCGCACAAGCACGATGTATGCCTGATCATTGATCAGCCGCAGCGCCCGAATCATTTTGCTTTCCGGAATTGAAATGCAGCCGGCTGAATAAAGCGAGCCGGGATGGGTGCAATGCAGAAAAATTGCGGAGCCTTTTCCTTTTATTGTGGGATTTACATTGTAGTTCACCATAGCGGCATAGTTATAAGAATATTTATAATCTATAAGATGCTCGGATGCGGCGGCGTTCCAGGTGTCCGGCATTTCGCTGCCTCTGACATGCTGGTTGTACGTATCCGAATTTCTGTCCCCGTCCCAGTAATCGTCCTCGTCGACTTTCTTATACTCCCGCTGAAGTCCTCCGGGATTGTCCTGGATTCCAAACAGCATGCCAAAAGAATATACGCCGGCCGGAGAAGTCCCGTCGCCCTCAACGCGATTCGCCGCATCTGCGATTCCGCTTCGTCCCACGTATCCGGCGACTTTAAATTCTTCCTTCCACTCGCCGTCTTCTTTTGTGTATGCATAAAACCGGCATGTCGTCGTATCTCCGGGATCCTGTATGGTCAAAAACAGCGTCGCCGCTTCTTCCGCAATTTTCAAATTTGATACCACGGCTGTATAGTCGTCTCTGCTTTTTGCGATCTTAATTTCTTCCAGTCCAGACATTTTATACCAATCCTCCGGTTCTTCGTAATTGATTGTATTTTTTGTCATTTCCGCTTCGACTGCGGCTTCGGCGTAATCCTCCTTCACGGACTCTGCGACCACGCTGCTCGTTTCCCAGGTAAAATATCCCTCGCACATCGCAACATATACGTGATCCGTATCGTATACGACGGTTTTGGCCCCTGCGGAGGTTCCCGTATCATGGATGAATTCATAGAAAAGATTGTCCGAATCATTTAGATATACCGTAACTTGTCCGCTGGAATCTCCTTCGCTCTGCCGATCGGATTCTCCGCCCGCAACGGCAAGCAGATCCTCGATCGTATTCAGCCGACTGCACAGCGCCTCCGCCTCAGCAACAATGCTCTGGTTCCCGGCGTTGCCGCCGCCCGGATCCAGCTGATAAGAAATATATCGAAGAATGACGAAATCGTATGCCTCTTTGTTGGATTCATAATAGTTTTTGATTTCGTTTTCGTCAAGATTCCCATCCTGCAGCGTTTTCTGAAGCAGGTCGGCAAAGCATTTTTCCGTCAAGGACTCGCACATGCGCAGCATTTTATATTGTTCAAAGGAAATTCCGAAAAGCTCCTGCGCCGCTGAATCAGGCGTATACGCCTCGTCGCGGCCAAGCTCGTCATACTGCATTTTCAGATAGCTCTCTGCGTTTGCGGCAATTTCGGTTTTCTCTTCCTCATTAAGATAGTAATCCTTCTCGATTGCGTAAAACAGCTTTGTTTTCATGAGAACCGTATCGCGGTATGCCGCTTCGCGGTCCCCCGTCTTGTAGTAAAAATAAACGCACTCATATGTATAGATATTGTTCAGAGTATCCCCGAACAGCTCCATGTTTTCCTCATAATGTGCCCCCTTGGTTGCCGGAGAAGGAAGCGGAGAAGTCAATCCAGCGACTACCTGGCCGCTTTCCTGCGGCGCTTCAGTCTTTTCCCCTGCACACGCGGAAAAAAGAAAAAGTGCTGACAGCAGCGCGGCGGCAAATACAAGGAATTTACATACTGTGTTTTTTTTCATTGCGCTCCCTCCCTCGCGGATTTAATACTCGAAAACGGAAAATACCATATGATACAATATATTCTGAACTGCGCCGCTGTACTGTCGGAAGGAAGCTTCCGTTCCTTCCACCTGTATCACATAATATGCCATTGCGCGCGCCGCTACATACAGTTCTCCAGACATTGTGACGTCATCCTTAATATAGCTGTATGGCAGAACGACAAATTCAATCGTTTCCGCGTTATATCCCTTCTTCGCAGAATATCCGTACCCTTCTGATTCATGAGTCTTTTGAAATTCTTCAAAAACATAGTCCGCAATGATTTCTAAATCCATCGGAGGCTCTTTCTGCTCCGGCGACGCAGAAGCCGGGCTCCCTGAGGCCTCGGCGGACGGTGTTGCTGCAGGCGTCGGCGGCGCGGTCTGCGCCTCCGGAGAGGCAGGGAGCAGCGTTTCGATATATTCATACAGCGCATCATAGTCTTTATAATAAAAAGACATTGTAAGCTCCGGATTGCGTTCCATTCCGGCTCTGGGATCGACCGTTGCGGAAGCAGTAGGCGTTCCCGCCGCAGGCGTCGGGCTGGCGGCTATGGTCGGAGAGGAGGAAACGGAAATTTTCTTCAGAGGAAAAAGCTCCAAAACAAGCCCCTCCTCGTTCAGCAGAAAGCCGTACTGATCAGCATTGACATCCCAATCATCCGGATAAAAAACCCGGAAGAAATATCGCGACGCATTATACATGGAATCATACGGCGTCTGCTCTTCTTCTTCGTCAATGATATCAGCTTTGAAAAAACTGACGAACGAAACGGCCAGCACCAGGATCATGACGATCACA
Organism: uncultured Clostridia bacterium; assembly: GCA_904420095.1. Lineage (GTDB taxonomy): Bacteria > Bacillota > Clostridia > UBA1212 > UBA1255 > Egerieisoma > Egerieisoma faecipullorum. The sequence goes on from CAJFUB010000039.1 coordinate 73,686, forward strand.
ATGCATAGAAGAATTGTCTTTTTTTTATCGGACCATACGTTTTGCTTTGTTTTCATTATAGCTTCTCCGTATCAATTTTCAGGCGTTCTCCCTGCCGCATCAGCAGGTACTTGACACCCAGCTTTTCTGCCTCCTGCTGAAATACGTGCGGATTTCCGCCGTGCTCTGCGAAATTCCAGAAATGACTGGGAATTACGGTTCCCGCCTGCAGATTCTTTGCCAGGAAGGCGGCCTCTGTTTCATTCAAATTCCCGAACGCGCCGTTGATCGGCAGAATCACAAGATCTGCTCCTGTCGTTTTTTCATGAATCAGCGCATCGCGGTATGCGGAATCACCGACTGCATAAATCCGCTTTTTCCCCACGGTAAACAGCGTTCCGACGGCATGCGGTGTTTCGTCCCCGTGGTCGCAGTATACAAAATCGCAGGTAAAGCAATGTCCAAGCGCGAGATGATCCCCTGCTCGGATCAGATGAACGCGATCCGACAGCAGAGAGCGCTTGCGGAGCTCCTCCAGACCGCACTGCGTCACATACATCTGCGTTCTGGGGCTTGCCAGAAAGGCTTCGGCAGAATCGATGTCCAGATGATCGTAATGACCATGACTGCATAGCACCGCATCGAAAGCAAGCTCATCGGCTCCGAGCAGATGCGGCATCAGGCGCTTGAACCCAAACTCCCGCTCGCAGCAGTCGGAAAGATAAAGATCATACGCCAGCAGAAACCCATCGGAGTCCTGCAGGATAAAGCCCGCCTGGCCCATAAAATAGAAATGTACAAAGCCTTTTTCCGGTATGTCCCTTTTGATAAATTCCGAAAATTCTTTCATAATCAAAAATCCCTCGCGTAGCCGCACGTCCATCCGCCGTCCACCGTAAGCACGGCTCCCGTAAGATAGGACGCGGCGTTGTCGGAGCCCACATACAGCGCGGCATTGGCAATATCGTTCGGCGTTCCCGGTCTGTGCTGCGGAATGTGGGAAAGCATCGCTTCGGCACGTTCTTTATCTTCATAAAACAATGCCTTCGTTCCCTCAAACAGAATGGAGCCCGGCGCAATCACGTTGACGCGGATTCCCATCGGCGCGAGTTCCAGGGCCATCGCTTTCGAAAAATTGATAACGCCTGCCTTTGCCGCCGTGAACGCGCACTGATTCCGGAACGGAACGATTCCGACAACAGAGCTGATATTGATAATATTTCCGCCGCCCGCCTTGATCAGATACGGTATAAAAATCTTGGAGCAGCGGTAGGTTCCGTCCAGATCCACCTCTACGATCCAGGACCATTTTTCATCACTGAATTCATGGATCGGTTTTCGATCCTCCGGTCCTACGTTAACGCCGGCGTTATTAATCAGCACATGGATCGCGCCGAATTTCCCCTCGATTTCGGCCGCCGCCTTTTCCAATCCGGCCGGATCGGTTACTTCCATGGAAAATACCTCGGCCGTTCCTCCTGCTTTCCGGATTCGTTCCGCAAGCTCGCGGCCTTTTCCCAGATTTCTGCATCCGATCGCCACGTTCGCGCCGTTTGCGCCGAAGGCTTCTGCCATTGCGCTGCCGATGGCCCCCGACGCGCCCGTTATTACAACCGTCCTGCCTCTGTAATCAACTCTCATGCTGCTTTCATAGCTCATACTGCTGTACTATCCTCCAAAATAAATTTGCGTGCGGCGAAAGCCTAGAGAATCCAGCCTACCGTTTCAGCCGCCGGTTTTTTGTCCGCCGCTGCCGATTTTTCTTCGGCGTAGCCAAGTGCCGCCATTCCCCATACGATATGGTTTTCGGGGATCTGCAGCTTGGTAAGAACTGCGCGGACTGCCGGTTCGTCGCAGATCCCGTTCAGCTGGTTGATCCAGACGGAGCCGATCCCGAGCGCGTGGGCCGCCAGAAAAATATTCTCCAGCGCGCAGGCACAGTCCGCCTGTCCGTGCGGATTGTCTTTTGCATTCGAGACCAGTATCAATGTGTCCGGCCCGTAAAAATTATATTGATAGTCCCTGCCCAGAGAGTCGGAAATCCGGTGCGCCAGCTCCGTCATGAGCTCTTTGTTTTTAAGTACTGTAAATTTCCAAAGCTGTCGGTTCATTCCCGAGGGCGCCATACGCGCCGCGTTCGTAATGGTTTCAAGATCTTCCAGAGAGATCCTCCTATCCGTAAAACGTCGGACGCTTCTTCGCGTCATCAGATTTTCAATTGCATCCATAATACCGTTTCCTCCTTGCCGACATGATTATAACTTAACACGGTTTCCGAAAAAAAGCAAATCAGGGCGTTTCGAGCACAACGTCCCATTCTGCGAGGTACTGCAGAAGCAACGCGGCATCCTTACCGGTAACAGCTCCGTCCATATCGACGTCGGACGCAAGCACATTTAAGGGAACGTCCCATTCTGCAAGATACTGCAGAAGCAGCGCCGCGTCCTTACCATCTACGGTTCCGTCGCCCGTCGTATCTCCGCAGAGGAACGGCGCCGTAGCTTCCGCCGGTATAACCGTACAGTTCCCCGCATAATCATAAATTTCAACCAGATACCCTGACGGATCCTCCGGAGCCGTAAGCGCGATGCACGCGCCGCCGTTCCCGGAAGAGGAGGCGGAGCTCAGGGAATACAGCTCACCGTCCGGTGAAATCAGAAGCGCGCCCTGTATCTCCCCGTGATCCTCTGCGTTTACATAAAGCAGATTCGTGCCGTCGGCTGTTTCTCCCCGGAAAACCGTCCGTACCTCCGGATTTTCCGTATCGATTACGATCTGCAGCTGCGCATGGGTCCAGGCGTTGTCGTCAGGCACCACTCTGCAGGTATATTCCATTCGATACGGTTTCCCGTTATGAACCAGTCCGTCCGTATCTCTCCCGTCCCAGCCAAGCTTTACCTGAGAAAGCGGCGCATTCCTATCGGCGGCCCAGGAGCCGCTGTCACCAGCAAATTGTTCGTAGACGAGTTCTCCGCCTTCATTATAAATTTTAAAGGTAAGATCATATACCGGGCGCAGAAACGTTGTCGAGACGGAAAACGAATCAAGCACGCCGTTTCCGTCCGGAGAAAAATAGGGAACCGTAACGGCAGGTGTTTCCTCCCCGGCAAAAAGATCCATCAGATTCATGCCGAGAATCAGGCCGCCGTCCGCATACAGATAGGTCGGTTCGAAGAACGCCTCGCCGCCGTCATAAAGAAAGGCGTCAAAAACGGGGCTGTCGAGCCAAGAACCATAAAATCCCATAAAAGAAAGCAAAAGATCAGGATTTTCGTTGTTTTTCAAATAAATATAGCCTTCGGCATACGTGCCGTTTTCAAAATAGCGATCCATATAATCCATATCTGCTTTGCTGAGCGATACGAACGCTTCCACGCGAACCTCGGCTCCGGCCGGAACCGTAACCGTTTTAATCTCCATACCGTCGGAATCCCGGAAAATTACTTCCCCCGAGAGATTTCTGGCATAGCCCGCCAGCGCGTCGTCAGAGCGGTCTTCCGTAGCGTCTCCCACAACCGCATCTGAAATGAGATCATAAGAAAGCGTATACGCCACATCCGTGTCCGATACGTTTTTCACAAAAAACGCAAACGAAAATTTTCCGGTGCGTTTTGCGTCGTCTCCCAGAGAAAGCTTCGGCCGGTATTCATCCACCGCGCTTTCAGTATATATATAAGCCGGCGTTTCCAGCGCGTCTTTGACATTCGGCACGCCATTTCCCTGGCGGCGCGGGGAAATGACCGTACGGCTTTCGGGATCCGAGACGGGATGCGCCGTAGACATCAGCAGCTTCGAAATCACGCCGGGATAATCCGACTGCCCCTCGATCCCATATTTTGTCTTCTGCTGCATGACGTTCTGCTTCAGAATCGCATACAAGCCCGCCGCCTGAGGCGTCGCCATCGACGTTCCGTTGAAAAATTCATATGCGTTATCCGGGACGGAGGAATAAATGTTCCCTCCAAAGCAAAGCAGATCCGGCTTTAAAGTCAGCAGATTCGAGCAGTTCCAGCTCGTAAAAGCGCTGACCTCGGGCTCCCCTTCCTGCTGCGAATAAAAGATCCTGAATCGTACCGTTTTTTTCTCCAGAGCGGCCATTGCCTCACCATCCTCCAGAGAAACCATAAATCCCGGCAGCACGCTGCCCGCGGCGGCAGAAGGCGATTCTCCCGCTATATTGTTGTAAAAGATGATCCCTATCGCCCCAGCATCGGCGGCATTCTTTGATTTTTCTTCGAAGGAGATCTCCCCCCGGCGCACGAGCGCATATTTTTCGGAAACGTCGATCCCCTCAAAATCGGCCGCCGATCCAATGCCGGGGATGACGACGTATTCCGTGGAAAGCCCTTCCAGATCGTCGGAATCAAAGCCGCTGTTGATCTGTCCGAAAAAAAAGGATCCGTCGGCAGCCTCGAGCGCGGTTTTGACGGCAAACGGATTTTGCGCTGATGCGATCGTCAGGGCCTGCGGGATATTGTACGGATATCCCGGAATGGAATATGCAGGATGGCTCAGGAGCGCGTTCCCGCCAAGCGCATATTTATCGGAATTCCCGGCGGCAGCACAGACCTGGACACCCGCTTTCACCAGATTTTCCACGATTTTTCGTTCAAACTCCAGCGCATCCGTTTTCCCGTACAGCATCACGCCCTCGGCGCCGAAGCTGCAGTTGACGACGTCGACCTCCAGATAAAGGCAGTCGTCAAACGAGGCAAACAATGTCTCGTCGCGCAAATGCGCGTTTCCCATAAAAACAAGCTGTGCATTTGGAGCGTTTCCGCTGATCTGATAGCGGCTGCCCGATGCGCCCGCGCCGTTGCCGACGGCGATTCCAGAAACATGGGAGCCATGAACGATATCCTGCGCGTCATAATATGTGTTTGTCGTATAATTTTCATAATTTGCGACGTACGGCAGCTTTTCGCTGACATAATACGAGTCCTTCTGAAAGCTCGCAGTGGAAAGATACTGTGAAATCTCGTCCACATACGCTTTGGTCAGCCGGCCCGTTCCCGACTCTTTCATCGTAAAATATTCATGCTTGAAATCCAGCTCAGTATCGATAACCGCCACGACCGTTCCCGTACCGTCGCCGTATATCCCGTCATTGCCTACGTACTCCAGGATAGGACCGGAGGCGTCGGCACGCGATTCAGAGACAGACGCCGCCGGCCGATCGGATCGCCTCGATTCAGGAACAGAGGCGGCAGATGCCAAATACATTCCGCCGTATCCCAGCGAAGCGGCGTGTTCCAGCACCCGTTCCGATTCCGACTGCGAGAGATAAATGCAGATCCCGTTTAGAGCAGCCGTATAACGGTAAGCAGCCGTGACGCTCCGCGCAAGCACCGTCTCCAGGTCCGTCAGAAGTGCATCCTGTTTTTCAATCAAGGCACGGTATCTCTCCTGCCCTTCCGCCGTCCGTACAAACGTGCCGGTGCCCAGCCGCCGCGCTGCTTCATACTCGGAAAGCGGCTTGTCTTCCAGCGTCAGGACCACTGCGTATACAGCGGCAGGATCCGTGGTGTCTTTCCTGTACTGTTCTACATAATCTTCCAAAAATGCCGCGCCGACCGCTTCCGGAAGCCATGCCGCAAGGCAGGAGCAGGCCACCAGAAAAGAAACCATGATCGACGCAAACTTTTTTTTCATAAAGACACCTCTTGCAGGCAGCTACATTTTTTCTACCACGCGTACTCCGATCAGGTGCAGGGCCGACTTGATACACGTACAGGCCGCTTCCGTAATCATCAGTCTTGCATCCCGGAGCGCCGGTTCCGATTTCATGATGCTGCACGTATTATAAAATTTATTGAACGACTGCGCAAGATCTGTTACGAAGCGGGTTACGCAGCACGGTTCATATTTCTGCGCCGCTTCTCTGACGACGGATTCGTAGGAATAAATCAGCTTCGCAAGTTCAAATTCTTCGGCGCCGTCTGCTAAAGACAAATCGGCCGCCGTATAGTCGATCCCGCTTTCCGCCGCTTTCCGCAGAACGCTTCTGCCTCTTGCATAGGCATACTGCACGTATGGTCCCGATTCTCCCTCAAAGTCAAGAATGTCCTTCCAGGTAAAAATAATATCCTTTTCCCTGCCGTTTTTCAGGAAAGAATACAGAATCGCTCCGACGCCGATCTTTTCTGCGACCTCGTCCAGATCATCAATATTTTTACTCGTCGAGCTGTTTTTTATAACTTCTTTTGTTTTTTCGATCGATTCCTGCAGCACGTCCTCAAGAAGCACCACGTCTCCGTGGCGCGTCGAAAGCACTCTGTCCGGGAAGCGGACGTATCCGAAGCCGACGTGAACGCAGTCCTTTGCCCATTCGTATCCCATTTTCTCCAGAACGGCAAAAATCTGCTTGAAGTGCAGCGCCTGCGGCGTCCCTACGACATAGACGTTTTTATAAAAATCATACGTTCTTTTCCGGTAGATTGCAGCCGCCAGATCACGCGTCGCATAAATCGTCGTACCGTCAGATTTCAGAATGATGCAGGGCGGGAGACGATCCTCTTCGAAGCGTACGACCTGCGCGCCGTCGCTTTCCTCAAGCAGGTTCTTTTCCCGGAGAAGCTCCACCACCTCAGGCATTTTATCAGAGTAAAAGCTCTCTCCGGCATAGGAATCGAAGGTAATATCCAGAAGCCGGTAAATCCGGTTGAATTCCTGCAGGCTTGCATCGACGAAAAACTGCCAGAGCGCCCGAACCTCCGGATCTCCCTCTTCCAGCTTTTTAAAATACAGCCTGGCTTCATCCTCCAGTTCAGGATGGAGCTCCGCTTCCGTGTGGAATTTCACATAAATTTTCAAAAGCTCGTTGATCGGATCCTTTTGGATCGCGGCCGCATCTCCCCACCTTTTATAGGCGCTGATCAGCTTTCCGAACTGCGTTCCCCAATCCCCAATATGATTGATTTTGACCGTATCATATCCGAGAAACGCATAAATCCGCTCGATGGAGCTTCCCAGAGCCGTCGTAACAAGATGCCCGATATGGAACGGCTTGGCGATGTTCGGCGATGAAAACTCTACAAGGATACGTTTTCCCTTGCCTTCCTCGGTCTTTCCGTAATCCTCTCCTTTGGACAGCACTTCCGAAATGACGCTCTTGACCAGCATGCCGCGCTTGAGATAAAAATTCAAATATCCCCCGACGGCTTCCACTTTCAGGAAAATGCTTCCGGCTTCGGGGGATTCCAAAATACTCCGCTGAAGCTCCGCCGCGATCTGCGGAGGTGCTTTGCGGAACTGTTTTGCGAGGGAAAAACATGGAAACGCGATGTCTCCCATCTCCGGGTTCGGCGGAACGGTCATCAGACGTTCCGCCTGCTCCGCAGTAATCTGCTGTGAATTCAAAGCGGAGGCGACTGCTTCCGCCGCTGCTTTTCTATAATTCATAAGCAAGTCCTTTCCTGATTATATTACAATATTTACAAGTCTTCCCGGCACGGCAATGATCTTACGGGTCTCCCTGCCTGCGATCAGCGCCTTCACAGCGTCATTTTCCAGTACGAAGCGTTCTGTTTCCTCTTTTCCGTATGACGAGGGTACCATAAGCTTCATTTTGATCTTACCGCAGATCTGTACGGCAATTTCCGTTTCCTGCTGCTCCATGGCCTTTTCATCGTACGACGGCCACTGGGAGCGGTAAATCGGCTGGTCGGAAAGCGCCTGCTGCTGCCAGATTTCTTCGGTAATATGCGGCGCTGCGGGATTCAGCAGAAGAAGGAGCGCCCGGAGTTCCCCTCTTGTAACGCTGCCGCGCGCGTATATTTCATTTACAAGCGACATCATCGCGGCAATCGCGGTATTGAACTTCATCTTCTCATAATCTTCCGAGACCTTTTTTATGGTGCCGTGTACAGAAGCCTTGAGTTCTTCCGACAATTCTTCCTCTTCCGTCAGAATGTTCTGCAGCTTCCAGACTCTGTCCAGAAAGCGGTAGCAGCCTCTTGCGCCCTGCGTGGACCACGGGATCGCCTGATCGAAGGCTCCCATGAACATCTCATATACACGGAAGGCGTCCGCTCCGATCTCCTGGACAATGTCGTCTGGGTTGATGACGTTGCCCCTGGATTTCGACATTTTTTCACCGTTTTCACCTAATATCATGCCGTGCGAAGTCCGTTTGATATATGGCTCCGGACAGGAAATCGCTCCGATATCGTACAGGAATTTATGCCAGAAGCGGGAGTACAGCAGGTGCAGCGTGGTATGCTCCATTCCTCCGTTGTACCAGTCTACCGGAAGCCAATAATCCATTGCCTCTTTGGAGATAAATTCCCGATCATTGTGCGGATCGCAGTAACGGATGAAATACCAGGAGGAGCCCGCCCACTGCGGCATCGTATCCGTCTCCCGTTCTGCCGGAGCGCCGCACTTTGGGCATACCGTATGAACCCACTCCGGTACGTTCACAAGTGGAGATTCACCGCTGTCCGTCTGCATATAATTCCGGATTTCCGGCAGCTTCACGGGCAGCTCCTCTTCCGGTACCGGAACCCAACCGCAATGCTGGCAATATACAAGCGGAATCGGTTCTCCCCAATATCTTTGTCTGCTGAACACCCAGTCACGCAGCTTGTAATTCACCTTCCGATGGCCAAATCCGCGCTCTGTGAGCCACTGTATGATGGTCTTTTTGGCATCTGCTACGCTGAGCCCATCCAGGAATCCGGAGTTTGTCAGCACGCCGCTCTCAATATCGGTATACGGAGCGTTTTCAACGTCTCCGCCTTTCACGACTTCAATGATCGGCAGGCCAAATTTTTTTGCAAATTCCCAATCTCGCTCATCGTGTGCCGGAACCGCCATGATGGCTCCCGTTCCGTACGAAATCAATACGTAATCCGAAATCCAAACGGGAATTTCTTTATTGTTCACAGGATTGACAGCAGTAATTCCTTTCAGCGGCACGCCAGTTTTTTCTTTTGCCATTTCCGTTCTTTCAAAATCAGACTTTTTGGCCGCTTCCGCTTTATATGCAAGCACCTCGTCATAATTCTCAATTTGATCTTTTAATTTTTCGATCATCGGATGCTCGGGCGAAACCACCATATAGGTGGCGCCGAATAACGTATCGGGACGCGTTGTGTAAACCGTCAGGATTCCGTCTCCGAAGGCCTTTGCCGCGGGAACGGTAAAATTCACCTCTGCGCCTTCGCTCCTGCCGATCCAGTTCCGCTGCTGCGTTTTAACCTTTTCGATAAATTCGACATCCTCCAGACCATCGAGGAGTTTCTGCGCATAATCCGTAATTTTCAGCATCCACTGGGATTTTACCCGTCTGACGACCTCTCCGCCGCAGCGCTCGCAGACGCCGTTAACCACCTCTTCGTTTGCAAGGCCTACTTTACATTCCGTACACCAGTTGATCGGAATTTCGGCTTTATAAGCCAGACCTTTTTCAAACAGCTTGAGGAAAATCCATTGCGTCCATTTGTAGTAAGCCGGATCCGTCGTATTGATTTCCCGCGACCAGTCAAAGGAGAATCCGAGCCGTTTCAGCTGCTCTTTAAAATGGGCGATATTTTTCGCCGTAACCTCTGCCGGATGAACCTTGTTTTTGATCGCGTAATTTTCGGTCGGAAGGCCGAACGCATCCCATCCGATCGGGAACAGCACGTTATAGCCCTCCATCCTGCGTTTTCTGGCGATAATGTCCATCGCCGTGTTAGATCTTGGATGTCCGACGTGGAGCCCGTTTCCAGAAGGGTACGGGAATTCTATCAGCCCGTAAAATTTCTTTTTCTGATGGTCGATCACCGCTTCAAACGCTTTTTCAGCTTCCCAGATTTTCTGCCATTTTGCCTCGATTTCAGCCGGCCTGTATTCAAAAATTTTTTCCTTCAAGGTCATTCCCTCCTGTCCGATAAATCGACGTACGGCTGTTTTCTGCCCACATTTTTATATGCCGGTCTGATGATGCGGTTGCTGACCGCCAGTTCCTCCAGCCGGTGCGCGCTCCAGCCGGCAATCCTGGAGATCGCAAAAATCGGCGTAAATAACTCTTTTGGGATATTCAGCATTGAATAGACCAGACCAGAATAAAAGTCTACGTTTGCACACATTACCTTTGAGGAGTTTTTATATTCCTCGAAAGCCGACGGCGCCAGTTCCTCCACCGTCTTATAAAAGTTAAACTCTTCCTCCCATTCGCCGCCGAGCGCAGCCGCAAGCTCTTCCGCCTTCCGCTTCAGGAGCTTGGCCCGCGGATCGGACTTTGTGTATACGGCATGTCCAATGCCATAAATCAATCCCGATCCATCGTACGCCTCTTTATTAAGCAAACGAATCAGATAATCCTTGATTCTGCCTTTATCCCGCTTATCCCCGACATGCGCTTTGATGTCCTCCATCATGTCCATTACCTTGAGGTTTGCGCCGCCGTGCTTCGGCCCTTTTAAAGCGCCGATCGCCGCCGCAATGGCAGAATACGTGTCCGTTCCCGTCGAGGTCACAACATGGACGGTAAAAGACGAATTGTTGCCTCCGCCGTGCTCGGCGTGGAGTACGAGGGCAAGATCGAGGATTTCCGCCTCCAATTTCGTATACCTGCTGTCCGGCCGAATCATTTGAAGCAGATTTTCCGACGTAGAAAGGCCCTTTTGCGGATTATGGATATACAGGCTCTTGTCATAATAATAATGATTTCTCGCCTGATATGCGTACGCGGTCATTGTCGGCATCTGTCCGATCAGACGGATACACTGCCGCAGTACGTTTTCATATGAAATATCGTCCGGATTGCTGTCATAGGAATAGGAGGCCAGCGCACAGCGCGCCAGTTTGTTCATGATATTGTTGCTGGGCGCCTTCATGATCATATCTTCCGCAAATCCGTCGGGCAGCTTTCTGCACTCGTCCAGAAGGGATTTGAACTCTTCAAGCTGTCGGTCATCCGGGAGCTTCCCGGTGATCAGAAGGTATGCGGTCTCTTCAAAGCCGAACCGCCGGTCCTTTTCAAAGCCGTCCACCAGATGCTCGATACTGATTCCTCTGTATAAAAGCTTGCCGTCGATCGGAACCTTTTCATTTTCTTCCATGATGTACGCACGTACGTCGCCAATGCTGGTCAGTCCTACCAGAACGCCCGTACTGTCTGCGTTCCTCAGTCCCCGCTTGACGTTATATTTCTGATACAGCGCCGGGTCAAAGGAATCCGATGCGACTGCCGTTTCCGACATATCTCGTATAAAATCCTCATAATGCGCAAAGATCGAATCACTGTACTGATGATACATGTCCCATTCCTCCAAAATGAAATGCGAAAGCCATTATATCTTTTCCAGATATAATGGCTTATTGTATTAAATCGTGGAGATTCTGTCAATCGTTTCTTAATCCTCGTCCTCGCTCATATGCCGCTTTGCTTCTTCAATGATCTTCTGCGCAATATTGTCCGGCACTTCCTCATACCGAGCAAATTCGGTATCGAAGGAGCCTCTTGCCTGCGTCATCGAGCGCAGATCCGTCGCGTATTTGAACAGCTCCGCATACGGCACTTCCGCAACGACCTCCTGCATGCCATTTTCCAACGGATTCATGCCGAGCACGCGGCCTCTTCGCTTGTTCAGGTCTCCGATTACATCTCCCATATAACGATCCGGAATATATACCTTGACGCTTTCCACGGGCTCCAAAAGCACTGGAGCCGCCTGTTTCATGCCCGCTTTAAACGCAATCTTCGCAGCGGATACGAACGCAACCTCTTTGGAATCAACTGGATGATATTTTCCGTCTACCAAGGTCGCCTTCAGATGGACGACTGGATATCCTGCAAGCACGCCGTGCCGGACACTTTCCTGCAGCCCCTTCTCCACAGACGGGAAAAACTGCTTCGGCACCGCGCCGCCGAACACACGCTCGCAGAATTCCAGTTCTTCTTTCTCCCCGGGTTCAAATTCAATCACGACCTTTCCATACTGCCCTGCGCCGCCGGATTGCTTCTTATGGAGCCCCTCCGCAGAGACCTTCTTGCGGATCGTTTCTCTGTACGGGATTTTCGGATCCTCAAGCTGAACGGATACGCCGTACCGGTTCTTCAGCTTATTTACGATTACGTCGATATGCTGGTCTCCGAGGCCGGAAATCAGCATCTGCCCGGTTTCCGCGTTCTGATAAAAGCTGATCACAGGATCCTCGTCCCGCAGCTTGCTGAGGCTGGAACTGATCTTTTCCTCGTCGCCTCTGGCCTTCGGCGCGATGCCGAGCGTCAGCTGAGGCTTCGGGAAAACGGTGGGCGCCAACAGAATCGGATTCGACTTGGAGCCGAGCGTATCGTTAGTGACCGTCACGTTCAGCTTGGCAACGGCACCCAGATCGCCGCAGACCAATTCCTTAACGGGGATCTGTTTCCTGCCGCGCAGCACGAAGATCTGTGCAATCCGTTCGTCTGCCCCCTTGTTTGCGTTATATAAAACCGTATCGGGCTTCAGCGTGCCCGAGCAGACGCGGAAGAGCGACAGGCGGCCAACGAAAGGATCCGCAATCGTTTTGTAAACAAACAGCGTGGGATGCCCGTCGGGATCGGGCTTCATCTGCTTCTGCGCTCCGCTGGCGTCCGTATAGTCGAGAACCGTGCGTTCAAGCGGGGACGGCATATAGTCCACGATAAAGTCCATCAGCTTTTTAATACCGATATTTTCATAGGCGGAGCCAAGCAATACCGGAGCACATGTACAATGATTAATCGCAATTTTAAGTCCTCTGATGATTTCTTCCTTCGTGAATTTTTCGCCGCCGAAGAACTTTTCCATCAGCGCGTCGTCGGTTTCCGCTACGATTTCGGAAAGATTATTATTGATTTCCTCCGCCTGCGCTCTCAGCTCCTCGGGCATTTCGCATTCGGTAAGGTTCCCGTCCTGATCAAACATACTGGCTTCCATTGTGATGCCGTCCACAATTCCGACTAATTTGTTATTTTTGCGGATCGGAAGCTGCAGCGCAACGCAGGACCTGCCCAGCACGTCTTTCAGCTCGCCGTATATTTTATCGAAATCCGCCGTATCGTCGTTCATTTTGTTGACAAATATGACGCGCGGCAGATTTCTGCTGTTTGCAAAATCCCATGCCTTCTCTGTTCCAACGGACATCGCGCCCGCGGCGACAATTACTGCGGAATCAGCTACGGAAACGCCCTCGAGCATTTCTCCCGCAAAGTCAAAATATCCAGGAGTATCTATAATATTTACAGTAGAATTCTTCCAGTCGAAGGGGGCAATCGCCAGGCTTACAGATGCCTGCCGTCGAATTTCTTCCTGATCATAGTCAAGTACGGTGTTGCCCTCGTTAATCCTGCCGAGGCGGTCCGTCGCGCCTGCGTTATACAGCATGGCTTCTGCGGCGGATGTTTTGCCGACGCCGCCGTGCCCCAGCAGAACAACATTTCGTAAATCAGAACTTTTCATATACATTCCTCCTAAGAATAAAACATTATATAAATGAAAAACAGGTCCATATGAAGTTTTGAGTGCTTGTACAATAATAGATAAATTGTAGCATGCTTTTGCACACCTGTCAATGTGGTTTTACGGTGAGACGCAGATGCCGACCGGCTCCAGGACCTCTGCGGATGCTGTGTAATACGTTTTCCCATCGCGTTCCACGAACGATGCGGAGGTTCTTAAAATTTGAGCGTTGTCCGGAATTGCGGCGTCAAGGGCGCTCTCCGCTTCCGTTCTCGCTTTGATTTTCGCTTCTTCTTCTGTAAGCGAAACCGTTTCCCATTTCGTTTCTCGCTTGATTAATGTCGCCGTTCCGAACGGAAGCGATCCGTCCGCTCCGGCGTAGTTTTCGCTGTAAATGCTGTCGTAGGAGGTAAAATCCTCTTTTCCCCAGTTCCAGGGCAGCCATTTCCAGGAGGGCGCGTCGATTTTCAGTCCGAACAGCAGAAGGGAATGGAGTGTCTGTGTTTTCCCGGTCGGGCGAAGGATTTCCGTCTCTGATCTGACCTCGACCTCCGTCCTATACCAGACGCAGCCCAAAATATCGGCCTTTGCATGTTTTCCCTCTCCACTTACGACGATTTGACCGGCAAGCGCCGTATCGCCGGTGCTGACAACCTGCGTTCCCTGCTCCACCGTGACTTTATACAAAAGGCAATCCTTTGAAACGGCGATATTGCAGGGTTCGCCTGCCGCAATGGTTTCCCCCGTTTTTTCTTCATAAAACGTCCCCTCTTCCAGCTGGACGCTGAGCGTCATGCCGCGTTTCTGTACGCCAACCCAGCTCAGGTTCTTCTGATGAAGCAGAAGCTGTTCGGCAAGTGCTTTTGTATTGATATTAGACAAAAGGCTGCCGCGTTTTACACCGAATTCATTCATGAGCGATTGTGTTCTGAGGCGGTCCGCTGCGTCGCCTCCCTCGATCCGGATGCTCCATACCATCGAGCTCATCATGCAAAAAAGAGCCGTCAGCAATACAGACAGAATCAGCAGCGTCTTACGTGCCCGGTATCGCCGCAGCGTATAGATCAGACCGTTTTTTTTCAGTATTTTAACCTTCACATGGGATTTTCTCGCCGCAGACCTTACGTTTTTTTTAAAATCTCCTGCCAGCAGGAACAGCGTAAATTCATGGTCTGAGATGCGTGTCAGCCGCCATACAGCCAGACGCCTGCGCAGGCAGATATTGATAAATTTTTGCGGCTGTTCCCCTGTGATTTTAATCTCTACGTAATTCTGTATGTAGCTCATGAATCTATACATCGTATCCGTAACTCCGTTTCAGTCTTTATAGGCAATTCGATCGATGCAGCCCTTTATGGATATGTATTCATCGTTGATTTCCGTAATCTCCAGATTTTTTCCGCAGACGCAGATGATCCCGACGGCGCTGAGAATCTGGATTTCCTCGCCGCTGAAGCCGCACAGTCCCTTATGGGAAAGAATTTGCACCCGGGTTTTTCCATATAGGCGCATCGATGGAATATTCATGCCAGGTCCTCCGGATCTCCAAATTCATACCCCTGCCTCCTGGCTTCCTGAATAATCGAGGCCAGTGCGTCTGCGTTATCCTTTGAAACGGCGTGCAGAAGCAGGACTGCGCCGTTATGAAAATTTTCCGTGACAGACTGAAAGGCGTAATCCGCTCCTTTTTGCTCGTCGGTCAGCCAGTCCTTGTACGCAAAGCTCCACATAATGCATTTATAATTTAGGCTGTTCGCAATTTCAAGCACCTGGCTGTTATACTCCCCCTTCGGCGGACGCAGAAAGCGCATGTGCCGGCCGAATTTGTTGTAAAACAGGCGATCAAGCTCGAGGATCTCATTTTCGCATTTTTCATAATTGAGCTCCGGCAGCGAATAGTGACGCATCGTATGATTCCCTACCTCGTGGCCCTCTTCCAGCATTCTGCGTATGATTGCGTCGTTTTTATCAAAATAATCACCGGTAATGAAAAAAATCGCCTTTACGTTTTCCTGCTTGAGCGTATCGAGAATAGCCTCGGTATACCCGTTTTCGTACCCTTCGTCAAAGGTTAGGTACATTTTGTTTTCATTTACGTCGCCTAGATACAAGCCGCCGCCGGACAGCAGGATTTCGGTGTCGTCCTGCGCAGCTTCAGGGATGGAGCCGTTTTTGCCTCGGCACAGTCCCCACCTGCAGATGGATTTGTCGCTGTTCGTGCTCGTTTCCACGATTTCCACTGAATACGGATTTTCCTCTGCCTCGTAAAAAATTTGTAAAACCGGATACGTCAGCAAGGCCATGAGCAGCAGTACCGGCATGGCGATATATAATTTCGAGCGCATAAAAATCGGCACCCCTTTCCAATATTGTTGTACAACAATATCTATGCCGGGGCGCCGTCAATTATTCGGGCTTTCGATTTATTCCGCGTTTTGGAGCAGTCCAGTTACGATATCCTGCGGTTTGCAGGCGTCGATGATGATGTCGCTCAAAGTCGTATAGGTGACTTCGCAGGTGTTTTCATTTTTCAAGTTGGCCAAGGGGCCGTTACCGCTTAAAAGCACGCCGCTGAGCAGAGCCTGCGGCTGTCCGATCGCGTAAATTTCGAATTTCTGGGCTTCGGTCTGCCGGCCGTTAATGACGACGTAATTTCCGACCACCCGGATTTCCGTCATGGCGGTGATCCGTTCTCCGTTGATGGAAATCGCCTGTGCCGTGGAAGCCTTCAGCTCGTTGATAATCGTCAGAAGGTGGCGCTGTAAGGTAGAAGGATACATTTCTTCCTGAAGGACAATCGAGATATAGATTCCGTCTCCCGTTACTTTTGTAGTGCCGCAGAACATTTTGATCTTATTCAATTCCTCTTCCAGCTTTTTGATCTGTTCCTCGTTTGTGGCACTTTCCAGAAGCGCAACCTTCTGTTCCAGCTCTTCTTTTGCGGTAAGAAGTCCCTCGTTCTCCTGGATCAGCTTCAGCTGCTGGGCCTGCAGGGAAGCAATTTTATCGGAATCGGAGCTTGTAATATTTTCGGCGGCGCTGAGGCTCTTATATTGAATAGAAATGATGATTCCCAGCACGACGCATACGAGCGTAATCGCCGTATTCCGGATAATTACAGCACGCTTTCTTCTCTTTCTGATATTCTTATTTCTGATAATGACGCTTACTTCGCTGCTGTCTTCCAGCTCATTGGGATTGTCAAATTGTTCCGTCATTGTTAGCACCGTACCCTTTTATTCAGATTCCGTAAGTAAATCAATAGAGTCTTCATAGGATTTGTTGTATTTTTTGATAACGATCTGCTCTTTGATCACCGGATCCACAATCAAATTCTCCTTCAGCATGGTCTCATAAATCGCGCTGCTCTTGACGGCTGCCAGGAGCGTCTGAGGATCTCCGATGGCTTCGATGTGATAGGGAGCGAACAGCTTCGTATTGTTCACGCGGATGCTCGGCCCCAGACACAGCGTTTCGGACATGGCCACGATCCGCTCTCCGTTTACCGAGATGGCCTGTGCACCGGCAATCCGTAAAATATTGATGATTTCATTTATGTAAATATCATGCACGATGAACGTGGACATGGATTCGTATTTTTTCTGTGCATCGTCAAGGCCGATATCGATGCCAGGACCTGATACCGTTGTCAGGCCGGCGTAGAATTTATACTGTTCTACATCCGTTTCGTATTTTTTGTAGAGCTCGTAAAACTGCTTGTCGTTTTCGTAAAGGCTTTTCATTTCGGCGTTGTACTTGTCCGATAGAACGGCGTACTGCGCTTTATTTTCGGCGAGCTCGGCTTCCAGCTGAGCGATTTTCTCTTCATACTGCGCAATCTGCTCTTGCTTTGCGGATTCCGTTTTCTTTTGCTCCATCGCCACTGATTTAATCTGGGCGGATATGACAAAGCCCAGCAATACCAAAATCAGCATTACACACGATGCATTTTGCAGTCTAGTTCTTTTCTGTCGTTTCTCCATATCCCGCGCCGGCTTCCTCCGCAGAATGCAAAATTTCTTTTTCAGTATAATCGGTTTTGTTTTTTCTGTCAATTGACATTAAATTGCGGATCGCCTATAATTTTACCGCTTTAAATTTAAAGGATCGGGTGGATGCGTCATAGAAAAAAAACAGTATACTGCTGCGATTTACACACTGGGCTGCAAGGTAAATTTTTATGAAAGCGAGGCCATTGCCGCGGCGCTTGCCGCGCGGGGCGTCGAGCTCCGGGAGTTTGACGATATCTGCGATATATATGTCGTCAATACCTGTACCGTTACCGCGGATAGCGATCGGAAAGCGCTCCGCGTCGTGCGCCGCGCGATCCATAAAAATCCGAACGCTTTTATTGCTGTCACAGGATGCTTGGCACAGACCCGGCCGGAATTGATTTCAAAAATCGAAGGAGTAACGTTGATTACCGGGAACGAGAACAAAACGGTGGTCGCGGAACGCATTTTAGCGGCCGCAAGCAGCGGGTGCCGGGAGCAGTCCGTTTCCATATTGCCTTTCTCGCATACGCTCTGCGATGTTTCTGTCGATACCTTTCATCGGACGCGCGCTTATATCAAGATTGAAGACGGCTGCGGGGCGCGCTGTTCGTACTGCATCATCCCAACGGCGCGCGGGCCCGTTCGCTCGAAGCCGCGAGCTGCCGTTCTGCGAGAAGTTCGTACGCTTGTCAACGGCGGCTGCAAGGAAATCGTTTTGACTGGCATCGAGATTTCCTCCTACCAATTTGACCTGCTTGCGCTTCTTTCCGAGCTTGACAGGGTGGACGGGCTTGAGCGAATCCGCCTTGGCTCTCTCGATCCGTTTTTTATCCGGAAGGACGTTGCGGACGCGCTGAAAACCGTCGAAAAGCTTTGCCCGCATTTTCACATTTCACTTCAGAGCGGCAGCAGTAAGATTCTTGCCGCCATGCGCAGAAGATATAATAGTCAGACGGCGATGGAGCAGATTTTATATCTGAAATCGCTTTTCCCGGACTGTAATTTATTCGCCGATGTCATTACCGGATTCCCGGGAGAGACGGAGGAAGACTTTCTGGAGACGGTACGTTTTCTAGAAGCAGTCCGCTTTCTGCACGTGCATATTTTTCCGTATTCACAGCGTTCCGGAACAGCGGCGGCCCAGTTGGAGGGGCAAATCCCCAAGGCCGTCAAAAAGCAGCGTGCCGCTCAGTTGGCTTCAATGCAGGCTTCCATAAAAGCTTCCCTGCTTTCGGAATTCGTATCTTCGGGGAAAAAAGCGAACGTCCTTTTCGAAACTTGGAAAGACGGGTTTCTCAAAGGACATTCTGAAAATTTTATTGAATTTGTCTGCGCGTCAGATCAGAATCTGCGCGGAAAAACGGGAACGGTAATCCCGCTCAGTACGGACGGAGAAACGGTGACCGGTTATTTGTCCTCATCGTCCTCTTCCGCATCGTCGATGTAATTGTTGTCGAATTCCTCTTCATCCTCGATCCTGTCTTCGGCCGCGTCCTCATCATCCTCTTCTTCGCCTTGATTCTTTTTGTTTTTGTCAAGGTCAATAAAGAATTGAGCCAGATATGCGACGCAGAACAGGGCGATTCCGAGGAACTGTGTTTTGAAGAAGCCGATGCCCTTCACGGTAAACAGAAGAAACGCGACGGCTACAAGGAACAATACGATTTTTATAACCGTTTTTACTTTATAAGAATTTTCATTTTTAAATCTGGACGCGTTGTCGATCAGCGGGAAAACAATATCCACCAGCGCAACCGAAATCAAGGCAAGTGACATCGAAGCAAATAGGATCGCCGACTGGGCGCTTTCCGGAAAAACTTCAAAGAAAGCCAGAAGTACGAATACGATGGAAATCATCAATACAACAATGAATATATTCGTAAGTAACGTTCTTTTTCTCATATATGAAACCCCTTCGATATAATATTTATATCAATTCTACATAGAAATACAACTGATGTCAAATCATTTTTTTACGATGCTTTTGACGTCTTCTGGGGATGAAAGCTCGGTTTGTTCTCCCGTCGCCATATTTTTGATTCGAAGGATTCCTTTTTCGCGTTCTTCACTTCCGACGACTATGACATAGGGAATCCCCAGCTTATTGGCATACGTCAGCTTCTTCGACAGCTTTCCTTCGTTCAGATATACCTCAACGCGATAACCGGCATTGCGAAATGCCGTGGCCTTTTCCAGCGTATAAGAAACCGTGTCCTCCATTGGAATAAAAAGAATTTCGGTCGGTGTGCAGGCGCCGTCGCAGCTGATTGCGCCCACCTCGTTGAGCTGATAAAACAGGCGCGACAGTCCGATGGAAATTCCTACCCCGGGAAGGCTTTGTCTGGTGTAATTCGATGCCAGCTCATCATAGCGCCCGCCGGAGCAAATGCTGCCGAGCTGCGGATAATCGGTGAGAAGCGTCTCATACACCGTGCCCGTATAATAATCGAGGCCTCTTGCGATTTTCAGACTGATTGTAAAATATTGTTCGTCTACGCCGAGCGCTTTTATATTCCCGCAGACCGCCTCCAGCTCTGCAAGGCCCTGCGCATACGCTGCGTTTGAAATGTTTTTTGACTTCAGCTGTGAGAGGATCTCCTGAATGCTGCCTGATATGCCGATAAAGTCAAGCAGCGCTTCCGCCGGTTCTGCGCCGATTCCAATTGCCACGAGCTCCCTTTTGACATTTTCTCTGCCGATTTTATCGATTTTATCTATGATCCTGAGCGCTTCGACGTGGTCGCGTATTCCCAGATGCGCAAAGCAGCCGTTGAGCAGCTTCCGATTATTGATCATGATTTTAAATTTTCCGATATTCAGCGCTTTAAATGTTGAAAAAATTACACTTACGATCTCCGCGTCATTTACGATTCCAAGCGTGCCATTTCCGATGATGTCAATATCGCACTGGTAAAATTCTCTGAATCTCCCTTTCTGTGGCTTTTCACCGCGATAGACCTTGCCGATATGATATCTGCGGAACGGGAAAGTAAGATCACCGTAATGCTGCGCTACATACCTCGCCAGAGGAACGGTCAGATCAAAACGCATGGCGATATCGCTGTCGCCTCTGCTGAAGCGATATACCTGTTTGGCTGTTTCTCCGCCGCTTTTCGCCAGCAAGATTTCCGCTTTCTCTAGTACCGGCGTATCAAGGGGGATAAAGCCATAACTTTCGAATGTATTTTTGATGGTATCCATCATGTGCGTCATCATCATCTGTTCTCTGGGAAGAAGCTCCAGAAAGCCGGATAATATGGTGGGTTCCGTTATTTTTTTCTTTTCCTGCGTTGTCTGGTTCTCAATCATTCTGATCTTTTCCTTCCAAATTTCCGTTCAATATAAAAATCCGAATCTGCGGCATGCAGATTCGGATTTCCGTGGTGATCTATCGGAGGCTCGAACTCCGGACACCCTGATTAAAAGCCAGGTGCTCTACCAACTGAGCTAATAGATCACGTCCAAGGCTTTGCTTCTGCAAAGCGCTAGGATATAATACAACACCGGACAGGCGTTGTCAATAGTCTTTTAAAAATTTTCGAAAACGCTACTCTGCGGAGACTTCTACTCTCTGGAGCAGCGAGGTCGGAACGCGAAGCACTGGCCGTATGCCCTCAGTCGTATCATGTACGGAATAACCGCCCTCCGTTACAGTACCCGCGCGATTGACGCCAAGCATATACGTCTTCGCACCCGGGTCTCTCAGCCACCAGTTCGCCTCAGAATCCTCGCCCACGGAAACGCCGCGTGCTACGGCATAATCCGTGGCATACGCCATTGCATTGATTTCACTGTCTTCCGCTTTAAAATATTCTTCAAACTCAGCCGCGGAGAGAAGATATATTTTATCGGTGGTGCTTGCTCCCCCGTCCGTACCGTATGTTTCGTTGTCCGCCGCGGTAAGACTGACCGTCTGAATGCGGCTGATTTCGTCGCTTGTAAACGCTCTGTTGATAAAGTTCAATTGCGTATTATATGCCGAACCCGTTCTCGCATCATAATCTCCCGTTCCGTTAAGCCAGTCGCGTATGGATGATGTTTCCCATGTGCATTCACCGTAAAGATCGCTGTATTTTCTGCCGCCGTCTATCACTTTATTGGAAATAATAATACTGTCGGATCCAACCGTCTCCAGAACGATCCATTGAAGAGGCTCCACCAAGAACAGGTCTTCCCCGCATTGCATATAGTATTGTTCTTCCTGCCTGACACCGTCAACTTTTGCCGCGTATATGAAGTATCCCGTCTCAAGATCATATCTCGCATACATGGTTTCGTCATCGCATTCGTTCCATAATCCCGTTTCCTCGTCGATCGTAACCTTGCTCTTGATATCACTTTGAATCTTACTGTCCGCTTTCGACTGAGGATATACGCCGAACTGCATCAGCTTGTCCGCGGAAACCTCTTCCTGTTTTTCAAAAGACGGATCGCCGCCATTTGCCGACCAAGTCGATACACCTTTCTCCGTACTTTTACAGCCCGCAAGCAATAAAACCGAAGCAAGAATCCCCGCTAATAATATTGCAGGCAATAGCCTTCTGCGTGTCATAGATCTGATTCCTCCTAATACGAGTGATACTCAATATACTGTTGAAGTATACATTTTATTGTATTCGATGTCAATAAATAAATATTGTATTTTCGATTAAAAGTAGCGTCTCGGGCCGCCGCTCGTTTTTTCCCTGACAGACTTCTTTTTAGGGAAAAAATTTTTAAGTATTAATTCAGTAGCCCACACATATACTTATTTTGTAAACCGCAGCGAGTACAGGGTTACTATTTATAAGGGAGGTATTTCGGTGGATAGATTTGATATTTACCAGCAAATAGCGGAGAGAACAAACGGAGATATTTATATTGGCGTGGTAGGTCCCGTCCGCACGGGCAAGTCTACTTTTATTAAACGTTTTATGGATTTATTGGTGATTCCGAATATCACGGATACCTTCGAACGCGACAGAGCAATCGACGAGCTGCCGCAGAGCGCTTCGGGGAAAACGATCATGACGACGGAGCCTAAATTCATCCCGAATGAAGCCGCGAATATTACGATCGACGGTAATATCAAGCTCAAAGTGCGCTTGGTGGACTGTGTGGGCTATCTTGTCGAAGGAGCGCTCGGTCATTTGGAAAACGACGTCCCGAGAATGGTTGATACTCCCTGGTTTGAAGAAAAAATTCCGTTTGGTGAAGCGGCGGAAATCGGCACTAAAAAGGTGATTACGGAACATTCCACAATCGGCCTCGTGGTTACAACGGACGGAAGCATTACCGATATCGCACGTAGCGAGTATGAGGAAGCCGAAGAACGAGTCATTACAGAAATGAAAAACACCGGGAAGCCCTTTGCTATTTTACTCAACTGCATTGACCCGACGCAGGAAGAAACACTTGCAATCAGAGAAATGCTCGGAGAAAAATACGGTGTTCCCGTCTTACCTGTAAACTGCAGCTCAATGTCTCAGGAAGATATCAATGATATTATGCAAACTGTACTGTATGAATTTCCAATCTGTGAAATTGGAATCAATATTCCGTCCTGGATGGTCAGCCTGGATTATAACGAAGCTCTGAAAGCATCTCTGACAGACGCAATCCGAGATTCGTTTGAATCGGCTTCAAAAGTCAGACATATCAACAAATGTGTGGAAGCTCTGGAAAATTATCCCTTTATAAAAAAAGCCACCGTTTCCTCCATAAACGCAGGAAGCGGCTGTTCTTTAGTCGAGCTTCAATTGCCGGACGAATTATTTTACCAAATTTTGTCCGATCGTTCAGGCCTCGATATTACCGACGACAAAGCGCTTGTTTCAATGATCAAAGATCTGGGCCGTATTAAAAGAGAGCATGAGCGAATCGAATATGCGCTTCGAGAGGTAGAACTAAAAGGGTACGGAATCGTGATGCCTACAATCGAAGAGATGCATCTGGAAGAACCACAGATTGTAAAGCAAGGAAACCGATTCGGAGTAAGGTTACGTGCACACGCCCCTTCTATTCACATGATCAAAGCCGATATCGAAACCGAAATCGCACCCTTTGTCGGAACGGAAAAACAGTCCGAAGAGCTTGTAAATTACATATTAAACGAATTCGAAGGCAATCCGCAGTCTATATGGACGTCTAATTTATTTGGCAAGCCGTTAAACGAACTGATGGGAGAAGGACTCCAAAGCAAATTGAACCGGATCCCCGACGAAGAACGCGTAAAGCTTCAGGAAACGATACAGCGTGTCATTAATGAAGGCAGCGGCGGTCTGATCTGCATAATCCTGTAAATAAAAAACTGCGGCCTTTCAAAGCAGCCGAGCCATACAGTCTCCGCGGGTACGGGCCTCCGTCTCCGCGGTCTTCTTTTTCTATTCCGTCCGTTTTCTGATTTTTTTTGCCTTTTGTATATTTTCCACGCCGTATATAACGCCCTGCGGCAGCTTTCCCGCCGCCAAACCGCAAAATACTGTTTTGATCCAGCCGACATCCAAGTAATCCCGCTCCGTAAGATCCAGCACAATAAGATTTTTGCCCAATTCGATGCCGATTTCTCGATAAGCCGTCAGTTTTTCCTCCCATCGTTCCCGGTAGTCTTTTCGATCCATCATTCCCAATATTTCCATATAATATTTTCTTCCGCCCACTTGCAGCAGAAAATCGCAGTTTAAAGCTGCCTCTGGCATATAATACTCATAAATATACGGAATTTCCAAAGTATTTAGGATTTCTGCCACCAGCAGCTCGGCACGTGAGCGTACCGAATCGCCCCGCGTCGTCTGTATGATTTTTCCAGATCGCAGGTAAAACAGTCTCTGCGCATCGCTTTCAAACGCTGTATTGATCTGTTTTTTTGTGCCGTATCTTGCAATCATTGTTTTCTCTATCGAATTTTCTCGGCACGATTCCATGCTTCTGCGTCCTATTTCATATTTGAATCCAAGATTTCTGGCGATTTCCTTGGTAATTTCCCTTTCGCGCCTTCGTTTTCCAAAATTTAAGCGTTCTCTCGTTTCTTTTGCCAATTTCTCCAGTTCTCGTACAGAATCCTCTATATATTTTTTATAACGCAGCTTGTCTCGAATTCCTGGCAAATTTTCCGGAATTCGATAATCGTTAGGATCATAGGTTCCGTATTTCTTCCGAAGCTCTTCCTGGCTGTGCGGCTTCACACGCTTACTCACATGGAACTGTTTTCCGTCCACATCAATATTATCATAAAAATTTGCATACTTTCGCAAGCCTTTCGTTTTGCTTTTGTATACCCGGCGAGTTACCTTTGTCACTACGCTCCCTCTTGGATAATTTGCAAAATTCCTCATTTCCTCGCGCAAAAAGATAAGCTGTCCTTCATATTTCTCTAAAAGCAGCAAATTTCTTCCACGGTCCGACTCATGATAACGCAGCAATGCAATCCTCTCCCCTCAGAGAAAAAAGTGCTTATAGTTTATCATGCTCTCGTCTGAACTTCAACAAGTTTCTTTTTCCTGATTCTCCAGTTTTTGCCTTTTTCAGCTCTTCAAAAATTGCTTTTTCCCTAAGGTCCCGACTTTTAGGGAAAAACCTACCGACCTGCTCCGGGCCGGGCGGGCGCCAAGGACCGTCAGGCTTTCTCTGCCCACGCCGACAGACGGTTCAAGCCGGCTTTGCTGCCGGATATAAACAGAATATCTCCTTTCTTGAACACATAATCCGGATGAATGGTTTCGATTAAGGTGCCGCTGTTTTCTATCGCAATGATATTAATGCCAAATTCTTTTCGAAGATTGACCGATAGAACGGTTTTTCCAATAATTCTATCCGGAATCATCAGCTTTGAAATATTGAGCTGCTCGCTGAGCTGAATGAAATCCAGCATTCTGGAGGTTTCCAGTCGGTGCGCAAGACGGATCGCCATGTCACGTTCCGGATATACAACCTCGGCGCCGAGCTTTTCAAGTATTTCACCGTGCTCAAGACTCGTCGCCTTTGCGATTACTGCAGGTACTCCCAGACTGACCAGATTCAGCGTGGTCAGAATGGATGTGTCCATCTGCTCCCCAATGCAGACCACCGCGACATCACAGTTCTGTATCCCCGTTTCGGAAAGTGACTTTTTATCGAGACTTTTTACCACATAGGCGTTTTCGGTATAATCCCGCAGTTCGCGCACTTTTTCCTCGTCTCTGTCTAAAGCGACCAGGTCGGCGCCGGAGGTAGCGAGCTCCATTGCAAGCGCATAGCCAAATCGTCCCAGACCGACGATCCCATAAGTGTCTTTTTCTTTCTTTGCTTTGTTAAACATTTTCATCCTCCTGTTATCCTATTGCAATATTTCCTTCCGGATAGCTGGTACGGTCGCCTTTTGTGAAATACCACAGAGACGCGATCGTCAGCGGGCCGAGTCTGCCGATGTACATGATCAGGATCGACAGCAGCTTGCTGCCATCACACAGTCCAGTTGTAATACCGGTAGAAAGGCCGACCGTTCCGAATGCGCTTGTGACCTCAAACAGCGCATCCATCAGCGAAATTTCCGGTTCCATAGCAACCATCAAATAAGTGCCGGTTACTACAACGCCCAGCGCAATCAGAGTAATCACCGCAGCTTTCCGGAACGCATCGGACGGAACGGCATACCGGAAGCCCTTTTCCGATTTATTGGTTGCCGCGGATTTAATCCCTTGCAGCAGCACAAAAAACGTACTGGTCTTGATACCGCCGCCGGTAGATCCGGGAGACGCGCCGATAAACATCAGCACCGTCAGAACAAGCAGACCGGCATTTGAAAATGTGCCGAGCGGATACGTGGAAAATCCTGCGGTTCTTGCCGAAACGCTGTGAAAAAAGGCTCCGAGCCAAGTAACATGCTCTGTCAGCTTAATGAGAATCGTCCCCGCGACGATCAGAACCGCGCTGACAGAAAGCACCACCTTTGTATGCATCGAAAATTTCTTCCAGCGAAACCGTTTGCTTATGATCTCGCGGATCACCAGAAACCCGATGCCGCCGAAGAAAATCAAACCGCATGTCACGAGGTTCAGCAGCACATTGTCCTGATACGGAATCAGATTCTGAAAATTTCCCAAAATATCAAAGCCCGAGTTATTAAATGCCGCAACCGAATGGAACAGACTGATCCCGGCAGCACGCAGCGGCGGATAATCCTGTACGAAAACCAAAAAGCTCAGGACGGCTCCGCTGAGCTCAAACGCCAGCGTTGTCAGAAACACGCTTTTGATAAAACGAACTGTGCCCTTTCCGGAGTCCAGGTTCATCGCTTCCCGTATAATGTTCCGGCCTTTTAGGTTTATCTTCTTCCCCATCGCCAGAATCACTCCTACGCCTACCGCCGTCACTCCCAGGCCGCCGATCTGTATCAAAGCGCCCAGGAAGAACTGTCCCAGCGGTGTGAAGGTATCCCCCGCGTCAATAGCGATCAGTCCAGTAACGCAGACGGCGCTGGTGGAAGTATACAGAGCGTCGATATATCGCACTGTTACCCCATCCTGTATGCTGCACGGCAGGCTCAGCAGCACAGAACCCAGCAGAATGACAAGAGCAAAGCCCAGCGCAATAATTCGGCCGGGAGACTGCCTTTTCAGCAATTGAAGCATCATTTTATACCCCCCATACAAACCATATGTAAAGATATCCAACAAAAACCGCCGACAAAGTGAATGGTACGCCGATTCGTAAAAAATCCCGCAATTTTACGGTTTCTCCGTTTTTACGCAGAATCCCGATAGCAGCAATATTTGCGGAAGCCCCAATAGGAGTAAGATTTCCTCCGAGCGTTGCGCCGATCAGCAGCCCGAAATAAAACACATACGGTTCCATTCCTGCTCCTCCGTTCATAAGTGCGGCGATGCCCTGCACAACCGGCAGCATCGTCGCCACATACGGAATATTGTCGATAAACGCAGACAGCAAAACCGATACGAAAACGATCAGGGTATATAAAAGGAACGGGTTATCACCGGATACCCTGTGGAACAAATCCGCCGCCGCATCAATGACACCGGCCGCTTTGACTCCCTCGATTACAATAAATAATCCGAAAAGCAGCAGCAGAGTATCGCGATCCAGTCCCTTCCATACGCGCCGGAACGGATCGCCGGATTTCTTTTTGATGCACTCCCGGACAATACCGATCAAGCACAAAGCGGTGCAGATCAGCCCGCTGCGCAATCCATAGAGAACCTGAAGAGCCGCATTTTCCGGCTCCGGCAGAAAAGATGCTGCAATTAGCAGGACGACCGTGCCGATCATTAAAAAGGACGGGAAGAGGTCCTTTACCTTTGTTTCCGCAGCGGCCGAAACCGGCTGCCGATTCTTTCGGAACAAAAACAGCAGCGCGCCGACAGACGCAAGCGCCCCAAGCTCCACGCCCCAGAAAATACCGGGCTTTCCGTTCATCCAGAAAAAATCAAGAAAGCTCATTCCGGCAAAGCCGCCCAGCAGCATGCTGGTGGTATCCCCCACCATCGTCGCCGCCCCCTGAAGATTGGACGAAACGGCAATGGCAATCAGCACAGGGACCGGAGATATTTTCAGCGCCTTTGAAATCGCCAGACCGACGGGCGCTACCATCAGGACCGTCGCAACATTATCCACAAACGCGCTGATAATTCCGGCGAACAAGGCCAGCACCGTAACCGCCCATTTAACATTTGGAACACGCGTGATCAAAAGCTCCGCCAGACGCGCCGGCATCCCGCTTTCAATAAACAGGAGGACGATTCCCATCGTTCCGGCAATCATAAGAAGCACATTGTAATCCACTGCCATCAGCGCCGCAGCCGGCGTAAGCTCATAGATGCCGCACAGGCCAAGAATCAGAAACACCGCCGCGCTGCAAAGCGCAATCCAAGGACGGTATTTTTGCAAAGAAAGCATCAGCGCATAGGTTATCAAAAAAATTGCCAGGGCCAAAATCATGACGGTTCCTCCCTCGCCGGAGAAGCTTTTTTATCCGTATCTTCCTCAATCATGCGGTATCCGACGCCAAGCTCGTTCAAAATATACGGATTATCTCCCGGTCTGCTGCCAAATTTCTTGCGGATATTCGCCATGTTTACCTGAAGTCGTTTCGTGCTGCCAAGATCCGTTCCGCCCCAGATTGCGCGGACGATAGACGCGTACGTCATGACTCTCCCGGAGGATTCAGAAAGCAGCGCGACAATATTATATTCCGTCTGCGTCAGCTTTACCTCCTGGCCGTCTACAAAAACCTGCCTGCGGTCATAATCGATGACCAATCCGCCGGCAGTGAATCTTCCGCCGGGCAGGGCTCCCGCCGCTGCCGCGTGACGGTTGCTCCGCAGAGCGGCACGAATGCGCGCAATCAGCTCTGCCGTCCCGAACGGCTTTGTAATATAGTCGTTCGCACCGAGATCCAGGGCAGTAACCTTATCCTGCTCCGTCGTTCTGGCAGACAGAACGAGGATCGGCGTGGCAAAATTTACCCGTACCGTCTTAATAAATTCAAGTCCGTCTTTGTCCGGAAGGCCTAGATCCAATATGACAAGATCCGGGTTATGCGATAGAAAAAGCGAAGTCCCCATGGTGCAGGTGCTCGCCGTCAGAACCTGGTAACCGTTTGTGTTCAGCAGCGTCTCCACGAAGCTGCTGATATTTGCCTCGTCCTCGATGACCAGAATTTTAAATTTATTGTTGCTCATGCTCGGAATCCTCCATTTCCAGCGAAAAACGGAATGTCGTGCCGCGGTTCGGTTTGCTCTCCACGCAGAGTTCCCCGCCGTGCGCTTTGATAATCGTGGCGCATACCGACAATCCGATTCCCATGCTGTGCTTGCTGCGGTCCACCGCAGGCGCATCTTTTTCCATGCTGCCAGAGAAAAGCGTATCCAGCTTTTCCTGCGGAATGCCGCAGCCATCGTCAATGACTTCAAATACCACGCGATTGCCAAGCGTAAACACCCGCAGGATAAGCTTTGTCATACCAAAAGCGTGATTCACCGCATTTTCCAGCAGGTTAATAAGAACCTGCTCGATCAGGATCGAATCCATAGGAATAATAATAAACGATTCCGGAATATCCGCCGTAACGCTCCATTCTGGATAATGCTTTCTGAATTTTACAAGGACAGCGTCAATGAGTTCTTCCAGAACGGTAGGCACCTTTTTCACAGAAACCGTTCCGCTGTTGATCCGCGTAACGGACAGAAGGTTTTCTACCATCCGATTCAGCCATTCCGCGTCTTCGCACACCTCGCTGAGAAGCTTCAGCTGCTGCTCTTTATCCAAAGAGTCATAATTTTCCATTATTGTAGAACAGGATCCATAGATCGATGTCAGTGGCGTCCGCAGATCATGGGAAACCGCTCTGAGCAAATTTGCCCGCATCTTTTCCTTTTCGTTTTCAGCGCGCATGCGCTCCTGATTTTTTACGTTGGTTGTGAGCGCGCTGGTCATAACGGCGACAAACAGCATTACAATCCCCGAGAACATATTTTCCGGCAGAGAAAAATTAAATTCAAAATACGGAAAAGTAAAGGCAAAATTAACGGCAAGCACACTGACCAGAGAGGCCGTAATGCCCCAAAGATATCCGTGCGTCACGAGCGAGACAAGAAATACCGCCATGACAAAAATCATCGGCGCCATTGCTTCTGTATCAAATGCTTTCTGTATCAGAACAACGGCTGCAAAGGATACCGTCAGAATCAGCAGCGTTAGTAACAGATCCTTTATGCAGCTTCGGAATTTCATCCTTTCCCCTCCCATATGAGTACCGTGCCATTATACCGCGGCTGCGCTTAAGATACGGCAAAGGTTATGCGCGCCGCATTCTAAAAAAACGCCCCGCATAGCTGCGGGGCCGCTTCTCGTTTTCAATCTTCGGTCACAAGGCCGATCCCGAGAATTTTACAAAGCTGCGCCATCGGCTCCGTAATATCCCCGTATGCGATGATATAATGCTGGCAGGCTACCCGCTGGGCGAACCGTTCCACATTCGGAAGCAAAATTTTCAGGCCGGGAAGCTGCGGCGCCGGCTGCGTCCAGCCTGCCTCCTCCCACTTTGCCGGCGTTTCTCCTCTGCCGCGGCACAGGTGCATATAATACCGGCCGCCCTCCGTCACAAGACGGCACATCGTCAGCTCGCCCGTTTTTACTTTTGAAACGTTCAGGATTCCTTCCGACAATTCGCCGAAGGCCGCGGGGATGACTGTAATTTCCCCCTCTGTCGCACCCTGTGGAATATAATCGGGAACGCCTGCAAGCACGCCGTCTTCAAAAAACTCATAAAATTCAAGATACGGCGCGCATTGCCCCGTCAGGGCCTTTACCATCAGCTGCGTCACGTTGCCGAGGCAATCGTTTTCCGGGATCGTGCAAAGATCGTCGCAATTTGCCAGCAGCATGAATACCGGCGCCGGAGGAAACCCAAGCAGCTTTTTCATTCCATCTACATCTTTCAGGGAAACTGCAGCGTAGCCCCGCTCTTTTGCAAGCGCGCTTACGGCCAGATAATAGCCGGCAGCCTGTTCCAGGCTTTCCTGCTTGGCGGGCTTCAGGAATTTCCAGCCGGACATCTGTTTTTCGATGATTTCAGCCTTTTCGCCAGGCGTTATCCGCTGATAGCGCTGTACGATTTCCAGAAGCTCGAACGTCTCGATCTCCGCTCCTATAACGCGTTTCAGAGAAACTCCGTCGCACAGCGTACCGTATAAGTTCATGTCCCGGTAACCGGCCATGCCGACACGCGCCGTGCGCAGCCAGGCGGCCGCGGCGGCGGCTCTTCCGAACGCTGCGACTGCTTTGGAACGCGTCGGCAGCCCCACGATGTCATAAACGTACCGGAATGTGTAGCCAAGCTCCTCCATCGTCTTCCGAAGCGCGGACGTTCCCGCCTGATCGGCCGTCGTCACCAGTCTGCCGTCCTCCATCCAGCCGCAAAGGCCCCATAATACCATAGGCTTGTGGCGGAATCGCTCTGCAATCTTTATCACGGCATGCGTCGGAATCCAGCCGGCGATGCAAAGCACCAGGAAATCAAACGTCTCGGTCTGAAGAACGGAAAGCGCGTTACCAATATCCTTTTCCGCATAATCGTCCGTCACGGGGTACACGGATACGAGGGAGACGCCCTCCTGCTTAAGCGCCTCCTCGGCCGCGGCACATTTTCTGACAATAATTTCTGTCGGCGTATTTACTTCGCCGAAGCCAACAAAACCAGCCTTCATTATTTAAGTCCTCCTTGCATCAATCGATCCGCAGTGCGGAAATTGTTATAAACGTCAGACTGATCCGCACCGGATGGGTGAAACACCCGGTCCGGAACGGCGAAACGCCGGCTTGCCTCTTCAATGGAGGGAAACAAGCCGATCCCGTGTCCCGCCAGAATCGCGCTCCCTAAACAAGCCGTTTCTTTATTTTTCAGCGTTTTCAAGTCTGTACCCGTAATATCCGCTTTGATCCGGCACCAAAGCGGACTTTCGGCGCCGCCGCCTGTCACACGGATTTCCTCCGGCGAAATGCCGAGATATTCGAGATTTTCCCGCAGCATGCACGCGACGGACTCCAGAATGCTTCTGACAAAGTGGCCGCGCGTATGCTCCAGCGTCAGGCCGGCAAAACAGCCCCTGGCATCCGGATTATATTTCGGCATGGTAGAGCCGCACAAATAAGGCAGAAAAACGAGGCCTCCACTGCCCGGAGGCACTTTTTCAGCCAAAGCGTCAAGATCACGGAAACTGAAATTCTCACACAAGTTGTTTTTAAACCATTTCAGCGCCATCCCCGCCGTCGGCGTCCAAAGGAGAAGACAATATTTTCCGTTAAAATTATAATGGCACGGAATGATGCTGTCTGCGCGGAACGGCGGGATTTCCTTTGCGTTTGCAAAGATAGCCATCGTCGTTCCCGTCATCTCGCTGATCACGGTTTCCGACACGATTCCCGCTCCAATGGCGCCGGCAACCTGGTCCATCGCCCCCGTAACGACACGGCAGGACCCGTAGGTGCCGAGAAGCACGCCGCTGTCCTCGATTCGAGGCAGATACTCCTCCGGAATTCCGATAAAATCAAGCATTTCCGGCCACCAATCGCCCGTATTGATATCAAAATACAGACTCGAAGACTGCAGCGTTTTTTCCGTCGCAAATTCCCCGGTCAGTCTGTAAAGAAGATAATCCTCCAGCAAAAAAATTTTCCTTGTGTTGCTCCAGATTTCCGGCAGATGCTTCTTTATCCATAAAATTTTACACGCGGGCCATGTGGCGGTAACTTCCGGCTGTCCGGTTTTCTCATAAATTTCTTTCCGGCCAAATTGCGCCTCGATCTCCTGCGCTTCCCGCTTGGCGCGGTTGTCAAGCCAAACAATGGCGTTCATCAGCGGATTCCCGTTTTCATCCGCAAGAATCAGCGTTTCGCATTGCGTGTCGATTGCGATCGCGTCCGGAAGCCGATCCGGACATACCTGATCCAGTGCCTGCCGGAAAATCCGCCAATATGTTTCCGCCTCCAGTTCTACGAGCTCTCCGGAAGCAAGCAGGGTATAATCAACACTGGCGGAGGACAGGGGCTTTCCGTTTTCGTCAAACAGCACCGCTTTTAATGAAGTTGTGCCGACGTCGACTCCCAGTAATCTCATGATACGCTCCTTTAAGAATGCAGCTCATCCCATGCGCGGCGAAGCGCGGAAATCATTTCCTCCGTCATCGCGGCAGGATCAGCCGCTTTAATAATTCCGCTCGTGCTTCCCGTGGCAAGCGCTCCTGCATGAATGACGTTATAAACGTCCTGTCCGTTAGAAATTCCCGCGCCCTGCAGAACCATGATCTCCGGATTAATTTCCCGAACGATCCGTATTGTATCCCGGACATAGCTCAAATCGCTTGCCTGCCCTGTCCCGATCAGCGCGGTAGGCTCCGCTACGATGAGATTCGGGGACATTTTCGCAACGGCCGCGATCTCTTCAAGCGTATCGGCGCAGACGATCGTCCCGAGTCCGACCTCGTCCGCGCGGGCGATTGTTTTTACAAGCGTCTCACGGTCCAGCGGTTTTTCCGCATGGTTCAGCATGACACCCTTCGCGCCGGCCGCTTTGACCGCCTCCGGCAGAACGGAGCCCAGGCCGCGTCCGATCGGCAGACAATCCATATGCTGCGCAAATACAAGGATTCGTTCGGTGTTCTCCGCAAGCAGCCGGATATCCGTATACTGCGGCGTCACGATGATATCCACATCATATTTGACCGCGATTCTATCAATTTCCTTCGCAAGCCGAAGCATTTCGTCTCCGTACAGGTATGCTTTCGGTCCGATTTCAAAAAACGGCGGTTTAATTTTTAAATCCCGATACATATTTCTGGTTCCTCTTTATTTCGTGCCGAACAGCCGGTCGCCCGCGTCGCCCAAGCCCGGAACGATATACGCATGAGCATTTAACCCCTGATCGATCGCCGCGCAGTAAATATCCACGTCCGGATGATCGCGAAGGATTTTCTCCACGCCTTCCGGAGCCGCAATCAGATTCATCAGCTTAATGGCTTTCGCGCCTCTCTGTTTGATGAAAGAAATCGCCGCAGACGCCGAGCCGCCCGTGGCAAGCATGGGATCGAGCACAACGACCTCACGCTGCGCTACGTCAAACGGAAGCTTGCAATAATATTCAACCGGCTGCAGCGTGTCGGGATCCCGATACAGGCCGATATGTCCTACCTTTGCCATCGGGATCAGGCTGAGCACCCCGTCTACCATACCAAGGCCGGCGCGAAGGACAGGCACAAAGCACAGATTCTTTCCCGCCAGCATTTTCGCATGGGCGATTCCGACGGGCGTTTCCACATCCACATCCTCCAGCTCCAAATTTCTGGTTACTTCATAACACATCAGCATCGCTATTTCGGATACCAGTTCTCTGAAATCCTTGGTATTTGTGTTTTTGTCGCGAAGCATTGCGATCTTATGCTGTATCAGCGGATGGTCGAATGCATGTACTTGTCCCATTTTTTCTACTTCCTTCCGTAAAATGATATTTAGATCCGTCGTTTATTTTTATTTTGAAATAATTTTATCGGCCGCCAATTTCAGCGCTTTTTCGATTTCAGCCGCGCATCTTTCATAGTCCTCGTCATCGCCGCGGTATGGATCTTCTATGTCCAGGCTTCCGTCAAGTCCATCCTCTCCGTAGGCCAGCTCTTTTAATGGAAACGTCTTGTCCGCCGCTTCGGGATAGGCTTCCTCCAGCGCCTGCTGGTGTGCGTCCGTCATCGTAATGATCAAATCGCTGTCTGCGACGAGATCATCGTCAACAAGGCGGGCGCGATGCTTATCGGAATCTTCAATTCCGTAAACCTTCTCAAGTACTTTCACCGCCAAAGCGCCCGGCTCGTCTTCATCCAGTGCAAACAGTCCGGCAGATGACACTTTATAATCTTTCCTGTTCAGCTTACCCTCTTCATCGGCTTTTTCCAACATATCCCTGAAAATGTATTCCGCCAGAAAGCTCCTGCATGTATTACTCGTGCAGACGAAAAGAATACGTTTCAAAATGAAAATAACACCTCACTCTACTGCTCGGATGCGTCCCGCGGTGTTCCGGGCGAATCTGCGCCGCACAGGACGACGGCGCCCCCAGCCGCACGGTACAATCTGTTCATCACTGCGTCACCTGCGCCGCTTCGGGGAAGTGCCTCCGCAAAAACCACATCAATTCCCAGGTCGTCAAACCTTCTCAGACAATGGAACAGATTGGATGCCTGCTGCAGACTGTTGTTCAGGCTGCCTAAAGATTGAACGACAATTCCAACTTCTTTATAATAGCAAATGCTCTCATCGGTTGCAAGAACTCCGATCGAAAAACCGTCTTTTTTTCTGCGCTTGATTTCCGCGTTGATCCGCTCGACTACGGATTCTCTTGGTCCTTCGAAAATCGTTACCGACGCTTTCGGCGCGTAATGCTTATATTTCAGCCCTGGAGACCGTGGAGTACCGATTTCCGCTTCGCTTTGCGGCCGCATCCAGTCAAGCTCGTCCGCCGAATCGACGACTGAGGCAATCTGGTCAAGCGTCACCGCACCGGGACGTAAAATACTCATTTTCTCGCCGGCGATATCGAATACTGTAGATTCAACGCCTACGTCGCAGCAGCCGCCGTCGATAATGAGATCCACCCGTCCCATCATATCCTCAATGACATGAGCAGCTCGCGTCGGACTCGGTTTTCCGGATAAATTCGCACTGGGCGCCGCAACGGGAACGCCTGCCGCTTCGATCAGCGCGCGGGCCACGGGATGAGACGGGAAACGAATTCCGACCGTGTTCAGGCCGCAGGATACATTAGAAGGCACGGAGGCGGCTCGGCTTGCAATGACCGTCAGCGGTCCCGGCCAGAATTTTTTTGCCAGGCGATCCAGGATTTGTCTCTGGCTTTCGCTGCAGTCGGTGACAAGGTCAAGCATTTTACAGTTTGAGATATGTACTATAAGCGGATTGTCTGCCGGCCGTCCTTTTGCTTTGTAAATTTTATCTACCGCATCCGCGCGCAGCGCATTCGCACCGAGTCCGTATACGGTCTCGGTTGGAAAGCAAACCAGTCCTCCCTCCCGGAGAACTTCCGCGCAGTGTCGAATTGCGTCTGAGTCGATCCGCATCCGATCTATTTTTATGACTTCCGTATTTTTATTCTCCATTCCCGTGTCCCAGCTTTTCCGCACGTTCGCTCGTAATCAGTGCATCTATTATATCGTCCAGGTCCCCGTCCAAAACCGCTGTCAGCTTATAGAGCGTCAGATCGATTCTATGGTCCGTCACCCGGTTCTGCGGATAATTATAAGTACGGATCCGTTCGCTCCGGTCGCCGCTTCCCACCTGACTTCGGCGTGCTTGGGCGACAGAGCTGTCGCGTTCTTCTTTCTGCATTTCATACAGCTTTGACCGCAGCACTTTAAATGCCCGCTCCTTGTTCTTCAGCTGCGATTTTTCGTCCTGACACGTAACGACGATGCCTGTGGGACGATGCGTCAGTCGAATTGCAGATTCCGTCTTGTTAATATGCTGTCCCCCCGCGCCGCTGGAACGATACGTATCGATTTCAACATCGTTCGGGTTCAGATCGACCTCTACCTCATCGGCCTCGGGCAGAACAGCTACGGTAGCAGTCGAAGTATGGATTCGGCCTCCGGCCTCCGTAACGGGCACGCGCTGAACGCGATGGACGCCACTTTCAAATTTCAGCCGGCTGTACGCACCGCTGCCCGAAACTGTAAAGGTACATTCCTTGATTCCTCCGATTTCCGTCTCATTGATATCTACCGCTTCCGTACGCCAGCCGGAGCGCTCCGCATAGCGGACGTACATCCGAAACAATACCGCCGCAAAAAGCGCCGCTTCTTCTCCGCCGGCGCCGCTTCGGATTTCCATGATTACATTTTTTTTGTCGTTGGGGTCTTTCGGAATCAGCAGGATCCGCAACTGATCTTCAAGTGCCGCAGTCCGCTCCGCTTTTTCGCGATATTCTTCCTTAACGAGCTCCCGGAATTCGTCTTCAAGAGGCTTTTCAAGCAGATCGCGGGCTTCGTCTCTGTCCCGGGCGGCTTCTTTATAGGTACGGTACACACTGACCAGCTCTTCAAGCTCCGAATGTTCCGTAGCAATTTTTTTATATAGCTCCGGATTTCCCAGAACGTCCGGATCCGTCAGCTTTTGCGTCAGTTCCTCATATCGGTTTTCCGCAGCCTGCAATTTCTCTGTCATACTTACAATTCTTTCCTATTTTCTAGCGCTCGTGCAATCGTGACCTCATCGACATATTCGAGGTCTCCCCCCACCGGAACGCCGTGCGCGATCCTGGTAACCGTCACGCCGAGCGGCTTTATCAGTCGGGCGATATACATCGCCGTCGCTTCGCCCTCTACATTCGGGTTTGTAGCAAGAATGACTTCTTTTACGGAATCATCAATCCGTGCGAGAAGTTCCTTGATCCTGATTTCGTCCGGACCGACATCGTTGACTGGCGACAGAACGCCGTGAAGCACATGATATCTTCCTGTAAAAACCTTAGAACGCTCCATTGCCATGACATCCCGGGGATCCTCAACCACGCAGATTTTTCCATTGCTGCGCGCCGGATTTGCGCAAATATCGCAGATCTCCCGGTCAGCGATATTTTGGCACACTTTGCAGTACCGCAGTTCTCTTCGCGCAGTCTTAATCGCTTCGGCAAATTCCTCTGCCTCCTGCTCCGTTCTTCCAAGAAGATAAAACGCCATGCGCTGTGCGGATTTACGGCCGATCCCGGGCAGTTTTTCAAATTGTTCGATTAATTTTGTCACCGATGCCCCGTATACGCCCATCTTACATTCCCATCGTATATTTTCCCATAATTTCCTGCGTCTCGCTGTCGATGGCGTCAATGCATTCGTTCAGCGCAACCGTAATCAGGTCCTGAAGCATTTCCACGTCCTCGGGATCGACCGCTTCCGGCTTGATCTCAAGCGACTGCAGCTTCTTCTCCCCGTTCATCACAACCTTTACCACGCCTCCGCCCGAGGTCGCTTCAAATGTTTTCTCAGCAATGGCCGCCTGTTCCTTTTCCATTTCCTTCTGCATCGCCTGAGCCTGCTGCATCAGCTTTTGCATATTATTTCCGCCGCCGCTTTTTGCGCCGAAGCCTCCTCTGAATCCTTTCGCCATTTCGTCTTCTGTCCTTTCTGATTTATGATCGGTTTATTTTACCATAATCCATATAGAATTTCATTAAATTTTTTGTCTCTGTGCCGATTCTACTTTTTTCCCTTACGCCCCAGGGCTCAGGGAAAAACTTTTGAGTGCGATTTGCAATCAAGAAAATATTGTTTTATAATCGATGCATTAATGATTTATCGTGATGGAGGATTTACTTTATGGTACAAATAGAACTGCTGAGTTCGCTGGCAAAAGTCTACCCAGATCAGGACCTGGACCTGAGAGATCGTCAGGATACCGGCTGCATGCTGAGAAACGAGGTTTTTTCCTTTCAGGCAGCATTTCGGATCGATCATGCCTGGCAGAGCACCGTCCGAATCGAGCTGGAGGCTCCGGAGGAGCTTAGACCGTGTCTTGCGCTTCAGGCAATCGATTTCGTCCCGTGTGACTTTCCGATGTATGAAGCCACGCTGAAGCAGTGCGAGCATCCTGCGCCTGGCCTTTTCCCCGATATTTTGCGTGAGCTGCCGCCGATTCATTGGGTATATAAAAATTCCTGGCGAAGCGTTTTTATCAGAATTGACGCCGCCAAGCATGAGCTGCGGCCGGGAAATTACGAGCTGACCGTTAAAATCACAAGCGATGCCGTCTATACAAAAACATTCCGCCTCGACGTGCTTGACGCCATGCTGCCTCCGCAAAAGCTGCGGATGACGAACTGGTTTCATACCGACTGTCTCTGCAATTATTACGGAGTAGCATTTGACAGCGAAGAATACTGGCGTATAACAGAAAATTTTGCAAAAACAGCTGCGGAATACGGAGTCAACATGCTTTTAACACCCGTATTTACCCCGCCCCTCGATACAGCGCCGGGCGGCGAACGCCGCACCATCCAGCTGGTCGACGTCCGCAAAGACGGAGATCGGTATACGTTTGGCTTTGAAAAGCTTTCCAGATGGATCTCCATGTGCAGGCGCGCGGGAATTAAATATCTCGAGATTTCGCATCTTTTCACTCAGTGGGGCTGCAAATACGCGCCGAAAGTAATGGGATTAGAAAACGGTGAATATAAAAGAATCTTTGGTTGGGAGACCGATGGACATGGCAGCGAATATCTGGGATTTCTGGAGCAGTTTCTGCCCGCACTGATTTCCGAGCTCAAAGCACACGGCGTATTCGACAGCTGTTATTTCCACGTTTCGGACGAGCCCTCCGGCGAAATGATGGAGGATTATAAAAAGTGCGCCGAATTTATGCGCCGCTATATCGCACCAGAGCGGCTTTTTGACGCGCTCAGCGATATTGCGTTTTACAAAAACGGGCTGATTACCTGCCCCGTCGTCGCGATCGACCATATCCATCCCTTTATAGACGAAAAGCCGGAGCATCTTTGGGGGTATTATTGCTGCGGCCAGATTACGTCCTCAAACCGGTTCCTGGCATATCCCTCCGGGCGGAACAGAATACTCGGCGCAATGCTGTTTAAATACAATATAGAGGGCTTTTTGCAGTGGGGCTTCAATTTCTATAACTCTCATCTTTCTCTGGAGGCCGTTGATCCGTACGCGACCTCCACGGCAGGAGGCTGGGTTCCCGGAGGCGATCCCTATGTGGTTTATCCCGGAAAAGACGGAAATGCGTTGCCGTCACTGCGTCTGGAAGTCTTCCGAGAAGCGCTGCAGGATCTGAGAGCGCTGGAAGCGCTTACGGAAAAAATGCAAAAATCCTCTGCAAATCCGCGGGAAGCCGTTGTGATCGCTTTAGGGTTGGAAGAGCTTCGTTTTGATAAATTCAATGCCGATCACACGTATCTCATCCGCTTAAGAGAAAAAATCAACCGCATGCTGGCAGGAGAAAATTATGACGGACTTTAAAATCGGTCAGATTATCACGACAAAAAAAAGCCACCCCTGCGGTGGCAATCAATGGGAAATCCTGCGTGTCGGCGCCGATTTCCGTTTAAAATGTACAAAATGCGGGCATCAGATCATGATGCCCCGCTCTAAATTTGAAAAAAGCCTGAAATTATGATTCAGGCTCTGTCTGACGATACCATCGGCAATATTCCTCATACAGACGGTCATAATACTCCGCCGCTTCCCGATTCGGAGAAAGCGTTTCCCGGATGCCGCCGGCCTTACAGTCAATTCCCGGAATTTCTCCTGCGGCAAACAGCGCCAGCTTTGCACCGCCCAGGGAGGACGCGTTTTGAATCGGGGAAAGCGAAAGCTCTTTCTGTAAAACATCCGCAAGAATCCTGGACCAGATTGCGGAGCGAAGAATTCCGCCGGAAACATGAATCCGAGCCGGTGTCCGGTTTACCCTGCAAAGCGCTTCATAGCATTGCCGGATATTAAAACAGATTCCTTCCAAAACGGCGCGGTACATCGCTCCCGTATCATGCTGTCCGCTTAAGCCCAGGAAGCCTCCCTGCCGATATTCACTCCAGCCCGGCGCGCGTTCCCCAAATAGAAAAGGAAGAAATACCGGCAGATCTTTCGTTTTCCGTTCCTTGCTCCGCGCTTTCTCCGCCAATTCGTCAAGCGCAGGATATGTATACCGATTCCCGCAAACCTGATCCGCAAACCAATCAATACAATTGGAACAGCCGGCCGTCGCCGCTCCGGTGAGATAGCGGCCCGGCGCATAATAACACCAAAGCGATGGTGTATCCGGTACTGCCGCCCGATCGGAGACCATACGAAGCGCGGCGCTCGTACCTGCGGAAAGCGTCATAATTCCTTCCTCCAGCGCATCGTCGCCAACCTGGTTCATTGCCCCGTCCGGATGCGCCGTTACGACAGGGATGCCCTGTGTGAGACCAAGCAGGACTGCGGCGCCGGAACAAAGCGGCAGGCAGCGGTCATACTCGCAAAGCTCAGGCAGCGCCGCCAGGGGGACTCCCATTTCCGATGCAAGCTCCGGATCCCAGTCCAGAGCGCGCAAGGACAGCAATCCTGTTCCGGAGGCCATGGAACGGCTTTCAAGAAAAGCCCCTGTCAATTTATGAAACAAATACGTCCCTTGATCGATAAGACAATCCCCGTTTTCAAAGCGAAGGCCGTTTTCGGTTAAATATTTCATTCGAAACGATACGTAGGAGCCGTTCACAAGGCATCCTGTCTTCCGATAGTAAGCCAAAGCCCGCTCCGGACTCTCCCTTTTGTAAGAAGAAGCGACCGGCCCGGGCTCGCGGTACGTCCACAGATACGCGGGAGTTTTTGCCCTTCCGTCCGAATCCGCAACCAGAGAGTTGTGCCAGGTTGAAACAATTCCGACCGCTTTTATCTCCTCCTGCGGATTTTGCTGCATACAATGCTCTGCCGTTTTTCGCGCAAGCGCAAACGCCGTATCGCAGATTTCATCCGCCCGCTGAATTCCTCCGTCTCCGGAACGGATGCGTTCGGAATGCTCGGACAAAACACGAAACGCCGCGTTCACCGCCATTACCTTTACAGAAGATGTGCTGATTTCGATTACCAAGACTGCCATTCTTTTGAATTCCTCCGTAACTACTAAAAATTATCGGCTCCCCAGACTGCCACCGGAAGCATTTTCTGCCAAATCCAAAAAAACCGTGCGTTTCTTTTCCGATCCGCGCCTTTTTCCGGCCGTATCGGAAATTTTACGATCCAGACATGCTTTGTATTCCTTTTCATACGAAAGCAGCGGATCCGTGCAGTCTGCCCCTGCCGCAAACGAAACCCAGTCGTCCTTCCACGAAGAAAGCAGCGCCGCGTTGCAGAGGGAAAGCGCGTAAATTCCTTCCTTTCCGGAAGCGATCAAAGGCTCGCTCCGTAAAATCGCATTTACAAAATTCGTCATGATGCCGCGATGCGCCGTTTCCATTCCGGGAACCTCAGACTCCTCATACGAAATCTCCGGAGCGCTGAAAGGCTGTTCCGTACGATCTGAAAACGACCGTGCGCTCTCCGACAGGCTCCAGATCCGCAGAAGACCGCCGTCATAAATGATTTTACCGGCGTCGTATTGAATCTCAAGGCGATTTGCGCCCGGATACTCGCCGGTAGAGGTCATAAAAACGCCCGTAGCGCCGCAGGCATATTCCGCATAAATCGTAACGTCATCCTCGACCTGAATGTCATGGTATTTTCCCTCATACGCAAACGCCCGGATCCGGCGCGGCATTCCCAGCATCCACTGCCACAGATCCAGATTATGTACGCTTTGATTCAGAAGCACGCCGGCGCCCTCCCCGTCCCAGGTGGCGCGCCAATCGGAAGAGTCATAATAGGCCTGCGTTCTGTACCAGTTCGTAATGTTCCATATCACCCTGCGCAGAACGCCCAGCCGGCCGGAAGAAGAAATTTCACGAATCCGTTGATAGTAGGGATTCGTGCGCTGATTGTACATGATTGCATACCGAAGCTCCGGACGGCGCGCGGCTGCCGCATCATATGCTTCGTTCATTCGGCGCGCCGCCTCCGTGTATACGGCTTCCGGTTTTTCAGTAATTACATGCAGCCCCTTTGCAAAAGCGGCGATTGCAACCTCCGGGTGCAGATAATGCGGTACGGCGATATATACTGCATCGATGGGAGCCTTTTCAAGCATTTCCAAATAATCGGTATAAATACAAGCTTCTGAAACTTCCGTATAATGCGTTTTTGCATACAGCAGCCGTTCCTCGCGAATGTCGCAGACCGCGCCGATCACACAATTTTCGATATCACCGGCGTGGATAAAATTTGCGGTCAGCGTTCCCATATTGCCAAGTCCTACGATCCCCATTCTGACGCAATTCATGGCATACCGCCTCCTTTTATCTGTTCAGCTCTTCTGATCGCGTTCCCGCAGCGCGGCCCGCCGGATTTTACCGCTCGTGGTTTTCGGAAGCTCTTCTACGAATTCCACGATCCGCGGGTATTTATACGGAGCCGTAACTCTTTTCACATGATTCTGCAAGTCTTTCTTCAGCTCCTCTGTCGGCTCGTACCCTCTGGCAAGGACGACCGTCGCTTTTACGACCTGTCCGCGGATCGGATCCGGCGCCGCAGTGATTGCGCACTCTAAAACGGACGGATGCGTCATCAGCGCGCTTTCTACCTCAAATGGCCCGATTCGGTAGCCGGAGCATTTAATCACGTCGTCCACGCGGCCGATAAACCAGATATAACCATCTTCATCGTACCATGCGTTGTCTCCTGTGTGATAATCTCCGCCGGCAAAAAGCTTTTCGTTCGCGCCTTCATCCTGCAGGTATCCGATGGTAAGCCCCACGGGCCGATTCTTTTTCGCGCCGCGGATCACGATTTCCCCTTCCTCTCCGATTTCACAGTCCTTTCCCGCCTCGTTGACGATATGAATGTCGAACAGCGGAGAAGGCTTGCCTGTAGAACCGGGCTTCGGAGAAATCCATTCAAAATTTGCAAGCAGCACCGGTCCTTCCGACTGACCGAAGCCCTCATACAGCTTATGGCCCGTAAGCTGTTCCCATTGCTCAAACACGACGGGGTTCAGCGGTTCGCCAGCCATGCAGCAATGGTGAATGGAGGACAAGTCG
The DNA here is from genome assembly GCA_904420095.1 of uncultured Clostridia bacterium. GTDB lineage: Bacteria > Bacillota > Clostridia > UBA1212 > UBA1255 > Egerieisoma > Egerieisoma faecipullorum. The sequence continues at coordinate 117,224 of CAJFUB010000039.1, forward strand.
TATTTCGTCACATCCTCCTTAATCATGAAGCGGTACATCGTGGCCGGCGCACAAAAGGTCGTGATTTTATATTTTTCCATAACGCTCAGCAGCTTGTGCGGATCAAACCGGTCCATATCATAGCCCAGCACCGCGGAGCCGGAAATCCACTGACCGTAGATTTTCCCCCACGAAAATTTGGCCCAGCCGGAATCCGCAACGGTCAGATGCAGACCGTTTTCTTCTACCTGCTGCCAATATTTGGCCGTGATGATATGACCGAGCGGATAAGACTGTACGTGCTGTACCATTTTGGGCATTCCCGTCGTCCCGCTCGTAAAATAAATCAGCATCAGGTCGTCCGCGTTTACGGCGTCCTTTCCCTCCGGGCGCGTAAATACGTCGCTCTGGCCGGAATAGGCATCCGTATAATTGATCCATCCCGCCCGCTCCGCGCCGCGTTCCTCAATCAGCGCTTTATACTGGAGCGACGGACATTGCTGTTCTGAATTTTCCACATGAGAAATAATGTTTTCATCCTGCGCACAAATAATCATTTTCACGGAAGCCGCATTGATTCGATAAATCAGATCCTTTTCCGTCAGCTGGAACGTAGCGGGAATCACAACCGCGCCGATTTTATGGAGCGCAGTAACCGTGATCCAGTATTCGTACCGTCTTTTCAGAATGAGCAGGATGCGGTCGCCCTTGCGGATTCCGATGGAGCGAAAATAATTACACATCTGGTTGCTGATCCGGCTGATCTCCTGAAACGTAAAAATGCGCTCCTCTGCGCTGTCGTTGCACCAGACAAGCGCTTTTTTTTCGGGCTCTTCTTGAGCCCAGCCGTCTACGACATCAAAGCCAAAATTGAAATCCGCAGGCACGTTCACCCGATAGTTTGTTTTAAAATCCTCATACGAATCGAAGTGGATCCGCGGAAGATATTTCTTTAGCATGTAATCCATTTGCCTGAACCTCCGGTATTATAATAAGATGACTGTCAGGAATTTTGCGTCTTTTCCGCCGACGGCCGTCTGAGCGTGCGGCGTAACCGGATCGAAATAAAAGCAGTCTCCCTCGTTTAAAAGAAATTCCCGTTTTCCGAAAATGACTTTAACACGTCCCTCCAGCACGTAGTTAAATTCCTGGCCGGTATGGCTGACAAGAGCGGGCGGCTCGGTTTCCGTTTTCGCCGCCACCGTCACGATCATGGGCTCTATCTTGCGCCCGATGAACTTGTATGCGATGCTTTCGAAATCGTAGCCGACGTACCGGTCTACCGCAATGCCTTCGCCCCGGCGGACGAGAGAACAATTTGCCAGCCGCGGCGGCACGCCCGTCAGAAGCTCTGTCAGGTCTACGCGCAGAAGCGCCGCGAGCTCGTATAGGACGCTTACGGGGAAATCCGCTTCCGCGCTTTCATAAGACAAATACGTCTCTAATGATATCCCGAGCCGCTCGGCAACGGTTTCCGCACTGAGCTCCGACACTTCCCGAAGCTCCCTGACGCGGGATGCAATTTCCTGGATTTTTGAAGAATGTTCCATATTTTATACTCCCTTGCCGTTTATCAATCAACTTTTATAATATCCGAAAAATCGAACGTGGCGAAATAATCCTTCGGCGTTTCCGCTCTGCGAATCATTTGCACGGAACCGTCCTCTTTCAGGAGCAGCTCCGCGCTCCGCAGCTTGCCGTTATAATTGTAGCCCATCGCAAAGCCGTGCGCACCGGCGTCAAGAATGGCCAGCAAATCACCCGGCACCGTCTCCGGCAGGCGTCTGTCCACCGCAAATTTATCGTTGTTTTCACACAGGCCACCTGTAACGTCATATGTTTTTACGCAGGGCTCGTGTTCTTTTCCAAGCACAACGATATGGTGATAGGCTCCGTACATCGCAGGACGCATGAGATTCGCCGCGCACGCGTCCGTCCCAAGATAATGCTTGTATGTATTTTTCTCATGCAGGACGCGCGTGACCAGTATTCCGTAAGGCCCCGTGATATACCTTCCCAGCTCCGTTTTAATATCCAGCGAGCCGATCGGAGAGGGAACGATAATCTCACGGTATGCCTGCTCCACATGCCTGCCGATATAATCGATGTCCGCCGGCTGCTCGTCCGGAAGATACGGAATCCCGATTCCTCCTGATAAATTCACAAAGCTGAATACGGCTCCGGTCTCCTTCTGGAGACGAACCGCCTCTTTAAAAAGCACCGCGGCAAGAGCCGGATAATAATCCTTATCGATCATGTTGCTTGCCAGGAACGCATGGATTCCGAAGCGCTTTGCTCCCATTTTCATCAGCTTCCGGATTCCTTCGACCATCTGCTCCGGCATCATGCCGTATTTGGCGTCTCCGGGATTTCCCATGAAGCGGTTCCCTACACCGAATTTACCGCCCGGGTTATACCGGAGACAAATTTCCTCTGGGATTCCGCCGTGCTGCGCCAGAAAATCAATATGGGTAAAATCATCGAGATTAATAATCGCATCCAGCTTCCGCGCATATTCAAAGTCCGCGGCTGGCGTTGCGTTGGAGGAAAACATGATGTCCTGTCCGTGAAAGCCCAGGCTTTCCGAAAGCATCAGCTCCGTATAGGAGGAGCAGTCCGTCCCGCAGCCCTCTTCCTGTAGAATCTTGATCAGAAATGGATTCGGGCACGCCTTGACTGCAAAATACTCCCGGAATCCCGGATTCCAGGAAAAAGCCTTCTTAAGGCCGCGCACCGCGCTGCGGATCCCGGCCTCGCTGTATATATAAAACGGCGTGGGATATTTCCTGCTGATTTCTTCTGCCTGCTCCTTCGTTATAAATGCTTCTTTCATTTTGTTGCTTCCTCCTCTTCCGTTATGTATCCGTCGATCGCATCCCAAAGCGCTTCGATCCCGGTCCGCTTTTCGGCCGATACGCATATAATATCCTTATTTGGTGGTATTTGTAAAGTAGATCTTATCAGCGCGGTATTGTTTTGGATCTGCTGTCTGCTGATTTTGTCTGATTTTGTAGCCACGATCAGATACTCAAGGCCGGAGGCCAGAATCCATCGATACATATTTTCGTCGTCCTTGGACGGCTTGTGGCGAATGTCCAGCAGCAGCAATACGAGATAAAGCTGTGGCCGGACGTTGAGATATTCCTCAATGACCTTCGCCCACAGATTTTTTTCACCTTTCGAAACGGCCGCATAGCCGTAGCCGGGGAGATCTACAAAATGCAGCTCGTCATCCAGATTATAATAATTGATCTGCCGCGTCATCCCTTGGCGAGAACCGCTGTATGCCAGATTTTTTCTGCCAAGCAGCGCGTTGATCAGAGAGGATTTGCCGACATTAGAGCGCCCTGCAAATGCGATTTCCAATAAATTCCCTTCGGGATACTGCTGCGGAGATACAGCCGAGATCACAAATTTTGCATTTTTAACTTTCATCGTTCAGTCTCTTCCTTTCAGGAACGTGCGCCTGTGCAGAGCGCAGGGACCGTATCTGTTAATTGCTTCATAATGCTGCGCCGTTCCGTACCCTTTATGCTTTGCAAAACCATATTCCGGATATTCGGCGTCATATTGCCGCATCAGTCTGTCCCGCTCCACTTTCGCTAATATCGAAGCGCAAGCGATCGTGATGCTTTTCGCATCGCCGTGCGTAATAGATACCTGCGGAAGCTCTACTTCCGGAATCCGAACGTGATCGACCAGAATCCGTTCCGGACATTCCCCGGCAGCGGCAATCGCAATTCGGAGCGCCTCCCGCATTGCCTCATACGTCGCCTGTAAAATATTGATTTCATCAATCCGATCGTTTCCGACCATACTCACTCCGTAAGAAATACAGGATGCCCTGATCTCTTCGTACAGTGCCTCCCGCCGTTTTTCGCTGAGCTTCTTGGAATCATCCGCGCCCCGCACGAACGGTCCCCGCGCCGGAAGAATAACGCAGGCCGCCGCAACCGGACCGGCCAGAGGACCTCTGCCCGCTTCGTCGATTCCGGCAATCAGCCGGACACCTTCTCCCGCAAGCTGCCTTTCGTATTGACATAATTCCGTAAAATGCTGCTCTGTCATATCACTGCTCCGCCGGATCCAGCAGTTCCGGTCCGTCTAATGTAATCCGGCCGATCTTTCCGCTTTGAAAATCGTCCAGCACAAGATTCGCGGCCCGGAGCAAATCCACCGCGCCTCCTTTAGAGAGACAGCCCCTGCGCCTGCCGCATGCAAGCAAAATGTCGGCGGGATCCGCAAATTCCTCGGTACTGAAGCCGTATTTCTCTTCCAGCAGGCCGGGATACTGTTCGGTAATATACCGCAGTAAAAAAAGCGCGATATCCTGTACGTCAAGGACGTCATTTTTGATTGCACCCGTAGCGGCAAGCCGATAGGCGCACCGTTCGTCCTCAAACTTCGGCCAGAGCAGGCCGGGCGTATCGAGCAGATGAATATCCTCTCGAATCCTCAGCCACTGCTTGTTTCTCGTGATGCCGGGACGATCGCCCGTTCCCGCTGCGCCGCGTCCTACGATCCGATTAATCAGGGAAGACTTCCCCACGTTTGGAATTCCTACGGCCATAGCCCGAATGACAGGAGGCCGTCGTCCCGCTCCCGCAAAGCGTTTGAATTTCTCATCCATCGTTTCCCGAATGGCAGAAAGGACTTCCTTCACGCCCGCGCCGCTTCTGCAGTCCGTATAATGCATGCGGATGCCCTTCCCCGCATAATAGTTTTTCCAGAATCCGTTTTTATTGGGATCCGAAAGATCCCTTTTATTTCCAAGCAGGATCCGCGGCTTCTGTCCGAGGATCCGGTCGATTTCCGGATTTCTGCTGGAGAACGGAATCCTTGCATCTACGATTTCAAGCACGATGTCTACCAGCTTTAGATTTTCCCCGAGAATCCGGCGAGCCCGGGCCATATGGCCCGGGAACCACTGGATCTGTTTTCTGTTGATATTGTCTCCATCCATTTTTAATTTCCTTGCAGTTTCTGTCTGCGGCTTTGCAGTGCGCTCATGCGCTCTTCAAACGCATCGATTGCAGTGTAATCCTGAATGTTGTTCTGTTCCCATGTCAGGCTGCGGAGCGCAGACATGGTGTTGATTGCGTCAAAGTTTGAGATCATATTCAGAGAAACGTCAAGCGTCCGGATCGTGGTATTGCCCGCCAGCGGATCCAGAGACGTAAGCGCATTCCCGTGAAGCAGCACGGTCTCCAGGCTTGCCGCCTCAGCAAGCGGCGCCAGCGAATCCAAATAATTATCTGTAAGATCCAGATAGGACAGCTCCTCCAGCGCTTCGATTCCCTCCACATTAGAAATCAGATTATGGCCTGCGATCAGCGTCCTGAGCTGCGTATTTTCAAACAGTGGAGATAAATCGGAAATTCCCCGCTCCGTATTGTCGGAATTCAGGCCGTAATTATAAGATAAATCTACATATGTAAGAGATTTGCATCCGGCAAGCGGCGAAATGTCCGTAATACGGTTATTAGTAAGCGTCAAGGTCTGCAGCGCCGAAAGAGAGCCGAGTACCGTCAGATCTGTCAGCATATTATCGGAAGCATCCAGCTCTTCCAGCAGCACCAGACCTTTCAAGGGCGTGAGATCCAGACCGGAAGCTCCCGACGTGTTCGAAGTCAGAACATTATAATTTTTGGCAATATTCAGCTTTTTGAGAGACGTCAGCTCCGTCAGAACGGAAAAATCCGTGATCCTGTTTCCGTACAGATCGAGTTCCTCCAGGCTCGTAAAATAGCGCAATGATTCGATTGAAGTAATCCCTCTGACGCGAGCGCTGAGCTCTGTAATATTTTCCACGTCCGCCCGCCGGATCGCACCGATGCTTTTTCCGATTTTTTCTCGCACGACTGTTTCCAGATTAATATCCGTAAAATGGATTTCCTGCTCGGAGTCCGGCGTTGCGGTCACCGCAGGAGCAGCGCTACCCGCAGGAGTCGCCGTAGCCACCGCAGTCGGCGCCGCCAGTGTCGGAGGAGCAGTCGGAAAGCTGCCCTTACAACCTGACGCGACGGTGGAACCCAAGCACAAAATTGCCGCAATCATTCCGATTTTGACCTGTACCGTGATCCTTTTCCTCATTTTATGATATCCACCGCTTTTACATCCTGATACGCTCCGGCGCACGTGATCTCTCCATTATGCCAGACGTACAGCTTGGCATCCGCATTATAAACGATATATTCCATATCCCGGTCGAAAAAAACGTTTGTCCCGACATTGCCCGCAATTCTGGTCATTTTATCTTCAACGACATAGTCCAGCGACATCAGTCCGTCCCCATTCCGCCGGCACAATAAATAGATTTCGTTGCTTCTGCCGTACAGTCTCATTTCAAAGGCGGCGTCGAACCGCTCGATTTGATTCTTTAAAACGAGATACATTTCGTCCCCGTCCGCATTTTCATAGGCAATAAACGGTTTGTTATAATAGTTATAAATATTCCCAGTGTTTTCAGCAACCGTGACGGTCTTCTGCCGAACATCATATATATTATACCGGCAAAGCAGCCCGTCCGCTTCCTGATAATACAGATAGTTTGTCCTCGCATCAAAAATAAATCGGGCATTGACTCCGCAGCTGATCTGCTTTTCAGGCGCTCCGCCCTTTGAAGTCATATAAATGTCCATCCCGTCTCCGTTCAGTACAGAATAAAGCAGGAAATCGTCGGCCTCGGAATAGTAAAGCAGCCGATACACGTTTCTCGCAATTTCCTTCAGTTCATCTCCGTCTAAATACTGCAGCAGCCCCGCCGTGTATTCGGACGCACCGTTCTGTTCAGGATGATAAACCATGCTGATATCACTGAGAAAATACCGGAACGGAACGCTGCCGTCGCTATCCAGCTCCTTAGTAGAGGGATCGAGCAGCACCGGTTCCACTTGAGGTAATACCGGCTGCGCATTGACAGCGCTCAGAAGCGTGTTTCCGTTCGTATCAGCGATATACATGATGTCGCCCTCGTAATAGCAGATTTTTCCGCCGTCCTTTGAAAGATAAAATTTTCTGGAGGAATTCAGATTTTCGCTTATCGTGCGCGTCTGCCCGGTGTAGTCGCTGTAGATCAGCTTCGCGCCGTCCGCAAGAAGCACGCCTTCGGAAGATACCGCATACGCAGCCGCGGACGGCTCCCCGTCGCGCGTTTCGCTCAAAAGCTTGATCTGATCTCCCTTAAACAAATAAAGCTGGATCTGGTTTGATGTGTTTGTGCAAACGATCGCTCTGCGGTTTCCCATCAGACTGTAGCCCGTAACGTTCTCGCACAGGGCAACCCGGTCGTTAGACTTGATCGAATACTCATAAAGTACATTATTTCTGAGATAATAGATTTGATCGTTTACGGAATCATGAATCGGTGCCGTAACGGCGTCGTCAATCGCCGTCACAGTGCAATCCTCCTTCATCAGATACAGATTGCTGTTGCCGTCAAGAAAAACAAAGGGATACAAAAACGAGCGTCCTACGCCGTTCATGTCGGAATACCCAAGCTCTGGCGCACCGCCGGGCAAAAGCTCTATCACCGCAATGACAACCGCTACAACGGCGATTGTAATCAGCGTAATAATGAGATTCCACTTTTTTTCCTTTTTGATATAAGTCTTTCCGATATTGCGACGCATCAGACAACCAGCCCCATCGTTTCACCCGTTCCGCTTTTCGATTCCCGTTTATTATACAATGAAAACAGGGAAAATACAAACCTAATTCTCATCCCTCGTGTCCGACGGGAGGCTTGAACTCCATAGTAATATTACTGAGATCGTACGGCGTAGCCTGATAAACATAATAATTAAGCCAGTTGGCGTACAGCAGATAGGCATGGCTTTTCCATTTGAAATACGGAGTTTTCGCAGGATCATCGTCCGGAAAATAGTTTTCAGGGACTGCGGTCGCCAGTCCCTTCGCCCGATCGCGCTCATATTCCAGCTTCAGCGTATCTCTGTCATATTCCAAGTGGCCGAGCATAAAAATCTGCCGTCTGTCGTGAGAAGCGCAGATGCAAAGTCCCGCCCGATCGGAAGTCGCCAGAATATCCAGATCCGGTTCCCGCTCGACGTCCTTCATTCGGATGCCTGTGTAACGCGAATGCGGCACATAAAAGCAATCGTCAAAGCCGCGAAGCAGACGGGCTACCCGGTTATGTGATTTATGCTCGAAAACACCGAAAAGCTTTTTTTCCAGCAGACACTTATCGATTCCGTAATGATAAAACAGCCCTGCCTGTGCGCCCCAGCAGATATGGAGCGTTGTTGTCACGTTCATGCGCGACCATTCCATCAGACGGCACAGCTCGTCCCAGTATCCAACCTCTTGAAAGGGCAGCTGTTCTACCGGCGCTCCAGTGATGATCAAGCCGTCGAATTTTTCATTTTTGATAGCGTCCGGCGTTACATAGAATGCATTCAGGTGACTAAGCGAGGTGTTTTTTGAACGGTGCGTCGCCGGATGAAGCAGCGTCGGCTCCACCTGCAGCGGCGTATTACTGAGCAGACGCAGAAGCTGCGTCTCGGTCACAATTTTTGTTGGCATCAAATTCATAATTGCAATCTTCAGCGGGCGGATATCCTGATGAAACGCCATATTTTCGTGCATTACAAATACATGTTCCTTCTGCAGCGTTTCCGCCGCTGGCAAATCATTCGGTATTTTAATTGGCATGCTCTCATCCTTTCTCCGTATCCGGAATCAAATTGCAGATCTTTATTATTTTACACTCCGGCGTGATAATTGTCCATATCTGGCATAAATATATTATGATTATTCATGTTTTGGCGGTGCGGCGCATGCTTCTTTCATCTATCATTGGGATTTTTTCTTTCATACTGATTCTTTTCTTTGTAATTTTCAGCGAAAGCTGTGTTCCAGAGACAAGAAACGCCGTTATGATGTTCCTAAACACGGTTCTTCCCACAATGTTTCCGTTTTATGTACTTTCCTCGCTCATTGTATCCGGCGGATTTCTGACGCGCATAGCAAAGCCGGTAAAGCCGCTGACGGAGCGTGTTATGAGGCTTCCCGGAAGCTGCATTGCGGCCATTATTCTGGGCTGTCTCTGCGGCTTTCCGATCGGGGCGAAAATCACGTGCGATTTAAAGGCGAGAGGCGATATCACGGAGGAAGAGGCCGAACGTCTTTCGTCTTTTACAAATAATGTAGGGCCCGTATTTATGGCCTCGATTGTAGGCGGTACATATTTAGGCAGTATCCGAAGCGGTCTTCTGATTTGGCTTTCTGTTACGCTTGCGTCTCTCGGCAGCGGCATTCTGCTTTGCCGTGTCCACCGCAGCTCCGCTGCCCCTGGATTCGGCGGAACTCCTCCGATCCAGGGCAAAACTGATATTCCCGCTGCGATTCTCTCCTCCCTTAATACCGTACTGTATGTCGGCGCCGTCATTATCTTTTTTTCTTCTGTGACGTCGCTGCTAAAATTGATTCCCTGCCTATCTGATTTTATTTATTCGGCGTCCTATTCCTTTTTGGAAATTACCGGGGGACTCCGCAGTCTTGGAGAAAGCGTTCAGGCCGCAAACCCCATATTAAAATATATGCTGTTCTCCGCCTTCAGCGCTTGGTCCGGCTGCTCGGTCCATATGCAGGTATGCGGCATTCTGGCCTCCGGTAATATCAAAGTTAAATATTATTTTATCGGGAAATTCCTGCAATCTCTGCTCGCCCCGCTGATTGCCGCGGCGCTTTTCTTTTTTCTGTAAGCTGCTTATCAACCCATAAAAACAGCGCCGGGATCCTTTTAGATTCCGGCGCCGCCCCGCTGCTTTATCCAGCAGCGATAAAGTCAACCTGCAAAACTTTTATACCGTCAGCAATGACCAAATTTCATTACATCTCGTCTCAAGCTCTCTAAATCCGTCCTGATAACTTTCTGTTCCTGCCAAGTCTCTTGTAAAGATATTCCTGATATCCGCCTCAATCGCCTCAGCAACGTCGATCGGCATTCTGCAGTTTACCTGACCAGGCGTGGAAGCCGTGTCTGCCATATAAACAAACGCATCCCAGTTCTTTCCGCTCCATGCCGGATCATCCGGATATTTCCATGCATCGTAACCCTCGTCATCCAAGGACTTCAGCAGCGGAACCGAACCACCCGTACCGGAGTTGAAGGCCCGCTGTCCTTCCGGTGTCAGGAAGAAGAGCGCCAGCGCTGCGGCTGCCGTTACGTTCTGCGTTCTGGCAAATACGCCGACTCCCGATGCGCCGCATCCGAAGGAAGGATTCTGGAAGAGCGGCATATTGATGATATCCCAATCGATATTCCTGTTGTCAAATTGTTTGCCGACACCCTGTATGGTCGGATATACGTCCGTTTTAAAGATGTACTCTCTGCCTACAATGTCTTCCGCACTCTCATTTACCGAAGGAATCATGACGTAGTATTTTCTGGCCATATCCAGCGCTTCGCCGATCGCTCTTAAAATATCGCCGTTCTCATCGATGAATGTAATCCTCTTATCCGTGGTGTTGCACCACGCGTCTCTCGACGCATACGCTTCGAAGAACGGGACATATACAGGAGAATATGTCAGATTCAGATTCAGCGGATAATAGTCTCCTTCCGGATCATACAGCTGCTCGCAGATGCTCTGGAATTCCTCCCAGGTCCATTCCGGTTTGATCTCCGAACTCAATCCGGCTTCCGTGATAGCCGATTTGTTGTAAATCAAAACGATCTGATTGTAGTCTCTGGGAACGAAGTACAGACGGCCGTTTACGAGACCAAGGGCATAAATACCGCTGTAAACGTCGCTTTGGTTAATACCGAACTTCGTCATAAAACCATCCAGCGGGAGAAGGGCGCTATCCTGCACCGCATATTTATACGTCTGCGTTTCCGCAAAATAGAAAACATCTCCGATGTCCGCTGAAGCGATTCTGTTATCCGAAGTCGCCGTGTAATCGCGCTCCACCGTTACGTTCGTGTACTTCTGCTCAAATGCCGTCACAAACTTATCTGCTGCCTGCTTGTAATCCGCGCTGGTAGCCGCCGGCGAATACGTAAACGTAATTTCGCCTTCCGCTTCGCCCTCTTCAACAGCCTTATCAATCTCGGCCTGGGTTACCATCGGCGGTTTCTTACAGGCAACCATAGTGAACGTCATGACAAGAATCAGCAAAAGCACTGATGCACTTTTCAAATACTTCTTCATTAACTGTGACCTCCTACTAAAGTTATTCTGTTACAACAATACAATGTCATCTTAACCATATCCCTTGGTTTTGTCAATATACAAACGCTTTCTCTGACGCGCCAAATCGCTGATTTTACAAAATATTTAAACCAAATTAAACAAATCATCGGTATTTTGCAAAGCTCAGCTTGCATTTGCGGCGTCCTGAATCTCCTGCAGGAGATCGTCGATATACATCAACTCCGTGTTTTCCGCATACGTCTCAAAGATCTCGGCGATACTGTCTCTGATCTCTCCGGACGCGCTCCACGTCATAAAGGACGTAAGGACGGCGGGATAGTCATAATCCGAATATAGAGAAAATACCGACGTATTCTTACCGGAGACAGGAAATTCACGCCAAAACTTCATGGTGTTGGCTGACTTCAGCGCCGGAACCTTGTAGCCGAGCTCTCCGCAATACGCAATAGAAGCATCCTCAACCATTGCGTACAGAGCAAGCGCTTTGGCATTCTTCTCTGTATTCTCCCGGGCCTCGATTTCCTCCTGAATTTCTTCCTCTGTTTTATCGATATCCGTATTTCCCCCATTCAGCGCGTCAATCACTTCATGGTTAATTACAGCAAAGCCAAGCGTTTTTACGCCGATACTCTTGTATACCGTGCCATCGGCTCCTTCAAATCCCGGAAAATGAGCGAATTCCCACTCAAATCCGCCGTTTTCCGAATCCTGAGACAGCGCCTCCTGCCATCTGACTACGTCAGAATGATCCGCCACGATGATTCCGTACTGAGAAAGCTCTTCGCTGGTTACCTCTGCAGTCGTCTTGTTCGCAGCGTATCCCGTACGCAGAAAACGGTCCGCCAGATATTTCAATCCTTCAATTACATCCGGATCCGTAAAATTCAGCTCCGTTGTTTTGTCTGCAAAGGAAACATCGTTATACAAAGCGCCTCCAAAGCCTCTTGCAAAAGCACCCCAGATTGCGTAATCTGTATAATTCATCAGGACGGGTGTTTCCACGCCGCTTTCCGAAAGCTTTTGTGCATATTCGTACAGGTCATCCCACGTCCAGTTGTCCGGAGGAACAGGATCTTCAATCCCCGCCGCTTCCAGTAAATCAAGATTCAGAATAACAACTTGATTCAGGTATTCCACGGGACACATATACATTCTTCCCTCATAAAGGGAGGCGTCATATGCGGCTTTCATATATTCCTCTGAAGGATACAGCCGGTCAAAGCTGGTAGATGTATAATCTATGATGCCCTCTGCATCGCTGCTCAGGTCCAGAATCCAGCCGTTTTCCACATATTCCGGAAGCTGCTCGGAGCTGATCAGCACCACGTCGCCGGTTTCGCCTCTTGCGATCCGCTCATCCAATGTTGCAAAATATTCATCATACGAATATTCTGCGTCGATCTGAACATCTACGCTGGGATATTGCAGCGCATACGTCTGTACAAACATGAACAGATCGTTGTCGTTCTCATAATTCTTATATGCGGAAATCGTTATATTTCCAGCCAGATCCTCCGGAACGGGATTCGAGGAAGAAGACGGTCGGTTTTCATCCTCATCGCTGCCATTTCCGGAGCATCCGGCAAAAGAAACGAGCAACGCAATTGCAAGGATCCATATAATGGTGAAACGTAATTTCTTAAACATAGAAAACCCCTCCGTCACTCGATAACGCCGATTCGCTCGATTCCTGATGCAAGCTTATTCTGTCCCGCTATATATACGATCAATACCGGAATCATTACCATCAAACAGCCTGCAAACAGCATTGGCTCGGTCATGGCCTTGTCAATCTCGCTGGCTTCACCCGAATATCCCATCAATTCGGAATAATACTGCTGAATGTTTTCCAGCTTCGGCTGCAGCGTCAGCATATCCTGGTTAAACATATAAGTGGGCGCCTCGTAGTTATCGTTCCAGTGCCATACGAACGAGAAAATGAAAACGATCGATATGGCGGATTTTACCAGCGGCAGCATAATCTGCAGAAATACTCTGAACGGGCCGGCGCCGTCAATGCGCGCCGCATCGTCCATCGCGTCGGGCACTCTTTGGAAAAAGTACATATAAATCAACGCAAACAGAGCGCCGCGCAGCCCTAGACCGAATATGCATGGGATCAAAATCGGCCAGTAGGTATTTGTCATTCCAAATGTCGCCCATAAACCATAGGAAGAAAGGATCGTCGTCTGCGGCGGAATCAGCAGCACCAGGATAACCAATACAAAAAGAATATTCTTTCCCTTGAATTTAAAGCGTCCCAGCGCATAACCGATAATCGCGCAGGAAACGGACTGCAAAATAGCGCTTCCAAGTGAAGTAATCAGAGAATTCAAAAATGCGCGCGGATAATTCAGTCCCTGCCAAGCACTGGTAAAATTTTCCCATTCTATCGCAGTAGGAATCCACTCAACCGTTGGATCCAGATAATCCTGATAAGACATCATGGACGTCGTCAGAATATAGATAAAAGGGAGCAAAAACAGATAAGCAAGCTCAATCAGGACGTAATATAGGAAGATCCGGCCGATCACAAATCTGATTTTCTTTTTTGCCTTATAACCAAGATTTCTGTATCGATCAATAAACGTTTGAAAGAACCCCGTTACTCTGTGGATTACGTTCGTCATCTGAGCCACCTCCTCGTAAGCAGAATGAAGATAAGAATCGTAACCAAAGTAATCAGCATATACATCCAGCTGAGCGCCGACGCCATTCCGTATTTCGTACCTGCTTCCGTCATGGACTGCATCATGCTCATAATCGGGTTGTCGTACTTGACAAAAGAGTCAACCAAAGCGTAGACGCAGTTCAAAATGACAAACGGCGAAATATACGGAAGCGTAACGTGCCAGAAGGATTCCCATGCCGTTGCCCCGTCGATTTCAACAACCTCGTAAAGGATATCGGGAACGCTCTGCAGGGCCGCCAGGAAAATCAGAATCTCCACGCTGCTGCTCCACATGATATTTCCTATATATTGCGTCAGATTTCCGAAGAAGCCCCCGGAAGCGGAACCAACGATAGAGCCGAACACGCTGATGCTGCCGACGCCGTCATTGAACAGATAGCTCATGATTACGCCCGCCAAAATCACCGGGATAAAAAAGATTACCCTGAAGTATACTCTTCCAGGAAATTTCTGCTTCAGAAGCACGGCCACAAATAACGCAAAGAAGACGATAATCGGTACCTGCCACAAAGCATTCAGGAAGGAATTTACCATTGCTTCTCCTACGCTCGGATCCTGGATGATATCCATGTAATTTTCAAAGCCGACCCATGTGCTCTGCCCCTCGAATCCGTAAAGATCCGTCAGCTGCGTAATGTAAAAACTGATTCTGACAGACAGGACAAGCGGGATCAGCGTAAAAATGATGAAGCCGATCAGCCACGGTGCGGAAAAGCACCAGCCCTCCAGCGTTCTTCGCCTTTCAAAGGAAATAACACTGCCTAACGTTCTTTTGTGCGCCAGCTGCTTTTTTACTTTGACTGGTTTCTTAGCCATGTATTACTCCCCTCCCTTCTCCAATATTTGATAACTTCTTCCTTCAAAGGACAGCGTCTGACCGGACGCAGCGTCCTCGACGGTAACATTTTCTGTTTCATAGCAAACATATACCCTGGTACCGTCGGAATATTGCGTGCAGAAAATTTCGTAGTCCGGATTCACTCTGTAATGATCCGTGATTTCAAGACCGATAAATGGTTTCACGGCTTCCGCAATGCTGTTGTAGCGTTCTACGATCTCTTCCTTCAGGTTTGCATATTCCGAACGGTAAAGAGCGTCATAATACGTATAGCGGAGAGAGCTTGTTTTCTCCTGCGTAAGCTCATAAGACATCAGCGCGCCGTATTCAATCGATCTGAGCATAAAGTAAGTCTCGTCGTCCTGATTGTTTACGGGAGCGGAATAGTAATTTACAAGCCCGTGATATACGATCTGGAGGAAGGGGATTTCCTCGTCCAGAACAATGTGCGAAGATTTTTCTATAGGGATATCGACAATGGTATTAACATAAGGAATCGCATAGGAATTCCCGCTGTAAACCGCAACATCCTCAAAATTCTCCCCGTATTGCTGAAGCCATTTAACATACCTGCTGATCGCCTGCACGCGGTATAAAGGATTATTCTCGTTATAATCGGAATAAAGCATATCTCCAAGCTGCTGCAGATCTACATTGGCCGCGCCATAGTCCTTCAGCCGTTCAATGACATCATCCAGAATTTCGCGATCGAAATATTCCGGACTGAGGACGTAAAAATCAGCATAATTATATACGCCAGACGTCGTGCTCAGCAAATAATTCAGATAAAACGTATTGGCTTCCTTTACAACAGCGTTTCGGAACGTCGCGCCGTTGGACGGACTTCCGTAGAGAATCAGAAGGTTGTTATCCAATACAAGCGTAATATTTTTGTCCTTCGCCCATTCATTCAAATCCCGAAGGCCGCTTGCACCGCCGTACGCACTGTCCGGCCTCAGCTTCGAGGTGCAGTTCCAATAATAACCGTCCTTCTGCCAGCCAAGCAAGGAAAGACGCAGATCAGAAGCTCCGCTTTCACTAAGATCATTATAAATGTTCTGTACATCCTCGAAATCCGTCATCACTTTAACCTGGTTCAGAACGCCGCCGGTTACGTTCTTGGCTCCCATAAACATTTTCAGGTTAAGCACGGGCGCGTCTTCAGCCGAACCCATGGAAAGCTCGATGCCATAGCGCTCTTTCCACTGTGCCAAAAGCTTTTCCCGAACTCTGGCAGCTACGTCTACATAGGAATACTCGTCACTTTCCGAAAGATCGATCGTGATCCTCTGTTCGACGTCGCCCAGCTGCATATCTTTCACGACCATATCATACTGCGTACCGGAGTTTGAAATCTGAAGCTTATAAAAATTCCGATAATTATACTGAAAATAAATCGCATAAAAAGGCAGGCTCCTGATTCCGGGATTCGAGATTTTCAGCTGCGCATTCGAATCCCCCTCTTTAATGAAAGAGGTCATCATGGAATTTGCAATCTGATTGATATTATCTGTCCCATCCTCCGTTCTGTTTTCCACAATACCGTAAGCGCCGATGCTCAAAAGCAAATTATTGTAATCCGGCGAGTCGGTCGCGTCAAAGGTCAGATCCGGACCGTATACTTTCTTGGAGTATTCGTTATAGTTTGTAATTCTGGCAACATCAAAGCGCGTCAGCGCCCCTGTTCCGTCAGGCGTTACGAAATAACCCTCCTGACCGGTGCGATGCGCTCCGAGATACGGCAGGACGCTCAGCGACGTGAGCAGCGGCCTTCTGTCCTGCTCCTCGTTTTCCAGGCCCTCGCGTTCAATAATTCCGTTGACCGGAATGCGGTATACGAGTTCGTTGCCTTCGATCGTAATTTCAACGGAAAACTCCAGCTCCAGCTCTATCATCTCATAGCGCAGTCTGACGCCATTCTCAATGAAATAAACGGTCTTCACGTGAGGCATCTGGTTTACTCCCAATACGAAGCCGCCGTCCATACCGGACTTTGTATAGCCGACAAAGACCGGCGACGTGATAAATTGGCCCGTCTCCGTGGAAAGATCGTAAGCTGCGAGATCAGAGGTTTCGCCCTCTGCAAGCGTCGTCTCATAAATCGGCTCCGGATAGGAACGGAAGGTTTCGCCCGTTGCCTTATCCTGGATCAAAAACAAATTTTCTCTGTTGGAAAAGCTGAGTATCAGATTATCGTTCTCAGCTACTACCGTCATTCCCTGATCGGTAAGCATCAGGCCGTTGACTCCCTTCGATGTGTCGGTAGCCGAAACCTGTCTGCTGCTCTCAATTCCGTCTTTCCCGAAAATAATATTGTGGTCGTCCCCAAAAGCGACTTTCAGCACAATAAAAATAAGCAGCAAGACCAATACAAGCGGAATAACGATTTTCAGTACCTTTTTTATTTTTTCACGCGATGCTGATTCATTCACAGGCGTCTCATTGTTTTGTTCCAGGTCTTTTTTCTTTTTCTTAAACAAGATAACTCAACTCCTTACCAAATTGTATAATGAAATCAAACATCTGCGCAGCCAATCCATAGACAATGAAGAAGAGGATCGCCACCGCGGCAACGCCCAGCACCGTCAGAATGGATACGACAAACGCCTTAACCGGATGGAAGCCGTGGACGCCCTTAATACAGAAGTAGACAAGCAGCACGGTCCAGAAATAAATCAATATATTTACAATTTTAAAAATTCCCGCTTCGTTTTGCGTAAGAATATGCGTCAGCAGGTTGATCGGCAGCATCAAAAGAAGCAGCGGTCCATGACAGTAGGCGCCTCCTATGATCACGTCGCGGAATCTGCCCTCGCCATACATAATTGTCGTAACACCGTAATTTACAACGCAAACCACAATCCATGGCAGGAAGGCAAAGAAGAAGGTGCTCACCGGCTCGATCACGTCCAAGGGCGTACCATCGCGGTATATAAAGCTGACTGCATACTCCGATACGACGGAAATCAGAGCGTACAAAATCATGATGATAACCATGTCTGCATAAGAGCCCTGGTTCTCATAGCGGATTCCCTCAAAGCCATCGATCGGATGGCGCATAATCCCCGTAATACGTCTGAAGAAGTTTCTGATTACCGTAAATACATTATGGCGCTCCTTCGGCGGTCCATATTTTCTCCGTCTGGCTCTTTTAACGGAAACCCAAACGACCCACGCAATTAAAAGCACAACGACGACGATAATAATTGTCGAAAAATGCTCGCGGAGGAAATCAGCCCGGATTTCTTCGAAAGCCTCTGAAGCATACAGCGCGTTCTCAGCCTCATAAAAATATTCGATGGCGGCGTCGTTTTCCTCCTCACGCATCAGAATATTTCCGATATTAACAAGAGCAAGCGTATAATAATTGCTTTTTTCGATGACCTGCTCCCAGATCACCTTAGACTCTTCGTATTTGCCCTGACTGTAAAGCTGATTTGCTTCGTGGACAAGATCGGCAAATTCGGTCGGAGTGTATACGGTGATATTGCCCGTCGTTTTGTTTAGGACGTATACCCTGCCTCTGTGGTCCGTCTCAATGCTGACCGGATAGGAGAGCTGTCCGTAGCCGTTTCCTCTCGTGCCAAACGCAAACAGGTTGTTTCCCCTTTCGTCGTATTCATAAATTCTTCCATACATTCTGTCAACAATCAGCATATTGTTGTAGCGGTCGACCGTTACATCGCAGAATACCTGATTGTACGAGGAATAGGACATAATACTGTTATCACGGAAATCGTAAGCACCGTATAAAATATCGGATCCGCCGATATTAATTTTACGAACCTGGGGCGGCGTCTCCGTTGTCGTCGTTGCATACATATACCCATCGTCGCTGCAATAAATATTTGTGAAGGTATACGGAAGCGTAACAACCGTACCAAGCCGGTCCTCGCGGCTCCACAGCAGCTTTGCAATCGAGTCCCAGAAAGAAAGATTTACTTTGTTGGTGCCGTAATAGCTGACAAATTCTCCGTTCGAATTCATCTGCATAATTCCGTTGAAGTCTCCGTTATTCGCCACATACATGAAACCTCTTGCGTCCTTTGTAACCTTCAAAGGCTGATAGGAAAAATCCTGGGAAAGAATTTCGCTTTGCGGCGTCGGATAGGAATAACGAAGATTTCCGTATTTTGTAAATTCAACGATTCTGGCATTTCCGGAGTCTGCAACAAGGATCGCTCCATCGTCCGGATCTACGTAAACGCCCTTCGGCTCCTTCAGAGCGGAAAGATCTCCCTCTTCATACGTTCCATCGCTGCTGATTTCAAAAAGAAACGAATAATCACTGTCATATACGACAATCCTGTTGTTGCCGGTATCGGCCACATAAATCTTGCCGTCGTCGTCAATGAACATATCCTCCGGATTATTCAGCTTTCCCGTCTCCGTAGACAGGAAATCGATAACTGTGTTCGTTTCATAAGCCGCGGGAATCGGCATCGCCGTTCTTTCATTTTCCTGAATATAATAGTTCGCGTATGGCGTCCGCGCGGAAACCGGGATCCCGATGGAAAAAACCAGAGCAAACAGCAGAAGAAGACTGATAAATTTTTTGTGTCTCATATGCCCTCTACCCCCTTATTTGATTCCGGAGTGCGCCATCGTATCCATAACACGGCTCTGCTGTATTATGAAAATGATGATGCTCGGTAAAGTCATTATCAAACCTGATGCGGCGCTCGCACCCGTACGTGCAATACCGCCGCCAATCGTATTCATAAAGAAGCCGAGCGTTCTCAGCTGTTCTTTATAAATATAGGTGGTGGACGTTGCCGTGTCGGCCCAGATGCCGCCAAACGTCAGAATAATAACGGTTGCCTGCGCATTTCTCAAAAGCGGAATTGCAATTTTTGTGTAAAGCTGCCACTCAGAGGCCCCGTCAATTTTTCCTGCTTCAAAAATATCATCGGGAACCGTATCCAGAAATTGCTTCATCAGGAAAAGACATGTCGTATTCGCAAGCCCCGGAATAATGTACACAAGATAAGTGTTGTCGATTCCCAGCGAAGTAATAATCAAATAAGAAGGAATGGCCGCCGCTGCCGCAACAAACATCAGCGATGTCGTAACGAGCGTCATCAGACCGTTTCTGCCGGGGAATTTATGCTTGGAAAGCGGATAGCACGCCATCGTAAGGATAAATACCAGGCAGAATATATACGCTACCGTGATCAAGATTGTATTAAACAAATATCTGGAAAACGGGACGGCGCTGTTGGCAGTAATCGCCGTTAAATCTTTGAAGTTCTGAAGCGTAGGATTTTTTACAAAAAACGTAGGAGGATACAGGAAGAGCTCCTCCGCCGGCTTGAATGCAGTACATACAAGATAAACCAGGGGCAGCAGCGAAACAAGTCCCGCAAGCGTCAGAAATACCAGGATGACCACTCTGCCGTGATCCTTCCGTTTTTTAGCTCTTTTTAAATAATCAACGTCTACCTGAAACATATCATCACTCCTTCTCGCCTAAGACCTTAAACGCAACGCGTCCGATACCAAGGATCATAACGGAAAGCATAACCGCAATTGCGGACGCATAGCCTACCTCGAACCGCGTTCCGGAGTAGTCACTTAAATGCAGCATGATCGTCAGAGCGGCGTCTTCCGGGCTCGGATGGGCCACGATCGTCTGTCCAACAGTAAAAGAACTGGTAATTGTAATAACCGCCGAGAAAAGCAGCTGCGGCATCGTCTGCGGCACGTCGACATACAGCAGCTTCTGGAATCTTGAGGTAACGCCATCGACGGCAGCGGCATCGTACAGTTCTCTGTCTACGCCGCGGAAGCCCGCAACAAAAGCAAGGAACTGCGTGCTCAAGCTCGACCACAGCGCTACGATGATAATAACAGGCATAATATAATTGACGTCCTGCAGCCATTGGATCGGTTCATAAATCAGTCCCAAATTCAAAAACACAGAGTTCAGATATCCCGTGCTGTCGTTGGAAAACATAACCGCCCATACGACCGACATCGCAACGCCGCTCGTCAGCGCCGGCGCATAGAAAGCCAATACATACAGCGGGCGCACCTTATCCGGCACCTGATTGATAAACCAGGCAAAGAAATACGACATCAGATAGGAAACAGGTCCAACGATGACCGCATACGTCAGCGTATTTGTAAACGCTTTCAGGAAGAGCGAGTCGTCTACAAACAGGTACACGTAGTTTTCAAGCCCCGTCCAGCGCGGATCCTCGAAAATATTCCAGTATGTAAAGCTCAGGCCGGTCGACCACAGCAGCGGAATCAAAGAGAAGGTTATAAACAGGATGAAAAATGGAGCCATCAGACCATAAGACATCTTATGCTTCCACATTTCGTGAAGCGTATAACCAACTCTTTTTTCAACGTTGAAAAATCTTTTCTTAGGTACGGCGGGCGTATTTGTTTTTGTTTCTTTTTTTGTTCTCTCTTCTTTCTTACTCACAAATCATCCCTCCCACTTTATTCGTCAATGCGCTCGGCGTAAAGAACGGAGCCATCCTCTGGGATTCCAAACTCGCTTTGCTTACGCCGCATTTCTTTATTGATCTCCTTCACGGCGTCCTCCAGCGCAATTCTTCCGCTGAGTCCCTGAATCACCGTCTGGTTCAGCGCAGTCAGCAGATATCTGGACGTATAGTAGCCGCCCATCGCATTGGGAGATTCCTTCAGCCATTCCCACTGCGCATTGATAACATCAAGCTCATCCTGCGTATAAGGAAGCGTCTGCGCGGCGTTTTTATTGGCAGGATTCCAACGGGAAGCGACACCGAACGTAGCCTCTACCTCCCTGCCGTATTCAGCCTGTACGCTGTCGGACAGCCACCACTGCAGAAACGCCCAGGATTCTTCATAATGGCGGTTTTCTTCCGCAACATTATCTTTATTAATAATAATACAGCACGTTCCCAGACCGCTCATGGATCTGTCAACGACTTCTTCTCCATCGATTACGCGCTTGTGTCCCGGCACCGGCAGCATCGCCCATTTGCCGTTCAGCTCGGGAGCGGAATAATTCAGCTGCTGGTAAAACGTCAGATCCGCTATGCCGACCGGCATTTCACCCGATTTAAAGCGCATATAAAAGTTGGCGGCATAGACAAAATTATATTGCAGATACAGATTTGCGTATTCCATGAACGCCTCATAAGCCGCCTCGGTATTCAGGCCCGAGGTCATTCCGTTCGCGTCATAAAAATCTCCGCCATACTGATAAAGGAACGGCGTATATCCGCCAACCGCGTAGTTATAACAGAAATCATATCCGTTGTTCGTAAGCGTAGGCAGAATATTGTAAACGTCCTCCCAGGTATCCGGAGGTTCCAGACCAAGATTCTCGAAAATATCGGTTCTGTAGAACAGCGCGCTCCACGTCTGCGTCTCGGGGAAGCCATAATAATTGCCTTTATACAGATAAGGAACGAATGCCGCATCGTAGTACGACTCTTCCCAAAGCTCATAAAAGCCTTTTACTTCCGTTCCATTATACGTCGTGCTCTCAAACTGATCCAGATTTACAAGGGCGCCGCGGATCGCAAACTCGAAAACGTTTCCTGGGGAAATGGAAATGGCAAGATCCGGCGCTGTTCCGGCTACGTAGCGCGGCATGATCAGACCCTCAGAGGAGCCGGCCACCATGTTGATATTGACTTTAATACCGTAATCGGGCGTAAACTGCTCGCTGACAAGATTGCGCATGATATCCACATGCTCACGTCCTCGGGAAACATACACTTCGATCTCCGGCATTCCATCCGTATCAAGCCCTTCCCTGGCTCCGGCATTTTCATATTTGCTGTTGTCAAAAGAGGAAAAGAACCGGACTGCGCTTACATAAAAGCTCTGCCAGAAATTACTGCTCACATTGGGATAATCGTATCCGTTCGGTGCAAGCATCATATAGTCGACGGTAATCGGCTGCTGCTTGATAGATACCATCGTATTGCTGAGTCCCGTCTGCGCATTGGTAATATCATTTAAGGAAATTGCGACCTCTTCCAGGTTTTCGTCAAAGTCTCTGAATAATTCCTCCGCGACCTTGACGGCAGATGCATACGACGTAACCTTTCCCCCGTTGATGGTGACGATATCGTCATAGCATTGACTGAAAACATCTACATAAATCTTGATATCTTCCTGGATCGTAGGAATATAAAGCTGCAGATCATAGTCCCGGTTTTTATCAACCACATATCCGCCTGAGGAGGTACGCGCAGAAGCAGTGATTTTTACGATCTGATTCACCAGGGTTGAAATGGAATCCATCGATTCCTCGATTCTCTGAAGCGAGTGGCGCAGCGGGCCAACCTTGTTAATCAGTGTAATGGTATGCGTCTGACCGCCCTCCAGATAGAAGTAATACGGGTTCTGATTTTCATCGATCAGAGAAGACGCCGTCCAGCCCTCGGCATACGGGAAACAGTATTCTTCCATTTCTGCAAACGGAACGGCGCCGTCGATTCGGATTTCTTTAAACGAGGAAACATAGGTGGCCTGCGAGCGGTAACGGAAGCCAAGCTCGTACCAGCCGCTTTCTTCCACATAAAAGGACCACTGTACGGTATCTCCTCCGGAGCCCCACTGCTCTCCGCCAAATACATTGAACAGCGTAACGCGGAAAGGATCCATATTCGTTTCCGAACTGGTATAGTAATCGTTGTCGGACTCCATGCGGATGTTCAGGCTCGTCGCATAATCGGGCACCTCGAGTTCTTTTTTGATTGCGTCGCCCTGATATACAGCGTCCTCCGAGAAGCCGTTCTGCGCTTTATACTCCTCATAAGAAGGATTTACTACAGGCGCAATAAACTGAATATTTCTGATAGCGCCGGCCTCACGGGTAAAAGTAAGAACGATTTCATGCGTGCCTCTTTGGAGATAAAAACGGTACGGATTCTTGTACAGGCCGTCCGGATTCGACAGAACCGTGCTCTGCCACCCATAAATCTCCTGGGACTTCGGACGGATCTGATTTCCAACGACGTCCTTATTCGATTCATACTCATAATCGTAAAAGCCGTACATCCTCTTCAAAGACATATTAGACGCCTCAAGGAACGGAAGCTTACCGTCTATCGTAAAATTAATAAGCATGTCGGAGTCTCTTCCGTCCAGCATCAGATATTCCAGAGAAAGAGAGTATAGCCCCGCCGTTTCTACCGACACATTGAACCGGAGTGTCGTCGTCGTCCCGGACACATAAAGAGCGCCTTCGTTTTCCTCGGGCGTAATAACCTTTTCGGAGCCGTCGGCACCATCCGTATATTTAAAGCCGTCTTTATATTTCTCGACTTCATTCAGATACTGCAGCGGGGAAGAACCATCCGAGCCGTCGCTGCCGGACACCGTTTCAAAATCCACCGAAATCGGCTCGCCCGAATAGTAAGTATAGCCATTCTTGGAATATTTCGTAAGCACCTTTCCGTATTCCAGGAAGCTGTTGTCCAGGCGTTCCTCATTCGTTATGTACGGGTTGAATTCCATCTCGTCGCGGTTTTCCACATTGTACTGCAGCGCGGAGGTATCCCGCGTCGCATACAAAACCACAACAACCGCAAGCGCAACCACAATCACACCGATGATGACTGAATAACGAATAATTTTCTTTTTTTTCTTATTCATACGATCAACCTTCCATGATAAATTGGCTGTAATAACGACAAATTTTATGCAATCTGCCTTTTTTGGGCACTCTAAACAAAAGGATTATATATATTTCGTGCAACTGTGTCAACAACAAAATACAGTATTATGCTGGGTTATTTTATGTGCAAATTGTAAATTATTCGAGCGCCCGGACAAGCGATTTGAATACATCGCCGCGTTCCTCAAAATTCCTGAAGAGATCAAAGCTGGTGCTTGCCGGCGAAAGCAGAACCGTATCGCCTGGGACAGAATTCTCATACGCACATTTTACCGCATCCGCGTAATTTTTAAAATGGTAAATTTTTATCATATCCTTCTGCGAAGAGTCCGCAGCACGAACGGCCGCTTCTATTTTATCCGACGTAGGACCTACAAGGATCAGTGTTTTGACCTTACCGCAGATTGCAGGGCCAAGCGCGTCATATGGAATATTTTTATCTTTTCCCCCCGCAATTAAAACTACATTTTCCCGGAATACGGAAAGCGTATGGATCGTGCGGTTCGGACTGCTGTCAATGGAGCTGTTATAATATTTTACGCCGCGGAGCTCCCGGACAAACTCCAGCCGGTGTTCTACGCCGGAGAACTCTGACGCGACGCTTTCGATATCCTCCTGCGTAACGATTCCTGCGCAGGCGGCAATTGCGGTAAGCAAATTTTCCGCGTTGAAAAGCCCCGGAACGCGGAGAAGCCTTCGGTTCACACTGTAACTATTTAAGGAAGAAGAAAAAACAAGCTCCCCTCCGCAAAGATATCCGCAGCCCTGGGCACGTTCGTCAAACGCGCTCTTGTCGTTAAAATATGCAGAAAAAAGACGAACCTGACGTCCCTCAGAAAGACACGCGTCCGCGATTTTTCGCGTTGCTTCGTTTTGGAAATTCAGAACGACGGTATCGCCCGCTTTCTGATAAAGATAGATATTCTTTTTCGCTTCAATATATTCGTTGTAGTCCTTATGGATGTCAAGATGGTTGGGCGTAATGTTCGTTATTACGGCCACATTCGGACTTTTTCTGAGTGTCATCAGCTGAAAGCTGCTGAGCTCCAATACCACAGCGTCCTCCGGCCCGATTTCGGACAAATGATCAATCAGAGGCCGTCCGATATTTCCGCCAAGCCAGACTTTTGTGCGCTGTCCCGCGTAATGAGTGGATAAAAGCTTCCAGATCAGCGTCGTCGTAGTTGTCTTACCGTCGCTGCCTGTAACGCCATATATTCTGCATGGGCATAATTCAAAAAAAAGCTCCATTTCAGAAGTCAAAAGAGCTCCGTTTTCCGATGCCCGTGCAAGCTGCGGCAGATCCGGGCGGATTGCAGGAGCTCTGAAAATTACGTCATAGCCCGCTTCTCCAATTTCATCGAGATATCCCTCTCCCGTGACGGCTTTGCAAATCGTTCCGCCGGCAAGAAGCGAATCGAGCTTCGCACGGATTTGCTGATTTTCAGACCGGTCATAGACTGTAATCTCTTTTGCTCCGAGTCTGCCCAGGAAACGAATCAGCGGAACGTTGCTGATTCCCAGTCCAATGACGGCGATTTTCGCTGAAGATGGATTCTCCATAAAGTGCATGGTTCGGTTTGTCATGTAAAGCGCCTCCCGCTCGATTATACATCTTATAGTATGAAAAGTATACAAATTTCTTGACTTTTCAGACTGCTCTGTTTATTATAGCCTATGTGTGTCTTCACACATGGGAACGACTTTTTTCGTTTTTTGGAGTGATCATCAATGATGTATAAAAGTACGCGGGGATATTCCGCAGAATATAGTTTTTCCGATGCGGTGCTGACGGGAATCGCTCCCGACGGAGGACTGTTTGTTCCGATAAAATTCCCGCGGTTTGATTCGCTGGAGTTTGCGGAGCTCTGCGGCATGGATTATTGCAGTCTCGCCATAGAAATATTTGCCAGATTTGTTACCGATTTTACCAGAGCAGAGCTTGAGCGCTGTGTCAGAAACGCCTATGCCAGCGGAAGCTTCCCGCAGGATCCGGCGCCCGTCGTCTCTCTCAGCAGTTCTTTGAACGTGCTGGAGCTGTGGCACGGTCCGACCTCTGCATTCAAGGATATGGCGCTTCAGATTTTACCGGAATTCCTGTCCGTGGCAATAAAGAAGAACGAACAGCACCGTAAGGTTGCAATTTTAACCGCGACATCCGGAGACACCGGGAAAGCGGCGCTTGCGGGCTTCCAGGACGCCGAAAATGTAAAGCTTCTGGTATTTTATCCGGAAAACGGCGTCAGCGAAATGCAAAAGCGGCAGATGGTCACGCAGGAGGGGCGGAACCTGTCGGTCATCGCCGTACGCGGAAATTTCGACGACGCGCAGACGGGCGTAAAAAATATTTTTACGGACGGCGCTTTTGCGGAAACGTTGAAAACGCGTGGTTATACGCTTTCTTCCGCCAATTCCATCAACATCGGTAGACTGCTTCCCCAGATTGTTTATTATTTTTACGCATATCTCTCTTTGGTCAGAAAGGGGCGCATCTCCGCCGGTTCTAAAATAAACTTCGTGGTGCCCACCGGAAATTTCGGGAACATCCTCGCATGCTATTATGCTGAGAAAATGGGACTTCCCGTGAACAGAATCATCTGTGCCACAAATGACAACAATGTCGTATCCGATTTCATGGCGACTGGCGTTTACAACAGCAAGCGGCCCTTTATTCAGACGATTTCTCCGGCAATGGATATTCTGGTTTCTTCGAATCTGGAGCGTTTGCTTTATGAGGCATCCGGAAACGACGCGCAGTCCGTCGCGGCAGATCAGGAAGATCTGAAGGCGAGCGGCGTTTACTCCGTCGATAAGAAGACCATCAATAATATCAATCAGAGTTTCTGGTCCTCTTACGCGTCGCAGGAGGAATGCAGGGCAACGATCAAAAACGTATATCAGGAATTCCATTATCTCATCGATCCGCACACGGCGGTAGGAATCGACGTGTATGATAAGTACGTGATTTCGACAGGCGATACCGCTCCTTCCGTAGCGGTATCCACAGCAAGCCCGTTTAAATTCAACAAAACCGTTGCCGAAGCGATTTTCGGTCCCGAAGCCATCAGCGGCAGAAACGAATTTGAAATTCTGGAGGATCTTTCTGCAAAAACCGGGCAAACGATCCCCGCGCCGCTCCGAGATTTGGACCGAAAACCAATTTTACACAATAAAGTATGCGAGGTATCCGGCATGAAGGCCGCGGTAGACGCATTTTTACAATAACAGGGAGGTTGTTTATGTTTCAGATTGCGATTATAGGATGTGGTGTCGTAGGCTCCGGCGTTGCGGACATCCTGTTGGAAAAACAGGAGGAAATCGGAAAGCGCTTCAACGAAGAGGTCCGGCTGACAAAGATCGTAGATATTAAAAATATGACCGGAACCCCGTACGCTCCGTATCTTACCAGCGATCAGAAAGAGGTTTTGGAGGACGAAGCAATCCGTCTTCTGGTCGTCACCGTGGGCGGTCTCGATCAGGCCGCGGAGATCTGCAGAAAGGCGCTGCGGGCAGGAAAACACGTAGTTACCTCCAACAAAGCCGTCGTAGCGGCATACGGCCGCGAGCTTACGACGCTGGCTTTCGAAAACAACGTGCGCTTTCTTTACGAAGCAAGCGCAGGCGGCGGAATCCCCATCATACGCCCCTTAAACATCTGCCTTTCCGTAAACGATATCTATGAAATTCAGGGGATTCTGAACGGAACGACGAATTATATGCTGACCGGGATGTACCGGGATAAAATGTCCTTTGAGGATATGCTGAAGGACGCGCAGGCAAAAGGGTATGCCGAAGCAGATCCCTCCGCGGACGTCGACGGATTCGACGCGGCGCGTAAGATCGCAATTCTTTCCTCAATCGCATATGACGAGTTTATCGATTATCAAAAAGTAAAATGCATCGGAATCCGCGACGTCGTCTATGCGGATCATGAGCTGGCCGCTTCCGGGGGATACGTGATCAAGCTGATCGCCGGCAGCAGAAAGACAGCAGAAGGCGTCCGCGTCAGCGTCGAGCCGAAGCTCGTTTCCAAAAACCATATTCTTTCCGCGGTTCATTCCGTTTATAATGCGGTTCTTGTTCGCGGCTCCTATACCGGGGACTCGCTGTTCTATGGGCAGGGAGCCGGCAAATTTGCAACGGCAAGCGCAATCCTTGGAGATATCGTTGAAATACTGGAAGCCCCCGGTCGCCAAACGCTGCCAGGCTTTGTATTCCGCGAGGCAGAGCCCGTACGGGAATCCTCTGAAAAGGAGCGCTTCTACGTCCGCGTTGTATCACAGTTTAACGACACGGATTTTGAAGAGCTCAAATTCCACATCACGGAGGTTTTCGGAGAAAATGCCGTATATCTGGGGTACGCGCTCTCTGATAACACGACCGCAGGCTTCCTCTCGGATCGATGCAGCGAGGCCGAGCTGTGCAAAAAGCTGGAAATGCTTTCTGAAAACGCAGGTATCCGCATTGCCTATACCATGCGCGTAGCAGATTGACCGGGAAAGGACAGGTGTTTCTATGAAAGTAGTCAAATTCGGCGGCAGTTCCCTTGCCGATGCGAAGCAAATCAAAAAGGTATGCAGCATTATATTATCTGACAGCCAAAGACGAATTGTTGTCGTCTCAGCTCCTGGAAAACGCTATGACACCGATACAAAAGTGACGGATCTGCTGATCCGTCTGGCGAAAGCCTGTCAGGAGGGCAGCGGCGTGGAGGCTGCGCTGGAGGCCGTCCTCGAGCGCTACGCAGGAATCGCAAAGGACCTGAATCTTGGGAGAGAAATTGTCTGCACAATAAAAAACGATCTGATTTCCAGAATGCACACGAACTGCAGAAATTACGAAATGTTTGAAGATCTGATGAAAGCGGCGGGAGAGGACAATTCCGCAAAGCTGATCGCCTGCTATCTGCAAAGCATCGGAGAAAATGCGGAATATATCGATCCGAAGGAGGCGGGGATGTTTTTGAGCAGCGAATTTGGAAACGCTCAGGTGCTTCCCCATTCCTATGAGCTGCTTGCAAAGCTGGCGGAGCGCCAGACAATCATGATCTTTCCGGGATTTTTCGGTTATGCGGAGGACGGAAGCGTCGTTACGTTTTCCCGCGGCGGCTCCGATGTAACGGGCGGCGTGCTTGCAGCGGCGGTAAATGCCGATGTATACGAAAACTTCACAGACGTGGATTTTGTATATGCTGCGAATCCCAAGCTGATCGACAATCCCTTCCCGATTCCCCTTTTCACATACGAGGAAATGCGGGAGCTGTCCTACGCGGGCTTCAGCGTGCTTCACGAGGAAGCGCTGGCGCCGGTATATCAAAAGGGAATCCCGGTAAATATCCGAAATACGAACAATCCGGACGCGCCGGGCACTTTCATTGTACCGGATAAAAAAGCCCCGAAGCCGACTTTGCCCGTAGCCGGAATCGCTGCCGACACCGGCTTCCTGACGATCCACATTTATAAATATATGATGAACCGTTTGATCGGCTATGCCAGAAAGCTTCTTTCTGTTTTAGAAGAGGAGGAAGTGTCTTTTGAACACATGCCCTCCGGCATCGACAGCATTTCACTGATTATCCGTGAGAAAAACTGTCCTCCGGAGAAGCTTGCGCGGATCCTCAAAAAATACGAACAGCTTGACGCCGATTCTGTGACGGTAGACCAGGATCAGGCAATCGTTATGCTTGTTGGCCGCGGCATGACAAAGACGGTCGGCGTTGCGACGCGGGCCACTGCAGCGTTTGCCAAAGCCAATATTAACATTCGAATGATTAATCAGGGCTCCTCCGAGGTCAGCATTATGTTCGGGGTTGAGGCTAAGGATGCCAAACCGTCGGTGGTCGCCCTCTACAATGAATTTTTTAACTGACGCGGCGCGCGCTGTCCGAATCTTCCCGTTTCTGCCGCGTATTCGGCTTCTTTAAGAGACTGCCGGAAAGCGGCTTATACGTAAACAGCGTGAGAAGTGAGATAATAATCCATTTTGTCAGATTGAACGGAAGCGTTCCAAATACGATGATGCCTTTCACATCTGTAACAAAGCTGCAGGCCTCCTGCGCTGCCGCCAGCACGCCGTCGAGACCGAATAAATTTGCATAAACGGGAATCAGCAGCCAGTAATTCAGCGCGCAGGAAATGACAGCGACAGAAATCAGCGAGACGCCCAAGGCAATCATCGCGCCCTTTTTCGAATGCTTTTTCCGGTAAATCAGGCCGGCCGGTATAATAAAGGATAAGCCGATCAGCATATCTGCAAGCGCGCCCACTCCCGCGCTTTCCGTAAAGACGCCTGCCGCAAGGAACGCGATCAGATTTTTCAGAACGGCCGTAACGGTCCCTGCCACCGGCCCCATGGAAAATGTGGCGATTACAACGGGAAAATAACTGAAATCCAGTTTATAGAAGCTTGGAAAAATCGGAATCGGCAATTCAATAATCATCAGTAAAGATGCGACTGCCGTGAGCATGGCGATCCGCGTAACGTAAAACGTCCTCGCGGAACGCAGCGAATTAGTATTTGGCATTTCAAAGTCTACTCCTTCCATCCGGACTTGGCGCATTGCGCTTTACCGTCGGCTGCGGATTTACACCGCATCAATTCCGCTGCACAAAATTTACGGAACTCGCAGGCTTGCGGCCGCTGCGGCCGCTTTACTGCCGGTTGGGATTCTCACCCTACCCCGAAGTACAGAAACAATATTACATCGTATGCGGCAATCTGTCAACGGGAAACTTTCCGCCCGCAGACGCCCAGATAAAAAAGCGCCCCGGGCGCGGAGCTCTGCCGCATTCCCGGGGCGTTCGTCCGGAAGAACCGGAGCGTTCATCATCCTCTTTTGAAAAGAACGTCCTGCTCATACTGTCTGACTTCTGTAAGCCAGGCGTCTCCCACAGGAACGCCGTTTATTTCGCAGAAGTAATCCCATACCGCGCCGAACGGCAGCGTCTTGAGCTCTTCGAGAATCGCAAGGCGCGACGTAAAATTAAAGTCTCTTTCATATTCCACCAGCGTGGCCGTAGGCTCAAGCAGCGCAAGCAGCAGCGCCTTCTGCATGTTCCTCATGCCGATCACCCATGCCGCAATCCGGTTGATGCTCGCATCAAAGAAGTCGAGCCCGATGTGCGTTTTCTCCACAAAGCCGTTTCTCACCAGCTCCGCAGCAATCGCTCTGAGCTCGTCGTCCAGAATGATGACATGGTCGCTGTCCCAGCGCACCGGGCGGCTGACATGCAGCAGAATCTCATCAAGATAACAGAATACAGCCGAAAGCTTATCCGAAATCACTTCAGTCGGATGGAAGTGGCCGGCATCCAGGCACAAAAGCTTGCCTCTGGAAACAGCGTAGCCCATGCAGAATTCGTTGGAACCCACCGTATAGCTTTCCGCTCCGATTCCGAAAACCTTGCTTTCAATCGCGTCAAGGGTGTATTCCTTCGGGTATTGTACGCTGAAAATTTCATCCAGCCCCTCCTGCAGCCGTTTTCTCGGCCCATATTTATCCACGGTAATATCTTTCATTCCGTCGGGGAACCAGAAATTCGTAACGGCCGGCGTACCGAGCTCTTTTCCCATGTAGGCGGCAATTTCACGGCACGCCTTGCAGTGGCGGATCCAGAAGTCACGCACCTCTTTATCCGGATGACTGAGCGTCATGCCGCTCTCAGACATGGGATGGGAGAAGCAAGTCGGATTGAAATCCAGGCCGACACCGTTTTTCTTAGCCCATTCTACCCATTTTTTAAAATGCTTCGGTTCGATTTTGTCTCTTTCCACATCGCCATCGAAATCGCCGTAAACTGCATGGAGGTTGAGCCGGTGCTTTCCGGGGATCATGGAAAACGCTTTCTCAATATCGCTTCTGAGTTCGTCGGCCGTTCTCGCCTTTCCGGGATAATTTCCCGTTGTCTGAATACCACCGGTCAGCTCTCCCTCCGGATTTTCAAAACCGATTACATCGTCGCCCTGCCAGCAGTGCATGGAGATCGGAATCTTCTTGAGCGTCTCAAGCACCTGATCCGTATCGATGCCGTACTGGGCATACCGCTTCTTGGCAAGCTCATAACTCTCTTTGACATAATCCATTATGTATATCACTCCTTTATTAAAATATCAAAATGCAGGCAAAGTTTACAATAAAACAGACGGTCTGTCAATAAGCAAGCAACCCCATAAAAGCCAATTCCGGCTGCGTCGTATCGCACCGGCTGTACTGTACGACGACAGGCACGCTGCTCTTTACGTAAATCGCATATGGGACGCCTCTGGGAATGGCGCCGCCCGCTTCGGAACGAATCCGATCCAGGCGCACATGGTGCGTGCGCTCTGCCGGGCAAACCGCAGAAAATCCGCCCATTGGCGGCCGATCTTCGAAATACAGCGTAAAATCAATCCGCGCCTCCGTCTTTCCCGTATTGAGGACGCATACCGCCTCATGGCTCACATAATCGCCGTTGTCCTTCTCCGGATAAAACGCATCCGGAATGAACCACTCACATTTTCCTACGTTCATGTTCCCTTCTCCTTTTCCTTTTTATTTGTTTTGATCCCGTCATAAAACGTTTTCACCAACTGAAGATAAAGCTCGGACGTATTTTTTCTCCAGGTCTCGCAGATAGCGGCGCCGTCGCTGCGGTTCGCGACAGGAAGCTTTACGTCTACAATGCAGTTTGAGCCTTCTCTCACATAGCACCGTACGTATACATTGCCGGCCGCATCTTCAAAGCAGTCCGCATTCACATGCATGCCCTGCTCCAGAGAGTCCCGGTTTGCTTCGAGATATGCCTCATAGCGGGCTCCAAGCCCGCCGGACAGCATATAGCGCATCTGTCCGAGACGTTCCCTTCCCTTCTCCGTTATGGAGTACAGGACAGTCCCCGCGCTGTCAAGCTCTCTTTGAACGCAGCCCTTTGCAATCAGATCCTCTCTGCATTCCTGTACGCTGAAATAATTAACGAGTCCGGGACCGAGTAAAACCGCGTTTAGAAAATGATCCGACAGCTTGACGCCGAGCCGGTCCAGGATAAATAATATCAATATCTTATTGGCAGTATATTGCTCGCTGTTTTCAAACATAGTAATCAAACTCCGTATCATAGATGCGAACGGTATCCTGCTCCCGGATTCCCAGTTCTTCCAGCTTTTGAATCAGTCCTTTCTTCCGTATAATCCGCTGGAAATACTGCGACGATTCATAATCGCTGAGATTCACGGATTCTATCAGGTTTTTGATCCAGGGGCCCTCGACAATAAAGACGCCGTCCTCCACACGGACAGTAAAAGGCTCTTCCGATTCCCCGGCTCGATACACGATTCCGCTCTCTTCCGGCGCAAAGCTTTCAGAGGAAGGCATTTTATCCAGGATACTGCCGCAATACGCGGCAAGCTCCCGCGTCCCCTGCGATATCGCGGCGGAAATTTCAAAAATACGCCACGCCCCGTTCTCGCGTTCGGCAGCGAGCTCTTTTCCGCGCTGCTCCAGCCAGTCAGCGAACTGTTCCCGGAAGCGCGCCGCATTTTCTGCCGCACCCTCCAGATCCATTTTATTGAGTGCAACGACCTGCGGCCTTCGGGAAAGCGCTTCGTTGTAGCGCTCCAGTTCATGATTGATCCTCAGAAAATCTTCAAACGGATCGCGGCCTTCCGATCCTGATATATCGATCACGTGAATCAGCAGCCGCGTTCTTTCAATATGGCGCAGAAATTCGTGGCCCAGTCCCTGGCCCTCTGAGGCGCCTTCTATCAGGCCCGGAATATCCGCCATCACATAGCTCCGCTCGCCATTGTTAAACACGACGCCGAGATTAGGACGTACCGTAGTAAAAGGATAGTCTGCAATTTCAGGTCTTGCTCCGGTCGTCACGGAAAGCAGCGTAGATTTCCCTACGTTGGGAAATCCTGCCAGCCCCACATCCGCAAGCAGCTTCAGCTCGAGCAGGAGCTCCAGCTCTTTTCCAGCTTCTCCTGCGCGGGCAAAGTTCGGAATCTGCCGCGTGCTGGTTGCAAAATGCATATTTCCAAGCCCGCCTTTTCCGCCCCTGGCAATGGTGCAGCGTGCTCCGCTCTCAACCAGATCGGCTAAAATCCGCCCTGTCTCTGCCTCGCGGATCAGGGTGCCCTGCGGAACCTTGATCAGGACATCCGCGCCGCTCTTGCCGGTCATTTTGTTCTTCGCGCCGTTCGCGCCGTTTTCAGCTTTGAATTTCCTCTGGTATTTAAAGTCTGCCAGCGTTGACGCGCCTTCATCCACGATAAAGATCACGTCACCGCCCTTGCCTCCGTCGCCGCCGTCCGGTCCGCCGGCATTTACATATTTTTCCCTGTGAAAAGACACCGCGCCGTGCCCGCCGCTTCCGGAAGCGACGATAATTTTCGTTCTGTCTATAAACATCGCGCCAGCTCCGTTTCCGTATCTGCGAAAATAATGAAAAAGACCGCCTCACACGCTCTCTTTTCTGTGTGTGCAACGCGGTCTTTGCAATATCGCTGTGTAAAAACAATCAGCCCTCGGCTATGATTACGGCCTGCTTCTTGTCCCTGCCCAGTCTGCGGAAGGCGACTCTTCCGTCAACCAGCGCATAAAGCGTATAATCCGTTCCCATTCCAACATTCTCTCCGGGATAAATCTTCGTGCCTCTTTGTCTTACAAGGATGTTTCCCGCCAGCACGAACTGCCCGTCCGCCCGCTTGACGCCAAGGCGCTTAGACTCGGAATCTCTGCCGTTCTTCGAGCTTCCTAAACCCTTTTTGTGCGCAAACAACTGTAAATTTATCTTCAACATGACCTTACACCTCCTGGATTAGTCAATCACCTTTATATATTCCGTTCCGTATGACAATGCAATCTGCTTCAGTCCGATTACTGCGGCCTCCAGCACGGCGTCTGCCGCCGCTCTGTCTTCCGAAGCTTCTGTGCCGATCTGCGGCGCGGACAGCTTCATATATCCTTCCCGTTCGGAATATTCAAATGGTTTTTCTCCGCATTTCTTTTCGCTGAAATAACCGGCCGCCGTATATGCGATCGCGGATACGGCCGCACAGACGATATCGCCGCCATGCTCCGCATATCCCGCATGTCCCGAAATCTCAAAACCGGAAACGGCTCCCCGGCTGTTTCTGAAAATCTTTGCCGTTATCATTTCTTTGGCAGCCCGCCGAGCCGATCAAACGTTAATCTTTTCGATCGTAAGCTTGGTATACGGCTGTCTGTGGCCCTGCCTCTTGCGATAGCCCTTTTTGGCTTTATGCTTAATAATGCGGATCTTCTCGCCTTTCCCGTGCTTGACGACCTTCGCCTGTACGCTCGCGCCTTCCACATAGGGCGCGCCGAACCTTACGTCGTCCTCGCCTGCGGATACGGCCAGCACCTTGTCGAACGTGACGGACGTTTCCGCCTCAGCGTCCAGCTTCTCAACAAACAGCGTTCCGCCTTCTTCTACTTTGTACTGCTTTCCTCCGGTAACGATTACAGCATACATGATTTCTGCACCTCCATAACAATCTCGCCTGTATATGGCGTCCGTGCGAAGACGCCACGTCCGTAAGGCACCGCTATGCAAATTAGTATAGCGAATTTGAAGCCCCGGCAGAGCGGCAACTTTTGTAGTTTATCACGATTTTCCGGGCTCGTCAACCTTTTTCCGCGCGTTTTTTCGGCAAGCCGCCTCGGGAAAAACGCCTCGCACACGCCGGAAAAAGATCAAAGCAGGCTTTCAAGCTCTTTTTCTGAAAATTCATATTTCATACCGCAGAAATGGCAGCAGATTTCCGCGCCGTGATCCTCCTCCAGAATGGTACGGAGCTCTTCTTTACCAATGCTGCAAAGTGCCTGCTCCATACGCGTTCGGGAACAGTCACAGGAATAAGCGCACGGTATTTTGGAGGAAAGCTCAGGGGCATAGCCTGCCGCAATATCCTCCAGAATATTTTCCATCGACGCGCCGGCATTCAGCAGCGTCGTTACAGATGGCATGTTGGAAATCCGCGCCTCCAGCTCCGTAATCAGCTTGTCCGGTGCTCCGGGCAGAAGCTGCAGCAGGAACCCTCCGGCCTTCCGAATACTCAGATCCCGGTCGATGAGGACGCCGAGCGATACGGCGGCAGGCACCTGTTTCGAAACGGCATAATAATACGAAAGGTCTTCGGCGATTTCGCCGGATTGCAGCGGCACGCTTCCCGTATATGGCTCTTTCAGTCCCAAATCCAAAATCACGCTTAGAAAGCCTTTTCCGACAAGCCCTCCTACGTCCAGCTTCCCGTCAGAGGCTCGAAGCGGAAGGTCCGCATACGGATTTTCCGCATATCCTTTTACAAAAATACCGTCCAGATTTCCGGCCGCACCGTTCCGAGTGAAAATCCTGGACACGGCAGTAATGCCGCCGATCGGGCCGCGCCCTTTCACCTGTAAGGTCAGCCGATCGGCGTCGTTCTTCAATTCTTTCGCCATTAGGATGGCTCCCGTAAGCACGCGGCCCAGGGCGGCAGCGGCTGTCGGCGCTGCGTGGTGGATCGACTGCGCGTGATTTACAGCGGCAGTCGTTTCTGCGCCGATAATACGCAGACAGCCATCCGCGGCGGTTCCTGAAATCAGGAAATCTCCTGTTTGTTCTGCTTGTTTCATGCTCCTGTTCCTTTCCGGCCATTGGAAAACCCCTGTAGAGCTCTCGTTCTGCAGGGGTTCGAACCGGCCTGCGGCCGGTTTCCGGGCAAATAGACGGGAATCAAAGCTTTCTCACATTTGCCGCCTGCGGACCCTTGCTTCCCTCCACAACGTCAAATGAAACAGTCTGACCTTCGTCAAGTGTTTTAAATCCATCCGATTCAATCGCCGAATAATGCACGAAAACGTCGTTTCCATTTTCCCGCTCGATAAATCCGAAGCCCTTATCAGCGTTAAACCATTTTACTTTACCGGTCTCCATAAAATTCCTCCTAAAATGACTTTGCATGCAGGCGCATTTCAAACCCATGCAATCCAGTTCATATTATCATACCGTGGTGCGGCAAGTCAAACATTTGTATTTACGGCTTTACACAGACAAAATACAGTCTTTCCCATCCCTGAGAGCAAGGGGGAGCCGCCGCGTCGTCTTCCCCTGCATGCAGGAGCTCGGGAAAAATCCGAATCCGGCGAAAGCCCGCCTGCTCGAGCCCGTCCCGGAGAACAGACTCCGGCCAGACGCGCTCCGTAATTCTCTCATCCGTTCTTTGATACAGCTCCCGGTCCTCGCATTTTTCGAAATACGTAATGTCATACACCGCCTTTTGTGTGTTCTGATGGTACTCGCAGCGCCAGAAAAAGCTCCCCCATTCAAAATCCTCGAAGGAGCACTGCCCATCTCCATAAAAGCAGCGGAAAAATTCTTCTGTCACTACATCGAAGAAAAGATACCCGCCGCTTTCCAGCGTCCGGTAGGCCCGGCGAAAAAATGCATATAATTGATTCTGAACGGTGATATGATTCAGAGTGTCCGTCGTAGCGAATATGGCCGCAGCCGGCCGGCCCGTTTCCATTTTTGCAATATCCTGGCGGACCCACAAAATTCCCCGATCCGGATAATTTTTCAGCGCCTGATCCAGCATTTCTTCTGAAATATCAATTCCAATCACATCATAATACGTTGCCAGAAGATCCGCCAGCGCGCCGGTCCCACAGCCGGCATCTATCACAAGCGGCCGCTCGCCGCGGTCTTTAAAGCTGCGCACCGCGCGGCTTCGCCGGAGCATCGGCCGCGCGAAGTCCTTCCACGCCACGTATTGGCGGTAAGGAAACAGCATCTCATAATAATGCGAAAGAAACCGGTACATAACGCTTTTCACCTTTCATTTAGCCGGTATTTATTGAAAAAGCTCAAACGCCCTCTGCAGCTGCGTGTCCTGTTCAAAGGGAATCTCATCAATCGAAGCCTCCGCATATTCCTCAGGAAGCTCCACAATCAGATCAGGAGTAATTCCCGTTCCGTGAATACATTCTCCCGAGGGCGTAAAATAGCGTGCGACAGTCAGTATGATTCCGCTGCCGTCCTCCGTATATTCCCTCCTTGTCTGACCGAGCGCTTTGCCGAATGTCTTCGTTCCGATAATCGTCCCTTTTTCGTAGTCCCGGATCGCGCCCGTAACAAGCTCCGACGCGCTCGCGGTCCTGCCGTTTACAAGTACCGCAAGCGGGACGTTGATGCAGGTCTCGTCCGATAGGATCTCGCTGAGCCGGTTTCCGTTTTTATCTTCCGAATATGCTATGACTCCCGCCGGAAGGATTCGGTCGGCCACGATATCCGCCTGACTTTCATATCCTCCGCCGTTGTCGCGCAGATCCAGAATCATGCCCCTGCAGCCGACTGCCTCGATCTTTTCCATGGCCTGTAAAAACTCCGCGCCCGTGTCTTCATCGAACTGCGTAATTCTGACGTACATGATTCCCTCGTAGTCCGTAACAAAAACCGACTGGCGGCTGACCCTCGCAACCGTTATTGTAAGCGTTTCGGCGGTATCGTCCGAATGCGTCACGGAAAGCTGCACCTCATTTCCTGCCGTTCCGAAGAGCGCCGTCATTTCCTCGTCGGAATAATCCGCCACGGCCTTTCCATTAATGTGCGTAATCAGATCGCCTTCACGCATGCCTGCGATCGCTGCCGGAGATTCCTCCGTAACGTCCGACACCAGCATGCCCGACTCCGTCATCGTATAGGTGATGCCGACTCCTGTATAGGTTCCCGTGATATAGTCCACATACGCATCCAGCTCTCCCGGTTTCAGATATCGGGTATACGGATCTCCCAGCGCCTCGACTGCGCCGTTGATGGCGCCCTCGATCACCTCGTTGATGTCGTAATCGAGGCAGTAGTTATTTTCAATAAACGTCAGAATGTCCTGAAATTTTGCCGTTTTATATTTGTCCGTGTTTTCCCCGGCAAAGGACACGCTGTCCGATTCGCGGAACAGCGCGCCGTTATAATAAAGTTTGTCCGCTACGAAAAACGTTGCGAATACGGTAACAATTACAAGCAGTACCGCGCACAGAAACAAAACGCCTCCGTTGACGCGGATACACGATCTTTCTTTCTTCGCTTTTTCTTTGGAGGGATTTTCCGGCGCAGGGATCTTTTCCCGCTCTTCCGGAAGCTTCTGCTCCTGCTCTTTCTCTTCAGACATACGCTTCACCGTTTAAACCTTTACATATTTTCCAATTGCAAGCCCGCTCGATAAAACGCCCACGAGGATTCCCGCGGCGAGAAAGCACAGCAATACCGTTCCTGAAAACTGCCCGAACTCCGAGAGGTTCAGAATATTCCGCAGGCTTGAAGAGCTGCCGCTTACATAATTATACAGATATACATATGTCCCTTTCACTGCAAAATATGACAGCAGAGAGCTGAGCAGCCCGATAATGACTCCCTCCACCACGAACGGGCCTCTCATATAAACCCGGGAGGCTCCGATATTTTTCATGATCTGAAGCTCTTTCTTGCGGGCAAAAACCGTCAAGCGAATTGTATTGGCAGACAGCATGATCGAAAGGAAGCCGAGCACGATCAGCGCCGCAACGCTGCCGATCCGCACCCAGGTGCTCAGGGAAGAGAAATATTCATACACAGATAAATTATCGATTACGTCTTCGATTCCCGAAACCTTTTTCATATCCTCTGCAAAGGCTTCTACATTGTCAGCAGACCTCAGCTTTACGCGGAAGGAGACGTACATATAGTCGGCGTTGCTGTACTCAAAAAGCGCACTGTCTGCACCAAACATCTCGATTGCGTTCTGCAGATTTTCTTCTTTGGAGATTCGTTCGACAGTTTCCACGCGTGAGTCGTTCACGATAATGTCGGCAATGGAAAGACTTGCCTCATCGCTGATCTCATTGGAGCAGTCCAGCTGAACCTCCTTCTGCCGCTCTCCGATTTCTCCCAAAATCCTCTGCAGGTTCGTGGAGGCAAGCGTAAGACATCCCATGATGTACAGAGAGACAAAAATTACAAAAACAGAAGAAAAAAGCATGTGCCAGTTTTTAAAGGAATTTGCGACGCCCTGCCGCAGAATATAATAAAAAGTTCTGATTTTACGCATTTTCGCCGCCCTCCTCGGGATTTTCCTCTGCTTTGCTCTCCACCGGCTGCTCTACGCGGACAGACTCGATCGGGATCTCGATCGGCGCAGGCGGCATTTCGCGATCTTCCTTCCGAATCTCTACTTTTCTGGTAATATCAACGGAAGGCGCAGGCTCCGGCTCCGCAATCGGCGGCGCTTCCGCCTCGTTTCCGGGGACCGACGCTTCCTGCCGCGGTGCCTCCTCTTCTACAGTTCTGCCGTGATCCAGCCGAATGATCCGCTTCCCGGATTCCTCCGCCATCCCCTGCTCATGAGTTGCGACAAGCACGGTGGTGCCGTAAGAATTAATCTTCATCAAAAGCTCCATAATTTCACCGGAATTTTCCGGATCCAGATTTCCCGTCGGTTCATCGGCGATCAGGATATCCGGCCCATTTACGATCGCGCGCGCAAGCGCGACACGCTGCTGCTCTCCGCCGGAAAGATGACTCGGATATTCCTTTTTCTTTGCGCTGAGTCCCATCAGGGACAGCGTAATATTTACCTTTTCCTCGATCTCCTTTCTGGATGCCCCCGTAATCTCCATCGCAAATGCGACATTCTGAAAAACGGTTTTCTTTTCCAGCAGACGGAAATCCTGGAAAAATACGCCGATGCTCCGCCTGTAGGTCTGAATCTGGGCACGCTTAATCTGCGCCACATTCCGGCTTTTGACATAAATTCTTCCGGAGGTCGGGCGCTCCTCAAGTAAAATCAATTTGATCAGCGTCGATTTTCCCGCTCCGCTTGAGCCCATTAAAAATACAAATTCGCCCTCTTCGATCCGAAAGCTCAGATTTCGCAGCGCTTCCACGCCGTTTTGGTATTTCTTCGTAACGTCTTCAAATGAAATGATCGGCCTCTGCCGCGAGGCCTCGTTGTTGTAAATGCTTCTTCTCCTCGTCTGCCTGACGGCATTTTCTTTTGTACTGCGTTCCATTGTGTTTTCTTCATCCTTTATACTTTATTCAGCAATGCCGGTTCCTTGTTTTCAATAAACTGTAAAATCAGCAGCGCAATCCCTACCCTCATGCCGATCTCGAATTTCGAGCAGTCCAGGCCGGTCATTTTATTAAATTTGTCCAGACGGTACATCAGCGTGTTTCGGTGAATATACAATACTCTCGACGCTTCGCTGACGTTTAAATTATTATCGAGATATGCTTTAACGGTATTCAAAAGCTCCGGGGACGATTTGTCCTTGAGAAAGCCTTCCCCAAAAATCTCGTTGATATAACCCACACAGGCATCCATAGGAATGGAATAGATCATTTTCTCCAGGCCCAGCTTTTTGTATTCAAAGCATTTTTCCTGCATTTCGAAAATTGCGCCGATATTTTTTGCTTTATCCGCCTCCAGATAGGCGTCGTTCAGATTCATGATGCCGGAAATCTGTGAGCTGACCGAGACGTATACGTCTACCATTGTTTCGGAAAGAAGCGTATCTTTAATCATATTTGCATATTCCAATACAAATTCGTACGTATTTTCCTCCCGAATAGGGCAAACGATCGCCGTTCGCGCGTAATCAAGCGGTATAATCAAAAAGCCGCGGTCGGCGCTGAACAGCTCCTGCAGCACGCGGCAGATCATATCGCTGTCCGCAGGTGCGCCTCCAGACGTTTTATTCAGCGTCACAAGTACGACGGCAAAACCATCCGAGTCCAGCAGGAACTCTCCGTAAACCGCCTCAAGCTGCTCCTCCGTTACGCTTCTTCGTCCTTCTATCAGGAGCTTTTTAAAAATATTGATCAGATCCTTGCTGCTCTGCGATTCCCTGTAGCGGAAGCCGTGCGCTGCCAGCGCCAGCAGGCTTTTCTGGTGCGCGCGTTCCGTTTCGTCGGAAGGATTCAGCTTCAGAAACATGAACAGCATTTCATCCGAATCAGCCGTGACGTTTTCAAACAGATATCCGCCGCGCGTAAATCGGGGAAGGTCAAATAAATTGAGGCTTTCCTCATTCTGCAGCTCCGCAAAAATAGCTGCCAGCTCGACTTCGGCAGCATCTTGGTTTCCGGCTCCGCTGTAAAATAAAATGCGGCCGGCATCGTCCGTAATTCCAAATTCCGAATCAATATATTCCGATATTT
Organism: uncultured Clostridia bacterium; assembly: GCA_904420095.1. Classification (GTDB taxonomy): domain Bacteria; phylum Bacillota; class Clostridia; order UBA1212; family UBA1255; genus Egerieisoma; species Egerieisoma faecipullorum. The sequence continues at coordinate 159,714 of CAJFUB010000039.1, forward strand.
CGGTCAACTGTTCTTTATTTGCATTACTCAGCATTTCCCGGCACCTCCTATTTTACAATCATTTTTATTATATAACAAATCCTCTTAAAAGCAAATACAAATTCAGGCAGAAGGTGGTATAATATCTGCAGGAGAAAGACGGACAGGAGGCCGATTCTGTTATGAACGAGGATAATTTATACCATCTCGGGTTCAATCCCAAAGAAATCCGCGGGGAATTTGCGATATTGCCGGGAGATCCCGGCCGAATCGAGCAGATCGCGGCGCATTTCACCGATGCCGTTCCCGTTTCGTACCGCAGGGAATTTAACATATGGCGCGGCTTTGCCGATGCCGGCAGGATGCATCCCGTATTTCTCTGCTCTACCGGGATCGGCGGTCCCAGCGCCGCAATTGCGGTAGAAGAGCTTCACATGGCCGGCGTCACGCATTTTATCCGCGTCGGAACCTGCGGCGCAATGCAGCCCGATATTTTAAGCGGGGAGCTTGTAATCGCCCAGTCCGCTGTACGCCAGGAGGGCACGGCCCTGCACTATGCTCCAATCGAATATCCGGCAACGGCCGATTTCGAGATAACGACCGCTTTAAAGCAGGCGGCGGACCGCCTCGCCGTAAAAAGCCGCGTCGGCGTCGTGCAATGTAAAGATTCCTTTTACGGACAGCACAGCCCCGGGAGAATGCCGGTCGCCTATGAACTGGAACAAAAATGGGAGGCCTGGAAAAAGTTGGGCGTTCTGGCTTCTGAAATGGAATCTGCGGCAATTTATACGGCCGCCGCAGCGCTCGGCTGTAAAGCGGGCTGTGTGCTTCACGTAGTCTGGAATCAGGAACGGGAAGCCGCGGGGCTTGATAACCCGGAAGTGCATGATACTTCAGCTGCCGTAAAATGCGCGGCGCTTGCAGTCAAGCTGCTCTGCGGAGCAGTGTCCTAAAATCACGCCGCCGGTTTCTGATTTTTTGCACGCACATCCCCTCATCAGAGGCAAAAATTTAGATGGAACAAGCTTTATATTTCATTTGAGAAATACTATATTAAAAAGCTGTAATTGTCTGTAGACAATTACAGCTTCTGTGTGGTGACCCCTACGAGAGTCGAACTCGTGTCGCCGCCGTGAAAGGGCGATGTCTTAACCACTTGACCAAGGGGCCAAATTTGGTAGCGGCGATGGGATTCGAACCTATGACCTGTCGGGTATGAACCGAATGCTCTGGCCAACTGAGCTACGCCGCCATAAGATCCCACCGAACGACCACAATGTACGTCCGGTAAGAACGCTCGACTATTATACAAGCAGCCGCCGATATTGTCAACCCCTTTTTAAAAAAAACTTCTTTTTCTGCCGAACCCAGGGTTCAGACAAAAAACGCAAAAAGCCGATCGCGCAAAACGATCGGCTGCAATGCTATGTTTTCGTACGACGGCACATCCCGGAAGCATTCTGCCGGCAATGCGGAAAATCACACGGCTCTTGTAACCTTTCCCGATTTCAAGCAGGAAGTACACACATGAGCGTAACGGGGAGCGCCGTTTACCATGATCTTAACTCTCCTGACATTCGGCTTCCAGTTTCTTTTCGCACGTCTGCTCACCTGCGAACGTGTTATGCTGATGTGGCGTCCGAACAACATATCCTTTGAACAAAATTCACATCTTGCCATTTAAACACACCTCCCTTGAAAATCTTTAAACAGCAAGCGTTATTGTAACACATCTTGTCTTGCAATGCAAATAAAAAATTTCATTGCGGACGCTTTTGCGCGGTTCTCCAAAAATAACAAGAAGAGACCGTCCCGGCAGCAGCCTGCTGCGGGACCGTCTCCTGTATATAAAGTGAAATCAGTCTTGTAATAAAACGTTCTTACCCTTATGCTTCAGGCTCCGCGTTTTCGGCGGGGGCCTCCTCGGTTTTTTCGGTTTCAGTTTCTAAAACCGCATTCACTTCTATTGCCGGCTGAAGCTTCGAAGCCAGAATATCGCCTATGGACGTACCCATAGAAGACGCCTGATCTGCTACGTAAGTTTCCTCAGCATCTTTTCTTGTACGCTGCTTGTCGCCTTTTGCCGGACGATCGCCGCGGTCTTTCTTGCGAGGTCTGTCCTTCCGCTCCGGCAGAATGGGATTTCCCTCCTCGTCAAGCTCTACCGGCTTCGGCTCCGGATCATATGCCTGAACGTCGCGGATGCTGAGATTGATCTTCTTCTCCGGAATATTCGTATCAATGATCTTTGCCATTACCTTCTGTCCGATCTTGAGGCAGTCGGCCGCGCTTGAAATTCTCTGGTTGGAGATCTGGGAAATATGTACCAGACCGTCGATTCCGGGAGCGATATTTACAAATACACCGAAGCTGGCAAACCGTACCACCGTAACCTCGAGAATGTCTCCCACCTGGTAAAGATTCTCCGCGTCAAACCACGGATTATCCTCTTCTTTTCTGTAGCCGAGAGAAATTCTTTTCTTCTTTCTGTCAAAATCGAGGATTTTGACTTCCACTTCCTGACCGACCTTCAGAACCTCGGAAGGATGCTTGATCCGGTTCCATGACAGCTCGGACATATGGATCAATCCGTCATAACCGCCGATATCCACAAATGCGCCGAAAGGCGTCAGGCTCTTAACGGTTCCGGTGCAGATCTTGCCAACCTCGATCTGGCTCCAGAAAGCCTCTTCCTTTTCTTCTCTATCAGCAACAAGCAGGATTTTTCTGGATCCCACGATCCGGTTATGGCCTTTCGGTCCCTTCTCGAATGCCGTGATGATGACATCCACGCTTTTTCCAACGAATGCAGTCAGATCCTTCGCATATCTCTCGGAAAGCTGCGACGCCGGAATAAAAATGCGTACAGAGCCGAGATACGCAACGACACCGCCGTTGACGGCTTCTTTGATCCGAACCGTAACGGGCGTTTTACTCTCAAACGACTGTTCCAGAAGAAGCATGTTCTTTTTGTTGTCGACACGTCTTTTGGAAAGGATCGCTTCTCCGTCCTTGTCGCTCACTTTCACTACCATGGCCTCTACTTCGTCTCCGATATTCAGCTGATCCGGTTCGAAGCCGGGAACCTCAGCAAACTCGTCGATCGCAATGAACCCTTCAAATTTAAAGCCAAGGTCAACATAGACGCCCTTATTGTCGATCTTATTGATCGTGCCCTTAACGATCTGACCGCTTGAGATCGTGGTCAGCGTCTTGTCCAGCATCGTTTCAAACGAATCGTTCTCCCCGGCCTCCTTCGATTCCTCCGAAACGGGAGATTCCGAAACGGACTGCTCGGAATTTTCCGCTGCGGTTTCCTCTGTGTTCTGCACAGAGGCTTCCACGGCGGCTGCCTCTGCAGGTACCGCGGTTTCGGCAATCTCGATTTCCTGATTGTTTACTTCCGGATTGATTTCACTCATCTTACCAATAACCTCCCCGATGATCCAGTCGGGAACCGATGCTCCCGCCGTCACACCAACTTTCATATATTTGTCTACCTGCGACAAATTCAGCTCCTCGGCATCTTCCACGAATAAAACATGATCGCAAATTTCAGAGCTTAAATCATATAGCTTCCGGGTGTTGGAACTCTTCTTATCCCCTACTACAACCATTAAGTCCGCCTGCGATGCTATTTTAACAGTTTCTTCCTGCCTTAAAGATGTCGCACTGCATATTGTATCAAAAAAAATTGTGTTGTCAAAGGATTTTTTTAATATTTCACATATTTTAGTAAATTTTTTTTTAGAAAAAGTGGTTTGTGCGACGACGCTATACAACATGTTGTTATTTTCTGGTCGGAACTGCCTTGCCTGTTCTTCGTCAGACAGAATGATCCCCGTTTCTTGGCACCATCCGTTTGTACCGATCACCTCCGGGTGTTCTCTGTCTCCAACAATAATGATCTTTCGTCCTTTTTCATACTGCTCTCGCACAAGACTATGGATTTTGGCGACAAACGGGCATGTGGCGTCAACGAGCGTGCAGCCCAATTTTTCCAGCATCTTATAAACCTTAGGGGAAATACCGTGCGCGCGGATCACCGCCACGGCGCGCTCCGGATGCCCTTCCGTCAGCAGACAGATTTCCTCCGGATTCCAAACAGTACGCATACCGAGCGCTTCCAGGCGGCCGATCACATGATCGTTATGAATTAATTCTCCGTATGAAAATACAAACGTGTTTTCCTTTCTGCCGCGCAGAATCTCAAAGGACTTTTCTACCGCGTTTGCCACGCCGAAGCAAAAGCCGGCTCTTTCAGCTTTTATGATCTCCAATTTCCGGAACCTCCATCAGCGTATAAATCGTATCGAGAATCTGCTGGGACAGTCTCTGATAATCCTCCTTCGTGTATTTTTCATTTTCCGGAGGCGCCGGCAGACGGATGGGATCTCCAAAGCGGACGAAGACGCGTCCGAACAAACGGATTTTTCCCCAGATTGCGACGGGAAGAACCGGCACACCCGCCTCCACCGCAAATTTAGCGACGCCGTGTTTTGCCCGATGGGTACGGCCGTTGCCCTTTGCACGCGTGCCCTGCGGGAAAATCCCCACGGGTTCGCCCCGTTCAAGCATTTCAAACGTAGTCCTCGCGGCAGAAACATCCCGCGTACTGCGTTTTACCGGGTATGCGCCGCACGCCGTAATAAATTTTGCTACCAGCTTATTTTTGAAAAGCTCCTCTTTTGCCATCCATTTAATGTAACGCGGCACGCGGTATCCGATCATAAACATGTCCAGCATGCTTTCATGATTTGCCGCCACAATTACTCCACCTTCGCGGGGCATTTTATCTGCGTCAATAACCCGAACGCGCAGAAACACCGAAAAAAAGATTTTACACAGGACTCTCAGGAATTCCATTCTGTTCTCCGCCAAATTTATTTCGGATAATCGCTAAAAGCGCTTCCTCGCTTTCCGCCTCGCTCAGCGCCGATGTGTCGAGCAGAACCGCGTCTTCGGCACGCACCAGCGGCGCAAACGCCCGCGAGCTGTCATTTTCATCCCGGAATTGGAGATCCCGAAGGACCTCTTCATAAGTAACCTTCCGATTTCCCTTCTCTCTGAGCTCTTTCAGTCGCCTGCTCGCCCGTACTTCAGGAGAAGCCGTCAGGAAAATTTTTACACCCGCGTCCTTAAGAACATAAGAGCCAATATCTCTTCCATCCATCACCACATTATGCTCCGCCGCAATTTTCCGCTGAAGCTCTACGAGCTTGAGGCGTACCTCCGGAACAACGGCGACCTTCGAGGCGGCGAGCGATACCTCCGGAGTCCGGATCAGCGCCGTTACGTTTTCCCCCGCTACAAAGACCTGCTGAGCTCCCTGCTCATACGAAATTTCGATTGAAAACGTCTCTGCAAGCAGTTTGATTTTCTCCGTATTTTCAGCGTCCGGAAGAGAAAAATCGATTCCCTGGCGAATGGCGTATAACCCGAACGCGCGATACATCGCGCCGGTGTCAAGATAGAGATATCCCAGCTTCTGCGCTGTTTTCCTGGCAAGCGTGCTCTTCCCGGCGCCCGAGGGGCCGTCAATTGCCACGTTATGATTCATCCTGGTTTTCCTCCCCTCCGGCATCACTCCGATAGATGACGCGATGTCCAAGCCCGACCGCCATTTCATTCAAATGGAGCAGTCCGATTCCAAAAAAAACTGCGACGCTGATATGCTCTCCGCAGCGTGCGATTGCAATTTTTCCGCCGATATTGAGTCCAAGCGCCTTATTCATAATTTGAGAAACGGCCTCCCGCGCCGCGCCGGCTACGGCGCCCTCCTCGGCATGGGAGTCAAGGATCAGATTTTCCCGTTTCGCCGCGACAACGGCGCGTTCGATCATCTTAGTGACGGAGGGAATAAATTCTCCGCCGTAATCGACCGCTGCCGTCAGGATCCCCTCCCCTTTTAGCCTTGCCTGCACGTTCTTCTCCGTCTGCCGGTCCTTTGTGATCGCGACGGATATTGCCGCAGTAACCGCATCTCTGCTTCCCGTTTCGCTGAACATCTTTCGTTCTCCTTTACTGAAAACTGTGAGCCACGTCCTCTTCAAACCAGGCCGACGACTGCGCTCCCGCACCGCCGTCATATCTGGAATTTTTCATATATACTGCCGTAATGCGGTTCTCCGGATCCACCCAGAAGTGAGACCCATACGCCCCGCTCCACCCGAAGCAGCCCTTGGGGAGGGTGTACCTGTCATTGGCGATAACCCTTACTCCGAGTCCCCACCACTGCGCATCGTTCCGATCCCCGGAAATCGGAACATACGGCGTTTTCATGCGCCTTACCGATTCCGGCTCCAGCACGGCGGTACCGCGCAGGCCGCCCTCGTTCAGAAGCATTTCCGCAAATTCGGAATAGGCGTCTGCCGTACCGGCAAGTCCCGCGCCTCCGCAATAATAGGTCAGCGGAAAGCCTTCAAAAATGGTTCTGCCGGTATCTTCATACCAGACCTTCTGTCCGTCGAAATAATGCATCTGCGACATGCGTCCCCACTGCTCCTCACTCGGAACAAAGGTAATATCCGAAATGCCAAGCGGTTTCATAATATATTGATCGATATATTCGTTAAAGGGCATTCCAGAAGTCAGCTCTACGATCCGCGCCGCTGCGTCAAACGCTCCCGTAGCACTGTAAAACGCCGTTTCCCCGGGCTGAAAGGATAGCAGGACATGCTCGAAATAATTTGTAACCGCAGTAAGATTTTTCCTATCCTCCGCGGTCATATCCCGCTCCTGCGCCTCGCCCGGGCCCCCGATATCAGATAAAAGACCGCTCGTGTGATTTAGCAGCATCTTTACGGTAATCTCGTTTCTGACTTTTTCTTTCGGGATTACGTTCCCGTTTTCGTCGAGCGTACCGACGTACTGATCCGCAAAGCCTTTCAAGAATTTGGAGACCTTATCTTCCAGGGAAAGGCGGCCTCTTTGTACTTCCGACAGCACCACGGCCGCCGTGACCGGTTTGGTCATTGAAGCCAGCCGGTACAGCAGATTTTTCTCGCAGCCAAAGCTTTCGTGAAATATCTTCGTTCCGTTTTGGCGGACTATGATTTCGCAGCGTCCGACGTGCCCGGTTTCCATCAGCTGCTTCTGCCGTCCGGTAATATTTTTATATAAAAGTCCGCTGTCCAAAATTCGCATATCGCTTTATTCCTCCAATACGTGAAAAAAGCCGGAGGCTGCTGCTTTTTCTATACAACGCGCTCCGGCCTTTTCCGTTTGCGGATTATATTTCCGGAATTTCAATCGTCACTTCGCGGCCCAGCTCCGCGGATTTTGCGATACCGTCGATAATCGCCTGATTATACAGGATCTGAGAAGACGGGATCGGCGCCGTGCCGCCGGTCTTAATCGCATCCAGGAAGGAGCGGATCTTCATGTCAAATACGTTTCCATTCGTATTCATAACAGGGATTTTCGTTTCAACCTGCGCGCCGCCGACCTCGTGATAGATCGTCATCGGTCCGCCGATCGAGCCGTTCCAGCATTCCGTAGAAGGAATCCGAAGGCCGCCCTCCGTACCCATCAGGATCGTGTCTCCCGGCGTATCAAGATTCATTGCCCAGGCGATCCGGAAGTCGAGAATCACGCCGCCCTCCAGCCGGATGAACGCCGCCGCAAAATCATCGACGCCGAACTTTTCCGCATATTCGGGATGTCCCGGATAGCTTTCCGGATTTTTTCCGAAGAAGTCTGATTTATACCCCGTTACGGTGAGAGGCTTCGGATATCCGATCGCATTCAGAACCATATCCAGAGAATAACAGCCGATATCACCGAGCGCGCCAATTCCGCCCGTTTCTTTCTCGATAAATGTCGTGCCGAACGGCGTCGGGATGCCGCGCCGTCTGCCGCCGCCCGTCTGAATATAATAGATTTTGCCGAGAACGCCAGATTCGACGATCCGTTTCAGCATTTTCATATTCTCATCGAATCTGGGCTGGAATCCTATGGAAAGAATTTTACCGCTCTTTTTCTCCGCCCGGCAAATTTCAACGGCTTCCTCCGTCGTTACGCACATCGGCTTTTCAAGCAGAACATTGATTCCGTTCTCCAGTGCGTAAATCGTACACGGCGCGTGCTGGCAGTTGTATGTACAAACGCTGACGGCATCCAGATTCAGACTTTTGTCGTCGATCATCGCCTTATGACTCGGATAATATTTGATATCCGCATCGCCAAGTCCCATTCTCTCCATGAACGCTTCGGCTTTTCCGGGGATCAGATCGGCAGCGGCTACAATCTCGACATCAGGCATTCTTTTATAGCCGTCTACATGCGCTTCCGCAATCCAGCCCGTACCGATAATTCCAATTCGAAGCTTTCTCGAAGCATCGATCTCCTTCTTTTCCTGCGGGACCTCTTTAAATTTGTCTAAAATGTTTCCCATAACAGCACCTCGCTTTGATTCATTAAATATTATATATAATTTATTAAAGCAGCGTTTTCAGATAGCTTACGCTCATTGCGGCGCATTCCAGCGGCGTTTTTCCCATACTCGGAGCGTCCTGTTCCACGACCAGCCATTTGGTGCCGGATTCCGCGGCAGCCTCCAAAAGGGAGGGAACGTCCTGCTTGCCGTAGCCGATCGGACGGAATTCAAAGGCCTTCGTATACTGGGGCTTTTCACTTTCAATCCCGATCAGCTCATACATATTGTCCGTTTTGCCGCCTGTAAAATCCTTCAGGTGGAGAACCGGCGTTCTTCCGCTGTATTTTCTGATATATGATACCGGATCCACGCCCGCTACATTCACCCAGCAGGTATCCAGCTCTGTCTGCAGAAGCTCCGCATCAATCGTAGCGTATAATTTGTCAAGCGCGTATTCGCCGTCCAGCTTCACAAATTCGAAATCATGATTATGATACAGCAGCTGCAGCCCTTTCTGCTTTGCAGCCTGCGCAATTGTTTTGATATTTTCAACGGTTTCGCCCCATCCCGGCGCGCCGGGGCGTCGCTCCTCTATCAAATATGGGATCGCGGCATATTGACAGCCGATTTTCAGATAGCAGTCAATGGTGCCCTCCAGATCCTCTAAAAATTCATCGATTGGAATGTGCGCCGATACAGGCTCCAGGCCGATCGCGGACAGCAGCTTTCTTACCGTCTCCGCGCTGCGTCCGTACAGCCCCGCAAATTCCACTCCCTGATACCCGAGCGCTTTCACCTTTCTGAGCGTTCCCTCAAAATCGGCGTCCAGCTCCTCGCGCACGGAAAACAATTGCAGTGCAACAGGCAATGAAGGCATATTTACACAACCTTTCAGATTCAAGATTATAAACGACGTGCCTATTGTAGTTCACTCGTATGCGTTTGTCAAACGAAAATGTGCCGTGCAGAAAATCTAAAAAATTTATAAATAGTCGCTTTATTAATTTTTTATACATTTTTTAGCACTCACCTCTTGTTAGTTGCGATTGGTTTTTGTCTTGTGTTATCAAGTGCCGCAGAGCCTTATTTTCAAGGATTCTGCGGCA
>CAJFUB010000040.1 GCA_904420095.1 uncultured Clostridia bacterium
TGCTTCGGGTATGATAAATTCTCCGACAAAGGCGATGCAGCAGGCAATTGCCATCATTATAAGAATAAGAGATTTTCTGTTTATAAAGATCCACGAAGACAGCATAAAGAACCTCTTTTCCATAAAACCGTTCAAAATATTGTACATTTGTTATATTAATAATATAATAAATGTGTAATATCGTCAATATATCTTGCGCTCCTCGAGCGCTCAGAAAAACTTATGCGAAGCTCCGATTTTGTTCCGACTGCTGAACCTGTCAAATTACGAACGAGCCGTTTTAATACAGGGTTTATAGTAAAGCGCCATCAATGTCCAACCCCTAGAAATTTGAAGCTCCATCATGTATTTCGCTTTATCTGCATCGTAAATTGCTCCGCCGGATACGCCTTTTCCCCGGCGCCGTCCGGCCTGGTATTGTATACGCACACGGACTGTGCGCAGCAGACGATCGGTTCGTCCGCCAGAGCGCTGTAATTCTTGTAGCCGTAACGTACGGTGACGGGATCGGCCACGCGGTCGCAGGTCAGGTAAATTTGATCCGGAGCCGCCAGCTCGGGAATGGCGTCGTAAAATTCCCCCTCCGGCCCTGCAAGCTCAAAGCCGGCGCGTCCCTCCAGGATCAGTCCGCCTCCCGTGTTCGCAAACGTTACCGCTGCGCGGCCGTCCTCCTCCAGAACGGCTTTCATTGCATACGAGGACGTCCACAGTCCGTTCGGATCGCAGAACGCGCCGATCACTGCGTCCGCAAGGCGCGTTCCGACGGGTTCCTTTTCGTAAGGATGGATTCCGTCGGCGTTCAGCATATCGCCCCGGGCCGCCAGCTCGGGATACAAGCCCGTATCGAGCGTAACGCAGTAGGTAAAACGTTCCGTCAGCGTTCCCGCTTTTTTGATTTCTTCCCTGCTTTCATAATATGATTTTTCATCCGTATAACGCGGCAGCTGTACGGCGGCCCACAGGAGTCCCGGATTCTCAAACGCGGCGCGCCATCTGCCGATCAGGCCTGCAAGCCGCGCTCCGTAATTCACGGGATCGCCTTCTCCCTGATACCATAAAACGCCGCGGACGGTCAGCCTGCGGATCGGATGGATCTGCCCGTTATACCACGCGCCGCCGACGTCCCATTCCGCAATCGGGATCCCTCCCATGCACGCGGAGACGAGTCCGACGGGCGCCTTGCGAAGCGCATAGAAGCGGCGGGCAAAAAAGTAGCCCACCGCGCTCACCTCGCGAATGGTTTCCGGCGTGATTTTACGCCAGGGGCGGCACGTTTCAAGCTCTTCCACCGGGACCTCCGAGGGAACGGGCAGCACCATCATCTCGCGGATGTCCGGATTTTCACAGGAAGCGATCAAATCCCGGTAAAGCAGCCGGTCTGAGGTCCCGTCGTAGCATTGTCCAAAAGCCCAGCCCATATTCGACTGACCGGCGAGCACAAAAACCTCCCCGAATAAAACGTTTTTCAGGCAAAAGCAGCTTCCGTTCTCGGAAATCAGCTCCAGCGTATACGGGCCGCCGCAGGGCTGCCCCTCAATGAAAAGCTCAAAGGCATGGTTTTCCGTCTTCCCGTAAAAAGTTTTTGCTTCTCCTCCGGCGTCGCTTCTCAGCCGGACGGCGATTCCCCCGTCGAAGGCGCATCGCCCCCACAGCCGCACCGCCAGCTCGGCCTGCAGAACGCAGCCGTCCGTAAACAGCGCGGGAAGCGTAAAATCCTCTCTGCGCTCCGCCCTCTGCGGCGGAATCCGAAAAGACGGGCGCGTCAGGATTTTTTCTCTCTGTACCAAATTTGCGGGCATCGCATAATTCCGTTCCAATTCCGGGCCTCCGTATTAATCGTCCTGCTTTACAAAGCTTTGAAGCGAGGCGTTATCCCGGAAATCTCTGTGCCTTTCGAACGTCCGGCGGATCGACGCCGCGTCGCCCGTAGTAATCAGATAAGAATATTCCAGCGGCAAAAAGGATTCCAGGCACAGCGTCCGCAGCGGCGCAACATAATTCGTCGCTCCGTCCGAAGGATCCTTCGACGCGTTGTAGGCAAAGCGGCCGGCGATCAGCGTTTCGGCTCCCGGCGTATACAGCCCGATCCCGAAGCCGGACGCTCCTGAGGTCCAGGCGCACCAGGTTTCCGTATTGCCCTCCTGAAACGTGAAATAGCAATGGCGGGATTCCCTCTTGTCTCCCCAGAAGCCGAGATGATCCTTCACGGTCAGAGCGTCTCCCGTCCAGGGACGCGTCCCATCGTAAAACGTAAACCGATCGAGATAGCTAAGGACATAAAAAGCGGGAAGCTCCTGGTGCGCCGGTCTGTGCCGGTACCCGGAAAAGTCTACAAAGCGGTTGTCCACGCGAATACAGTCCTCCTCGAGAAGATAGGTATTTTCCATGTAGCTCGGCGTAATCCGGTTGTTCTGCGCCCAGTCCATCGGCTGGCATTTTACCCACAGTCGGTTTGAAGAAACGCTGCAGTCGACGAGCTTGCTCCGGTTTGCATACTGATCTCCTCCCTGAACGGGATTATAGGACCAGGTCGAACCGTTGAAAACCGCACATTTATAAGGAGAATCCACCGTTCCGTAATAGGATTGCTGAATCAGGCGGCCGGCATCGCAGCGGTTCAAAAGATTCTGCAGTCCGTCGGGATTCCGTTTGTCCTCTACATGGCACAAGCCGCCGCCCCAGCCAAGATCCGCGCCGAGCCGGAAGCGCTCGTTTTCCAGATACACGACGGATTCGCTCCGCCCCGCCGGCTCCGTTGTAAGCTCCTGCAGGGAAAAGCCCGCTTCTCCCGATTTGGACGGCAGAAATTCAAGCCGGTAAATGCCGGAAGCAGAAGCGCCGCTCAGGAAGCCGTCGATATAAGAAGAAAACACCGCATTTTCCCCCGGCTCCAAAAAAAACGTTTCACAGGCCACGCCGTCCGGTATATTATAAAATATTTTCCCCTTGCCCGGAAGCCGTGAGGAGTATCGCAAGCTATATTTCTGAAATGTCCCGCCGCGCGGTTCCGCAAAATCGATCGCCGTTTTTCCGTTCTCCATACGTCGCACCTCATTGTTTTTAAAGATGGTTAATCTTAACACACATGCTCCTAGCAAACAAGTACGGTTTGTGCTAAGCCGGGACATAAAAATTACGCAGAAAGACAGGAGAAGAAAAACGCCGTCATTCCGTGTTGATTTCGGAAATATCGCCGGCGGGGAAAACGCTCTGCTTTCCATCTCTTTTATAAGAAGCTTCTGGCCGTGCCTTTTTGCCGAATCGTATTTCAGGAAAGGAGGCATTGCTGCTTTATGCGGGGTTTCCTGTTCTCTTTGATCATATCAAACGGCAGAATTTTGAAATGTCATAAAACAATGCGTTTATTTCTATTGAAATGTCATTATTTTTATGCCATAATTTTATTGAAAAGTCAATTGGAGGCTTGTTATGCTCTATCGTAAAATTGAAGCGTTAATTGAATCGCACTTAAAATCGAGTTCTAAAAAGATTCTTTTGATTGACGGCGCAAGGCAGGTCGGAAAAACCTACATTATCCGTTATGTGGGGCAAAGGCTGTTTGAAAACTTTATTGAGATCAACCTGGTAGAGGATTCATTAGGCAACCGCCTATTTGCAGGCACAAAAACCGTAGAGGATTTCTATCTTCAGATCAGCATGCTTGCGGGCAGTAAAATGAAGCAGAAAGAAAACACCTTGATCTTCCTTGACGAGATTCAGGCATATCCGCACCTGCTCACACTCCTGAAATTTTTATCGCAGGACGATAAGTTTACCTTTATCGCCAGCGGCTCGCTGTTGGGCGTTACTTTGTCGCAGGCCGCCTCGATTCCGATGGGCAGTATACGGAAGGTCAGAATGTTCCCGCTGGATTTTGAAGAATTCCTCTATGCCAACGGTATGAACGAAATCGCAATTACGGCTATGCGGAAAAAGTTTAAAGGGCTGGAAGCGCTCGATAAGCCGATACATGATAAAATGATGGATCTGTTCCGCAAATACCTGCTTGTGGGCGGACTGCCGGACGTCGTAAACTCCTATCTTGCGGAAAAGAACATTCAAGCCGTAAGGGAAATTCAAAGTGAAATCCACGAGTACTATGCTTCAGACGCCTCCAAATACGACAAGGAGAAAAAGCTGAAGATTCGGAGAATCTACGATTTAATCCCCTCCACCATGGAGAACAAAAAGAAGCGCGTTGTTGCACAGAATATCGAAAACAAACGCGGTAAGACCTTCGGTGACTATCAGGATGAGTTCGAATATCTGATCAGCGCCGGAATCGCTCTGAATGTGCAGGCAATATCTAATCCGGTGTTTCCGCTCATCGAATCGACCGGAAAAAATTTGCTTAAGCTGTATCTGAACGATGTGGGGATTTTGACCGGCATTTTGTACGGGAATAATATCCGAGCCATTTTGGATGATGAAGTGAGCATCAATCTTGGCTCAGTTTATGAAACGGTTGTAGCCAGCGAGCTGATAGCACACGGCTACAAGCTATTCTACTATGACAATCGAAGCAAGGGAGAAGTGGACTATCTGATCGATGACTACGACAGTCTTTCCGCCGTTCCGATCGAAGTGAAATCCGGCAAAAATTATACCGTACACAGCGCGCTAAACGCTTTTGTACAAAACGAGGATTATCACATCCAAAAGGCATTCGTCCTCTCCAATGCGCGGGAAATCACAACAAACGGTAAAATCACCTATCTTCCAATCTACTATATTATGTTTTTTCAAAACCCCGCTGGCGATTTGAAAAATCTGCAATTCTGAAAAGACCGCGGCGTGTGATTCTGTAAAAACGGTTGGAGGTTGTATCACGGCGGAGGCGTTTTAACCAGTCCAAGGCTCTGTGCCTTGATATGGATCAGGTCCTAACACACATGCTCCTTGCAAACAAGTACGGTTTGTGCTAAGCTGGGACATAAAAATTACGCAGAAAGTCAGGAGAAGAAAAATGACGTCATTCCATGTTGATTTCGGAAAAATCGCCGGCGTGCTCAAACCGATGCACGGCGTGGGAAACGCCCCGCTGCTCGGCTGCAACAATAAGCTGTTCCATTATCTTGGAGAAGCGGGAATTCCTTACTCGCGCCTGCACGACACCGGCGGGGACTACGGCGGGGGACGCTTTGTGGATATCGCGAACATTTTCCGGAATCCCGACGCAGATCCGGAGGATCCCGCCTCCTACGACTTTGCTTTTACCGACTGGCTGATCTCGGAGCTCGAAAAACAAAACGTAGAGCCCTTCTACAGGCTCGGCGCGTCGATCGAATGCGAGCACGCGATCCGGGCGTATCATATTTATCCGCCGAAGGATTATAAAAAATGGGCAAAAATCTGCGAGGGCCTCATCCGGCACTACAACGAAGGCTGGGCGGACGGCTTCCGGTACGGCATCCGGTATTGGGAAATCTGGAACGAGCCGGATAACGAGCCGGAAATTTCGGACAACCCCATGTGGAAGGGCTCAAAGGAGGATTACTTCCGTCTTTACGAGGTAACGTCCAATTACCTGAAAGCGCGTTTCCCGCATCTGAAAATCGGAGGGTATGCCAGCTGCGGATTTTACGCCATTTCCGATTCCGCATTTTCCGCCGATGCAAATTCCTCTCACAGAGTGGAATACTTTCTGGAATTTTTCCACGACTTTTTAAAATACATCACGTCGCCCGAGCATAAAAGTCCTTTGGATTTTTTCTCCTGGCACAGCTATATGACGATTGAGAAAAACATCTCTTATGCGCAATACGCGCGGGAAGCGCTCGACTCGTACGGCTTTACCGAAACGGAAAGCATTCTCAACGAATGGAACATGGGGCCGAGCCTGCGCGGAACGCTGGAAGACGCCTCGTATATTTCCGGCATGCTCTGCGCCATGCAGAACACCCCGATCGACAAAATGATGTATTATGACGCGCAGGTCCATGCAAATTACGGAGGCTTGTTCGATCCGGTCCGCAAGACCGTGTTCCCTGCCTATTATGCGTTTCGGGCGTTCGATCTGCTGTACCGCCTGAAGAATCAGGCGGCCTGCTCGGCGCCCGACGGAAAAGACGTTATCGCATTGGCGGCGGTTTCAGACGACGGGGGAAGCGGCGCGGTATTGGTGACAAATATGAATCCGGAGCCCGTTTCGGTTTCGTTTACTCTGAATCCGGCAGAAGGCCGCCGGCTTGCCGCCGAAGAATGCCTTGCAACGGATGCGGCGCACTCCTTCACAGAAACGGCGGCGTTCCGGTTTGATCCGAAAGAGAACCGGATCACATGTGAGCTGCCGAAGCACAGCTTTTATCTGTTCCGTATCGCGCAGCGGTAACGCCGCGTCAGACCTCCTTTTCGACAAAGCGGACAGAGGACCGATCCCAGTACGTTCGGAAAACGCGTTCGCTTTGTCCGTCGAAATTCAGCTGGTACAGCCGAAAAAGAACCGGAATATTTTTGGGCTGCCACTGCTCCTCGTACGTATACCGGTAAGTCATGCCGAGCTTTTTCATGACCTCGCCGCTTCGCGGATTTTTGATATCGTGCGTGGCCGTAATATACGGAATGCCCAAATCGGCAAGGCGCTTCGTGACCGCTTTGCCGGCTTCCGTTGCGATTCCCCGATGCCAGAATTCCTTTCGCAGAGCGTAGCCGAGATCATGGCTTTCCTCGCCGCTGACTTTGATATAGCCGATCGGCGGGCCGTCCGGTTTGGGACAGATTGCATAGCACAATCCGAACGATCCGCAACCCTGCTCCAGGAAAAATTGATTCAGACGGTTTTCGGCCTCTTCCATGGTTTTCAGCGAAAACATGGGCAGGAAGCGCGTAACCTCTTCCTCTTTCAGCAGCAGATAAAGCGCCTCCGCATCTGTCGGCCTAAATGTTCTCAAAAGCAGGCGTTCCGTTTCGAGCACAGAGAGCTGTTCCATGAGCCCAACCTCCTTGCAGGTAAAGTCCGCGCTTTTACGATTTCAAAACAAAAGCGCCGGAATCGTCCGGACGTTCTGTTATGATCCCTTTCTCGCGCAGCGCATCGATCAGCGCTTCCGTTTCCCGCAGGGGGAAGCCGAGCGCCTCGGAAAGCTCAGCGGCTCGCGCGCAGATGTTTTCCGTCAGATATTCTATCACCGCCGCGCCCCCGGCCTCCAGCTCTGCCGCGCCCAAACGGCCCGGGGCGGATTCCCGTGCCGCCGTCAGCGGCAGAAGCACGGTAATCCGATCCGGCTGAAACTGCTCCCGGATTTCCGGAGCCGAAAAGCCGCGGCGCCTCCAGACAGAAAAAAGGTTCTGAATTCCGCCGCCCCGGCCCTTCCCGATGTTCATGTACTTAAAAATCCGAAAGATAATCGTGTTTCTCGGATCCGATATGCCGCCGGCATATGCGCTTTCCTTCCGGATTCGGAAGCTTCCCGGGTTGGAAAACGATATATGGGCGGGCGCGCTGACGACGGAAATTCCTCCCGGCGCATAATAATCCGCGTTGATCAGGCAGTTTGCAAACGCCTCCCGGATTCCGCGTTTTACATCAGGATCCGCGGCGGCGGGCAAAGCGTCGATTTCCCTGCAGACCGAAAAATAAAATTCCAATATGTTGTTATCAAACCGGCGTTTTCCTGCAGAAGCGCCGGTATATGCAAGCCGGTATTCCGGAAAATGCGAACGAATCGTTTCCATCCGGCCAAACAGCAGAATTCCCGCTGCAGTCGGCCGCAGCTGTCCGTCCTCCGCGCATGCGGCGGCGCCGGTGCGGCTCAGGAATGCCGGATCGTCGGCATCCTCCGCCGAATTCCCGCAGGCGCGGCAGCGGGCAATCGTCTCCGCGTCCAGAGCGTCCAGGGACAGCCCGGAGCAGACCTGCATGTCGTGCGTCTGGATTGCCGCATCCCGCAGCATAGCCTCGATCTCATCGCTTGTACAGCGGTAGTCGCCCTCTCCGTTTCTCCGATAGGTACCGGAAAACGGATCCTGATTAATATACACAGGACGATCCGTGCGCAGAGCGCGGGGCACCCGGATCGATATCACGTGCTTGCCGTCGATTTCATGAATCTGCAGATCCTCTTCTGATAAAATATTAGCGCTAACCTTTGTCCGGTCCTCCAACAGCTCCCGGAAGCGCCGGAGCAGCTTCGCAGGATCCGGCAGATCGATGCAGCGGAGCGTTTTGCCGGGCAACTCTTCTACGCCGAGCAGCAGGATCCCGCCCAGCGTATTGGCAAAGGCGGAATACGTTTCCCAAATGCTCTCCGGCAGTCCGCCGAGCGCTTTTTTTGCCTCGATCCGGTTGTTTTCCTTATATTTTCCGATCTCATTAAAATCAATCATGCCGTCTTCCCCGCCTCTCTGGTTATAATAAGTATACGGGCAAGCAGAAAGGATTGCAAACCAAATTTACCGCGTGTATAATAAAAATATAAAACAGAAACGGAGAAAGCAGGCATGGCCGGGAGAATTTCGGAATATTTTAAAATCAGGAAGCAGGAGAAGGAAGAGTTCATAGCGTTTCTGGAGGACGTGAAGCACAAAATATCCGTGGCGGGGCAGGAATATCAGGAGCTGTTCCGGAATCCGGCGTCTTATGTCGATGTCCAGAAGACGGCGGCGTGGAAAAGCAAGTTCAGCCGCCTGCACGACGAGGCTTCCTCCTATTTGAAGGACGGCATGATCGAAAAGAAAAAACTGCCGCGGCGATATGAAGAGCCGTTCTCCGCAATCAATACGATGTATGCCAATATTGACCGACGCCGTACGGCGCATAATCGGAAAGTCCTCTCGGGCGGTAAGGCGGCCGCGGAGGAGGCCTTCCGCCGTGCGGTAAGCGGCAGGACGCCTGCGGAATACCAGATCGAAGCCATTCTTTCAGAGAATCAGAATCTATTGATCAGCGGCGCTCCGTCGACCGGAAAATCAGCGGCGCTGAAAGCAAAGGCGGAATATCTCAAAAGCCGCGGGCTGCGGGAGGGCAATGAGCTTGTGTTCCTGCGGGGCGGCGATCTGCGCGGCTTTGCTTCCTTCGCGCGCGACGTTTTGGCGCAGTGCGGCATGTCTCCGGCGTCCCCCGAGCAGGAAGCTCCCTGCGAAGAAGGCTTGCCGGAAATGCTCCGAGTCTTTCTTGCGGAGAAGCAGTCCGAACCGTCCTATCGAAGCCGCCTGATCGATTACTACCTGAAATTTCACGTGGCGGGCCATACGGCATTTGAGTTTGAGGATTACGGTGAATACCAAAAATATATCGCGCTGTATCCTCCCGTTTCTCTGAAAGGGGAACGTCTGAACTCCTACGAGGAGCTGGATATCGCAAATTTTCTGTATGCGCTCGGTATCGAATACGAATATCATGCGCCGTTCCCGGAAGAGGTTATACTTCAGGGCGAGCGGACGAGATATAAGCCGGATTTTACATTGAAAGATTATAAGGTCTGTATTAATGTATATGAAATCGACGAGGAAGGAAATGCCGCAGGAAATGGCGCGCTTTCTTTCTCTGACAAAGAGACCCTGTCGAAGCAGCTCCAGGAGCGTTTGGAAGAAATCCAGGAGATTCACGAGGAGGCAGAGATTCCTTTGATTGAGTGTTTTTCCCGCGAAAAGCATTCCGGGAACCTTCTGCCGCGGCTGCAGGCAGGACTCTCCGCATGCGGCGTGGCGTTCGATATCAAAAGCGACGACGTCCTTCTGGACGCGATTCTGGCCCTGGACCCCGCGTTTATAGACGTTCTTGCGGAAAGCATCCGCCGCAGCACCGAAACGATTCTCTCCTTAAACATGACGGAGGAGACGGTTCTTACGCTGAGCCGTACGAAAAGCAAGACGTCGGCTCCTCTTTATAAACGGCATGAGCGTCTGCTGTCTCTGATCCTTCCGTTTTATAATTACTATATCTCCCGCATGCCGTCTGACGATTACCGAATCATTGCACGCGCTGCAAACGTGCTTTCCGACTATAAAGCAATGCTTGGATACCGCTATGTTTTTGTGGACGATCTGGAAAACATCAACGCCTGCGAGGCGCGCCTCATCATTACGTTATCGCAGAATTGCGGCTGCGCCGTTACCGCCGCAGGCTGCGACTGGTGCTCCGCCATCGGCTGGCACGGCGCCGATCCTTTGTATCTTCAGGATTTCGGCAGATTCTTCCCCGGCTTCGAGGAAATCGAATGCACGCGCGTATGGAATCTGTCGAAAGGGTTTTTCGGTAAAATCCAAGAGCTTGCGCTGGACGGAAACGGCTACGCCGGATACAGCCCGGTCTGTTCTAATTCAGACGAGGATAAAAGCACCGTAAAAAAAATCGAAGCCCTCTGGCTTCACTATGACAGCGAGGCGGATGTACAGGAAAAATTCACGGCGCTGTTAGAGTCCTTGCCCGAAGACTGGTCCGTGCTGGTCGCCTGCCGTTATGATCGGGACGTTCTGCAATTCTCCGGTCCTGCCGCCCGGCGGCAAAGCACCGACTGTATTCCGATCTTTCAGGCCCGGGACAAATACGACGCCGTCGTCTGGGTGAATACGAAATACACCGATTTCGGTTTCCCGGATGAGAGGATCTGCATGAACGATCTGTCTACCCTGCTGCTGCGCAGGCCGGACGCCTCACAATATACCGCAGAACGAAATCTTTTGTGCCGTGCAATGTCTCTTGCCAAAAGCCGGTTTATTCTCCTTTGTGATTCAAATAACGCATCTGCTTACGTCGGCGAGCTCGGTCTGAGCGAGCGGTAATGGAAACGGGGCGGCCGTTCGAGACAGAACCGCCGCCCCGTTATGTTTTTTATTTCTTCCTCCTTCGCACGAAGAAATAGGCGCCGCCGCAGGCCAGCAGAGCCGCCGCAGCGATGCAGATGCACAGGACCGTGATCCAGGACAGGCGCCCGCCCGTTTTCGCTTCCGGAAGCTTCTCTGTGGTATAAAGAAATTTAAACCGGTCGTTCGGCGCCGTATCCCCGAGATCCATAAAGCGCATCACATCACCGTCCGATACGGAAGCATCCGCCCATTTGTACGCAAACAGCTTAAAATCCGCTTCCGGCGCCGCTTTGCGTATAACATCCTTTGCAACTTTGATTGTAAGGCTGTTCGTCCCGAGCAGATATTCGGCGCTGCCGACCGTTTCAAAATTCCAGCTGTTGTCTACAAACTTCTCCACGGAAACCGACGTTCCGTCCCGACTCCTGTTCAGGATCAAATCAAACCCCTCCCAGCCGGTAGACGAATCGTTGTCGATATCCAGATAAAGATTCATCCATGCCTCGTCATCCTCCGCAACGATTTCGTTGACCGTCGTAATATGAAAGTACAGAAATTCGCTGTCCTGCGTGACCTTCGCAGTATCCAGATCGTTTCTGCCGGAGCTGTTCTGATAACGGTATTCGCTTTGGAACGAAATCTGATTCCGGAAAGCCGTATCTCCGATCGTATCCGTGTAAGCCGGCGACACGCGTTCCCATTCCGCCGCGTCGGCCTCCGCATCCCGCATAGAAATTTCCGCGCCTCCGCCGTCCGCTACCGGTACCGCGTCCATTCCCTTAAAGAGACGAATATACCGAACCATCTGATAATAATAATTGTCTCCGAACCCTACGCCGTCCCGGATCTTCATCGGCTCTCCGTCGCGGCTGTATTCCGGCGTAAACTGATCAATCAGGTAGCGGCCGGGCGTCAGCGTTCCTCCCGTCAGCTGCTCCGGATTCGGCGAATCGTGCACCCCGGCATACCATTCATTCCAGCCTGTAATCATGATCACTTGAGGATCCTGCTTCAGCGCATATTCAAACTGCTCTTCGAAAAGCAGCCCGTATTGCGCCTTCCCGTAGGAAAAGCCGAAATCCCCGTTGCGGTCGTATTCCGCGTTTCCGTTTACGTAGCTTCTCCCCTTGTTGGTATGGGCATGCACTCCCATTGCAACTGCCATTTGCTCGCGATTGCCGCTGAAATCCGTGCCATAGGGCTGCGGGGATTCCGACAGCCAATCCCAATAGCCATCATGCTTATCGGACTGCCAGGCCCAGCACTTCCGTACCGTAAACCGAGACAGATCCTCGGCAAACTGTCCGCTTTCGTAGTATCTCCCGATCCGCCGGTCTTTGTTCACCGCCTCGTAGAACGCCTCTTCCGTCTGCGGCGTAGTACCGGTCGATACGCTCCAGCTTTCCCCGCCGGGCGTATCGTTGTTGCCCAGAATCAGCGGCTTCCCTTCCCACTGAAAGAACAGCTCTTCATATTCCGGCTTGGAATAAATCGTGTCCATCAGCGTATATAAGTCTATTACAAGCGTGGACGGCATGTCGCCCGTCATGCAGACAATCTGCGGCGTCTGCCCGCCCTCCTTCCGGATCTGCAGCCACGTATCGAAAAGAAGCACGTGCGCTTTTTCATAAACATTCGCGTTCGACATATCCAGGAAAATAAAATCCACTCCCGCCTGCTGCAGCATATAGGCGTGCTTCCGGTATACCCACTCATCGGTATTAATATAATATCCGAAAAACGGCTCCGCCCAGTATCCTCCCGGCGACGTTTTAATATGCTCTTTAATATAATCCACGCCGTAATTCAAATACATCCGCGTAAAATCCCGAACCTCGCGCGGGCCTCCCGTATATTCGTTGCACAGAAAATAGAACAGGCCGACGTATTTATCTTCCCGTTTATTTCCCGTCTCACTGTTTAGCGGTGTAATTCTGCCCAGGTCGTCGGCAGCAACCCAGGAGCTGTAATCCACGAAGCGCTGCTCCGCCTCGGGAAGCGAGAAATCGAGTTCATACCTATTGTAGCGCAAATTGTCCAGGGCTCCGTCGAAGGACTTTACGGAAATCGTAAAATATCCGTTCTGTGGGATATTGTTATACGGCGTCGCCTCCGTCAGCACGGCTCCCGTTCCGTCTAAAATGGAAATATCGTTTTCATTGTATTTTACAGAAAAGAGAAGTCGTTTCGTTTCGCCCTCCGTCAAATACAACGAGATGGCCTCGTGCGTATCTGCGAATTCGAAAGAGGCTTCTGCGGGAGCTCCGGCTTCACCATACGGCGAGAGCTCCAGATCGACGCCGCTGCTCTGCTCTTGAATTCTTATTGTGTCTCCCTGGAAAATAAACCAGATGCCGGAATCCGCTTTTTTATCGGTTTCAAGGATTCTGCGCAGCCCGACCTCAACGCTGCCGCTTCCAAAAAGCAAGTCGAACCCGATGACGGAATCCTCCGCGCCGTAATCGTCGCCCGGCATAAAGCGGCCGCTAAAATCCATCGATTTCTTATTCGGATAAAAGCGGCCGTCGCGGATTTCCCCCGCGGTGGTACTCGAAATACGCCAGCCATTTTCATCGCTGTTATAATCCTTCAAGGTTTTATCTCCGCCGAAATCCGCAAGGAAAAGCTGCTCCGACGCGATGCGGTACGCCTTCTTCCCGTTTTCCGCAAACGTTCCCGCCTTTGCGTCCTCCGCCCGGATTTCCGGGCTTCGGCGCAGCGAAACGATTACATATGCGGATACGAACACGAATGCGAAAACAATTAAGTAAATACACGCTCGTTTATCCATAATAGCCTCCGGTCTCAGAATTTGACCGTATTATAACATATTATCAAGACAAATGTCCGTTTTTTTAAAAAATTTATCGCAGCCGCGATTCTGCTGTTATTTCCGAAGCATTCCTCATAAAAACCATCAATCGCAAGGCTGTTTTGGAAAAAGCTTTTAAAAAGCTCCTCCCGGATTCATGTTGCCATTCTTCCGGGAGGAGATCAATCAGCGATCCAGCTTACAGAAAATTTTGTCGTCTTACTATATCACAGGGATCACGAAATCCACGGGACATTTGCGCCCTCGCTCGTGCGCAGCACGCCAAGCTCATTGCAGTCTGCATAAAACGCGTTTTCCAGCGTGCCGTAATTTGCCGCGTCCGCAAACTCGCCGCGCTGCGACCGCATCTTATACCATCGCCACTGCAGCTCCGAGCGTCTCACATGCGCAAGCTGCGTATCCGATACCGCCGCCTTCGCTTCCTCCCAGAGTCCGTCCAGCATAGCCAGATCCTCATCCGAAATCAGCCCTTCGAACAGCGCCGGCGCCTGCACTACAAGATTAAAGCACTTGCCGCTGTCGGCAATCACCTTATGAATATAATCAATATACGACTGTACGCTGCCGGCTGCTTCCCCGTAATACGCCTCCATGAATTCCCGGGTATGCACAGTTATGTCCGTATACGGGTCCCACAGCAGCTTGGCAAGCAGATATGCGCGAAGCTCGCCGAATTCTCCGCTCTTGCCTTCCTGATAGTTCCCCTGCTCGAAAACGCCTTTTACGTTATTCTCGGCAAAGAACTGAACGGTGCCCTGCAGAGAATTCAGATTCGGGAACGGGCACAGGTATTCGGCAAAATCCGTCGTGTAATCCCAG
The DNA here is from genome assembly GCA_904420095.1 of uncultured Clostridia bacterium. Taxonomy (GTDB): domain Bacteria; phylum Bacillota; class Clostridia; order UBA1212; family UBA1255; genus Egerieisoma; species Egerieisoma faecipullorum. The sequence continues at coordinate 14,399 of CAJFUB010000040.1, forward strand.
ATATAGATTCTGTCGCTGATTTTGGCCCATCTTCTAATCACGGTGGAAATATTACCGGAACTGCTGCACTGCCCGATTGCATGTGCGCTGCAGACGCCGGTGCAGACACGCACGATCACATTGTCCCGCGGCTTCGTTTTCCTCGGCGGCTCTATGGAGTACTGATACGCAAGCGTATCTACCGCCACGTCCGGAAATTCGTCCTTAATCGCGTCCGCGACGGCGTTGACAAACCGGATCAGCGTTCCGGAATTGGAGCGTTCCTCCTTATTGACCTCGGAACACTCCTCACAGGTGCAGAACGAATTAATAACATAAGAGTCATCCTGCGAAACAGATACAATTTTCGCATTTGGATTTGCCCGCAGCCATTCCCTGACCTTGTCGATCGTGATCTGCAGCACGTCAGGATTCGTCAGACAAAGCTGGCTGTACAGATACTCCGAGGTTCGTTTCCCGTCGATTTCCGAATAATATTCGGGATGCTCCTCGAAATATTCCTCGGGCGGCACCAGATAGTGGAACGTATGGACAAAATGATCGCCTGCATATTCTAGCCCGTTGCCGTACGCATCGGAGATCATCCGCCCGTTTTCCCCGCTGATGACGCTGCCGTTCAGGCGCATTTTTGCGCTGATCACCTCGTCAAAGGTACATGTCCAGAACAGATCCCGGTATTCAAACGCCGGCTTTTCTTTTGTGGCCTGCGTAGTGTCAAGCGTAAGCGTCTCGACGGACGGAACCACTTCCGTGTCCGTGCTGAAGAACCGGCACCCAAGCTGTTCCAGAAAATCATATACGCCATACAGTGTGCCGCGTACTTCGCCGCCGGCAATGATCAGTTTCTTTCCGGCCCATTTGATTTCAAAGCCATCCGTTCCCAGATCCTCACGGTCTACAGAGTAGCCTCCGTTTTCTTCCCGATTTGTTTTCCCGACCAGAATCTCATATTCTCCTTCGGGTTCTGACGCATCGTCCGCAAGCCACAGCTCCGCTCCGGTCATCTTCTTCAAGTATTTCTGCAGCTCCTTTGCCGCAGTCTTCTCCGAGGCGGTCGCGTCTTTCCCGTAGATGATCGCGTAATTGCTCTTGCCCTCCCAGACAAGATTTACCTGCTGCTCCGACTCCGCCTCCGGGATCTCATAATATTTTCTCTGTTTTCCGCTGCATGCGCACATTATAGTCACTCCAATCAAAGTCAAAAGAAATGCGATAAAAACTTTTCCTTTGGTTTTCAGGCTCATCCCTTATTCCTCCGTTGCTGCGCGCCTCCTGCGGCGAAGAACTGTACACGCTGCGGCCGCTGCGAAAACAAGCGCGAGCGTTCCCGCGCAGGCGGAAGAATCTCCCGTTTCGACCGGCGGTTCAGGATCAGTAACCGGTGGCTCAGGCTCAGGCTCGGGATCAGGATCAGTAACAGACGGATCCTCCGCCTTCTCCAGCGTAATTTCCTTGAAATACGTCGGCGTATCTCCGCGCACCCCGATTCCGGCGCAGTAATTTTCCGATACAAGTCTCGCATTATCGATCGACAGAAGAATTTCGCCTTCCGCATTCTTAACCACGGCGGTTTTGTAAAATTCAAACGGCAATTCGGCTCTGCCGTCATCGTAGGTGCCCGGATTCGACATTTCTACCGTCGCAAGCAGCTGGTCGTTCAGCGTAAACGTCACGGTTTTCCCATCGTCCTTCATAACAAGCTTATTATATTCCGTGGCGTCAAACGTCCCGTTATATGACAGCCTGCATATGCTCGTGGAGATGCGGCGGCTGTCATCCTGATAATTTTTGATTCTGAGATCGATGCCGTCTTCCTCTATCGCAATCGTCATGCCGCTGCCGCCAAGGCCCATGGAACCGTTGGCGCCATCGTATGCGTCAACCTCAAAATTCGGGAACAAGGGATCTTTTACTATCCCGCTGCGAATGAAAATTCCCAGCATCCAGGTTGGCTTTTCCGTTGTGCGGAACACCGTTTCAAATGTGTACGGCGTATCAAGCGTTTTCTCGGAGCTCATATGCACATACTTGTCGAGAAGCAGAACGTTTCCGTTCTCCCCGTCGTCTGCGATCTCGGCAATCGTTTCTCCAAGTCCCGCGTAAAAGTACCATTCCTCCATCAAATCGCTCAGCTCTGCAATTTTCGTACCCGCCTCTTCTCCTTCGAACGTCACTGCAGACGCATAAATCGGGCAGACGCTTATGCACAGCGCAAGGACGGCACAGAAAAGAAATCTTTTTTTCTTACCAAGCAGCTTTTTCATTTCCATCAATCCTCCAGTTCCTATTTCTCCCTGTTTTTATTCTTTTTCCGAACAATAACCGTTATAATCAAAATGATCGCTACTACCGCAGCCGCCGCAATTACGGCCCAGAGGATCCATCCGGAATCCGACGGTTCTTCTTCCTGCGGCGCGTTCGTGGCCGCCGGTTTTACCGTAGATGTCGTATCGGGCTTTTCCGTAGAAGCGTTTGCCGTTGGGGCCGTTGTTTCCTCCGGTGCTTCCGTGGGATCCGGCTGCTCATCTTCATAGCTGATTACGATGTTGTCAATGTCAAGCTTGCCATTACGCACGCCTATGGCCGACATATACTCTTCCGCCACAACGCGCGCATTGTTAATCTTTACAACCTCCTCTCCGGCCGCATTCTTCATTACAGCCGTCTTGTAATACACAAAATCAACAGGCGGCTTCTCCGTATCCGTTTCGTAAGTACCGATGTCCGAAAGCTCTACCGTGGCAAGCAGTGTTTCGTTGATACTGATTACAATGCGCGTGCCTTCATCCGCAATCGTTATTTTATTAAAATTTTCGGCAGGGTTCTGATATCCCTCAAGCCCTGTAAAATCATAATACGTGTTGGAAACGTGCGAGCCGTCCTCCTGATAATTTTTTATGTTCACACGCACGCCGTCCTCCATGAGATGAACGCTGATGCCGCTGCCTCCGATGCCGGATTCGCCGTTCTTGCCTTCCTGCTCAGCATACCAGTCCCATTCATAAAACGGGAACTTTTCGGCCGGATTTCTGCCCGAGCGAACAAAGAACCCGATAAGAGCGCCGTTTCCGGTCCTTGCATCGACGGAGAAGGTATATCCCTCATCGAACAGATCATAGGAATAAATTTCATAAAAGCCTTCTATATGAAGGAATTTTCCCCCGTTCTCTTCCATCACAACGGCCGTGGCTACATCGTTTCCCTTTTCGTTTATCCAGTCGATTGCAAAATCCAATGTGTTTGCGGCATCGGTACCGACCTCATCCTCCTCGAAGCTGCCGTCGGTAGCAATCGTCTCCGTCGCCGCGGTTCCTCTGATTCCCCAGGAAAACAGCAGCAAAAACGCTAATAGAAAGGCCGTCAATCCTGCTGTCCTGCGCTTTGTGTAGCATAAAGTGTTTTTCATGCTCATATCCTCCTTTTTTACAATACAATATATAAAGTTACAAAAGGTTCTTTCCTGCGCTTTTCGGGCAAGCGCTTCGCGCTTTGTTATGCCTCCTGCAGCGGATCCAGCTGCACGGCCGCTTCTTTCAGCGCGTTGTTCCCGTATGTTTCCAAGATAAAGCAAACAAATCCGCCGTAAACTGCGGCGCGCTTCGTCTCAACGCACTGCGCCTCCGGGAGATAGCGGGAAACAAAGGACCGAAACGCATTCAGCATAATCGGATTATTTTTCCACGTGCTGCCGCATACATAAACCCCCGGCGTCTGATTCCCGTGCGCGCTGCGGTCAAAGCTTAAATCAACAACGCCCTGCTCGCGTCCTCGATGATTCATACAAATATCGTTCTGTGTCCCCCGCGCGCCCGATAAATAAAGACGGTATGCGCACAGCGTCTGCCTTGCCATTAATTCCCCGGCTTCTTCCAGAATTGAAATTGCAACAGCATCGCCGCAGCCGGCGGCGCGAACGACCTGCCGCGCAAATTTCACATAAATAAGTCTGCGGGCATAATTATTGTCCGGATACAAAAGCTGGAGCAGCCGCACCGTATCCACCTGAGCAGTGTTATTTCCCAAAGATTCGCACAAAAAATCATATAGAATCGTTTTCTCTCCCCAGCCGCCGATGGAACGCGTCACCATATTGATTCCCCTGATTCCGATATACGCGGAGCTGCCTTCGTCGCCAACCGGGATCCCATAGCCGCCTGTTATCAGCAAATCATTGCGCCCGTTGCAAAAAGCGGCGCAGGATCCGGTGCTTGACAACGCGACACATCCCGTTTCCGTCAAGCCTCCGGCAAGGAGGTAACAGTACGGCTCCTCCAGAAGAATATATTCGCCGATATCGTATCCAATCTGCAGGAAGCATTCCTTAAGGAGATTTCTTTTGTCAACCATGCAGTAATATACGCATTCAAACCTTCCGCTGAATCCAAGCGAATAGAGATCGACGACACATTCGATCACTGCCTCTGAGATGTGGCGCAGAACAGTCTGCTGCGGTTCAAAACAGTTATCAATTCCGCTCCTGTGGCCTCTGCCCAGGATTTCACAGTTCTCGTTGAAGGCAATAACGTCAAAGTTACTGTTTCCCCCGTGTATGGAAAGATAAAACATCTTTCACACGCTCCTTTTTCTTTCACTCTGTTTTCAGTATATCAATATGACGTCTGAACGCAATGGATGTTTATTGACCACTATATGGTTTTATTTTATCTTTACAAATACGCGTCTCCCTTATTTCCTGCCTGACGCAGGACTTGAGCTCCAGGGAAGGAAAGCAAGCGGTTCGTTAATATCCTGTTTTTTTATAGATTTCGCGCAGATTAAGGTTAAATTCCGGTCCTCCCTCGAAATTATGGCTTTTAAAGACGGAAGGCGTAATGCCGGCATTCAGCAGCTCTTCGATCACAACGCTGCTGACGCTCCACATAATAAATGCCGCCGCCAGACCGGAGGCCGCCCCGAATTTGGCGGGAAGCCCTTCCACATCGATCATCGCTTCCGCCGCGGGAGCGCAATTATCAAGAACAATATCGGCGCATTCGAACAGCCGTTTTCCGCTTGAATGCTCCGATTTGACCTGAGCGGAATAAGACATTGAAGTAAGCGCAATAATTTTAAGCCCGAATTTTTTTGCTTCTATCGCCAGATCGATCACGTTCATGGTTTTCCCTGAAACGGAACCGATAATCATAACGTCGCCGGGCAGCGCGCCGGACGCGCGCAGCGCATATGCGGCAAGCCCCTCCATAGAGGTGTTAATATGGGATCGGTCGCGCGGACGAACCGGGTCTTCCACGTTCAGGCTATATTTGAACGGCTTATAAAGCATCAGGCCTCCGCCTCTTTCCACAAGCTCGCTGTTTATGATATGCCCTGTATCGAAAATATGGACGCAAGCGCCGTTTTGAACCGATTCCGCGATCAGCTTGCCGGCCTGCAGCACATTGCCGCGCTGCGTCTCCCTGATTCTCGCGTAAAGTTTGTCGATTGTTTCATAATATCTGTCAAGCAGCATAAAGATCCTCCTCATATTTTATTTAGTCGATTTTTACCCTTTCCTGCCGGTCTGGCCATACTGCTTCCGGCTGCAGTCTCTTTGTATGGTTTTCGGTCCGCATGGCGCACCGGTGCAGGGTTCCGTATCACGAAGTAATTTGATACAGAAACTGCGCAAAATTTATCTTCACCTGTTTCAGGCTCTCAGCGTCAAGACCTCTTTTTTCCACCCATATATGCCGCACGATATTTCCCACGACGGGCTCAAAAATCACCGGCTGTATATCTCGCTCCGGAAATTCTCTGAGGATATCTTCTTTATAGGCGTTATACATCGTTATATGTGTCTGAAATCCCCCGCCCATCACACGAATCGGAACATTTTCCGGTATGCCGGCGTTTCGCAGAACGGCCTTCGTCTGATCCGCCATAAGCAGCCCGTTTGTGCGAAGAATTTCCAGCGCCACTTCATCGTTCAGGCGCGCCGCTTCTCTTACCGCATGGGATAACGAGGCAACGCTGCGTACCTGGGAGTCTCCGCCGTAAATACTGAAAAGCGCTTCTCGAAAATCATCATACCCGAAATGCTTCATGATCAGCTCTGTCAGAATTGTAAAAGGGCCGCGCTTTTCATAGCTGCGGATCGCTGCCAGCGCCGCCAGCCGTCCAAGATAATAGCCGCTGCCTTCGTCGGAAATCAGCGCGCCCCAGCCGCCTACTCCATATCCGGCATCCTTTCCCCGGACATAAAATACGCCCGACCCGGTGCCGGAGATGGCGATCACCGCCTCCTTCTGCAGATACGCCGCATACATGCCCGAGGAATATTCTCCGACCTCGTCAACCGCGTTCACCGAAACGTATTTCCGCAGCGTTTCCACAATCTGCCCGGCCTGGCCGACCGTCGATACGTATAAGCAGGCAGCTTCACAAATGCGCAGCCCCTGAAGCAGCTCTGTAAAGCACTGCTCTATATTCCTTTGAATCGTTTCCTGTGAGGAAAAATTCGGATTGACGCTGCCCGACGCAGCAGAAGAAATCAAATTCAGATTTTCATCAAAAAGAATCGCTTTGATCTTCGTGCCGCCGCCATCGACCGAAATATAATATTTCACAACCGCACCCCTTTTCCGCAGTGGTTCCGTGCAGGCAAACCCGCTCCCTGTTACATGTAAAATATATTGTCCTTGTATTCTTCAAAAATTTTCCGATTATGCTCGTCGCCGCCATCCAGATTCGCACTGAGAAATACAGGGGGAACGATCTTGTCTTCAATTAATTTTTCAACAACCTCTATCATCAACCCATTCACGAGCGCCGCGCCGACAGCCGTGGAGGTCGGTCCGATCGCTTCCTCCAGCCCTTCCAGGCGGATCGCCGCATCTCCGGCTACTCCGCAATTATCCAGCACAAGGTCGCTCACCTCATATAATTTTTTGCCGCTCGGATGTCTGCTCGCAACGCCCGACGAATATTCCATATTTGTCAGAGCAATCACATAGACTCCTGTTTTCGACGCCTCAATCGCCATTTCTACCGGCACCGTATTGCGCCCAGATACCGAGTGGATCAGCAAAACATCGCCTTTCCGCAGATGATTTTCAAGTAATATCATCTTTCCTACGCCCTGTATACGCTCAAGCCGGCTCGTCATGGTAACGGGTTTTGTGTTCAGCATAAATCCCGGGAAAAAAATGGGGTTGATAACGGCCAACCCGCCCGTTCGGTAAAACACCTCTTCCGAAAGGATTCCCGCATGGGAGCACCCAAAAATAAAAACATTGTTTTTTCTTTTGATCGTCTCCGCAATCTGTTCTGCGGCAGCGGAAATTTTCTCCTGCTGGCCGTTCCATGCCCTTGCAATCGTTTCGTTTACAATCGAAATATAACAGCTTCCCTTCATATTACGAAGCCTCCTTTGCGGCGGTACGCATCTGTCTGTATGAATAATGCAGTTAATATTTTCAGTATACGAATTTACGGCGTTATCACAATATTGTTTATTGTCTATTATGTGGTTTTTTTTTGTCTATTGACACGCAAATTATGATGTTCTACAATAAATTCATGTTAACTGGGAGGAATATTGTTTGTTTATCCATCCAAATCTAGCGGTAAAGCTAATCCCGTTCAGCGAATTGGAAATCATTTTCAAGAAATTTTTTCTTGATCGGCTGCAGCAGGAGCTGACATTTGAAACATTTCTTTCCGGACTCCCGCAGGAACAGCAGGATAGAATTTCATGCATGCTTGAAAACGAAGGCCGCCATGAAAAGCTCTCCGGCGCCGACTCTTTTACGGGAAATGTCGAAATCTATCGTCATATGCGCTATTATCCTTCCGAATTACATTCTCACGGCTTTTTTGAATGCTTCTACATGCTCGAGGGCTCCTGCGAAATTGAAATTCCTGACAAGAAGCTCTGCTTTAAAGAAGAAGATTTTTGTCTGATCCCTCCCGGCACAATGCATAAGGTTTCCCTGTTCGGGAGCGGCATTCTGATCAGCTTTCTGATTCAGAAGGAGTATTTTACCAATTCATTCAACAGCTTTCTGACGGTACAGAATCATATGTCGTCGTTCTTTACGCAAGGCATGTATATGAGAAACAAAAATTCATATATTCTGTTTCACACGTTCGGAGACGAAAACATACGTAAAATTCTGGAAACGATCCTGCTGGAATATACATCGCATACGGAATACGGCAATTTGCTGATAGAAACATTTCTCTCCTCTGCTTTGATGCTGCTTCTTAAAAATCACCTTGAGTCGGCTGAGTGCTGCTCCGATTCTTTTGCAGCAACTCCTCTGATCGCGCAGATCCAAACTTATCTGCGTGCAAATATACAAAGCGCCACGCTGAAAAGCGTGGCAGAGCATTTTAACTATTCCGTTTCATATCTGAGCAGAATGATAGCCGCAAAAGCAAATTGTACATTTTCTGATATGCTGCGCTCAGAAAGGATTCGTAAAGCATGCGCTTTACTTGTCAACACCAATCTGAAAATTTCCGATATTACAGAACAGGTCGGATATACGAACCAGCATCAGTTTAACCAAATTTTCAAAGCGGAGACAGGGCTTTCCCCGTCCGCCTACCGCATGGAACACACGCAGCATTCGCAGACAAAAAAATAACCGTACGCCCGCTTGCCCGTCATCGAAGGGGCGCGGAATTTCCCGGGCTTTTTTGAAAAGGATGCGCGCCCGGGAGCCTTTCCCGGGCGCGGAAAAAACCGAGACGAAAGATCAGTCGTCAAAATCCGATTCGCTTTTCAGAATTGCGCCGGTTCGCGCGTCAATTTCGTAATCGAACTCCATGCGGCCGGAATGAAACTCAATTTCGTATACCGGCCCGTGGTCGTCGTCGAAATCAAACTCTATTTCTAATTTTACTACTGACGAAGCGTCAACCCCTGCGTGGGCAAATGCGGCCGCTTTCGCTGCTTCCTCTCCGATATAAGGGGCGGACGGAGCAGGCGTCGGCGTGGCGGGGGCGGGAGTTGGAGTCGCAGAAGGCGACGTCGTGGCGCCGGCGGAGGATTGCGGACGCGTTTCCGTTTCGTGCGCTAAAACCGCTCCAGAATACAGATCGATCTTATACTCGTAAGCTGTATTGCCGACTCTGAATTCCACTTCGTAATATTCGGCCCGGCCGTCATCGTATTCCACAGAGCTCCGGATATAGGCGGCGTCGCTTGCTGAATAGCCGGCATGCTTCAGCGCGGCCTCCTGTGCCGCCGCTTCCCCGATAAAGCTCTGATCTCCGGAGGGATCGCCCGGATTTGTGGAGGGATCCTGTCCCGGGGTTTTATCTTCGATTTTCTGCTTCAGGATTTCACCCGTTTTGGCATCGATATCATACTCATATTCCGTATTGCCGACTCTGAATTCCACTTCATAAACCATGACGCCGTTTTCACTGTCAAATTCCACTTCCGTCTGCAAAAGGTCTTCCGTCTGAACGCCCGCATGCGCGCAGGCGGCCGCAAGCGCCTCGTCCCTGCCGATATAGGCTTTTGTGCTCACCGTGCCCGTCTGCGAAACGGAAATTTCACCGGAGGTCTGCTGCTTTGAGTTAGAAATCAGCGCAATCTCGTTTACGGACAGCCCCGCCAGATCGGCAAAGGTGAGCGTAGCGTCCTGAGAAAGAACCTCCTGAATCAGCGCTGCTTTCCCCAGCGAGATCCCGTACTGTTCGGCCAGCGCCTTCAGCGCGTCATCGGAGCCGCTGACAGTTTGGCTTAAAACGGCGCCTTCCAGCTGGTCGCCGCTCATACAGCTGTTAATCGCGCTCGCCACCTTTGCGCGCAGCTGCTCGCTTCGGTTGGCGTCGTCATTTTCCACGGATACTAGAATGGAATTCTGCAGTTCGTCCAGATAACCGTTCTGCAGCATGGAACCGATCAGCGCATTGATTGCGACTTCGAGCGACACACCGGATAATTCCATGTCGCCGAGCACGCTCCTGGCGTCTTCGTTCAGCGCTTCAACGGCCAGAACCGTTTCCTTTGCGTTCACGGAAAGGCTGAAGCTCGGGTTCACGTCCAGCATTACGATGGAATCGACTGTTCTGGTCGTACGGTAGCCTGCAATCAGCCAGACGGATACGAACACGATGACTGCAGCCGCTGCTGCGGCGCAGATCCGCATAATATGAGAGGATTTTTTCTTGCGCTCCGGCAGCGGCGCTTCCGACGCTTCCGGCCGGCCACTGCACGCGTTAAGAATCTCGTCTGCTTTGTCCGGCGCCGCATGTTCCATCGCATTGCGGACGCGCTGCTCTACTTCTTTCTGTTTCATAGGGAATCTGCCTCCTTCACAATATTGCCGAGCTTTTTGATCGCGCGGCGGTATTTGGACAGAACAGTCGGAAGCGGGAGCTGCAAAAACGACGCGATTTCCCGGTGCTTCATACCGGATAATGCATGTAATACCACGATCTGGCGCTCATCGTCCTGCAGCGAGTCCAGCAGCGCCTCGAGGACGATCCGGTCCTCGCTTGTAAGCTGCGGCGACTCTTCTAAGTGTTCCTGCAATTCCTCCGACGGAAGCGGAACGAGCCTGCCCTTCTGTCTGAGACACTGCAGAGAAAGATTCCGCGTTATCGTGAAAATCCATGCCATCGGTTTGCCTGCCGCGGTATACTGCCCGGCGGCGTTCCAGATCTGTACGAAGACGTCCTGCAGAACGTCTTCCGCGTCGTGCATGTTTTTGCAGAGGGACAGGGCAAAACCGTATACGGCAGTATGCGTCGACTCATAAAGCCCCGCCAATGCTTCTTTGTCTCCCTCGGAGATTCTGAAAATACAGTTTTCTAAATATTTCGCCTGACCGTGCTGCGGAGCAGGCTCCTCTGGTATAGAAAAAAGAAACATAACTTCCTCCTGTTCAATCAAATAATGATTCAGAAAGAAATTTTATTGCATCGTAAAAAAATTTTTTTCAGTTCAGTTTTCCAGAAAGAGCGTCCTGATGGTTTCCAGCGTTTCCCGTACGAGCAGATCTCCGCCTGCATGGCCCGTTACTCCGCTGGATACATACGCGCTGTAGTGGCTGCCGCGTTCAGCCTTTTCCGTCGGAAGATAGCCGTCCGATCCGCAGCAGAGCTGAATCAGAAAGGTCTGCTGCGCTTTGCTTCTTGCGCGGATCCTGTTGCCGTAGTCCAGGAACAGTTCAAAGCTGTTTGTAGCAAACGCAATCTCTCCGAGCCGGATGACGTGGACCTCTGCGTCGTGCAGGTCCGTATCCTGCTGATGCTCGTAGCGCGCCATGACGCCGGCGCACACATGCATTGCAGCATTGTCCTTAAAAGTAAATTCGCCGGAAGCGCCGCAGCTTTTAATATATTCGTCCAATTCGCGCTTTGCGGCTTCATATTCGGAGATCGTTACGCGTCTGAGCGGAAGGCGAAGCTTCAGAACGCGGTGTCTGAAAATCCCATCCGTATGATATTCTTCGATTTCCCGGGAGACTGCAAGGATCTCGTCTGCAATGCGGCGTCCTACCCTGCAGCAGCCTTTGATGTCAAACATCGACGGATCGGCTCTGCGCTTCAGCGGATGAATCCGAATGACGTTCGGATCATCGATCGGCGTTTCCGGCTCAACCCACCGGATCAAATCCCGCGGGCACTGGTCGCCTGCGGCGCTGCACAGTCCAAGCACATGAAAGGCCGGACCGAATTCCTCCCGGAGGTACTGCCGGACTTTTCCCCAGTAGTCGGAGGAAATAAAGCTGCGCTGCTCGAGCACCTGAGAGGGGCAGGCAATATTGGCAACAACGCCGGTGGGTTTTTTATTCCGATCGAAGGTATAGAGCAATTCGATTCCGGAATCGTTTCCGCCTTCCAGACAGTCAAAATTTGCATGGTCCGTATCGCCCCACATTTTGGCGGTTCCGTCGTCGTATACGGCGCGGCGGCACATGCCGACGGCGGCTCTTCCGAATTCGTTTGCATAAAACGCTTCTTCCCTGCTGTCCCATGCGGTCAGAACTGCCTCCGCGATTTTTTCGGAAAGGAATTCCAGCGCCTCCTCCGATGTTACAACGTCTTCTGCGGCAACCTTCGGCACGTATTTCATGGATTCGGGCAGCACCCGTGCAAGCACGCTCAGGGAAGAATCGCGTTTGTCTTCACCCTTGTATTCGTATGACGTATGCGTGTGGGTAGCCGATACCATTACCTTTGCGGGATCCGGTCCGGGCGCGGTACGTCCGCTGCACGCCTGTGCAATTTTCTGCCGGGCCAGCGCGAGAAGATTCGGATAGACGCTTTCCAGATCGCACGCGCAGAATACCGCGTGATCCTCCTCCGTGCTGATTGCCATTGCAATCACGCAAATCGGGCTTTCCGTAAATTCCGAAATTCTTTCGTAAAATTGCCCCGCAAGCTTTATTTTCTTTTTCGGCGTAATGTCGATTTCACTCCAACCGATCAGCATTCTTATGCAGCTCCTTCAATAAAATTTTTTCAATCAGATCTTTGTCTTATACAGATCTTTCCATTTCATCCGCTTTCCGTAGTGAAGCACGGATGCCGAATAAATTCGAATCGATATGATCGTTATTATAATAATTGCGGCGATCAGCAGCGCGATGGAAATTGTGATGTCAAGAGCAGCAACGTCTCCGTTCAGGAGGCGGAACGGCAATATGAACGGAGAACAGAACGGCACATACATCGCGATTTTCTGGAATAAAGAGCTGCCGGATCCGGAAATCGCCGTAAAATATCCGATGAAAAAGGAAATCATAGCAACCAGCATAACCGGCATCATTGCGGAATTCAAATCCTCAATTTTACTGACGGAAGCGCCGCATACTGCGTTCAGCACGGCGTAGAGCGCGTATCCGAGCAGGAAATAGACGCCGATGAGAATCGCGGATTTGTATGTGAACGCATCCAGCGTCAGCGGCATGCCCATAAGAACAAAGTTTTCAGGAATAAACAGCTTATAAAACAGTACGCCCGACAGGAGCACGATTACAAACTGACAGATTCCGAGCAGCCCCATGCCCAGGCATTTTCCGATTAAAATATGGGACGGCTTTGCCGATACGACGAGCGTCTCCATAACGCGCGAGGTTTTCTCGGTAGCAATCGACATGGATACGCCGTATCCGTAATAATATATCGCATAGAAAATGAGAACCGTTACAAGGATTCCCATAATATAGCCGCTCAAATTCATCGAGCCCGCCATTTGACTCTCGTACGTCAGCTTTGTTTTTGTCAGCTCGATTGTTTCCGGGGCGACGCCCTGCGCCGTCAGCAGATCGGATACATACGCTTCCGTGAGGGCCTCCGCTGCTCCGTCCCCGCTGATCCCGCTCATAAAGTCCTTTGTTATGATTTGTATTCCAGGTACGGCGGAGGCTTCGCTTTTTGTTATTACTATGGCGGATACCGTTCCGTCCTCGCCGATCTCGTCTTTGTATTGAGCAAGGCTTTCCCCGGAGCCCGTCAGGATTTCCGTATTGATAAAATAGCTTTGCAGCGCCTCGGCGCCTCCCGGGATCAGATTTTGATCGTCGATATAGTAGCATTTCCCGGCGTAGGAAGCCGCCGCAGTTTGCTCTTCTTCAGCGCTGCTGTCGCCGTCGTCAAAAGATGCGATCACACGAGGCAGAGCGCAGAGAAGGGCGATCAGTAAAACAACGATAACGGTCGAAATTTTGAATGCTTTTTTCCGAATGGCGTCATTAAAAGTATATTGCATAATGATTCCGATTTGCTTCATTTCACGTTCCCCCTTTCGGAAGCTTCCACGCTTCTCACAAAAATTTCCTGGAGCGACGGCTCCTTGACCTCGTATTTTAACGGATAGATTTCCTTCTCTATCATGGCTTTCAGGATCGCAACAGCATCCGCTTCTCCTCTGATCCCGTATTCGTACTCATATGCGCGCTTTTCTATCAGCGTAAGGCCAGATGCTTCCAATATTTGTTCGACCGCTGTCCGGTCCTTTTCCTCCGGTCGGATCACCAAATTTGTGCGCCCGTAGCCGCTTTTGATTTCGCTGAGATTCCCTTTTAAAATTGTTTTTCCGTGATGAAGGATTAGAATATCCCTGCAGAATTCTTCGACCGTCGTCATCTGGTGACTGCTGAGCACAATAAACTTTTTCTCCGCTACAAGCTCAAGAATCAGATCCCGGAGCACTTCCGCGTTTACTGGATCAAGTCCGGAAAACGGCTCGTCCAGAAAAATCAGTTCCGGATCGTGGATGAGCGTGGCGGCAAGCTGTACCTTCTGCTGGTTGCCCTTGGAGAGCTTTTCCGCCTGCATATCGCTGTACTCTGAGATTCCAAGGCGTTTCATGAGTTTCAATGCGTTTTGCTTTGCCGCCGACTTTTCCATGCCGCGAAGCATTCCGAAGTAAACGAGCTGATCAATGACTTTGTTTTTCATATAAAGGCCGCGTTCCTCCGGCATATAGCCGAAATTCAGGGTTTCCCTTCGGATCGGCTTTCCGTTCCATTCTGCCGTGCCGTGATCCGAGGACATGATTCCCAGTATCATTCGAATGGTTGTAGTCTTCCCGGCTCCGTTCGTACCGATCAGGCCGAAAACGCCCGGTTCGTCTATCGCAAAAGAAATTTGATCCACGGCAATTTTACCGCCAAATGATTTGCTCAACTCCCTGACATCCAAACTCATAAAATGCCTCCGTTCCGCTCTTACAGAGCGTTAATAAACACACTTTTTTATTATAAAAAAATCCCTATGCTTTGTAAAGGAAATCCATGTTAAAAAAAGGCGGCGGTTCGTCAAAATTCGACGGACAGCGGGAGGTCGGAGGCGTAAAATGAAGGACAGAACAAGCCAAGGGGGGAGGGCGTTTGCCATGGCAAACAGACTGTATCGGGAAGAGGCGTACCTGGAAAAGCTGGAGCTTCTGCTCCGCACCGCGAAA
>CAJFUB010000041.1 GCA_904420095.1 uncultured Clostridia bacterium
GACACGCTGAAAGACCACGAAATGCCGAGATATGGGTACAGAGCCTGTCAATCGGGGCCTGCTCCCCTTGACCATACAACTGAATATAGACCGGCCATCTGCCGGGGGCACTCAAAACTGTATGAAAACGGGTGGGAAATCCCCTGATTTTCCGTCTGTGGGCTATTATTATAAAACCTTAGAAAGAAAGTCCCTCGTCCGTGCGTGCTGCGGATTTCCAAACAGCTCCTCCGGCGTGTTTTGTTCGATGATCACGCCTTCGTCCATAAACAGGACGCGGTTCGCCACCTCTTTTGCAAATCCCATCTCGTGTGTTACCACAATCATCGTCATGCCTTCATCCGCCAGCTCATGCATCAGAGACAGCACCTCGCCTACCATTTCCGGATCCAGCGCGCTCGTCGGTTCGTCGAACAGCATGACCTCCGGATTCATGGCAAGCGCCCGCACGATCGCAACACGCTGCTTCTGTCCGCCGGAAATCATGGAAGGATAAGCGTTGACCTTGTCCGCAAGCCCGATCCGTTTCAGCAGCCGGTTCGCATTTTCCGCCGCCTCTTCCTTTGTTTGCAGCTTCAGCTTCACCGGAGCAAAAGAAATATTTTCCAAAATCGTAAAATGAGGAAATAAATTAAAATGCTGAAAAACCATCCCCATGCTGCAGCGGATTTTATTAATATCCACGTTTGGCGCCGTAATATCCACGCCTTTAAAAAGCACCTTTCCGCTCGTCGGCGTTTCCAGAAGGTTCAGGCAACGCAGAAATGTGCTCTTTCCTGAGCCGGAAGGCCCTATCACGACAACCTTTTCATTTTTGTGAATTTTCTCGCTGATGCCGTTTAATACGATTTTTTTGCCGTCAAACGTCTTTACGAGATTTTCAGTTTCGATCACTTCTGTTCAATCTCCTTTCAAACCGCTTAAATACGGCAGACAATCCGAATACGAGGATCAGATAAATCAGCGCCACGAATAAAAGCGTAAAGAACGCATCCGCCGTCCGGCTCCGAACCAATTCTCCGGCTCGCGTCAGGTCGATCACTCCGAGATATCCGATTACTGAGGTTTCCTTCAGTACCGCGATAAACTCATTGCCAAGAGCCGGCAGGATGTTTTTAAATGCCTGCGGCAGCACGATGCTCTTCATCGTCGTAACCTGCGAAAGTCCGAGCGAACGTCCCGCCTCGGTCTGTCCCTTATCCACGGAATTGATTCCCGCCCGTATGATCTCAGAAACGTAAGCGCCAGAATTGATGCTGAAAGCAAAAATA
Source organism: uncultured Clostridia bacterium (assembly GCA_904420095.1). Classification (GTDB taxonomy): domain Bacteria; phylum Bacillota; class Clostridia; order UBA1212; family UBA1255; genus Egerieisoma; species Egerieisoma faecipullorum. The sequence goes on from CAJFUB010000041.1 coordinate 1,272, forward strand.
CCAATTAATACCGCTCTGTCCGAGAAAACGAATATGACGTTATAAGTAATCAGAAGCTGCACCACGACCGGCGTGCCGCGGATCACGGTCGTATAAAATTCCGCAAGGAAATTCAGAAAACGCAGCACAGGATTTTTCTTTTTTGCAAGGATCGTCTGATGGTTCCACACCTTAACGATCGCGATCAGCATTCCGATGATGACACCGAAGCCCGTCGAGGCCACCGCCACGAGCAGCGTATTCCCCAGGCCCTCCAGAAACAGCTTGTACCGATTGTCGCGGATAAAGGTTTTATTGATCATCTCTTTAAAATACGAGACGATTCCCTGAAAAAAGCGAACGAAGGCGTTTCCTTCCTCCTGAGGAGCTTCCTCGGCAGGCGCAGAAGCACCGGTCCCTGTGAAAATATTTTTCAGGCGCATTTTGCCGACGCCGGAAAATGCCGGGGCGTCGCTGTACAGGCCCTCCGCCGCGCTATATAAAACGGGTACGATTACGCCGTCGGCATCGTTCTGCTTGAGTTCCTCACATTTCGCAGCCAGGTCTGTTTCCTGTGTCCAAAGCGCATCCTGCGCCTCTGCCCATTCCTCATTCCCATTCTGATCGACCAGCAGGATCCCCTGATACAGCGCCGTTTCCTGCCAAAGCTCCGGCAGCGCGCCGCTGCGGTAAGCGACTACGTTCCAGCCGATTTCTTTGAGCAATTCAAAAAAAGAATTGATCCATTCCCGGTTCCAGGTGTATCCCGAATTCTTCGGGTTCGCAAAAAAATCGGATACGATCAGGTCCATACCGTAACGGTATCCTTCCGTGCCGAACAGCTGTCCGCCGCGCAGGGCAAACGGCACCGTAATACGATCTCCCGAGGTAACAATCTCCGCAGTGTAAACGTATGGATTTTCCGCCGTCCAGACGTTTTTCTCGGTAAAATCCTCGATTTCAATCCCGGAAACGTTCGCGGTAGTATTTCCCCCAGCCAGAATATCAATTCCTTCCAGAAGAAACGAGCCCTTTTCCGCACCGTCCGGATCGTAAACGGTAATCGAAACGTCCGTTTTCACGTCTTCCTCCCGCGGATTAAATAGGCTAAGCGCAAAAGAAACCGTACCGGCCTCCGGATCCGTCTCAGAATCCACCGAAACAATCGCCGGAGCGCTGCTGAAAACCAGCTCAATCCGATCTGCAAAGCAGGCACCGAATACAGACGCGTCCGAGGTCTGTTCAAGCAGCACAATCGTATTTTCCCCCGTATGCAGCAGCGGCGCGATATTTTCCCCGGCCAGAGCACCGTTTACATAGACCGCCGCAGCTCCCTGGGATGAACCGAAATCAAGCAGGACAACTTCTGCCGGAGGATTCGCCAGAGAAATCGTTTTCCGATACCATATACGCGTCTCCCCCTCCGGAAGCGCTGAATAAGAAGGAAGGGAAACCGTGCCGCCGGAAACAAGCGTTTCCGGAACCGATTGGGGAATTTCCCCGCCAGACGCATCGTCCGTAAAAGATTCCCATTCTCCTGCCAGCGAAACTGTCTCTCTGGTATTTCCCACAATCACGGAGGATTGACCGCCGTCTTCTGCAGCGGAAAAGGAGCCGCAGCAAAGAGCGGCAAGACAGAGCGTTAAAATTAAAATTCTGCCCGGTAAGCAGAGCGTATTATTTCTTGTGTGTTTCATCAAAAGCCCTCAAATTCGTCAAAGCCGCATTTCTCCAGCGCTTTCAGGTAAGCGTCGTAGTCGATATCTATAATGTTCGTAAAATAATGGTTGCGATGCGTCCTGCCCTCCTTCTGCCATTCGATCAGGTAGAAGTTCTTCTCACCGTCTTTCAGCTTCAGCTCTCCGATCCGCGTCGACGCGTCAGCCGGAAGCAGCGCTTCCCCTTCCAGCACGAGCCTTCCGTCCTCCGTAATGTTTTTCACGGCAAAAGAAATCTCGGCGTCCGCTGTCGTATCGTTCACGCCGTACAGCGGCAGGAAGCCGTTCTCCGGTTCCCGGAACATCAGGCATACGGGATTCTGAGACCGTTTAATAAAATGGTACGCAAGCTTTTTCGTGAAATAATAGTCTACGATCGCATCCGAAATCTGCGGCCAGCCGTCTAAAAGATTCCACCAGATAATGCCGGTCCTTCTCCATTTTGAAGCCCGGAAGCGTTCAATGAAGAATTTCTTTGCTTCCGCCTGCGAAATCTGGCTTTGCTTTGCAAAGTTCTCCAGATCCTGCGCCTCCGTTTTACCGAACAGCGTCTTTACCTGGTTTGCCATCAGCCGGATTCTGTAAGAATATGCGACGTCCGGAAGCAGCTCCATGCAGGCGGCATGCACCTGCCATTCGTCCTTGGAAAGGCCGTTTTCCTTAAAGCACGGCCAAAGCTCTTCCTTCGAAAGGAATTTTTTCAGAGACTCCGGAGACGGGCAGCCATGATAACCCGTTTCACTTGCAAAATGGCATACGGTCGTATTATAGTACGGCCCCTTGAAATAATCGCGCGGGCCCCACAGATGATCTTCGGACGTCGGTTTTCCTCCGACATAAGATTCTTCGGTAATATAGGGAGAGCTCGGGAGGTATGGGCGGGTAAAGTCATATGCCTCGCAGGCTCTTGCCAGCACTTCGCGCGTTACGATATTTTTATCCGGGTTTCTGCGAATGCCGCCCCAGTCCTGATACGCGTAGTCGCCCTCGTTGTCTCCGGCCCACAGCACAAGGGACGCATGGTTGCGCAAGCGCCTGATAATATGCTTCGCTTCGGTCTCCAGCATTTCGAAAAACTTACGTTCCTGCGGATATACAGCGCAGCCCATGGCAAAATCCTGCCACACCATGATCCCGTGCCGGTCACAGAAATCAAAGAAGAAATCATCCTCATAAACATTGCCGCCCCAGCAGCGCGTGATATTGCAGCCCAGGTCGTCCAGCATCTCAAGCGCTTTCGGAAGCCTGTTAATATCATTGGAATGAAACGCGTCTACCGGAACCCAGTTCGATCCCATGGCAAATACTTTCTTGCCGTTGATCTTAAAGCAGAACTCGCCGTGGCCTTCCTCGTCCGTGACGTTTGTCCGATCGAGCTCTACGGTCCGTACGCCGAAATTCACCGTATATGTATCGCACAGCTCGTCTTGATAATATAAATTCACTTTCGTTTCATAAAGATTTGGTTCTCCTGCGTTTTTCGGCCACCAATATTTGCAGTTCTGGATCCAAAAACGGAAATGGCCCTCCGTATGCCAAAGCCTCTTTTTGAAGTAGAATCGGCTTTCCCCGCAGATCCCTTCCACTTCCAGAGAATACTCCTTCAAAAGGTCTCTTGAGACGTCCACGTGGAAAAAAATGGATGCGGCGGCAGAGCGCCCCGCAGGATCGATACCGGTCGTGTACAGAAACGCATCGTCAATGCGGTCGGCCTTCCTGCGCAGAATGGAAACGGGCTTCCAGATCCCGCACGATACGATCCGGGGCATGATATCCCATCCGAACATATGCGGCGCCTTGCGAAGATAAAGCGAATCATACGCATATTCCTGTGCATTGCTCGACGGCGGCAGGCGGAAATCCCTTGCGGCAATGGAAGCCGGCCAGATATGGACCACCAGCTCGTTTCTGCCGTTCTTCAAATCAGGAAGCTCGATTTCGTAAGAAAGATACATATTGTCGGTGTGGCGCACCAAAGCGCCGTTCACGTAAATGTCCGCGATGGTGTCGATTCCTTCAAATTTTATGTACTCCGTGCCGTCCGGATCGCTGAGGTCAAATTCGTTGTAATACCATACATGCCGATTTTCGAGGTCCTGCATTGCCAGAGGGTTAAGTCCGAAAAACGGATCCCCGATGACATTGGCATGATAAAGGTCAAGCTCAAAATTTCCGGGAACGCTCGCAGGAATCTCGGGCAGCTTTTTTTCTTTCAGCGACGCAACGTCCCGGATCTTATCCGCGTATTCCCGGCAGATATAATTTTCCTCGTAAGCGATCCGCCAGCCGCTTCCGAGCGTTAAAATGGTTTTGTCCATAAATGCACCCCTTAATTTTCGTCATAATCCAAAAGCATACCGTGAAATTATATATGAATCACTTTTTAAATACAATATCCTTTTCCGGCATAAAAAGCGGGATTCCCAGATTTTCCAAAAAATCGCACATTTGCTTTACGCGCTCCTTCCGGTATTCGCCGAGTCTGTGGCTGTCAAATCCTACGCTGAGACAAACGCCTGCGTTCTTCACGAGCTTCTGCTGCTCCCTGCTGTTCAGAAAGGCCTGAACGTACGAATGCTCCCTGTAGCCATGAACGGAATCGTAGTTGACGTTCATCTCCCAGAAAATTCCGTTTTCCGCCAGCCCGGCAAAATATGCTTCCGGATCTGATCCTTTGCGTTCCAGATAAGAAAACAGATCCGTATGTGCGATCCCTGTTGGACAGCCGCAGCGCTTGGAAAACGATATGATATTTTCCCCGCCGACGCAGCTGTCCGGCCTGTCGATATGTTCTACAAGGCAATAGTCGAAATAGGAAATATCCTCTCCCGGCGCAAGGCAAAGACCGTTTACCGTGGCGATTTCAATTCCTCGGAAAAGGCGGATTTTTCCGCTGTATTTCTGCTGAAGCTCTGTCAGAAGGCTGAAGTAGCTGCGTTTTTTATCGCCGATTCCGTAGTTGTGATCCGATATGCCGAACACGTCGATTCCGGATTCAATGGCTTTCAAAATCAGAAGCTCAGGATCATCCGCGCCGCAGGCAGAAAAATACGTATGTGAATGCAGGTCCTGTGTCATAGGCTTTCTCCCGCTTATTCAAACAGCGCTCTTACATAGTCCTCCGGTGAAAAGGGATGCATATCCTCGATGCCTTCTCCTACGCCGACCAGACGGACCGGAATGTTCAGTTCATTGCAAATGGAGACGATAATGCCGCCTTTAGAGGAGCCGTCCAGCTTTGTAAGGACGATTCCGGTCAGCTCCGCCACCTCGGAAAATGCCTTGGCCTGATTTACCGCGTTCTGTCCCGTCGTGGAGTCCAGTACAAGAAATGTTTCACGCCGAACGTCCGGCAGCTCTCTGGCCACGATGCGCGCCATCTTCGCAAGCTCATCCATAAGATTTTTCTTGTTGTGGAGCCGTCCCGCCGTATCACAGATCAAAACGTCAGCGCCTCTGGCCTTTGCGGCTCTGCAGGCGTCAAACAATACTGCCGCGGGATCCGCGCCCTCTGCCTGCCGGATCAGCTCCGCCCCGGAGCGTTCTGCCCAGATTGCAAGCTGATCGCCCGCCGCCGCACGAAACGTATCGCCTGCCGCAAGAAGCACCTTTTTCCCTGCGTTCCTGTACAGATGGGCAATTTTACCGATGGATGTCGTTTTCCCGACGCCATTTACGCCGATCACCGTAATAACTGCAGGCACGTCGTCCAAATCAAGGCCGCGCGCTCCGATATCGAGCAGACCGGCAATAATCTCCTGCAGCTCGGAGCGGATCTGCGAGGCCTCCGTAAGCTTCTTCGTTTTTACAGATTCCCGCAGCTTTTTCAGGATTTCTTCCGTCGTCTGCACGCCGAAGTCGGACGAGATCAGCACATCTTCCAATTCCTCAAAAAGCGCCTCGTCAATTTTTCCGAATCCCGCGAGAATCGTATCAACCGTTCCCAGAAAGCTATCCTTTGTTTTCTTAAGCCCGCTTTTCAGCTTATCGAAAAATCCCATAGCCGGCATCTCCTTTCCCTATTCCGCTTATGAATCCATTCTCAGTGATATTACTTTCGAAATTCCCTTTTCTTCCATCGTTACGCCGTAAAGAGAGCCGGCGTTTTCCATCGTGCCTTTCCGATGGGTAATCAGAATAAACTGCGTGCCTCCATCGATTTGACGCAAATATTCCGAAAGCCTGTATACGTTGGCGTCATCCAGCGCCGCTTCGATTTCGTCCAAAAGGCAGAACGGGGACGGATGCATTTTCAAAATTCCAAACAGCAGTGCAATTGCGGTCAGCGCGCGCTCTCCGCCGGAAAGCAAAAGCATATTCTGGAGTTTTTTCCCGGGAGGCTGCGCCTGAATTTCGATTCCGCATTCCAGGATATCCTGCGTTTCATCCAGAACAATGTCTGCCTTCCCGCCGCCGAACAGCTGTCGAAAAACCTCTTTAAAATTTTCACGGATCAGACGGAACTGCTCCGAGAACTGGCGGCGCATGACGGCGTTCAGATCCGAAATAACTTTTTGAAGCTTTGCTTTTGCTTCGCCGAGGTCCTCCATCTGGGCGGAAAGAAACGTGTAGCGCTCTTTTGTGCTTTCGTATTCCTCCACGGCATTGACGTTTACCGCGCCGAGCGCCTTTATACTGGTTTTCAGCTCTTTAATGCGGCGGGATGCTTCCGTATAATTTTCCGTACGTTTTCCTCCCGTCAGCTCCTTTGCCGCAGAATACGCCAGCTCGTATTCTTCCCACAATCTGTTTTTATTTGCGTTGATCTCGCTTTCTTCCCGTACCTTTTTGATTTCCGCCTGATTCAGATGATCCGTACAGCGCGCAATCTGCTCGCTGATTTCCGTAATTCTGCCGAGCATTCCGCCGAGCTCCGCGTCAATTTCCCGTTTCATTTCTTCGTAATTTCTCTGCGTTTCGGCTTCCGCCTGCCGTTCATCGGAAATGCCGGCAATGGAAATTTCATTCTCTGTATTGCTGTTTTCAAGCTGGCGGACCGCTGTTTCGCAGTCCTGGATCTGTAGGCTGCAATATTCGATTTGTTCCTTCCCCTCAGAGAGGGAAAGCTCGTATCGTTTTCGATCCTCCTCTGCCTTTTGGAGCCGGGCGCGGAGATCGGCTTCTTTAACTCTCCGCTCCATCAGACTCTGGTTTTTTGCTTCCAGGAACCGTTCTGCTTCTTCTCTGCGAAGGTCCGCCAGACGCAGCCGTTCTTCCGCCTTGGACTGCTCCTCTGCGAGCTGCGCCTGTGTTTCTTCTGCCGATTCAATCGCGCGCCGCGCATCCAGCATATTGCTGATCTGGAGCTTCAGCTCCGCTACAAGTCGTTCCCTGCGCGCCGTTTCGCCGGCCTGCCGGTCTCGCATTGCCGTGCATTTTGCCGTCCATTGAGAAAGTGAAACCTCCAAGGCACGCATTTCCTTCATGAGCGCTTCGCGTTCTTTTTCGATTCCTTGCGCAGACGTCTGATAGGAATCGACCGTTTTGCGGATGCGTGTGAGTAAAGCGCCGTTTTCCGCCACTGCTTTCTCCAGCTCTGGAATTTCTCTCGTTCTGGAAAGCGTTCCGGCGGAGGCGCGTCCTTTTTCTGTGCTGCCTCCTGTAATCGCTCCCGAGGTTCGCAGGATATCTCCGTCCAGTGTAACGCACATGACGGCGTAACGCGTTCTGCCCGCAAAGAGCAGCGCATGATCGAGACGATCGAAGACGGCGGCGCGTCCGAGCAGGCTCTCGACCGCTTTTTTGTATTTTCCGTCGAATTGCACAAGTCCGGAGGCCGTGCCCAGGAAGCCTTCCGCTCGTTCCAGCATGCGGACTGTTTCCGGATCGAGCGGCCGGCCGTTTACCGCAGTCAGCGGCAGAAACGTCGCTCTGCCGTATCTTCCCTTTTTCAGATATTCGATCGCCTTTTGGGCGTCTTCCTCCGTCTCGGTCACAATGTTTTGGTATGCCTGACCAAGCGCCGTTTCAATTGCGGTTTCATATTCTGCCGGGACGCGCAGAATCTGCGCTACGGCGCCGCAAATGCCTCTTCCAAAGTCCGGATTCGATTTACACAGCGACAAAACCTTCTTAACGCTGTAGGCGTATCCCTCGTAATCTGCCTCCATTTCCCGGATTGCTTTGAGGCGCGCCGTATCTCCCTGAAGACGCGCGGATAAGGCAGAGGCACGCTCCGATTCTTTTTTTTCTCCGCTTTTTGCCGTCTCCAGCGCTTCCGTTTTATTTTTATAAAGCTGTTTGGCATCCTCAAGGGATTCCTCTGTTTTCTGCCGGTTTTCCTCCGCCGCTTCGATTTCCTCCGCCGCAATGGCAGTGCTGGAATCCAGAACGGCCAGCTCTTCCTCAATGGCGTTTTTTCTGTCGGTGATCATTTCGATTTGCTTCTGATACGATTCGGCGGCGCTGCGCGTGTTTCCCTGCTGCAGCTTGATTTCCAGAATCGCCTCTGATGCGGCGGAAACCTCTTTTCGGATTTCTTCGGAGGCCTTGAAATCGGCGCGATATTCCTCCTGCAGCGCTTCCATCTCTGCGAGCTCTGCCTCCAGCGTTTTCTGCGCCTCCGAACGTTCCCGCTCCGTTTCCTCGATGCGAAGCTCGTACGCTCCGTTCCTTTGCTTCTGCTGCTCTCGTTCGGCGGTCAGTCTGTTTTTATTTTCCTCGGCGCTTTTAATCTTTTCCCGATTGATTTCCATTTCGCTTTTCAGACGCTCGATCTTTTTTTCCAGCGCATACGATTTTTCTTTGCTGGCGTTGATCAGGCCGGAAAGCAGTCCTGCTTTTTCCGTTTTTTCTGAATTTTCGCGCCGGATGCGTTCCAATGATTTTTCGGCTTCGGTTCTGTCCTGCGTTAAAATTTCAATGTCATCGATGATTTTTTTCAGGCGCTCTTCCGCAAAATCGATTCCATCCACGAGCACGCCGACCTCAATGCCGCGCAGCTCATATTTATAATCCAGATATTTCTTCGCCGTTTCGGCCTGCTTCTCCAAAGGCTTCAACTGCTGCGCAAGCTCGGAAACGATATCCCCAACGCGCAGGAGATTCTGCTCCGTCAGATTCAGCTTTCGTTCACTTTCCTGCTTTCGCATTCTGTACTTCATAATGCCGGAGGCGTCTTCAAAAATATTTCTTCGGTCCTCCGATTTACTGTTCAGGATTTCGTCTACCCTGCCCTGACCAATTAAAGAATAGCCGTCCTTTCCAATTCCGGTGTCGGCAAATAAGAGATGAATGTCCTTCATCCTGCACTGCGCGTTGTTGATCAGATATTCACTGTCGCCGGAACGATAAAGCCGGCGTGTAATTTTTACCTCGCTGAAATCGATATTCAGAAAACGGTCTTCGTTATCCATGACCAGAGAGACTTCCGCCATCCCCACGGGCTTCCTGTTTTCCGTACCGGAAAAGATCACATCCTCCATACGGCTGCCTCTGAGCGTCTTAGGGCTTTGTTCTCCGAGAACCCATTTTACGGCGTCAGAAATGTTGCTCTTACCGCTTCCGTTCGGGCCGACGACTGCCGTGATTCCCTTATTGAAATCCAGTACGGTTTTATCCACAAAGGACTTAAAGCCCTGCATCTCTAATCTTTTTAAATACAAATTTCTCTCCTCGGCTCCCGGAAAATATTTTAATCAAAGCGGATTTTACAATATTTTTAAAGAGCTTGTCAACCTTGCGCATCATTATTTATTCCGGTAGAATAGAAAGGAAGATTGAAAGGCTCGGAGGGTTTGATATGGAAATCAGAGATTTTATTGATCTGGAATTCGGCGGTATGCTGGAATGTCTGGACCGGCTGATCCGGATTCCCAGCGTGAGAAGCAGCGCGGAGCCGGGCGCGCCCTTTGGAAAAGAAGCGCGGCGCGTGCTGGAGGAGGTCCTGAAAACGGCTTCCGAAATGGGGCTTGCCATTCGCAATTACGAAAACCAGATGGGAATCGTCGATTTATCCGACGGCCTTGAACCGGCGATCGGCATTTTATGTCACGCCGATGTGGTTCCTGCCGGAACCGGCTGGATCCACGCCCCTTACCGCGCCACGCTTGACGGAGACAAAATATACGGACGCGGTGCGATCGACGACAAAGGGCCGCTTGTTTCCGTATTATATGCAATGAAATATTTGAAAGATTTCTGTCCGCCGCTCAGGCATGGCGTCCGGCTGCTCGTCGGCACCGATGAGGAATGCGGTTCTCAGGATCTTTCCTCCTACAGGCAGCGAGAATCGCTTCCTCCGATCATCTTTACGCCGGACGCTGGCTATCCTGTGATCAATACGGAAAAAGGCAGAGCCGTCGCTTCTTTTCTAAAAACGCTCCGCCCCTCCGCTCCGGGAAAAATGGTAGAGTCCGCCTCCGGAGGCGGTGCGGTAAACGCCGTTCCCGATCGGGCCGAAGCGCTTGTTTCCGGTTTTTCTGCGGAAGAGCTGTATGCCGCTGCCGCCCGTTCCCCCTCCGGGATTCGGTATGACTTTACCCCGGAAGGCGGAGGAAGATACAGAATTCTGGCAGCCGGCAAAAGCGCCCACGCCTCTGCTCCCAGTACAGGGGAAAATGCTGTTACTGGTTTGATTGCCCTTCTGTCGCTTTTGGAGCCGGATTGGGAGGAAATTGCTGCGTTGTTTCCGCACGGGGAAACGGACGGAACGTCGCTTGGCATTTCCTGTGCCGATTCCGTTTCCGGAGCCCTTACGGCCTCCTTCGACGTGCTTTCCTACCGCGCTCCGGATTTCACAGGAACGTTTGATATCCGGTTCCCGCTTGGTCAAACCGGCGGCACGCTTCTGCAGCTTCTGCGCAAGACGCTTGACGCCGGCGGCTTTGCGCTGAAGGGATACCACGCGTCCGAGCCGCACCATACCCCGCCCGATTCTCTGCTGGTCCGCACGCTGCTCTCCGTTTACGAAGAAGCCTCCGGCAAGCCGGCAAAAGCACTTGCAACCGGCGGAGGCACCTATGCGCACGGGATTCCGGGGGCCGTCGCCTTCGGCCCGGAGGTGCCTGGAGACGACAATCATATGCATGCCGCCGATGAATTCATCCGCGTTTCCGATTTTAAATTAAATACCGAGCTGATGATCCGCGCCGTCTCCAAGCTCGACGAGGCGCTGACGTTCTGATTTTGCGTTTTGTTTGGGAGAAAACTTCTTTCCTGAAAGTTCATATTTTCCGGTTGACGATCCGGTCTGTCGGTGTTACAATTTAACAGACTTGTGTTAGATTATAACATGTAGTTGTAAATATATAACAGACCAAGGAGGTTTTTGAATGGCGACACCGGTTATCATGCCCCGGCAGGGGCAGTCAGTTGAAAGCTGTATCATTTCTAATTGGGCCAAGAAAGTTGGAGACAAGGTCGTCCCAGGAGACACGTTATTTACTTATGAAACCGACAAGGCTACATTCGACGAGGAAGCAAAAGTTGAAGGTACCATGTTGGTTCATTTTTTTGAGGAAGGCGACGACGTTCCCTGTCTTACAAACGTCTGCGTCATCGGAAACGAGGGAGAGGATTTCTCCGTATTTTCTCCGAACGGCGCGAAAGCGGAAGCTGCGCCCGCGCAGCCGCAGGCTCCGGCTGCTCCCGCTTCCCCGGCTGCACCCGCTCCGGCTCCCGCGGCGCCCAAGTCTAACGCGAATCCCGTTATTATGCCGCGTCAGGGGCAATCCGTAGAGAGCTGCATCATTTCAAAGTGGAACGTGAAGGTCGGCGATAAAGTAAAAGTCGGCGACAACCTTTTTACATACGAAACGGACAAGGCGACGTTTGACGAAGAATCCAAATTCGACGGTACCGTGCTCGCTATCTTTTTCAGCGAGGGCGACGACGTTCCCTGTCTTACAAACGTCTGCGTCATCGGTGCGCCCGGCGACGGATATGCGGAATTTGATCCTCACGCGTCTTCCGCGGCTCCGGCAGCTGCCGCTGTGCCCCAGGAGCCGGTCCTGCACGCGCAGCCCGTCTCTTCCGCGCCGGCGGAGTCCATTCCGGCTGCGGCTTCAGACGGAAAATATTTTATTTCTCCCAGAGCCAGGGCGCTGGCAGAGCGCGCCGGCGTCAATCCGGCCTTTCTTGCAGGCTCGGGACCGTACGGAAGAATCGTTGAAAAAGATGTCAAAGCGTTTGTCGCTGCGGGCGGCAATACGACGTATGCCGCAGAGGCCTTTGCGAAGGACGGCATGAGCGGCAGCGGTTTTGCCGGCAAAATTTCCGTATCCGATCTGAACGCACCGCAGGCTCCTGCAAAAGAGGCCGCTCCGGAGCCCGCTTCCGCTGCCCCGGCAGCAGCCGACGCCGATTTCGAGGATGTAAAAATTCCGAATATCCGCAAGGTTATTTCCAGATCCATGCATACTTCTCTTTCTACGATGGCGCAGCTTACGCTGAACGCGTCCTTCGACGCCACGAATATTTTGGAATTCAGAAAGCAGATTAAGGAAAACCGGGAAAAGCTCGGCCTGAACAATATCACAATTAACGACATTATCATATTTGCCGTATCGAGAACGATTCTTGCCCACAAGGACCTGAACGCGAATTTCATAAACGACGGTACAACGATGCGTTATTTCAAAAACGCGCATATCGGCGTCGCTGTAGATACGCCCAGAGGTCTGATGGTTCCGACGCTCAGAGATGCCAATTTGAAATCGCTCAATGAAATTTCCGTCGAAGCGAAGAAGCTTGCCACGGACGCGCAGGCCGGTACCATCAATCCGGACCTTTTGAAGGGGGCTACCTTTACGATCACGAATCTCGGCACAATGGGAATCGAATCCTTCACGCCCGTCATCAATCCGCCCCAAACGGGAATTCTCGGTGTAAATACGCTTGAAACCCGCGTAAAGAACGTGGGCGGCGAGCCAAAGCTGTATCAGGCGATGACACTTTCCCTGACCTTTGACCACAGAGCGCTCGACGGCGCTCCGGCCGCCAGATTCCTGCAGGAGCTCTGCAAGAATCTCGAGAATTTTACGATGCTGCTGATTAAATAAGAAAGAGGTGTGTTTCTATGGGATATGATTTAATTGTTATCGGCGGAGGTCCCGCCGGATATCTGGCTGCAGAACGCGCCGGCCACGCCGGACTGAACACGCTGCTGATTGAAAAGCGATTTATCGGCGGAGTTTGTCTGAATGAGGGCTGCATTCCTTCCAAGGCTCTGCTCTATTCCGCAAAAATTTACGACGGCGCTGCGCATGGAGAAAAATACGGCGTTTCTGCCAAAGAGCTTCATCTCGATCACAGCTTCGTAGTGGAGCGCAAAAACAAGGTAGTCAACACGCTTGTCAGCGGAATCAAGTCCAAACTGAAGAAGAATAAGGTCACCGTAGTAATGGCCGAGGCTAAAATCACGGGCAGAACGGCCGAGGGCTTCACCGTTTCGGCGGCAGAGCAAACGTATACAGGCGCAAAGCTTCTGATCGCTACGGGTTCCGTTCCGGTAACGCCTCCGATCCCCGGCGTCAAGGAGGGACTTGAGTCCGGCTTTATCCTGACAAACCGTGAAATTCTCGATCTGAAGGAAATTCCCGAAAAGCTTACAATTATCGGCGGCGGCGTCATCGGTCTGGAAATGGCCTCTTATTTCAATACGGCAGGTTCAAAAGTAACCGTCGTGGAAATGATGGATAAGATCGCCGGTCCTACGGATCGTGAAATTTCCGAAATTTTATTGAAAAATTATCAGAAAAAAGGAATCGTTTTCAATCTCGGCTGCAAGGTAACCGGCGTCCAGCCCGGCAAAGTGATTTACGAGTCCGAAGGAAAAACGTTTGAGGTTCCCTCGGATAAGGTGCTGCTCAGCATCGGCAGACGCGCCTTCACAGAAGGGCTTGGCCTGGAAACAATTGGAGTGGAAACGGAACGGGGCAAAATCAAAACGGACAATAAAGGCCGCACAAACATTGCCGGCGTATATGCTACCGGAGACGTCAACGGCTATTCGATGCTTGCCCACACGGCCTACCGCGAAACGGAGGTGGCCATCAACGATATTCTCGGAATTCGGGATACCATGCGCTATAATGCAATTCCTTCCGTAATTTATACGAATCCGGAAGTTGCCGGCGTCGGAGAAACGGAGGAAACTGCAAAAGCCAAGGGCATCGATTACGAAGTCGCAAAGCTTTCCATGATGTACTCCGGAAGATACGTCGCGGAAAACGAGGGCGGAGACGGCATCATCAAAATTTTGATCGACAAAAAATACAGAAACGTCATCGGCGTACATATGATCGGCAATTATTCCTCCGAAATCATTTACGGCGCCGGAATTCTGATCGAAACGGAAATGCCGGTAAAAGACGTGAAAAAGCTTGTCTTCCCGCATCCTTCCGTCTGCGAGGCGATTCGCGAGGGAATCTTTGAATTTGAATAATAATAGATTATAAAGGAAAGAGGTAACGTTTATGCCAAAATCACAATTTATTGATGAAAAAACAGTAAGAAAAAGCGGCTGGATCAAATATCAGGATACCCCTGTGAACCAGTATAAGAAAACGATCGAAGAAGAAAAGGAAAACTATTCCACAGAAGACTTCCTGCGTATTTATAGGGATATGTTTATTATCCGCGAATTTGAAATGATGATCAACAGCATCAAAACGACGAGCGAATACAATGGAATCAAATATAGTCATCCGGGACCGGCCCATCTTTCAATCGGTCAGGAGGCGTCCGCCGTTGGTCAGGCGTATCTGCTCGATACAAACGACTGGATCTTCGGCTCCCACAGAAGCCACGGCGAAATTCTTGCAAAGGGTCTTTCCGCAATCCAGAAGCTCAGCGATAAAGAGCTGATGGAAATTATGGAGAATTATTTTGACGGCGCCATCCTCAAAGTCGTGCAAAAAGATCAGACGACCGTAAAAGAGCTGGCAATCGATTTTCTGATTTACGGTACGCTCGCCGAAATCTTTGCCAGAGAAACGGGCTTCCATAAGGGCCTGGGCGGTTCGATGCACGCCTTCTTCTGCCCCTTTGGCATCTATCCGAACAACGCGATCGTAGGCGGCAGCGCAACCATTGCGACCGGCAGCGCGCTGTTCAAAAAAGTCAACAGAAAGCCGGGAATCGTCATTGCCAATATCGGCGACGGCTCACTCGGCCGCGGTCCGGTCTGGGAAGCGATCTGCTTTGCGACAATGGACCAGTACAAAAAGCTCTGGGAGGGCGATATGAACGGCGGCCTTCCGCTGATCTTTAACTTCTACAACAACCAGTACGCAATGGGCGGACAGACGAACGGCGAAACGATGGGCTTTGAAATCCTCGCCAGATTCGGCGCCGGCGTCAATCCGGAGCAGATGCATTCGGAACGCGTCGACGGCTATAATCCTCTGGCCGTGATCGACGCAATCCGTCGGAAGAAAGAAATCCTGGCGCAGAAGAAGGGGCCGGTGCTGCTCGATACGCTCACGTATAGAACGACAGGTCACTCCCCCTCCGACGCCTCAAGCTACCGGACGAAGGAAGAAATCGACATGTGGTTCGAAGGAAATTCCGTCACCGAATTCAAGAATAAGCTGATAAAAGCCAAAGTTGCCACGCAGAAGGAATTTGACGAAATCGATAAGAACTGCGTAGAGCTGATTACAAAAATCTGCGCGATGGCGGTGGACACGGAAATTTCCCCGCGCATGGACTTCCTGAAAAATCCTCGTCAGATCGAAGATCTGATGTTCTCGAATCAGAAAATCGCCAAAATGGAAGATCGGCAGCCTGACGTCCTGATGCCCAAGGAAGAAAATCCGCGCGTTCAGCAGATTGCAAAGAAGGAGCGCTTCGCCTTTGACAAAGACGGCAAGCCGTTCTCCAAGCTGAAAACCTTCAATTACAGAGACGCCATCTTCGAACCGATTCTCGACAAATTCTACGAGGATCCGACTCTGGTCGCATACGGCGAAGAAAACAGAGACTGGGGCGGCGCTTTTGCCGTCTACAGAGGACTTACCGAGGCGCTTCCTTACCACAGGCTTTTCAACTCCCCGATTTCGGAAGCCGCGATTGTCGGTACCGGCGTCGGTTATGCGATGAGCGGCGGACGCGCGATCGTGGAACTGATGTATTGCGACTTTTTAGGATGCGCAGGAGACGAAATTTTCAATCAGATGGCAAAATGGCAATCCATGAGCGCCGGCGTTCTGAAGATGCCGCTCGTTCTGCGTGTTTCGGTAGGTTCAAAATATGGCGCGCAGCACTCTCAGGACTGGACTTCTCTCTGCGCCCACATTCCGGGCCTGAAGGTCTGCTTCCCGGCTACGCCTTACGATGCAAAGGGCCTCATGACCGCCGCGCTCAACGGCACCGATCCCGTTGTCTTCTTTGAAAGCCAAAGAATTTATGACAAGGGAGAGGAATTCCATCAGGGCGGCGTTCCGAAGGAAAGCTATGAGATTGAGATCGGCGAGCCCGATATCAAAAAAGAAGGAAAGGATATCACCATTCTTACCATCGGCGTTACGCTGTATAAAGCGCTCGAGGCCGCAAAAATCCTCGAAGAAAAATACGGTATTTCCGCCGAAATCATCGATGCACGTTCCCTGGTGCCGTTCAACTATGAGAAGGTCATCGAATCCGTTAAGAAAACGGGAAAAATCCTGCTCGCAAGCGACGCCTGCCAGCGCGGTTCCTTCCTGAACGATCTTGCGGAAAATATCTCTGAAATGGCGTTTGATTATCTGGATGCGCCTCCGGTCATCGTCGGCGCTAAGAACTGGATCACGCCCGCATACGAATTCGATCATGAGTTCTTCCCGCAGGCCTCCTGGTTCCTTGATGCCATCAATGAAAAGATCATGCCGTTAAAGGGACATGTAAATACGCCGAACGTCAATTATACGACGAACGAGCGTCTGCGGATTTCCAAGAAGGGTGTATAACGGATGCTGGACGAGAGAAGAAAATCTATATTGTCTGTCATTGATGAATATGGAGAAATTTCTCTTACGGAATTAAGCGCTTTATTTCCCGACGTATCGTCTATGACGATCCGTCGGGATCTCTCCGAATTGGAAAGCCGGGGCAGCATCATCCGCACAAAGGGCGGAGCGCTGAGCGTCCGCAGATTTCAATCCTCCCATTCTTCCAGGGGCGAAGAAAACGAGTATTCCCTGAGGGCCAGGGAAAATATTCTTCAGAAAAAGGCGATTGCGAAAAAAGCCCTTCCGTATGTACAAAAAGGGCGTTCTATTTATTTCGATGCCGGCTCTACCATTATGGCGCTTGCCGAGCTTGTTCCCAATGAGAACATGACGATTATCACAAACGGGATCAACGTCGCACAGGCGCTTGTGTCCAATTCCAACATCAACGTCATGGTTCCGGCCGGAAGCGTCAATCGTAATACGCTTTCCGTATCGGGTTCCGATTCTTTGAGTTTTATCGATAAAATCAATATCGAGCTCGCTTTTATGTCTGCCTCCGCATTCTCCCCGGAATCGGGTTTTACCGTTTCCAATGTCAGCGAGGCGGAGCTGAAGCGCAAGGTCATCTCCCGCGCAAAAAAAACAATTATGCTTTTGGATCAAAGTAAAATCGGCAAAGATCTGCTATTTACCCTTGCCGACATTAGTGAGATTCATGTTCTTATTACTGACGGACCGCTTTCCGCCGAGCTGCAGCGGTTAGCCGATCAAAGCGGAATCACCGTCATTTCATAAAGAGCTGCACGATAATTTTACCATAAATCGGACTGGTATAGACTCCGATTCCCGTTTTTGTAAAATCACCGTTCGTAATATTTGCCTTATGACTGTCCGAATTCATCCACGCATAGAATGCGCCGTCGACGGTCTGATTTCCGGCAATATTTTCGGCTGCTGCGGTAAAAGCAAGTCCATATGCCTTCATCATCTCGAAGGGCGTTCCGTAGCTTGGCGACTGATGCGAGAAATAGTTGTTTGTTACCATGTCTCTTGCCTTATCGTAGGCCACCTTGCTGAGCTCTTCGCTGTATTCCAGCTTCTCAGAGCCCGACTCCTGCCTTACGTTGTTGACCAGGCTCAGCAGACGCTGCGCATCGTCACTCACGTTTTCCAAATTGGAGACATCTTCCGATATGCTGGGAGCCTCTTCATCCGGAACCTTAGGATCATTTTTGGAATCCTCAGAAACGGCCGTGATATAATTCCCATTTACAAAACCAACCTGTTTCGAATTGTAATCATATACCGCGTACCACTCGCCCAGCTGACCAAGAATCTTCACGGCCTGTGATTTTCCGATCGAAGCAAGCGCCGCAAAATCCGTTCCCGGGCCGGATCGAAGATTCAAGCCGGAAACGTTTACCGTAGCGTTGCCTGTTTTATAGGCAAACGTGTCCTGTCCGTCGTCCGACGCTCCCGCCGGAGCAGTAATCATTGCCACAATCATTGCAAATACGATCATGAGCGCACAGCATTTTGCTTTTTTATTCATAACCGATAACCTCCATTCATTTTTATGGCAATGGATATTATTACCGATTCGAAAAAATTTATTCGTACGCCGGTATTGTCGTTATCGCTCGATCTGGAAAAATGCGGGCAAGCTGCGCATCCATGCGCCGCGGAATAAGCGCGCAGGCCCATAACGCCTGATAGCGATAGCCGTATTTTTCGTTGACCGCATTACTGCCATATTTTCCATCTCCTAGGATGGGAAAGCCTAAAAAGGCCAAATGCGCGCGAATCTGATGCGTTCTGCCCGTGATAAGACTGATCTCCAGCACAGAAGTATTGCTCTGGGAATCGTATCCCACCGATTTGATTTCCGTAAGGATCTCTTTTGCATATTTTCGCGGCGCCGCATAGATGTACACACGGTTTTTTGCCCGGTCTTTAAAATGCCAGGCCTTTTGGATTCCGACAAGGCGCGCGGCGTTTCCGGAAACGAGGCAGTGATAAATTTTCTCGCAGCAGCGCGTATTTAAAGCGTTTTTTATCGTATCCGCATACTCTTTCCTTTTGGAAAGCACTACGATTCCGCCGGTGTTGCGGTCAATCCGGTGGCAGAGCGTAAATTCCTGGCCAAAATCGCGGCTTAGTCTGTCAAGCAAAGAGAATTCATGATTCCTATCCTCTGTCACGGGGATCCCCTGCTTTTTGTCCACAATCAGAAGATATTCGTTTTGATATAAAATTTTGTATCCTTTTTCAGCGTCCTGTTTAAAAGGGATATAGGCCTCTATGATGTCGCCCTCCCGAACAACGGTATTTTCCGAAATCCGTTTTCCGTTAATTTTAACATCGCGTTTTCGAAGCGCTTTATAGAAGCCGTTTCTTTCTATTTTATAACGAGAGAGCAGCAGGCGCTCTACAGGTTTTCCGTCGTCGTTTTTTTGTGCAATATATCTGATCATACAAAACAGAAACGGCAGTCTTTCCTACAGACCGCCGTTTTGCAGGTTCCTCTCATTCGTTCCCGTAGAAGAACTCTTATTGTTCCGTTTCCCAACCGAGCATCCGGAAGTCATTCAGCATGGATTCCATTGTGGAATAATAAGTATCCCAAGAACCGCTTTCCGCTTCCAGCGTGATGACGTAGAAGCCTTCTTTGCCGATCGTTACAAGCATCATTCCCTTCCAGTCAACACCGTCGACCGTAAAGGTATAGCCAAGCTTCTGGAACACGATTCTGTTATAAGAAGCCTCCGTCGATTTGATGCTCTCCTGCGTATCCTCTATGTCCTCTTCCCAGACAAACGCGTCTCTCGGGGTATGCTCTTCACTGTCCAAAAACAAATTATTAAAGGAGAAGTTATAGGTATTTTTTCCCAAAAGACCGATCAAAATATCGCCCTGCGTGGCGCGCATGAACGTACCCTTCAGACTGTAAACGCTGTATTTCACTTTGTCCGCATCACTCGAGGGAGAAAACTGCGCAACAAGACCGCAATCGTTGAACTGCGTAATGGGCGTCCCATCGGCGTACTCCTCGATTGTTTTTAAATAATAGCTCTGCTCCAGATCCGCAGATACGGTCCAATCATCGGGATAGCCCTGCTGACAATAATAGCGCCCGTTCACATATTGATTGTTATAATAAGTTCGCTCTTCATAGGTGACCGTTTCTTCTTCCTTACATCCGGTAAAGGACAAAACCGAAAGTACCGCCAGGCCGCCCAGCAAGCATCTTGTCACAAAATTTTTAGAACGCATAAAACCCCTCCGTTAATAGAAATAATTATATATGTAGCTTTACTTGCAGTATAGCAGAACGTGTTCATAAATACAACGAATCGTTCAGTAAAATAATTATGAAAGAATTGTAAATACTGGATTTTCTATGTTTTTTTCTTTTCAATAATATTGGTTATTAAAGGAATCACATCTTTTTTCCTCGACATGATGCTGCCGTATGTGAAATCCCTGTTTTGTCCCGTTCCGTCAAGCTCGGAGCCGGCCTCCTCCGCAAGGCCGCCGGAAAAATGAAGCGTTGTGCTTCCCGCGATAAGATCAATAAACATAACCGCCAGCAGATCATAGCCCTCCGCGTCCGCAATCCGCTCCATATATGCATATATGCTTTCCTTCAGACCGGATATGCCGGCCATTCCCATTACCGTAATCTGGCTGATTCCGATTGTATATCCCTGAACGGAAATCATTTTAAAATCCTGTGAGAACGCCTCCTCTGCTGACTTGCCAAGAAGCGACGTACCGGCCTTAAACATCATTTCCGAAAATTCATCGATATCGATGCCCGCCATATCCGCCAGACGCTCCGCCGTGCTTCGGTCATAATCGGTTGCCGTAGGCGACTGAAACTTAAGCGTATCCGAAAGAATTGCCGCGCACAGAATACCTGCCACAGCAGGCGTCGGCCGTCTGCCCTTCTCGGTATACAGGTTTGCTATAATCGTCGCCGTGCTGCCGACCGGTTCGTTTTTAAACAGAATCGGGCTTGCCGTGGTCAAATCGCCGACCTTATGATGATCGATGATTTCAAGAATCTCGGCCTCTTCGATTCCCTTTACTGTCTGTCCCTTTTCGTTGTGGTCCAGCAGGATGACCTTTTTCTTTCTGTGCGAGATCAAATGGTAACGGGAAATAAATCCCAAAACCACGCCCGTTTTGTCAAGGACCGGGTAGCTCCGGTATCTGTTTTTCGTCATGCTGTCGCGGATATCCTCAATATAGTCGTCAATACGAAATTTTACGATATTATTGTTTTTATCCGCCGTCATGATGGAACTGACCGGGATGCTTTGATTGATCAGCCTCACTGTAGTATATGTATCATACGGCGTGCTTATGATCAGCGCGCCTAAATTTTCCGCCTTTTCCCGAATTTCCGCCTGCGGCTTAAAACCGCAGGTGATGATGATTACGTTTGCTCCGAGCTCCAGCGCTTTTTCCTGCGAATCATCGCGGTTTCCGACGATCACGATGTCGCCGGCCTCAATATAATCGCCGTAGCTGTCGGGCAAGCATGCGGCAACAACGATTTTTCCCACGGAATTGTAATGATGCCGGCTTCCCGCCGTAAGTTCTCCGTTAATTGTTTCCAGGATATTATCGAGCTTCGTTCCGCATGCAGAAAAGCTGGCGTAATCAAACGCATCCATATATTTGTCCGTAATATTCGTAAGCGATACGAGTCCGAGAAGCTTCTGCGCGTCGTCGACGATGGGCAGCGTGCGGATATTGGACTTTTCCATAATATGCCAGGCAATCTTAATCGAAACATCCGGAGAAAGCTTATCCACGATATCCAGGTCGAGATCGCTGACCTGTCTGCGAACATTTGAAATCTTCTGCGGAACCGGAACCTTGAAATAGTCGAGTACAAACCGTGTTTCATCGTTAAGCTCCCCCAGCCGGCAGGCTTCCGCCTGATATCCGAGTTTTTTCTTCAGCTCCGCATATCCGATCGCAGAACAAATGGAATCTGTATCCGGATTCTTATGGCCGAAAATATAAATCGTATCGCGGTCCATCGGTATTTCCTCCCCTGCTTATTTTAGAATATCCCGGTGCTCCGTAAATACGGAATACCCCAGCGCCTGAACAGCCGACGCAAGCGCATTTGTAATCGCGACGCTTCTGTGCTTTCCCCCCGTGCAGCCGATTCCGATTTCTAAAATTTCTTTTCCCTCCGAACGGTAAAGCGGCAGCAAAAAGGCGACTAAATCTTCCAGCTTTTGCAAAAACTCCGGGCAGTTTTCCGAATGAAGCACGTAGCTTCGGACGGCTTCGTCGTTACCTGTCAAATTTTTCAGTTCCGCTACATAATACGGGTTGTCCAGAAAACGCACGTCGAAAATCAGATCGCACGTTTGCGGCAGACCGTGCTTGTAGCCGAAGGAGAGAATGTTGACTTTGATTGCGTGTTCAGCCTCCGCTGTACCGAACAACTTAACGATATTTTTTTTGAGTTCCCATACGGAATATGCGCTCGTATCGATAATGACGTCGGAGATCTCTTTCAGATGTGCAAGCTTTCTCCGTTCCTCTTCGATCGCATTCAAATTATTCCCGTCCTCCGCAAGCGGATGGAGGCGCTTGTTTTCTTTATAACGGTTCAGAATCACGGAATCGCTGCAGTCTATAAACACAATCCGGATCTGCTCCCCGATCGCTTTCATATCGTCGATAAAATTATAAAGATCGGAAAAATCGTTTCCGCTCCGCACATCCGTAACAAGCGCCGTCTTTTTGCTTGTAAATTCGCTGTGCCGGTACATTTCTCCGAATTTCGGGAAAAGCTTCAGAGGCATGTTATCAATGCAGAAATAACCGATATCCTCCAAAAATTTCGTCGCCTGTGTTTTTCCGGCTCCCGACATCCCGGTCAGTATCAAAAAGCCCATGCAGTTTATCCCTCGATAATTTTAATTTCCGGCTCCAGCATTACTCCCTTTTGCTCAAAAACCGTTTTCCGAATATATTCTATCACATGAAGTACGTCCTCACAAGTCGCGCCGCCGGTATTGACAATAAAGCCGCAGTGCTTTTCAGACACTCTGGCGCCGCCGCAGGAATATCCTTTAAGGCCGCACTCTTCAATCAGCTTTCCCGCATAAAATCCCTGCGGTCTCTTGAAGGCGCTGCCGGCGCTTGGATATTCAAGCGGCTGCTTTGCCAGCCGCCGTGCGTTCAGCTCTTTCATTTTCATTAGAATTTCCGCTTTGTCCCGCCGCCGGAGACGGAAATCGGCGCTCAGTATTACGCCGTGATCCTCCTGATAAGAAGAACAGCGGTAAGCAAATGCATGCGCCGCTCCTGTTTTCACAGAGACGGAAAGACGCTGCGCATCGATATAGGTGCTTTTAAAAACGAGCTGCGATATTTCACCGTCGTATGCGCCCGCATTCATCAGAACTGCACCGCCGACGCTTCCGGGGATTCCCGCGGCGAATTCCAGTCCGCCGAGGCCAGCCTCACAAGCCGTATTGGCCAAACGGCTCAGCAGCGTTCCTGCTCTTGCGTGTAAGGTCACGATTTCGTCGTCTTCCTCATGAAGCGTGACGCCAGAAAATTCGGCGCCAAGCTTGATGACAATTCCCCGGAAGCCTCGGTCCGGAAACAAAACGTTGCTTCCGTTGCCGATGATAACCGATCGCAATCCGGCGCTTCGAATATAAGCCAGGAGTGCCAGAAGCTGCGCATCCTCGCGGGGAGCGGCCAGAACGTCCGCAGGTCCGCCGATGCGAAAGGTGGTATGCTTCTTCAAAGGCTCATCAAAGAAAAACGAATCCCGGGGAAGGATTTTTTCAAGCTCCGCATACATAAGACCAAGCCGTCCTTCCGCAGTCAATAAAACAAATCGCCGTCAAAGCTTCCGCCGCGCGGGACGCCTTTGTTCTCAAAAACGCGCCTGTTTAATTCTTTTGCCGCGTTATATCCCATCATTTTCTGCCGGTTGTTCATCGCGGCTACTTCGATGATAATCGCCAGATTCCGTCCCGGCATCACCGGGATCTTGACGGAAGGAATTCGAATCCCGAGAATTTCGGTATAGTGGTCCTCGATCCCTACCCGATCATACTCTTTTCCGTCTACCCAGCGCTCGAGATCTACCACCAGCTGAATATTTTCCGTCATTTTCACGGCGCCTACGCCGTAAAGACGCTTCACGTCCAGGAACCCGATTCCCCGGATTTCCAGCATATGGCGAATGACCTCCGGTGCCGAGCCGACAAGCGTTTTACTGGAAACGCGGCGAATTTCAACAATATCGTCCGCTACAAGCCGGTGTCCCCGTTTAACAAGCTCCAGTGCGGTCTCGCTTTTTCCGACACCGCTGTTGCCCGTGATCAAAACGCCTTCGCCGTAAACCTCAATAAAGCAGGCGTGTTTTATCGTCCGCGGCGCCAGCTGTACGCAAAGATAACGGTTAAGCTCGCTGTGAAAGGCGGTCGTCGTTTCCTCCGTGCGCAGGATGGGAATGTTGTATTTGACGGCAAGCTCCAGCATGTTTTCGCAGGGGGCAAGCTTCCTGGCTATAATCATGCAGGGAAATCCGATCTGAAACAGAGGCTCCATCCTGCGGATCCGTTCTTCTGAGGAAAGCGCATACAGGTACTGCATTTCGACGTTTCCGAGAAGCTGGATGCGGTCATTGGCAAAATTATCCGCATAGCCAGCCAGCTCCAGGCCGGGCCGGTTGATATCCGGGCCGTCCAGAAAAATGTGATCGATCTGATCCTCGCAGCAAAGGACCTCGAGCTCCTCATCCTTCACGATTTTTGAAAGACAAACGTTGTATTTTTCCTCCATACGGATCGCCTCCGGTTTAAAATATTATAATTGCTTAAAGCGGTAGCCCGCGCCCCATACCGTCTCGATATACTGCGGTTTCGACATGTCTTTTTCTATTTTTTCCCGCAGTTTATTAATATGTACCGTTACCGTAGAAGTTTCGCCGAATGAATCTACGCCCCAGATCCGGTCGAACAGCTGGTCTCTGCTGAAAACCACGTTCGGATTGGAGGCTAGGAACACCAGAAGATCAAACTCTTTATTTGAAAGCATAATCTCCTTCCCGTCCACATATACGCGCCGCGCCGGTTTTTCAATTCTGAGACCGCCCGTTTCTATAATATCGTTTTTGTCTGCAGCCCCCTCGCCGCTCTTCGAAACGAGCCGTTCATAGCGGTTAATATGCGCCGTTACCCGAGCCACCAGCTCGCTCGGACTGAACGGTTTCACGATGTAGTCGTCCGCCCCCAGACCAAGACCGCGTATTTTGTCGATTTCCTCTTTCTTGGCTGTGGCGATGATCAGCGGCACGTCCTTTTCCTTCCGGATTCTTCTGCAGATTTCAAAGCCGTCCATGCCGGGCAGCATGATATCCACGATAACGCAGGCAAAGTTTTCTTCCAGCGCAGACTTCAGCCCGTCGGGCCCGTTCAGCTCCGTCCTTGTCTCATAGCCGTTTGCCTCTAAGTAATCGCGCTCCAGCGCTGAAATATTTTCATCATCCTCTATGATCAGAATCTTCTTTTTCTCCATTTTCGTCCTTCCTTTCATCTATGATTTGTTCCTCCACGGGAAGAGCGATGTATATCGTCAGTCCCTCTCCGATATTGCTCTCTGCCCAGATTCTTCCCCCATGGCTCGTCACAATCTGCTTTGCGATCGAAAGCCCCAGGCCGCTTCCTTTTACAGGGTTCGTGCGGGCGGGATCATTTCGATAGAAAGAATCAAATATTTTTCCCGTCAGGCTGGAATCTATCCCCTCTCCGTCGTCTTTCAGTGCGATCAGCACTTCCCCATTGTCCTCCGTAACGGCGACATAAAAGCTGCCGATCTCGTTTTTCTTATACTTTGCGCTGTTGTCCGCAATATTGATCAGGACGCGCGCGAACTGCCCGCGGTCCAGCATCACATACACGGGATTTGGGCAGAGATTTGCATAGGCAAGGCACATTTTTTTCTTTTCCAAAGAAAATTTAAGCTCCTCACAGCATTGTGAGATATAATTTCCAATTTCTACATGCTCGAAATTGAACGGAACTTTATCAAGATCCAGCTTGGAAAACAGAAACAGATCGTCAACCAGACGGTCCATTTCTTCCGCCGTATTATAGATCGTCGTCAGATATTTCTGCCGTTTTTCCGGAGAGTCCGCGATTCCGTCGATCAGTCCTGAAACGTAGCCCTTAATGGAAGTCAGCGGCGTGCGCAGATCGTGCGAGATTCCCGCGATCATTTCCTTGCGGTCCTCCTCATAGGCTTTCTGTTTTTCATTCGATTCTACGAGCTTTTCCCGCATCTGCTCAAATTTCTGCAATACGTCCGTAATTTCGTCATCGCCCGTATAGTTGATTTCAAAATCAAGATTTCCTTCGCTGATTTTCTGGGCCGCTTCTTTCAATTTATTCAGGGGGCTCATAATGCTGTTGGAAAGCGCGACAATCAAAACAAAATTAATAATAATAATGACAATAGAGCCCAGAATGGTAATTGAGCGGACCGCATCATTGATATTTTGCGCGGCATCACGCCAGTAGCGGCTGTTTTCGTTGCGGAATTCCATCGTCCCCATATGATCGTTGTACAGAAGCACCTCCGCTTCTCCGTCCGCATCATTCAAATCAATGTTTGCGTAATACAGAAAGCTGTCGGAATCCGAATATAGAATTGTCTTTTTATTCTGAGCCAGTGTGTCGTTGAGCAGGATCGCACCTGCATAAATTTCGTTTGCGGTCTCTCCGCCGTTCAGATAAACCGCTGCTCCGTTGATCAGAATATACGCCTTGGAAGCTGTTTTCGTGATATACTCGTCAATCCTGGCATAATCCGCATGCTCCTGGATCTGATACGGGGCCTCCGTTGTCATGTCGATCATCCCGTCAAACAAAATCTGCAGCTCATATACCGAAATCGAATCCTCATGATAATCGGGAATTTCCAGGCTGCTGACATCATTTCTGATATACGTCATCAGAAAAATCCGCATGATGTAAAAAGACAGCACCATAACAAGCGCAAGCAAAAAAAGCAGCATTATCACATTTGAGAATAGAATTCTTTTTTTTACGCTCATATCAGAAAGTCTCTTTTCTGCTCATAGGAATATAAATACCAGCAGGAGAACTCCATCAAAGATCAGAATTCCGATTCCCGTCCTTTTGATTCCGTTCATATCCTCCCAGACAGGATTCTCCTCCTCCGGCTTTTTATATAAAATGTGCCAAAGCTCTTCCGCTTTTCCGATGATCACGCCGCCCGTCACGGCAATGATCGCCACCGCAATCGCCTGCCAGATCGTAATGATGGAATCCGTTCCGTAAATCATGGAAATAAAGACGCGCTCCGTAAATCGCTCATACGGCTCTCCCGTTTTCTGGGCTTCCTCTGCATCCTCCTCGTAATGCCATTCTACAGCGGCATTGTTTTTCTGCGACCCGCTGACCGTATAATAATATGCATATGGCTGCGTCAAATAGTCCTGCAGCGTTTCGTCGTATGCTTCTCTGATGTAAAGATGCAGCGTATACGATCCGTCCGCGTTTTCCAGCGTTCCGGTCATCACCATGTCATCCGTAAAATAAAACTCGTAATTTTTCACATTATTTACGGAGCTTTTTAAGATATAGCGTACATTGTCCACCACGCCCGAGCGATTTTCCAGCTTTGTGCGTGTCAGAAAGGTAAGCAGTCCCAAAAGAAGCAGGCAGGACATCAGGATGAAAAAGTTTCGGCCTTTATTCATAATGCGCTCCGTTCCTTCGCCGCTTCGGCATATAATTTCTGCGCGGTTTCCGGGCTGTCCTCGCCCGTTCTGTTTTTGATCGGCGCAAATTCGCGTTCCCGCTCTACGCGCAGAATTCCCATTTTCTGATAAAAAGAGAACGCGTCGAAAAGAAAGGATTCAAATTTATATGCGTTCGGCCGATCCGGCTCGATCCTCCGTCCCTGGGCGTCGATGTAGGAGGCTTTTTTGCAGGCGGCGTGATACGGAAGGCCCTCCTCTCCCATTTTGTCGAAAACGTCGACTCGGAACAAATTGCACAAAATATGCGCATCTCCGTATACAAAAGCGCCCGCGCCGTCTCTCTGCTCTGCCAGCTCCGCAGGGATTTCCGTATATTCTATTACAAACGGGCGCCCGTTTTTTCTGCAGAAAACACCAGCCTTTTCATAGGCGTCTCTTTTAATAATGGATTTTCCACCAAGCTCATAATGATTTGCCGCAAGATAACCGATCAAAAGGGGATCTGCCGGGCGCGCCAGCACGTTGTCGATGCCTCCGGTATAAACCCATTCGATTCCGCGCCGTTTCAGATCCTCCGTTACGCCGCGCTTCAGCATTGCGCGGAATATGCCTCCGTGTCCGTCCGCGCCTTCTCTGATTTTATATTTTTCTTCCAGGAGAAGCTTCCCGTTCTGATCCAGCATCGGAAGCATGAATTGACGGAAAAACACGACGTCCTCCTCGGGATATCCGAAGAAACCATTTTCCCGGAAAAACCGTTTTGTTTCCGCATCATTCTCCTCGCTTGTCATAATATACCACGGAATGGTTCTTCCGCATTCCTCTGAACGCGCCTTCAATCGGCGGCATTGAATTTCAAACAGCGAAATTTCCTCCGGAACGCAAATCCGAAACGTTCCCTTGGGGCCGGGATGACCAAGCCGCGTTCCCTGACCGCCTGCCATCGTAACCGCCGCATATTTTCCGTCCCTTAGGATTTCCATGCCGCGAAGATAATAGTTTTGCTTTTCCTGCGTCGTCCACGCCGCTTCCACTGCGCAGGGAATCGGCTCGATTCCGGCGGGCGGCTCCGCTTTTTGTTCCTGTGTCTGACGGAACAGCCGTTCCATAAGGGCAAAATCAATCGTTTCCAGCTGGTTTTCAAGCTGGCTTTTCTCTGCGGCACTCAATTCCCCGTAAAATCCGATCAGGTGTGCCTGTCCATAGAGATTCAGCTTTTCGCGCATTTCTTCCGATACCATTGCGTGCTCCTTGCATAAAATAGGATGCCATTATTTTACTCTAAATTAAAAGCATTGGCAATATCTACGGGTTTTTAAGGATTTTGCTGAAATATCCGCCGAGCTCCTCTTCCGGACAGTTCAGCTCGATACAGCGGTCTTTTCCCATTCCTGTGCAAAAAACCGTTTCATTTGTCACGGGCCGGCAAGTCATACGTCCGGCTTCGGAAAGCTTATAATAGCGGCCTTCCCCCTCAAAGGCAAAATGCACGGCCGTCAGATCATAGGATGCGTTCAGGCAGGTTTTCTCTGTGCGCATCGCGGCAAGGTATTGCCGATAGGAAAGATCAATCGGATGATCCTCGAAGGCTGCCGTTTCTTCCGGATCAAAGCCGGACAGCACGCCCGCTCCCGTTTCAAACGGACTGTAGAAAATGGGGACACGAATTTCTTCAGAGAATTTTCGAAAGGCGTCGGCATCACATTCGACATTGAATTCCTTTTGGGCTTTCCGTTCGCAGCCTGCCATCGTTATAAACGCGTACACTTTTCGTTCCAAAAGCTCCTGCGCCGCGTCCATCAGCTCCGCAATGTTGTTCAGC
This sequence comes from uncultured Clostridia bacterium, assembly GCA_904420095.1. GTDB lineage: Bacteria > Bacillota > Clostridia > UBA1212 > UBA1255 > Egerieisoma > Egerieisoma faecipullorum. The sequence continues at coordinate 30,444 of CAJFUB010000041.1, forward strand.
ATCCCAATCGTAATAAAGACGACGCTTTTGTCCTCCGCGGCTTTCAGTACTTTCTGATAAAGCTTTACCGCGGATTCCGGCTCGTACGTTCCAACCGGACGGTACCTCGTGCGGAAGCGTTCCGAAAGCAGCCGGTTGTAATGCTGCGTATCCGGTCCGTCCCAAAATCCTTTTCGGTCGGTCATTCCGATCGGGATATCGGCAGCACCGCAGTACCGCCCGATTACATCGATCGCCCCGCAGCCATATGCATTTGACGTACAATTACAGATTCCGGAAACCTTGATTCCGTATTTTTTCGAGAAATGATGAAGCAGCGCCAGCGCACCTACATCGTCGCAGTCCGGTCCGATATCCGTATCCAGCAAGATTTCGCGTTTAACGCGTTTCAGCGGCTCGTATTCCATTGGCATTCTCCTTTCCTCCGTCTATTTTTCTCTTGATTTCCTTTCCTTCCGCAAACAGAGCCCGCAGCGTGCCTGTATCCTCGTTTTCCAGGGCTTCTTTATATTTTCCAAGAGCTTCAAGAAGCGTATTCAGTTCGAAAATAACGTTTTCTCTATTTTCCATGCAAAGCTCCGCCCACATGGCTTCATTAAGCCACGCGACACGCGTAAGATCCTTATAGCTTCCAGCAGAAAAGCCCTTATGATCCTGGGCGGTGGGACTCTTTACATATGCGTTGGACACAATGTGCGCAAGCTGTGAAGTAAACGCGATGAGCTGATCGTGTTTTTCTGCGCTTGTTATGGAGAAATGGCCGAACCCCGCAGGAGCCAGAAGCGTTTTGATGCGGTCGAAAAGGCTCATATCGTCATATACCGGCGGTACGAGAATCATATAGGCGCCTTTAAAGAGCCCTGCCCTGCTGTATTTAAAGCCGGAATATTGTGTGCCGGCCATAGGGTGACCGCCTACAAACGTAAAACCGTATTCCTCTGCAATGGCGAAGCAGGCCTTGCATACGCTGCGCTTCGTTCCGCAGCAGTCAATGACGACCGTTTTCTGTGAAAGATGCGGCGCGGCATTTTTCAAATATGCAATCGCTGCCTCCGGATATACGCAGAGCAGCAGTAAATCGCACGCCTGCAGATTCTGAACGGCAAGCTCCTGGTCTACGGCTCCGTCAAGCAGCGCGAAATCAAGAATCCTGGCGTCGGTATCACACCCGTATACGGTGTGGCTTCCTGCGCTTTTATAAGCCTTTGCAAAGGATCCGCCAATCAGTCCCAGTCCCACAATGCCGATTTTCATTCCGCAGTCACCTCGCGGATTTTTCTGATCTTGTCAGCAGTATCGGCGAACTGCTCGGGCGTCAGGGACTGCGCGCCGTCGCAAAGCGCGTGTACGGGATCATTATGCACCTCGATCATAACGCCGTCCGCGCCCGCTGCTGCGGCGGCCATTGCGAGCGGCTTTACCAGGCGGGCGATCCCCGATGCATGGCTGGGATCCACAACGACCGGAAGATGCGTCAGCTCACGCAGCATCGGCACCGCAGAAATATCAAGCGTGTTTCTCGTATAGGTCTCAAAGGTTCTGATCCCGCGCTCGCAGAGGATAACGTTTTCGTTGCCGCCTGCCATAATGTATTCTGCGCTCATCAGGAGCTCTTTCAAATTGTTTGCAAGCCCGCGTTTCAGAAGAATCGGCTTGCGGGTATGTCCAAGCTCCTTTAACAAATCGAAATTCTGCATATTCCGTGCTCCGACCTGTATAATATCCACCTGTTCAAACAGAGGCAGATGATTTGCGTTCATAATCTCAGTAATAATCGGCATGCCCGTGATTTTCTTCGCTTCCAGAAGATATTCGATTCCGTCCGCCTTCAGCCCCTGGAAATCGTAGGGAGACGTTCTCGGCTTGAAGGCGCCGCCTCTTAAAATCGAAGCGCCGGCCTCTTTCACTTTTCTCGCCACCTCGATAATCTGCTCCGGAGACTCAACGGAACAGGGGCCGGCAATGATTGCGAAATTTCCCCCGCCGATCCGAACGTCGCCGATCTCTACGATCGTATCATCCGGATGGAATTTTCGATTGGCATTTTTAAACGGTTCGCTGATTCGCTTGACTGCCTCTACAATATCCAGGCTTTCGAGAAGCTCCGTGTCGATCTGCTTCGTGTCTCCGATCAGGCCGATGATCGTCTGATATTTTCCCTTTGAAACATGAACGTCCAGACCTCTTGAGCGGAACCATCTGCAAAGATTTTCAATCTGCTCTTCCGTTACGCCGGGTTTTAATACTGTTACCATTAAGATTCCTCCTTTTGAAAAAAAATACCGTACAGGCGTTTCTGCCGTACGGTATCATGTTCGATCAGATTTGGAAGCGGTTTGAAAACCGGTGATTCTACGCAGCAGAAACTTCTCTTACTTTATCAGATAAGCAATAAAAGTAAAAGTAAAAAAAGTAATATGCCTTTGTAAAAAGATTCCGTTTCAATGTGCAGCCTCCATGCTTCGGTTACAAACGGTATTGTAATACGGAATAGATTCTCTGTCAACTCAAAAAGCGGTCGATCAGCTGAAATCCCTTTTCAATGTAAATCCCCGTTTCTGCCGCATCGCGTTCATTGTATTCCGCCGAAGCGCTGCGGATTCCGGCGCGGTCTCCTTCATAGATCATGTAGGGCACCGGGGCGTGCGTGTGTGTCCTGAGGGCCAGCGGCGTCGGATGATCCGGCAGTACCAGAATCCGATACGGTTCGCCGGTGTTTTCCAGATAGTCCCAGACCTTTTTGAGGATCCTTTGATCCAGATATTCGATCGCGCGTACCTTATTTTGAATTTCCTGCCTGTGTCCGCATTCATCCGGCGCTTCCACATGCAGGTATACGAACTCCCCGCCGCTGCGGAAAAAGGCAATGGCGGCGTCCGCTTTCCCCTCGTAGTTGGTATCGATGTTTCCGGTTGCCCCGGGCACGTCCGGGACCTCCATGCCCGCACAAATTCCCAGGCCCTTCACAAGATCCACGGCGGAAATCACGGCGCCTTTTACGTGATGTCTGTCGTAAAAGCTGTCAAAAGACGGCTTTCTCCCCTGGCCCCAGAGCCATACGGAGGACGCGGGCCGCAGGCCGTTCTGAATCCGGCGGAGATTTACGGGATGATCCTTTAAAAGCGCGCGGCTTTTCCGCATAAGATCATAAAGCATCGCGGCGGTTTCTCCCTTTGGAAGAAAGGGTGCGATTTTTTTGCCGGATATGTCGTGCGGCGGAGTGAAATGCAGATCCGCCGTCTTTTGGTGCTTCAAAACGACACAGTGGCGATAACTGACGCCCGGATAGAAACGGACCTGATCGGTTCCGAGCTTTTGATCAAGAAAGCGAATCAGCTCGCCGGCCTCTGCCGTCGTAATTTCATCCGAGCTGTAATCCACCATCGTCGTATCCTCGTAGCGTGCCTCGTCGGACAGAGTAACAAGATTGCAGCGGATCGCAATATCGTCTTCCGCCAGATCGATTCCCATGCTGACCGCCTCAAGCGGCGATCTTCCGGTATAATACCGGTCCGGATCATAGCCGAGAACGGACATGTTCGCAATGTCGCTTCCGGGCGGATTCAGATGATCGGGCACTGTCTTTACGAGACCGAGCTCCGCATATTTGGCCATATGATCCATGACCGGTTTGTTTGCCTTCTGGAGAGGCGTCTGATTTCCAAGCTCCTTCACCGGATCGTCCGCCATTCCGTCTCCTAACAGTACAAAAAATTTCATCGTCTGCCGTCCTTTCTGTTTTTACGTCGGCTCAATCTTATTTTATTCCGTTATCCTGTCCAAAAGTTTCGCAGAGCGCTCAATAAAGCGCGTCATTGCATCCGCCTCCATCGGCTGATGGGCGAGCTTTGCCAGATCGTAGATCTGACCGCAGATCAGCTCCGTGTCTTCGGAGGCCGCGCCGCTTTCCTTTATCTGCCGCAGCTTCTGCACCGTTTTATTAGAGGCATTCAAGACGAGCGTAACGTCGTTTTCCGTCGGAAATCCGAGAGAGCCGTACATTTTTGCCATTTCCTGCATTCTTCTGGCTTCTTCTGACAGGAGCAGGATCGCCGGCATCGGCGATTTTATGGCCTCAGCCCTGACGGTAAGCTTTTCATTTCCAGAAACTTTCACAAAGTCTTCTTTACACAGCTCCGCCAGCTGCTCGAGCTCTTCTTTGGAATACGCTCCGGACGGGTCCTTCATATTCTCCGTCACATCGGCATCCACCCGCACGAATTTGACCTTTCCCGGATTTTTGTATTCCAGAAAGCTGATAAAGTGATTGTCCAGAGGTCCGTCCAGCACGGCGATTTTTACGCCGCTGTCTTTATACATATTAACATACTGCGCCTGCTGAAGCGTATCGTCGATATAATGGATCGCATTTTGATCTCCCATTTCTTCCAGCGTGAGATATTCCCCGTCCGTTGTTTTGAATACGATCGCCTCTTTCACCTTATCAAAAAACTTTTCGTCCTTCAGGCAGCCAAACTTCACAAAGGGATTGATATCATCCCAATATTTGCAGTAGGTTTCCTTTTCCGTATTGAACATCCCGGTCAGCTTGTCCGCTACTTTTTTCGTGATATGCGTCGATATTTTATTCACGTACCCGTCGTTCTGCAAAAAGCTCCGCGATACGTTCAGCGGAAGATCCGGGCAGTCGATCGCGCCCTTGAGGAGCATGAGAAATTCCGGCAGGATTTCTTTTACATTATCGGCTACGAACACCTGGTTATAATAAACCTTTATCACTCCCTCGAGCGTGTCGTACTGACTCTTGAGCTTTGGGAAATACAGAATTCCTTTCAGGTTGAAAGGATAGTCGATATTCAGATGAATCCAGAAGAGCGGTTCGTTATAATCATGGAACAGCGTCCTGTAGAATTCCTTATATTCTTCGTCCGTGCAGTCCTTTACCGGCTTCACCCAAAGCGGAGTCGTGTTGATCGGCTTCGGCGCTTCCGGCTCTTTCGGCGCTTCGTTTTCGGAAGCATCCTGCTTTTGCTCGGCCTTTTCAGCCTCAGCCGCTTTTTTCTGTTCCTCCTCCACATCGATAAAATACAGATTGATGGGAAGGAAGGAAAAATATTTCCGCAGCGTTTCTCTGAGCTTGAAGGCGTCCAGATATTCTTTGCTGTCCTCCGCGATATGCAGCGTAATATAAGTACCGCGCTTTTCCGTTTCCGAAGGCGTTATGGCATAATCCATGCCGCTTACGCTTTCCCAGTGAACGGCCTCCGCGCCCTCCTGATAGGACTTCGTATCGATTTCCACTTTATCGGACACCATGAACACCGAATAAAAGCCCAGACCGAAATGGCCGATAATCTGCGCGTCATCCGTTTTTCCCTGGTATTTTTCCAGGAAATCCTTCGCGCCGGAGAACGCAATCTGATTAATATATTTGACGACCTCTTCCTGCGTCATACCGATCCCGTTATCAAAAATCGTAATCGTTCCGGCTTCTTTGTCAAGAGAAACTTCAATTTTCCATTCCGTTTCTTCGACGCTCGCCTCGCCTACGGAAATCAATTTTTTCAGCTTACTGATCGCGTCGCTTGCGTTCGATACAACCTCCCGCAAAAAGATATCTTTCTCTGAATAGAGCCATTTTTTTATAATAGGAAATATATTCTCCGTACTGATTGATACGGAGCCCTGCATGTTTTCCATACCAAAACCTCCTGTGAATAAATGTAATATAAAATAAGAACAGTTGTAATTTTAATCTCTTTTCCGCGATTGTCAAGCAGGAACAAAAGGCGCTAAGGAGCGGGTTTTACCCTCCCAGCATGGCGATCAATATTCCGGAAGCGACAGCCGAACCGATCACGCCGGCCACATTGGGGCCCATCGCATGCATGAGCAGATAATTGTCCGGATCTTCCTCTCTTCCAACCTTCTGCGCGATCCTGGCAGCCATCGGGACCGCCGATACGCCAGCCGCTCCAATCAGCGGGTTGACCTTTCCCTTTGTTACGAAGCACATGATTTTACCGAACAAGACGCCGAATGCGGTTCCCATTGCAAATGCGAACATCCCAAGCGCCAGAATCAGGAGCGTTTTGGTATTCAGAAAATTCTCGGCGCTTGCCGTAGAACCAACCGAAATTCCGAGCAGGATCGTTACGATATTCATCAATTCATTTTCTGCCGTTTTTGCCAGACGCTCCGTAACGCCGCATTCCCGGAGCAGGTTTCCGAGCATAAGCATTCCCACCAGCGTCGCAGCCGAAGGCAAAAGCAGAGAAACAACAAGCGTCACAAGGATGGGAAATATGATCTTTTCCCTTTTGCTGACCTCCCGCAGCTGCGTCATTCTGACGGCGCGCTCTTTTTTTGTCGTCAGAAGGCGCATGATCGGCGGCTGGATCACGGGAACAAGCGCCATATATGAATATGCCGCAATCGCAATGGACGGCGTCAGGTGCTCTGCCAGCGCCTGCGCCGTGAAAATCGCTGTCGGTCCATCCGCACCGCCGATGATCGCCACGGCGCCGGCCTCCGCCAGCGTAAAGCCCAAAAGCGACGCGCCGATGAATGTGACGAAAATCCCGATCTGAGCGGCAGCGCCAAGCAGCAGGCTGCTGGGATTGGCGATCAGCGGCCCGAAATCCGTCATGACGCCGATTCCCAGAAAGATCAGAGGCGGATAGATTTTTAAAGCCACGCCCTGATATAAATAATATAGCAGGCCGCCCTCGTCCGCAGAAGACAGGCCTGCAAGCGGAAGGTTTGCAAGCAGCATTCCGAACGCGATCGGCAGTAGCAAAAGCGGTTCGAATTTTTTTACGATGGCGAGATAAATCAAGACCAGGGATAGCAGCAGCATCACCAGCGTCTGCCAGCCGCCGTCCTTGAAATATGAAATAATATAATAAAAGCCGGATTCCCTTAACAGGTCACCCACCGTTTCGAAAAAAGCATTCATGGCCGAGATCTCCCTTTATCGTATTCTGCGGGGAGTTTTGCGGAACGCTACCACTCGGAAGCGTCCGGGATCGGCGTTTTCCCCCGTTTCGCTCCGGTAGGCGGCCACCGCCGCAGTCAGTACGCAAATCAGAGACAGCGCTTCCCCGTCGCTGGCCTGCCCCATTGAAGCAGGCGTCTCTTCCGGAGCCATGCGGAGCGTTTCCTGCTGTTTTTCATTACTTTCTTCTGATTTTCCGCCGGCAGCTTTCCGAAAAAGCATCAGCAGCAGCGTCAGAATCACAAGGATCGCAAACACCAGTACAATACCTATGACGACGACTTTTACAACCATACGTTCACCCTCTCTCTTAGGCGGATTCGTTTCCCGAGCGCCCGCGGCGTGTTGATATATACTTTTTAAGATTAGCACGTTTTTCGAAAAAGGTCAATCTGCTCTGGCGAATTTCACGATTGATTTGCAGGTCTGAGAATGATATAATAAGACACGTTGTTTTTTTTATAAAAATAACATACCCCGCTATGTTGCACTTTATTATACATAATAAGGAGTCATTTTCATGCAGCCTGCCTTTAATAACGAGCTTTACATCGAAAAACAAACAAAGCATATCAGAGAACGAATCGGCCTGTTCGGCGATAAGCTGTATCTGGAATTTGGGGGTAAAATTTTCGATGATTATCACGCCGCGCGCGTTCTGCCCGGCTTCGCTCCCGACAACAAAATCAAACTGCTTTTGGAATTCAAGGAAATATGCGAAATACTGTTCTGCATCAACGCCGCCGATATCGAGAAGAATAAAATTCGGGCGGATCTGGGCATCACTTACGATTTGGAGGTCCTGCGCCTGATCGATTCCATAAGGGGACTTGGGCTGCTGGTAAACAATGTCGTAATTACGCAGTACAGCGGGCAGCAGGCTGCCGACATGTTCCGCAGCAAGCTGGAAAAGCGCGGCATTCATACGTATTTACATTATCCCATTCCAGGATATCCCGGAAACGTGGATCTGGTTGTCAGCGATGAGGGATACGGCAAAAATGAATTTGTCGAAACGACGCGCCAGCTCGTCGTCGTAACCGCTCCCGGCCCGTGCAGCGGAAAAATGGCCACGTGTCTTTCTCAGCTTTATCACGAGCATCAAAGGGGCGTTCAGGCCGGCTACGCAAAATTTGAAACGTTCCCGATCTGGAACCTGCCGCTCAAGCATCCCGTTAATCTCGCTTACGAGGCGGCGACCGCCGATCTCAAGGACGTCAATATGATCGATCCTTATCATCTGGAGGCATACAATATCCGCACGGTAAATTACAACAGGGATATCGAGGTTTTCCCGGTTGTCAAAACGATCCTCAAGCGGATTCTCGGGAAAAACGTTTATCTTTCTCCAACAGATATGGGCGTCAATATGGCCGGCTATGCAATCGAAGACGACCAGCAAGTCCGCGCCGCCGCAAACGAGGAAATTATCCGCAGATACTTTAAAATCCGCTGCGATTTTATCCAGGGGCTGGTCGATGCGGAAACTGTGGAAAAAATCGAGCTGATCATGAATGAGGCCGATCTGAAGCCCTCAGACCGCAAGGTCGTACAGCCCGCACTGGAAAAGGCGCGCTTGAAAAATGCGCCGGCGATGGCCATGCACCTTCGCACGGGAGAGATCGTGACCGGACGCAGCACAAATCTTATGACCGCCGCCGCAAGCTGTACGCTGAACGCTTTAAAAGTCCTGTCCGGCCTGGACGACGCCATGCTTCTGATCGCGCCTGTAGTGCTTGAGCCGATTTTACGCCTGAAAAAAGATATTTACGGCTCGGACAAGCCGCTGCTCAGCCTGGAGGAGGTTCTGATTTCCCTGAGCATTTCTGCCGTTACAAACACCATGGCGGATATCGCATTGAAAAATTTGGACCGGCTTTCCGGCTGTGAAGCACATTCCACAGTGATATTATCGCCGGGCGACGATATTGTTTGTAAAAAATTGGGGTATAATTTAACGTGCGAGCCTGCCTTTGCCAGCAACGATCTTTATGACGGAAAATAAAAAATAAGTTGGGAGCTGTTTTTATGAATTCTTCTCCGGCGGTGCTGTACATCGTAGTGCCATGCTATAACGAATGCGAGGTTTTTCCGACGACAGCGGCGGAGCTTACGAAGCTTGTCGCCTCTCTTTCGGAGGAGGGAAAAATTTCCGAAAAAAGCCGAATTCTCTTCGTAGACGACGGAAGCAAGGATAATACCTGGGAGCTGATCGACGCGGAATACAGGAAAAACAAATATATCTGCGGGCTTAAGCTGGCCGGGAACGTTGGTCATCAAAACGCGCTGTTTGCCGGTCTGATGGCTGCAAAGGACCTATGCGATATTTCCGTTTCCATCGACGCCGATCTGCAGGACGATACGCAGGCGATCCCCCAAATGATAGACAAGTACTATGAGGGCTGCGATATCGTTTACGGAGTGCGCAGCGGCCGGAAGACCGATTCCTTTTTCAAGCGCACGACCGCGCAGGGCTTTTATAAATTCATGAAGGGCATGGGAGTAAAAACAGTATATAATCATGCAGATTTTCGCCTGATGAGCGCGCGCGCGATGGCGCAGCTTGGAAATTACGAGGAGCGCAATATGTTTTTAAGAGGGATCGTGCCGCTGATCGGTTACAAAACGGACTGCGTATATTATGAAAGAAAAGAGCGTCTGGCCGGAGAGTCGAAATATCCTCTTAAGAAAATGCTCAGCTTCGCCTTTGACGGAATCACGTCCTTCAGCATTAAGCCCATCACGCTGATTTCGGCCGTTGGGATCCTCATTATCGTCGTATCAATCATTGCGGCGATCTATTCGCTGATCTCCTATTTCTGCGGAAACACTACGCCGGGCTGGACTTCCCTGATTCTTTCCATCTGGTTCCTGGGCGGCGTGCAGCTCGTTTCTATCGGTCTGATCGGTCAGTACATCGGCAAAATCTATGTGGAGTCCAAGCATCGGCCGCGTTATAATCCTGAAATATTTTTATCTGACGAAACAAGAGCCGAGGAAACGAAATAATTTTTAATGCCCTCCGCAAGCCGTTCCTGATAGGCTTCGGTATTCAGCAGACGGTCTTCCCTTTCATTGGAAAGAAAACCGCATTCCACAATAATACAGGTGTTTTGGCACCAGTTGATCCCTGTATAGGCGTCTGAACGGAACACGCCGCGGGAAACGGCTCCCGTTTCAGCGCAAAGAAATTGGATCAGCGATTCCGCTTTCTGGAAATCGTCCTCCGATCGTTTGCGGTATTCCGGCGTTCCGTCTCCCTCGCCTCTGACATAAAGCTCGATGCCCTCGACCGTCTCCGTTTCCGCAGAATTGCAGTGGATCCGAAGGGTTATATCCGCACCGAAGCGATTCGCGGCTTCCGCTCTTTCGCGATTAGACAGATCGACGGCGTGGATTTCCCGCGTCATATAAACCTCCGCGCCGAGCGAGGAAAGCTTTTCCCTTATTTTTTGTGCAATTGATAAATTTAAAACGTATTCGTCTGTGCCGGTAAAATTTCCGCGAGCTCCGGAAGTACATTTCGCTTTTCGTTCCTCATTCCATGGCGCGCAGAATTCCATTTCCGCGTTTTCGGCGGCCTGATGCCCGGGATCGATGCAAATTCGCCAGCCTTTTAAAACGCATTCCTCCCGTATCGCTTCCTCGGCTTCCGGAGTAGGCTCGGAAGGGTGCGGAGTTTCTTCCCCCGGAGAGCGCGCCGGTCCGGAAACCGGCGCGGACGAACCGGAGGAATGCTCCTGCCGTACGGTTTCAGCGGTACAGGAGGAAAGGCAAAGGCAAAGAGAAAAAAAGTACAATGCGCTTTTCTTCATGATGCAAATCCGCTCCGTTTTCGTTCCTATCGCAGCGCTTCGATCTGATGCTTTCCACAAGGCAGATGCAGAACCAGGCAATCTCCTTCCCTGGGAAAGCTGTCTGCTGCGTAAACCTTGCCGTCTACGGTTACCGTTTCCGCATTCGGATCAAACACGGGCAGATACAGCGTTGCGTAGGATTCCTTCGGAACCGTAACAATATAGGTAAAAGTATCCTCTTCCATGTACCATGCCGCCTCTATCGTTCCGGAAACGGATTCGTAGGAAGCGCGTACCCATTGGATTCGTTCCTGGCCGCAGGGCATTTCGGACTCTTGGCGTGTGTCCGGCTTTGGGCGGAAAAGAATATGCTTAAAGCCCGGCTTTTCCTCGTCGGTGTCGATTCCCGCCATATATTTATACATCCATTCTCCCACCGCACCGTAGGCATAATGATTGAAGGAGTTCATCCCGACGTCTCCGAAGCCGCTTTCCCTGGTATAAGAATTCCAGCGCTCCCAGATTGTCGTCGCTCCCTGATATACGCTGTAAAGCCAGGAAGGATTTTCTTTCTGCAGCAGCAGAGAGTACGCAAGATTTCCCTCTCCGATTTCACTTAGCGTCTGATTCAGAATTGCGGATCCAACAAAGCCCGTGCTCAGCCGGTATCCGTTTTTTACAATTTTTTCGGCCAGAGCCTTTCTTGCTGCTTCTCGGCAATCCTGCGGAAGTAAATCAAATTTTAGCGCCAGAAGATATGCCGTCTGAGAGGTCTGCTTCAGAGTTCCGTCCGGATTCAGATAAACATTCTGAAAATGGCGGCAGATCTTTGCATACAGGTCGCGGTATTCCTCTGCTCTTTCCGCATATTCGTCATCCGGTTTTTTCGACAGAGCAGCCGAGGCCTTGCTGACAAGCAGCGCGTCGTAAGCGTAATAGGCGATGCTGATCAGCCGGCTTTCCGTGGGTTCATAAGCAAGCCAGTCGCCATAGGTCTGATGAGGGCCCTCCAGATTCGTAACACTGAGGTAATCCATATAGTCCAGCATGGAAGAATAGCATTCTTCCAAAATGCTGAGATCCCCGTACATTTTATAAATAATATACGGTACGATAATTCCCGCGTCGCTCCACGCTGCGCCGCCCTCGCCGACTACGCGCGAGCGCGGAATCACGTCAGGGAACGCGCCGTATTCCCGCTGACTGTCTCTGGCATCCTGAAGCCATTTATGGAAAAATGCGCATACGTTTGCGTTATAAGCCGCCGTGCAGGCAAAAACCTGCGTATCTCCCGTCCATCCCAGACGTTCATCCCGCTGCGGGCAGTCCGTCGGAACGCTCAAATAGTTTCCGCGCTGTCCCCAAAGAATATTGCGGAATAGGCGGTTGACGTCGGGATCCGACGTTTCAATGTAACCCGTTTCCTGATTGTCAGAACCGACTACGTCGCACCGGAAGGCCAGCAGCTCAATGTCATCATCTGCGGTCAGCTCAACATAGCGAAATCCGTAAAAGGTAAAAGCCGGCCTGTATTCTTCGCCCGCTTCTTTTCCCCGCAGGGTGTATTTTCCTTTCGCTTTGGCGCTTCTGTAGTTGGCGGTATACAGCGAGCCCTCCGGTCCGTCATTGCCGCGGGACGCCTTTCCACTATCATTCAGCATCTCCGCATGACGGATCACAATTGTCGTATCCTGCGCTCCCCGAACCGTAAAATGTTCCCAACCAACCATATTCTGTCCCATATCGTATATAACCGTTTCGCCCTTTTTCAAAGAAAGCACGGCGTTTTCAGAAGGATTTTCAATCGTGCGGAGCACGCGGATCGCCCCGAAATCCGTCCCATTTTGATCCACGCCGTCATATACAACCGCAGTCAGCGGCTTCATGTCCAAAAACTCGCGGATCCGTACGCTCGGCCCTACTTTCGGTGATACGACGCCTTTAAAATTCTTAAATTCATACGGAACCTTCCATGTCTTGCTCCTGGGATACGACGGCATGGAAATCTCTTCGTAAGAGTCAAAATTCGCATTATATACTTCTCCGTCCCAGAGATCGGCATACCGCACGGGCCCGGAGGTAGTGCCGCGCCAGGTTAGATCAGAACAGATCGTTTCTGTTTCTCCGCTTTCATATATCGTTTCGATGACGCAGAGAAAGGCCGTGTCGTTGTCTCCGTATGTATCAAGAGAAATCCTTCCCTGCCACCAGCCGGAAGAAACCGGTACGGCGACTGCGTTGTCCTGCGCCGCCACATCCGTTACATCGTACGTATAATACAAAACCCTTTTCTCATAATCCGTCCATCCCGGCATCAGTTCGTCCGTTCCGATTTTCCGGCCGTTCATATACAGATTAAAGCAGCCGAGTGCGGTAAGGTGGATCTTGCAGCTTTGAATGCCCTCTTTTAATTTAAACCGCTTGTGGAATACCGGCAGCCCGGAGCCTTTCTCAATGTCGGTCTTCCGGATTTTTGCGTCAATCACGTTCTCCCAAGGATTAATCTTGTTTTTCTTCCCTCGCGCATTCGATTTAAAGCTGATCCACATTGCATTTTGAAACAGATTTTCCATACTAAAACCCTCCTATCGTTTCCATTTTCTTTTTTAACAGATTCAGTGAATGTTCTGATATATATCTTTTTCTAAGACGCTTATCCCTGACGCGCCCAAAGCCGTCTTCAGGAATGCCGCGCAGAAGTCCGAAATTAGCCCCCATCGGCTGAAAATCTGTGCCGGAGTATTCCGAAACGTAGGAAGCAAGCGCCCCGATCTGCGTAGCGCAGGAAAAGACAATCGGTTCGAGGCCGCGCACCGTTCTGGCCGCATTGATGCCGGCGACAAGGCCTGAGGAGGTCGATTCCATATACCCTTCTACACCGGTAATCTGCCCTGCAAAATAGACAGGAATTCCCGTCGTATTTTTGTCTCTGTGCAGACGGTACGTCCGATCCAGCATTTCCGGGGACTGAATGTAAAGATTTTTATGCATTACCCCATATCTTGCATATTCCGCATGCGCAAGCCCTGGAATCATTCCGAATACTCTTTTTTGTTCGCCAAATTTCAGACGCGTCTGGAAACCAACCATGTTGTACAGCGTTCCCTCGCGATTGTCCTGCCGCAGCTGTACGACCGCATAATATTCTTCTTTTGTTTCGGGATGGCGGAGCCCGACGGGCTTCAGCGGTCCGAAGCGCAGGGTATCGATTCCCCGTTTTGCCATAGACTCAACCGGCATGCAGCCCTCGTACAGATCGATGCTGTCAAAATCCTTTACGTCCGCACAGTCTGCATGGATCAGCGCGTCGTAAAAAGTAAAATATTCTTCACGCGACATTGGGCAGTTGATATAGTCCGCGTCGCCTTTCCCATATCTCGCCGCTCGGAACACGAATTCGCTTTCGATGCTTTCTGCCAGGATTACCGGCGCAGCGGCGTCAAAAAAATGCAGCCGTTTCAGTCCGAACATTTCCGCAATTTCATCCGCGAGATCCTTCGCGGTAAGCGGCCCCGTCGCTATGATGACGCATTCGCAGTCCCGGTTTTCGGCAATCAGGTTCCGCACAGAACGGATTTCCTGGCGAATCACTTCAATGTCGGGATGCATTTCCATTTTTTTTGTAATTTCTTCCGAGAAGCGGCTCCGATCTACCGCCAGCGCGCCGCCGGCGGGAACCGTATTGTGATCCGCGCAGGAAATGACAAGTCCCTGCAGTACGCGCATCTCTTCTTTCAGAAGTCCGGATGCGTTTTCCAGGTTTGCCGCTTTAAAAGAATTGCTGCATACAAGCTCCGCCAGCCCTTCAGAAGTATGCGCTTCGGAAAAGCGGTACGGCTTCATCTCGTATAATTTTACTTTTGCGCCATATTTTGCAGCCTGCCATGCCGCTTCACAGCCGGCAAGACCGCCTCCGACAATATAAACAGCCATAAATGACGTCCTTTATTCTGACTTACTCTTTTTAAAAAAGGAAGTATAATCACATTCCTTGTTGCTGCATTTCAAATATTTTCCCTTTTTCCCCTGAGCGATTTCCAAATATTGTCCGCACTTGGGGCACGGATCTTTTGTCGGTATATTCCAGGAAGAAAACTTGCAGTCGGGATAATTGCTGCACGCGACATATCTCTTTCCGGTTTTTGTTTTACGGTAAATCAGGGCATGGCCGCACAGGGGGCAATCCGCTCCGACCTCTTCGATGATCGGCTTTGTGTTTTTACACTCCGGATATCCGGGGCAAGCCAGGAACTTTCCGTATTTCCCAGTTTTGATGACCATCATTTTTCCGCATTTATCGCAAGGCACATCGCTGACGGGATCTTCCAGCTTCACATGCTCCAGCTCCTGCGTTGCCTTTTCGACTTCTTTTTCAAAGTCCCCATAGAATTCCCGTACAACATCCACCCAGACTTTGTTGCCCTGTTCTATTTTATCAAGGTTTTCCTCCATCTGCGCCGTAAACTCTATGTTGACGATATCGGAGAAGCTCTTTTTCATGATCTCGTTTACGATTCTCCCCAGCTCCGTAGGATACAGCGCCTTTTTCTCTTTTCCAACATAGCCTCTGGCCTGAATGACGGAAACCGTAGGAGCGTACGTGCTCGGACGGCCGATCCCGTTTTCTTCCAGTGCCTTTACCAGCGTAGCTTCCGTATATCTCGGCGGAGGCTGCGTAAAGTGCTGCTCCGGTTTGATCGCCTCTACGATAACGCGCTCGCCCTGTTCCAAATACGGCAGCTTGTCATCGGCATCTTCTGCCTTTTCATCCGTGGTTTCCTGATATAGCTTTGTATAGCCGGCAAATTTCACTGTCGTTCCCACCGCACGGAAGGTGTGTCCCGAGACGTCAAACTCCACCGTACAGACGCTGTAAATCGCATCCGCCATCTGGCTCGCAATAAAACGCTCATAAATCAGCTTATACAATTTGTATTGATCGCTCGTAAGCTTCTCTTTGATGTCGGCCGGTTTGTATTCGATATGAGCCGGACGGATCGCTTCATGCGCGTCCTGCGCAGCATTCTTGTTCTGATAGATTCTTCTGCGAGCGGGCAGATACGTTTCGCCGAACTCCCGCAGAATCTCCTCTTTCGCCGCAGCCGCCGCTTCGTCGGAAATCCGGGTGGAATCCGTTCTGATATATGTGACAAGGCCGGTTGGTCCTCCAGAGCCGACGCTGACGCCCTCATAAAGAGACTGTACCACCGACATGGTTTTTGATGCGGTAAATCCAAGCTTCCGGGAGGCCTCCTGCTGCAAAGTGCTCGTAATGAAAGGCGGAGGAGGCGATTTTTTCTTTTCCGTTGTTTTCACGGATGCAACAATAAAGTCCTTTCCGAGCACATCCTGATAGACCTGATCTGCTTCCTCCTTTGTTTTCAGCTGGTGCTTCTTTCCGTTTTCTCCAAAATATTTTGCAGTAAACCGATTTGCCTTCAGCGCTTTGTTCGTATCGGTGTCCTTTAAAAGCTCCGCTGTAATGGTCCAGTATTCCTGAGGGACAAAATTTTCAATTTCTTCCTCGCGGTCGCAGACCAGCCGCGTTGCCACGGACTGTACGCGCCCCGCGCTCAGGCCTTTTTTCACTTTCTTCCACAGTACGGGACTGATGGAATACCCGACGAGCCGGTCCAGCACGCGCCTTGCCTGATATGCGTCCACCAATTCCATATTGATCTTTCTCGGTTCCTTAAATGCCTCGGTAACCGCATTCTTCGTCACTTCGTTAAAGGTAACACGGCACACCGCGTTTTCGTCAATATCAAGTATCTTGGACAAATGCCAGGAAATCGCCTCGCCCTCCCGATCCGGGTCGGTTGCAAGGAAAATACGGTCTGCGTCTTTCGCGTCCTTTTTGAGCGCCTTAATCAGGTCTCCCTTCCCGCGGATATTCATATACTGCGGTTTGAAATCGTGTTCTATATCGATTGCGAGCTTGCTCACTGGTAAATCTCTCAGATGCCCTACGGAGGCTTCGACTTTGTATTTTTTGCCTAAAATTCTCCCGATCGTTTTTGCCTTTGCAGGGGATTCCACGATCACTAAATATCCGGACATAAATCACTCAGCCTTTCAAAATTCAAGTGCATTATATAATAATCACAAACCTTCGAAATGTAAAGTTATTATTTTATCAGCCCGTACGTTCCGTCCCGGCCTTTCGTAACAATACCTTTTATTTCGAGCATTGTCAAGGCACTTAAAATACTCGCTGTGCTTCTGTCCGCATCTCGTACGATTTCATCAATATGATAGCTTCCCCGTTTCAGGGCTGCCGCGACGGCCGCTTCCGCCTCTGTAAGTCCGCCGATCCATCCGCACTTTTCCGAAAGAGGCGCGGGCTGCTTCAGTCCGTAATCTTCCAGGATATCAAGATAGGAAGTAACGCAGACGCCCTGAGTCTTCAGCAGTTCATTGCAGCCTTCGGACTGTTCGGAACCAATATTTCCCGGTATTGCATATACCGTTCTGTTTTGTTCATAAGCGCGATCCACGGTAATCATAGCGCCGCTTCTCCTGGAAGCCTCCGCTACGAGCGTACCGAGAGAAAGTCCTGATATAATCCTATTTCTGGCCGGAAAATGTGCTTTCAGCGGAGGCGTTCCGGGCGGATATTCGGAGAGGATGCACCCTTTCTCGCAAATCTCCGCGTAGAGCTTCTGATGCTCCGCGGGATAGACGACATCGGTGCCGCCGCCCAGAACGGCAATCGTGTAGCCGGCCCCGGCCAAAGCCCCTTTATGCGCTTCCGCGTCGATTCCACGCGCCATTCCGCTGACAATGCCGATTCCCTGTTCGGCCAGGTGCTTGGAAAACAGGAACGCATTCGTTCTGCCGTACGGCGTGCACTTTCTGGATCCGACCACCGATAGCAGAAACCGCTCTGCAACGCCGGCTGCATTCGGCAGCCTTCCTTTATAATACAGCACAGTGGGGCGGTTGGTCACTTGCCGAAGATAAAACGGATATTCCGGATCCTCCGCCGCAGCGATCTGAATTTCCAATCTGGCACATTCGTTCAAAATTCGGCAAGCCTTTGCGCGAAGCGAGCCGTCACACAGCCTGCCAAATAATTTTTCTTTTTTTTGCAGGATTTCCGGTATTTGCTTCCGGCAGGCGGCCTGCCACGCCGCTTCCGGTGTTCCGAACGTCTCCAAAATCAGAGCGGTGACGAAATGATTGGGCCTTCCGAGCAGGGATAGCCAGATCCAAAACAATCTCTTATCCGTTTCCATCAGGCCGCCTCCGAGAAAAAAGAATCCAAAAATCTATATTGAAGCGCCTCCGCGATGTCCTCCTCCGCGATACGCTCCCGAAGCGCAAGATCTGCAATGGTCCTTGCTACTTTTAAAATTTTTTCGTAACCGCGCATGCTGATGCAGGCCGCGTCCGAAGCTCTGCGGAGCAGCGCCTCACAGTCGCGTCCTAGGCTGCAGTACCGACGGATCATGGAGGCATTGAGTTTCCCGTTCACAAAGACGTTCTCGTTTCGATATCTGTTTTTCTGCAGAGCTCTTGCCGCAATTACGCGTTCCCGGATCGCCTGCGAGCTTTCGTTTGCGGCGAATCCGCCATTCTGAAAGGAAATGCGTCTGAGCGGAACGTGAAGGTCGATCCGATCCAAAATGGGCCTGGAAATTCGGGAAAGGTACTGACGCGCCCGGAACGGCGTGCAGCTACATTTTCCTTCTGCTTCCAGCAGCTTTCCGCATCCGCAGGGATTTGTGGCCGCCGCAAGCAAAAAGTCCGCCGGAAATTCTACGAATTCACCGCAGCGTGAAATAGAAATTTTACCGGTTTCCAGCGGCTGCCGGAGGCTTTGAATTACATTTCTGTCAAATTCCGCAAGCTCATCCAGAAACAGGACGCCCTTGTGCGCCAGACTGATTTCTCCCGGGACGGGACGGCTGCCGCCGCCAATCAGCCCCGATTTCGTAATGTCTGGATAAGCGGTTCGGAACGGGGCCTCATCGGGAAGGAGTCTCTCCTTCCGGAGCATGCCGAGCGCGCTGTATACCGGTGCAGTCTCCAGAGCCTCTTCTCTGGTAAGGCTCGGCAGAATCCCGGGAAGTCTGCCGGCGATCATGCTTTTCCCGCAGCCCGGCGCGCCGATAAATAATACATTATGTCCACCCGCAGCTGCAATCTCCGCAGCGCGTACAGCGTGAGCCTGTCCCTTTACCTCTCGGTAATCTCCGCAGTCGCTCCGGGAAGGCGCCGGTTCTTCGGGACGCGGCCAGGCGTTCCGCTTTGAAGTCAGAATTTGAAGAACCTCCGGCAGGGACGCCGCGGGATAGATCCGGCAGGCATCCGTCAGCGCCGCTTCATCCGCATTTTCCAGAGGCACGATGCATTTTGCAATACCGCGCCGCGCGGCTTCCTGCATCATGGGTAAAACGCCGCGGACAGGCCGCAGAAATCCGTCCAGGGAAAGCTCTCCAATAAACGCAAAGGCGTCCGTCCGCACGCCGGCATAGCTGCCGCACAGCAGGATTCCCACCGCAATTGCGAGATCGTAGCAAGCGCCTTCCTTCCGAATGCCGGCCGGCGCGAGATTCACCGTGACTCTTCCCAATGGAAACGGATACCCCGAATTCTCCAGCGCGGCCCGGATTCTTCCCGCAGCTTCCCGTACCGCCATGTTTCCCATGCCGATAATATCGAAATCCGGCAGACCTTTGGCAATATTGATTTCGGCATCCACAGAAAAGCCCGTAATTCCGGACAGGCCGAAGGTTCTGACATGTGCGACCATATCGTCTCTCCCCTTTCCGCTTTCTGTGTGACATGATATCAGATTCGGGCTGCCTGGGACAGATTTCCCGGGAAATAATCAGTTTTTATTTTCGCTGATAATTTTCGAAAGCTCCGCCATAAAAGTATCCACATCCTTAAATTGCTTATATACCGAGGCGAAGCGGACATAAGCGACCTCGTCGAGCTCTTTGAGCCGCTTCATAATCATTTCTCCGATTTCCGTGGACTGAACCTCACGTTTCATCGTATTCAGCAGCTGCTGTTCTACATCTGCCGCAAGATTTTCGGCCTGCTGCAGGGAAACGGGCCGTTTCCCGCAGGCCTTCATGACACAGTTGATCACCTTGTCCCGGTCGTAGATCTGTCGGGAGCCGTCTTTTTTGATCACCATCAGCGGCGTATCCTCAATTTTTTCATACGTCGTAAAACGGGAATTGCATTTTATGCATTCTCTTCTTCTTCTGATCGCGCTTCCTTCTTCCGTCGGCCGGGAATCGATTACTCGGTCTTCCATATGGCCGCAAAACGGGCATTTCATAAGTATAACACTCCTTGAATCTTTATAAAAACTCGGCTGTTATCGCATATCCGCCGGCTTCTTTACTGATAATATACCGTTTTTCCCTTATTTTTTCAATCCCCTCCGCGATCCGCCCGGCCGCCTTCTGCAGAAAATCCGTTCCGCGCCCAAAGCGGTCGCATACCGTCAAATAATATTTTCCGCCCGGCTCGCAGGGGGAGCGAAGCAGCGCAAAAACGTTTCCGTCCTCTTCAGAAAAAAACGCGGCATCGCCTTTTACCAGCGTTCTGGAGTCCTTTCGCAGACGGGAAAGTCCGGCGAACCATTCAATCATGTCCCGGTCCTGCGCGTTCCAAGGATACGTACGGCGGTTGTCCGGATCCCTTCCTCCCTCCAGACAGGTTTCATCCCCGTAGTATATCAGCGGGACGCCGGGAATCGTAAACTGTATCAGAGAGAACGCTTTTACAAGGTCGCGCGCAAGACGGCGGTCGCCCTTTGTAATACGGAGCATGACTGTCATCAGGCGTTCCACGTCGTGAGAGCCCGTCATATTGATCTGCGCGTAATAATTATGAACCGGATAATTTTCCCGGATCGTCTCAAAAACCGACGCCGCGCCCTGCGCGGAAAGCGAGCCCTCCAGAAAAGAAAGAAGCGTGCTGCGAAACACGTAATTCGTATGCGTATGCAGCTCTCTGGCGGTAAAATACGTTTTTCTTTCTCCGTAGCTGATTTTATTGGAGGCGTCTTCCCATACCTCTCCGATCAGGACAGAGTCCGGCCTTTCTGCCTCCGCGGCGGCACGGATTTTCCGGATCATCGAATCAGGCAGCTCATCCGCCACGTCAAGCCGCCAGCCCGAAATGCCCTTTCTGCTCCAGCAGCGCACGACGGAATCCGGGCCGTCCGCAATAAAATCCAAATAGCTTTTACTGTTTTTATTGACGGCGGGCAAATCCCCGACGCCCCACCAGCAGTCATACGTTCCGTCGTCTCGGAATGTATACCAGTCTTTATACTCCGACTCCCGCGCTTTAAAATATTTGCTGTTTTTCCCGGTATGATTGAAAACCCCGTCGAGCACAATCCGAATCCCCCGGCTTTTTGCCTCCCGCAGCAGAAGATCAAAGGCCTCTTCCCCGCCCAGAAGTCCATCGATCTTTTTGTAGTCCGCCGTATCGTACCGGTGATTGCTTTCCGCCTCGAAAATCGGATTCAGATAAATCGTCGCGCAGCCAAGCGCTTCGACATACGGAAGCTTCTCCGCGATTCCCTTTAAATTCCCTCCGTAAAATTCCCATCGCTCGATGGTGCCATCGTCTTTTCTGAGATAGATCGGCAAATCATCCCAGCAGCCGTACAGAAAAGAATTTTTCTTGTTTTGTATATTCGGATCTTCCGCTTTATAATACCGATCCGGAAAAATCTGATAGATTACTGTGTCCAGAAACCATTCCGGTACAGAAAGGTCCTTTTCGTAAACTGTAATCTGATGCTCTTCTCCGGCTTCCTCTGCGCAGAGGGAAAACGAATAGAAATATACTCCGTATTTCTGAAGCCGCGTTCCCTCCAGATTATATTCTGCGAGCATACCGTCCTCCGTCCGGGTTACAGAAGCAGGATCCAGAGAAAAATGCTCGTGCACCGTTCCGGCCTCGTACCGGACGGACAGCACGGGAGCTGCCGAGGCCTCCGCAAAGACGCAGCGAAGCGTAACGGACGTACCGCAGGGAACGGCGCCGAACGGATCTCTGTAAAACAATTCTTTCGAGCAGTGCCGGATCTTCATCACTCAAACGTTCCAGATTTCATCGGCATATTTTCGGATCGTATTGTCGCTTGAGAATACGCCGGAGGCCGCCGTATTGATCACTGACATTTTATTCCAGGCGTTTCGGTCCGCATACAGCGTATCAATCTTCTCCTGGGCGCGTACGTAAGCGTCAAAGTCCTTCAGCGTAAAATACGGATCGTTTTCTTCCGTGAGATGCTTGACGATCGGATCAAATTCATGCTGCGGCGCCAGCCCGAAATATCCCTCCTGCAGCTGCCGCAGAAGCCTCTGCAGACGCGGATCCGATCGAATTACTTCTGCTGCGCTGTAGTTCCCGTTTTTCTGATATGCAATCACTTCGTCGGAACGGAGTCCGAACAAAACAATATTTTCGTCTCCGACTTCCCTGTGGATCTCCACGTTCGCGCCGTCCAGCGTCGCCACGGTCACGGCGCCGTTCATCATAAATTTCATATTTCCCGTCCCGGAGGCCTCTTTCGATGCCGTAGAGATCTGCTCGCTGACCTCGCCGGCAGGAATCATACGCTGCGCCAGGCTCACGCCATAGTTCGGCATGAAAACGACCTTCAGCTTCCGGCTTACGGCAGAATCGCGGTTAATTCTGTCCGCTACGGTACAGATCAGTTTGATCGTGTTCTTCGCCAGAAGATAGCCCGGGAATGCCTTTGCGCCGAATATGAAGGTCCGGGGGATCATTTCCAGGGACGGATCGTCACAGAGCCGATTGTATAAATCCATGATATGCAGGATGTTCAGCAGCTGCCGTTTATACATGTGGAGCCGCTTGACCTGGATGTCGAAAATAGAGGACGGATCCGCAGCAATGTCATATTTCTCTTTGATAAACGCGGCAAGCTGTTCCTTCTTTCTGCGTTTAACCGCCGCCGCCTTTTCCAGAAACGCATGGTCCTCCGCCCAGCGCCGGAGCGATCCCAGCTCCGACGGATGCAGCTGCCAGTCCGTGCCGATCGTTTCGTTTATCAGATCGGAGAGCTCCGGATTTGCTTCCAGAAGCCAGCGCCGGTGGCTGATTCCGTTCGTTTTGTTGTTGAATTTTCCGGGGTAAAATTCGTGGAAATTCTTCAGCTCCTGGTTTTTTAAGATCTCGGTATGCAGCTCTGCCACGCCGTTCACGCTGTGGCTTCCCACGATAGAAAGGTAGGCCATTTTCACAACGCCGTCCTGGATCACGGACATGGCGTTCAATCTGTTCCAATCGCCGTTATACCGTCTGGAAACCTCCGCTGTAAAGCGGCGGTTAATTTCCTCTACGATCATATAAATCCGCGGCAGCAGCTTCCGGAACATCCGTACGTCCCATTTTTCCAGAGCCTCCGCCAGAATCGTATGATTGGTGTAAGCGGCTGTTTGAACCGTAACGCTCCAGGCGGAATCCCAGTTCAGCCCTTCTTCGTCCATCAGGATCCGCATCAGTTCCGGAATGGCCAGGGCGGGATGCGTATCGTTGATATGAATCGCGGCGTAACGATGCAGCTCGGAGGGGGAAACCCCGTTTTTTTTCATACGGCGGAGAATGCTCTGTACGCCGGCGCTTGTGAAAAAGTACTCCTGCTTCAGCCGGAGCAGCTTGCCCCGTTCCGTAGAATCGTCGGGATACAATACGTTCGTAATCGCGTTCACAGCGGTCTGGCTTTCCGTTGCTTTTTCGTAATCGCCTTTGCTGAACATGGCAAAATCAAAGCCCGGGCCGTCCGTTTCCGCGCTCCAGAGGCGCAGCGTATTGACGGTTCCGTTACGGAAGCCGGGAACCGGCATGTCGTACGGCACTGCCAGGATCGGCTCATAGTCCTGATATTCCACGCTCAGCTTCCCATCCGGGCCTCCTCCCCAGTTCATTCGAACCGTTCCGCCGAATCGTACCATGCAGGCCTCGTCGTCGCGCCGCGTTTCCCATACGTTTTTGATCTTGAGCCAGTTATCGGGGCTCTCAATCTGGTATCCGTTTCTGATCTGCTGCTCGAACAGGCCGTACCGGTAGCGGATTCCGATCCCGGTGCCGGCAATTCCCATGGATGCCATGGAATCAAGGAAGCAGGCCGCAAGCCTGCCGAGGCCGCCGTTGCCCAGTCCTGCGTCCGGCTCAATTTCTTCGAGCCTGGAAAGTTCCGTTCCGAGCTCTCTCAGTCCTTCTTCAACAACCGTTTTGATTCCCAGATTGATCAAAGCCGCGTCCATAAGCCGTCCGATCAGAAATTCCATGGAAAAATAAAAGACCTGCTTCCGTTTTTCCGTCTCGTATTTCACATCGGTGTCGTGCCAGGCGCCGGCCATATAATCCATCAGCAGCGAGCCCAGGGCAAGATATTTCAGGGTGTCCCCTACGTCTTCCACGGATTCGCGGTATAGAGAAATCATTTTTCTTTTATAGTCTTTTATAAATTTTTCTTTGTCCAGATTCATTGATGCTGTCAGTCCTCCGAAAGTTCGCGGTATAATTTCAGATATTTAGCGGATTGCGTATTCCAGTCGTATTTCGCGTTCATGGCGTTCTTTACAAGCTTTTGCCAGGCTTCCCTGTTCTTATACTGCGCCACGGCATATTCGATCACATGAAGCATGTCGTGGGCATTATAATTTGTAAACGAGAAGCCGTTTCCCTCTCCCGTAAATTCGTTGTACGCCGTAACGGTGTCGCGGAGTCCTCCCGTTTCACGCACGACCGGCAGCGTACCGTATGCCATTGCGATCATCTGGCTGAGACCGCACGGCTCGAACAGCGAGGGCATCAGGAACAGGTCAGAGCCCGCATAGATCTTGGAGGCGAGTACATTATCGAAGCGGATCAACGCGGAAACTTTCCCCGGATAGGAATATGCGTAGTATTCAAAAAAGTCCTGATAATCCTGATCGCCCGTGCCGAGCAGCACAAACTGTATATCCATTTTCAAAATTTCTTCCATCACCCGTGTCACAAGGTCAATTCCCTTCTGCCGTACGAGACGCGTGATCATGGAAAGGATGGGAACCTCTGGATTTTCCGGAAGTCCCACCGTTTTCTGCAGATCCGTTTTGTTCACGGCCTTTCTCTGCAGCGAGCGGGAGGTGTAATTTGATACGATGTTCGGATCCGTTTTCGGATTGTTCTGTCCATAATCGATTCCGTTGGTAATTCCGACAAGCTTATAGGAATTCTGGCGCAGCAGTCCGTCCAGGCCTTCCCCGTAATAAGGCGTCTGAATTTCTTTCGCATAGGTCTCGCTCACAGTCGTGACGCGGTCGGAAAAAACGATGCCGCCTTTCACAAAAGAGATCCCATCATGATATTTCAGCTTATCCTCGCAGTTATACTGCGGGCCCAGGCCAAGAAGCTCTTCCAGGACGGAAGGAGAAAATACGCCCTGATATTTCAAATTGTGGATTGTATATACGGAACGTGTGTGAGCGAATTCGGGCCTTCCAAAATAAACGTCTTTCAGAAATACCGGAATCATGGCGGTCTGCCAGTCGTTGCAGTGGATGATATCCGGGTAAAACGCTTCCATGTACCGGACCGCTTCCATGACAGCCCGGCAGAAAAACGAGAAACGCTCGCCGTCGTCGAAATACCCGTAGCAGCCCGGCCTTTTAAAATAATATTCGTTATCGATAAAATAAACCGGGATGCCGTCGTAATTCAAATATTCAAGCCCGCAGTACTGATTTCTCCAGCCGACGCTTACCCCGAAAGATGCGATGAGGCTCGTCTTAGACGTATAATTCAAGGAAATATCGCCATATTTAGGCAATATGATCCGAACGTCTTCTCCTTTCTCGCGCAGCGCTTTCGGAAGCGCGAAAGAAACGTCCGCCAGCCCGCCCGTTTTGATAAAAGGCTGTACTTCGGCCGATACAAACAAAATTTTCATGCTGCGTTCCTCCTTATGCCTTTTGGCGTTTATTTGAACAGATTCTTCTTTTCTATCACAAGCGGGAAGGTTTCGTTTCCCTTGAGCTCAGTGCCGCTGTCGATGTCCACGTTTTTATCCACGATGACGTTGGAAAGACGCGCACCCCTGTGAATTCTGATGTTCTGCAGAATGATGCAGTTCCGAATCGATACGCCATCCTCGATTTCAACGTATCTTCCGATCACGGAATTTTCTACGCTGCCCCGGATCACACAGCCGTCGGCGATCAAAGAATTCGTCACGGTACAGCCCTTGACGTAAAGCGTCGGCGGCTCATCCTTGATTTTGGTATAAATCGGCCGATCGGAGCGGAACAGCGCGTTGCTTACCTCAGGATCAAGCATATTCATGTTACTCTTATAATATGAAGAAATCGTATTGATACAAAAAACATATCCCTGATAACGATACGCATTGATTTCCAGATTGTACAGCTCGTTAAAAATGATATTGTAAAAGCTGCCGGAATTGATGTTATGCGCGCTTTTGTAAATCAGATCCACCAGCTGTTCTTTTTTCATAATGAAAATTTCCATACAGATATTTGCTTTCTTGCCGAACCCGATGTTCTTGCCGACGCCTTTCAGCCGGCCGCTCCGTTTGTCGACATCCAATGTGTAGCAGTTGAGAAATTCCGCATCCGCATGGTCCGTTTCCGTATATACGACCGTCATGTCCGCGCCGGACGCCTCGTGCGCTTCCACCACCTCCGTCAGGTCCATGTTGCACACCATATAAGAAGACGTCAGAATCACGTTTTCGCTGCTGCTCCGGTAAATATATTCCATATTGTTTTTGAGAAGCTTGGAATCATGGTTTACAAAATCGCAGAGCCCGTGATTGAAAAGAAACAACCCGTCAATCTTTCTGTTCAGATCCCATGCCTTGCCCGTGCCGACGTGATCCGTAAGAGACCGGGAATTTGTGCTGGAAAAGATCCCGACGTTTTTGATCCCGCTGTTTACGATGTTCGAAAGCATGAAATCGATAACGCGGTATCTGCTCCCGATGGGAATGGATGCGATCGGCCGGTTCGTCGTGAGGCTTCTGATATCGTTTTCGTTTTCGTCCAGATTGATGATCGCCATGTAGTCCTTTATCATTTTAAAACCTCCTTACCCCATTCTGGCCTGGGACGGAATCGTTTTCCCGGCGTCAATCACTGCGATTTCTCTGCCGTTTCCAATCGCGTTATGCGATTCCACCCGCACGTTCTCCAGCAAAATGCTCTTGCTGATGATCACATTATCGTCCACAACGGAATTTTCCATAATAATCGAGTTCTCGATCCTGGTATTTTTCCCCACCTGCACGCCGGGAAAAACAATGGAATTGACGAGCTGGCCGAGAATGACGCAGCCCTCCGTCACGATTGAATTTTCCAGCCGCGCTTCCGGGCCGATGTACTGCGACGGCCGCGCCGCAGTATCAGTATATATTTTCCAGTCGTTTGAAAAAAGCTTTACTTCGTTTTCCGGGCTCAGCAGATCCATATGCGCTTCCCAATAGCTCTGAATCGTTCCTACGTCCTTCCAGTAGCCGCTGAAGCGGTAAGCGACGAGCGTTTCCCCTTTTTCAAGCATCGTGGGAATCACGTTCTTTCCAAAGTCGTTTTCCGACGCCGGATCCTCCGCATCGGCGATCAGGTATTTTCTGAGCTTTTCATATGTAAAAATATAAATTCCCATCGAAGCAAGCGTGCTTTTCGGCTCTTTCGGCTTTTCTTCAAACGCCGTGATCACGCCGTCCTCGTCCGTATGCATGATGCCGAAGCGAGATGCCTCGGCAAGCGGCACCTCGATCACGGCGATCGTCGCGTCCGCCGCCGCGTCAATATGGCGCGCAAGCATTTTGCGGTAATCCATTTTGTAAATATGGTCTCCCGACAGAATCAGCACATATTCGGGGTTATAATCGTCCAGAAAATTCAAGTTCTGATAGATGGCGTTCGCCGTTCCCTTGTACCAGTCGCCTCCCGCTTCGCTCATATACGGAGGCAGCATCGCCGCGCCGCCGTGTACGCGGTCCAGATCCCACGGCGTTCCGATCCCGATATGCGCATTCAGCATCTGCGGTTTGTACTGCGTCAAAATTCCCACCGTGTCGATGCCGGAATTTGAACAGTTGCTGAGCGCAAAGTCAATGATCCTGTATTTCCCGCC
Organism: uncultured Clostridia bacterium; assembly: GCA_904420095.1. Taxonomy (GTDB): domain Bacteria; phylum Bacillota; class Clostridia; order UBA1212; family UBA1255; genus Egerieisoma; species Egerieisoma faecipullorum. Next base: position 58,347 of record CAJFUB010000041.1, read on the forward strand.
GAACGGCACTGCGGGCTTTGCCATATGCTTTGTCAGAAGCCCAAGCCGGCTTCCCTGTCCTCCCGCGAGTATCATTGCAACCATGTTCTTCTTGGCCATACGCGTTACACTCCTCTGTCTTATTCTCTATTCTTCCGCCGGAATACAGGCCGGTATATCATTGCACCGTATCCCGGAAGCCTGATCCTGATATGGAACGGGAGACCATTCCACGGCTCCGGCTCCGGTTTCAGCATGATTTCAGCCGACTCCGATCGAGAGTCCGCCGGAAAAGGAAACGCAAGCACATAATCTGCAAAGCGCGGAACACCGAGCTTGAATTCCTCATACGCAACCGGCGTAAAATTACAGATCACGACAAGAAAATCCTCCTCGTCCTCCGCATAGCGGATATACGAAAACACGCTCTGCGATGAGTTGTTTGCGTCGATCCAGCGAAAACCCTCGCGGCGGTCGTCCTTCTCCCACAGCGCCCTGTGTTCCGCATAGAATGCGTTCAAATCACGGACATAGCGCCGCAGACGTTCATGCTTCGGATATAGCAGCAGCTTCCACTCCAGTTCCTCATAATAGCGCCATTCCACAAACTGTCCAAATTCGTTCCCCATAAACTGCAGCTTTTTGCCGGGATGCGTCATCATGAATAAATAATAGCACGCAAGCGCCTCGAATTTTGCGTCATAGTCCCCGAACATTTTTTCGATCATGGAATGTTTTCCGTGGACGACCTCATCGTGGGAAAGCGGAAGAATATAATTCTCCGAAAATGCGTATAAGATGGAAAACGTCATTTGATTATGATGCCACTGTCTGTATATGGGATCCATCCTCATGTATTCCAGCGTATCGTTCATCCAGCCCATGTTCCATTTGAAGTTAAAGCCGAGTCCGCCCAGATACGTCGGTTTCGTTACCAGTGGCCAGGCGCTTGAATCCTCCGCGATCATCAGAGGATTGGGGATTTCTTCGAAAACAGCGCGGTTAAGGGCCCGCAAAAATTCAATTCCCTCAATGCATTCATTTCCGCCATATCTGTTTTTCAACGCGGGAGAGGGCTTTTTCGCATAATCCAGGTACAGCATGTTTGCAACGGCGTCCACGCGCAGCCCGTCGACGTGAAATTCACGAAAGAAGTACAAGGCATTTGAAATCAAAAAGCTCCGAACCTCTCCCTTTCCGAGATCGAAATTCGCGGTTCCCCACTGAAGATTCTCCCGCCGTTCTGCCATTTCCGATTCGTACGCCCAATCGCCGTCAAAGTTGTAAAGTCCGGATTCATCCTTGCAGAAATGACCGGGCACCCAGTCCAGAATGACGCCGATCCCCGCCTGATGAAGGCGGTCCACAAAATACCGGAAATCGTCCGGCGAGCCATATCGGCTTGTAATCGAATAAAAGCAAAGCGTCTGATAGCCCCAGGAGGCATCCAGAGGATGCTCCGAAACGGGCATGATTTCCACATGCGTATAATGCATCTCATTTAAATAAACGGCAAGCTGCTCCGCGAGCTCCCGATAATTTAAAAACGGCTCTTCCGCCTTTCTTTCGTCGACTTCCCGCCACTGCGTTTCATAATCGATTCCCGGAATCGCGCCGCGCTTCCAGGATCCGAGATGCACCTCATAAATATTCAGCGGGCCGTGAATCAAATCCTTACCCGCCCGCTGCTTCATCCATTCGCTGTCTCCCCACGCATATTTCCCCGACTCGTAAATGACGGAAGCCGTTCCCGGCCTGCATTCGCTCAGAAGCGCATACGGGTCGGATTTATATACCGTTCTGCCATTTTTTTGTTCGACGGCATATTTGTATTTCTGTCCCACAGCCGCATCCGGAGTAAAAAACGACCAGACTCCATTCTTTCCGCGCTTCATGGTTCCTGATTTTGCGTCGTTCTTCCCCCAGCCGTTGAACTCTCCGATCACGCGCACGCCAGTGGCTCCCGGCGCCCACAGCGTAAAACGGATGCCGGACGTTCTGACTCCGTTGACCGTCCTGACACAGCTCCGGCTTCCGAAAAACTTATAGCTGTCTGTACAATTTCCCGTTTGAAAATCCCTGAAGCGTTTTTCGGAAAGGAACTCAGCCATACGTTTTTCTCCTTTAAATAAAACCTTTTATTAAAAAATTGTAACTTATCATTTTGGGTTTGTCAAGAGTGCGGATAACATGATATAATGAATAAAAATAAAAGAAAGCGGCGATAAATTTGGAACAAAAATATTTTTTCAGCCTGATGTGGCCCGATTACTCTGAGGGCCGCAGAATCGAAGCGGAAATCCGCAGCGGGGAGATGTCCCTTTTCAATCAGGATCTTCTGGAGCGCGACATCAACGCGGAAATGCTCCTGGAGGGTATGGAAATCCGCAATGAAAACAAAGGCTATATCAAAATGCGCATGATGGATATGGTGCTGGATGAGAAAATCATCAAATACCGTCAGGATATTCTGAAGGATTTCATGAAGCATCCAGAGATCGAAAGCGCCTTCGACCAGACGCTTCTTCCGCTGATTCTGCGGCTGCGCGAGATGAAAAAGGCAAACATTGCGCATGACGACAATCTCAGAAAAATTGCATGGCGGATCGAAATGCTGAAAATGTATATGCAGTGCGTAGATATTCTTCATGATCTGATCTGCGCGCCCGGCAGCACGTTCGGTTCCCAAGGCATGAACGAATTTAAGAAAATGCTGGACGAGCTTTACGAGGGCGACAGCTATAAAGAGCTCAAGAAGCTTCTTCCGGACTTATACGATAAGCTGCAGACGATGAAGGGCGTCACGATCGGAATCAATCTTGACAACGAGCTCCGTCCCGTAGAAGCCGTGCTGCTTTCGATCGAAGAAAAGCCATTCCGACAGAAAGGGCTTGTCACTTCCCTGCTCGGAATGCGGAAAAATGACGAAAACTACTTTGGAATCGGTTCTTTCTATTCCATTCTGAGAGAAAATAAAGCAAATTCGCTTGATATCGGCATTATGCGCGATTTGGAAGCCGTGATGGGAGATACCTTCAAGCATCTTGGTGAAACGCTGACACGGTTCGAATGGATTGAAACGGCATTTCTCTTTGAGCTGCTGCCCGAGGTTTATTATTACATCGGCGGCTGCCGCCTTGCGTCCAAGCTGCAGAAATCCGGTCTCCCGATCTGCTTCCCGGAGCCGGCGCCGAAGGACGAGCGAATTTTCCAGGTAAAGGATATGTATGACGCCAGCTTCGCGCTGCGCATCATGAGCGATATCGGCCTGAAGGATCTGGAAAACGTCGTGGTGTGCAACGACGCGGAAATGTCCGACCGGGCCGGCAGAATTTTCATTCTGACGGGTGCAAATCAGGGCGGAAAGACGACGTTCACCAGAGGAATCGGGATCTGCCAGCTTCTGTTCCAGGCCGGATTCCCCATTCCCGGCACATCCGGCAGAATCAGCCCTGTCGATAATATCTACACGCATTTTCCGGAGCTTGAGAAAAATTCGATCAGCGAGGGCCGTCTGGGCGAAGAATGCATCCGGCTGGAGACGATACTGCCCCGGCTCACAAAATACAGCATGATTCTGATGAACGAGTCGCTCTCGAGCACCAGCCATCAGGAATGCCTCTTTATCGCGGAAGAAATCATGAAATATCTGCGGCGCGTCGGAGCCCGCTGTGTATTTGCGACACATATCCATGAGCTTGCCGAAAACATTCCGGAGCTCAATAAGGAACCGGCGCTCAGCGATCTGGTCAGCATGGTCGCGGGCGTCGACGAAGGAACCGATATGGAAGTTCTCACGGAGGAAGGCCGGAAAAAATATCAGGGCTCGAAACGTACTTACAAGATTCTTCCCATGCCGCCGCAGGGAAAAAGCTTCGCTTTGGATATTGCGAAAACATACGGCATCAGTTTCGAGCAGCTCTGCAAAACGCACGATGAAAAATATTCGGCTCCCGGCGTAGATCCTTCACGCGGAGCGTGATCGGCCGGCATGGAAGATTTTCTTAAAAAGGCGGGCGACGTTCTGCTCAGCAGCGGTCTGAAGCTGCTGCTTGCATGTCTTGTGCTGTTTGTCGGATTTAAATTCGTTAAGTTTCTACTTGCGCGAATTTCAAAAAGACACGGCTTTCAGAGGATTGATCCCAGCGCGCAGACATTCATCAAAAGCTTTCTCAATATCGCTGCAAAAATCCTGATCGTCATAACGGCTGCCGCGATTATGGGGGTTCCGATGACCTCCATCACCGCGGCGATCGCCTCCGCCGCTCTTGCCATCGGGCTTGCGCTGCAGGGCGGACTGTCCAACCTCGCAGGCGGCGTGCTTCTGCTCGTTTTCAAGCCGTTTACGATCGGCGACTATATCAAAACCGAAGGCGGCTTTGAAGGGACCGTTGTCAAAATCGATATTTTTTATACGACGCTCAGAACGTCGGACAACACGAAGGTCGTCGTCCCGAACGGAACGCTTTCCAACGAAGCCATTTCCGACGTTTCTCATTACGGCACAAGACGCGTGGAGCTGAAATTCAGCGCCGGATACCAAAACGACGTGGATCAGGTCATTGCTCTTTTGAAAGAGACGGCCGCCCGGCACAGTCTTGTGATCAACGATCCCGCGCCTCCCTTTGCCGCGCTTGCCGCGCACGGTGACAATGCGCTGAATTATGTGCTGCGCGTCTGGTGCCGGCAGGAGGATTACTGGACGGTCTATTATGATCTCTGCGCCGAAATCAAAAGGGAATTTGACCGGAACGGCATCGAGATCCCCTATCCGCAGCTTGACGTACACGTCAAAGATTCCAGCGGCGGATAATACACCGTCTATATAGTCCATTTCTATAATAACAGATAACACGTCTTTCTGCCGCAGTGAATACCTGCCAGGCGTTCCCCGCCCTTCTGCTGCGCTGTAAAAAAGACGGGCAAGAAACGATTTGCCTCTTGCTCGCCTTTCCTACGCCTTTTTCAGACCGTCTTTTCTTTTTTTCTAAACGCTGCCGCAAACCGGGCGCAGCTTTTATCCGTCCCGGAGCTCAGACCTCCACCGTCCAGCCCATTTGATCGGGAATTGCCCCGGACTGGATCCCGGTAATGGCGTCATACAGCTTCTGGGAAATTTTTCCGATCTCGCCGTTGTTGATTTTCATAATATGGCCTTCCCAGTTCAGCTCTCCGACGGGAGAAATGACTGCCGCCGTACCGGTGCCGAAGACCTCGTCCAGCTTCCCGGCCTGGTAAGCCTCATAGACTTCCTCGATCGCCAGCTTGCGCTCTGTCACCTGATAGCCCCAGCTCTTTAAAAGCTGAATGGAGGAATCTCTCGTAACGCCCGCCAGGATGCTTCCATTGAGCGCCGGCGTTATGATTTCGCCGTCAATCACAAAAAATACGTTCATCGTGCCGACCTCTTCAATGTATTTGCGTTCGATGCCGTCCAGCCAGAGCACCTGCGTATATTTCAGCTCGTACGCTTTTTCCTGCGCCCGAATACTTGCCGCGTAGTTGCCGGGCGTTTTTGCAAAGCCGATTCCTCCGCGCACCGCACGGACATAATCGTCCTCAACGTAGATTTTGACCGGATTCAGTCCCTCCGGATAATACGCGCCAACCGGAGAAAGAATAATAATAAACATATATGTATCCGCAGGCTTTACGCCGAGATACGGATCCGTAGCAATAATAAAAGGGCGGATATACAGAGAGGTTCCCGGCGCTTCAGGAATCCAGTCCCGATCGACGTCCACGAGCTTCTTAAGTGCTTCCAGCGCAAATTCCTCATCCAGAGGCGGAATGCATAATCTTTCATTTGAAATGTTCGCCCGTTCAATATTTTTCTGCGGCCGGAACAGAAGCACTCTGCCGTCTTTCGTTTTGTAAGCCTTCAGGCCTTCAAAAATCCCCTGTCCATAATGGAAAATCATCGCCGACGGATCCAGGGAAAGCGGTGCGTACGGTACGATTCTCGCATCATGCCAGCCCATTCCCTTCGTATAATCCATGACAAACATATGGTCCGTAAAAATTTTGCCGAATCCCAGCTTGCTCTCGTCCGTGGGCTTCTGCTTCGGCGCCGTCGTTCTGGTAATTTTGATTTCCATAGCCAAATTCCTCCCATACTGCAAAATAATGATCTTTATTATTATAGCATCGCCGGACAATTATTCAAGCCGAAAATACGGAAAAATCCTTTTTCTGCGAAGCAAAATGGAAATTTTGCTCCATCTTGCTTCAGCCGTACTGCCATATGAGCGATAGACATATATGACGGGCAGCAAGTTGCGCGGAATCAGCCAATCAGTTTTTCGAATACGGATACAACGTATTCAGCAATTGCGCAGTCCTGTTCCTCTGTTCCGCCGCCGACGCCGATCGCGCCCGCAATCTTTCCGTTTACAAATAACGGGTAGCCCCCCGCTACGAGGGTGATGCGCGGATCGTTTGCCTGAATCGCCATGAGAGAAGCTCCCTCTGCGGCGCAGGCTGCAACATCCTTTGTTTTGCATTGCGTAACGGCGGCCGTATACGCTTTTCCCGGCACAAGTGTAATGCTTAAAACCAGTGCCTCGCCGTATCTGCGGTACGCCCTGGGCAGTCCGTTTTCATCGCTGATTGCAAAGCTGATGTCGACGCCCGCTTCCCTGCTCTTTTCTCTGGCAGCAGCGCACAGCTTGTCACATAATTCATCTGTTAAAATCATTTCCAAATCCTCCATTTAATATGATTAATACGGGGGAGTTCTCCCTGTTTCGTATCAACCGTATCATACCGGAGGACGCATTCAGACGGCTTGCCCGTTTCTTCAAAAAAACTGCTTATTTCTTCAAACGACGCCGGATGTTCTTAATGTCTTCTTTCGGCGCGGAGCCAAACATTTTTTTGTAATCTCTGATAAATTGCGACAGACTTTCGTATCCGACCTCAAGAGATGCTTCCGTTACATTTCTCTTGTCGTCCAGCATCAGCCGCCGGGCTTCGGTGAGCCGGAGCCGTTTCTGGCACTGCAGCGGTCCCATTCCCACCGCGCTTTTAAACTTCTGATGGAACAGCGATACGCTCATGTTTCGTTGTTCCGCCAGGCTTTCTACCGTAAAGGAATCGCGGAAATTTTCTTTTATCCAGCTGTTCGCCTCATAAATTTCATCTGCCTGTCCGATGTTCACGATGCTTTGAAGAAATTGTTTTCCGCAGGAGCCGCACAGAATATAATACAAAACCTCTCGCATAATGTTTTTTCTGAGAAACTCCGAGGGCACCGTGCGATTCATTTCGGAAAAAAGCCTGGACACAGACGCTAAGACCGCATGATCGGCGGCGTACGCCATCTGGGAATCCGGCTCATCCCTCATAATTTTGTCTGTCAAATCAGAATCCAGATCCAGGACGGTCGTGATCACGTCATTTACTGTAAATGCAACAGAAATTGCCAGAAAATCCTGTTTTTCGGAAAAGGTCAAAACCGTTCCGGACAGAGGCGTATCTATTTTTGAAATAGAATATTGCCCTTCCATGTAATCCAAAATTCCGGAAGGCGTATAAAGTCTGAGCGCTCCGTCAAGCACAAGATACAAATAGGGCGTCTCCATGCGCGGCATCCGGATTTTCTCTGTGGTGAAACGATATGCCATTACCGAAGGGATGCCGGTCTCATTCTCCCCCTCTTTAAGAGAACGTGCGCGTATTTCATTTTGTAGGTATCGACTGATCTCTTTCATTTGTCCACCGTACAGGATCGTTTGAAATTTTGTTATATTCGAATCGCGGTCCTTCCCCGCGTAAACCGGCAGGTCCCGGAGAATGGTTCACACTTTCTTTTTCAGCATATTCAGCAAAATGTATACAGCGATCAGCAGCGCAGCCGTACCGCCGAGGATCAAATACATGATCGGGATGCTGACCTGACTGCCGAAAAAATACAAATTGCAATCGAGAGCGTCTTTGAGCGACACAATTACTTCTGGCGGAAGGCCCTCGTTCTGCATTTCAGCAAGAACACCCCGCATTGCATGGTTTCGCACAAGGGAGGTCCCGTAAGTGCCGGGCAGGAAGAGGACGATTTTCTGCAGCCCGCTGCCAAAAGAAGAAATCGGCATATAGGCTCCGCAGATAAATCCGTAGCCTGCGCTGATGATGCTTCCTACCGCAGAGATCTGTCCCTGCGTAGACAGGAAGAAATTGATAATGGAAGACAGCGCCGTTCCGAACAGCACAAGCAATATAATATCAAAAAACAAAAGCAGAACATCGGAGGCGGACAGATACCAGCCGACAACGGCAGTATAAATCAGGCAGATTCCCGCCGCGGAAAAGCAAATAATAAAGGTGGAAAGCAGGGACGCAATATAATAGCTTATGGAAAGCGCGGAGGATTTTACGGGAGAAATTCGCAAATCCTTGATGCAGCCGTTTGTCTTATCCTGAACCATAAGAAAATTGGAGCAGAACGCTACCGTTACACAGGAGACGGCAAGGATAGAGGAAATAAGCTGACTGCCTACCAATCCCTCAATGAGATGTTCGGGAAGCGTCAGGCCTTCCGGCAGACCTGCGGTAAAGCTGTCGCGATATACGTTGCCAAGGAAGGTCCCGTACAGAACGAGCAGAATCGCCGGCGTGATCAAAGAAGTAAAGAACATTCCCTTATCTTTGAAAAAAAGCTTGGTATTTCTTTTGATCAAGACAATTACAGTCCTCATTCCGCCGCGCCTCCCTCCAGTTTCTTCCCTGTAACAGCAAGAAACACATCATCCATTTTCCCCTTGGTGATCTCGTAATCCGTGAATACTTCGGGATGCTTTATAATAAGCTCCGTAGCCTTAGCGGGATTGGGCACCGATAAGCGGAATGCCGCACGGAACGGTTCATATTCCACGCCGAGCGATTTTACGGTGTCTTCGTCGATTCCGTAAAGGGTAATAAAATCGCCGGTATACGTATTTTTCAGTTCCAGAGGCGTTCCCTCCGCAGCGATTTTGCCGCTTTCCAGGATTACTACATAGTCGGCTTCGGCCGCTTCCTCCATATAATGCGTAGTAAGGAAGACCGACAAATTTTCGTTTCGGCGAAGGCCGGAAATCACATTCCAGAGCGTTTTTCTCGTTTGAGGATCAAGTCCTGTCGTCGGCTCGTCAAGAATCAGAATTTTAGGCCGATTCAGCAGCGCCCTTGCGACGTCGATTCTTCTGCGCTGGCCGCCGGAAAGCTTACCGACAGGTCGTTTCAGAAGCTCTTTAAATTCAAGCATTTCTGAAAGCTCTGTCAGTCTTTTTTTGAACGCTGCGCCTGTCAGTCCGTAAAGCGCGGCGCGGCTTTGCAGATTGTCATACACGCTCAGCGGCGCATCCAGCACAGAATTCTGAAACACCGCGCCAATGATGCGCTTGATCTGCTCAAGATTGCGGTCAAGATCGGCGGAGTCGATCACGACAGTGCCGCCGTCTTTGGATAGCTGCCCGCACAGAATGTTGATCGTGGTGGATTTGCCTGCGCCGTTCGTGCCGTGGAAGGCAAACAGCTCGCCCTCTCGGACGCAGAAGCTCAGATCCTGCACCGCTTTGATATCGCCGAAGCTTTTGCTCAGATGACTGATCTCGATGATGTTTTTCATTCTCGCCCTCCCTGTAATGTTATTCCCTTAATTTATAGCACAGAAAAGTACGGATTTACAATGATTTTTACATGAAAACTCTGTTATGATTTCTGCTTTATAATTACTCACTATACTTCTTAAAACAACTTATATAAACCCGATTTTATTTACCAATAATCCTGATTACAAAACAATAATTATAGAAATAAATAAATATTTCCGAAACTTTAGTATTGACTTTTTAAATAAAATTGATATAATCAAAATTAATAACAAAAAAAACAGAAAGGAGGGAATTCATAGTGTCCAAGTCATTTGAGATTTTTAAACATTTTACAACAAAATTTCAAGTTAGTATATGTGAATCTTACTTTCACTAGCCCAATTTATTTGGGCGAAATATTATTATTTTTTTTGAGACAAAATTATGTATGTGATAGGAGGGTATAATTATGAAAAAAGTAATCTTTTTTATAACAATAGTTATTTTATTATGTGTGGGAACTCTCATTTCTTGTTTTGCAGCATATTCATATCCATCAGCTCCAGGGAAAACTGTTCCATGGGATTTTAGTGGAGATAAAAGCTATACCCTTAATGGAGAATGCGATATTTATTATTATAGAGGTTCAGCTGGTTTCCTCGGAATTGGTTCTGAAACTAGCAAGGCAAGATCCTGTACAAAAGCAATACCATATTGGTATAGTACTTGTATTGCAGCAATTCGTTCTTCATCCGGAAAATTTTATGCAAGTTATTCCGGGATACCTGATACTTCGAATACAGAAATACATTCAGGGTGGGCCGATGCAAATAGTACAGATCCGGCACAGTATGTGCAATATGAATATGCATTTTTCCAGGTATCAAATGACATGGCCATTAATACCCGTCGCTATTTTTATGCTTCCGGAGAAGGTTTAACAAAGACTGAATAATCTCCAGTTGATCGAAGGAGGATGGCTTTGAAGCATTTAATCTTTCTGTCTGCAAGAATCAGGCAGTATTATCAGTCAAGCAGGGCAATTTTCTGTATCTTTATTGTCGGAAGCGTACTGCTGAACGTGTTGATTCTATACATGTACGGGAATACGGTGACATATATGAGGAGCAAGAAAATCAATACCCCTTTGTACTGCAAATATACTGTGAATCTGAGTGAGGCCAGCTTCGCGGAACTCTCCGCGGAGCTGGAGGAATGCTTAACGGGATATCAAATCAAGGATTTCACCTTTCATTCAGGCTGGGAAACGGAGGACGGCTTCATTCCTCTGGCCGCCTCCCAAAATAACGATGCAGGTCTGGAATGGCAGAAAGTAAAAGGCCGAATTGCCTTTAGCGATTCGGAGGTCAAAAGCATGGCACGCTGCATCATCGTTCCGTACGACAGAAGCAGCCTGAAGCCGGGCGATACGCTGCCGATCGGAGAGCTGGGAGAATTCAGCGTGATCGGCGCAGGGACGTTTTACAGCGCAAATTATATCCCTTCGACGCTGTTCGAGGCGC
>CAJFUB010000042.1 GCA_904420095.1 uncultured Clostridia bacterium
AACAGCTTGATACTTACTGGTATTCAAAGGGCAGATAAAGGGCGTATAATATTCTCTTATTTTGTAAGTTGATGGAAATGCGATTTCGGTTTCAAAAAGAATGAGGTATTCCTCGCCTTCGTCCAGAGGAACATTCCCACTGGATCGAGCAAACAGGTGATAATCATAATCCTGTGTCAGATCGACGGGATGGCGGAAGCCAACCCCCTTTGCAAGGAATTCCTTAGAGGTCAGCCCCAGCTCTTGATCGAGATAATTCTTCAGCGATTCGGAGTCTTCTCCCGGACGGTACCCGTACTGCTGCATGAATTCAATCTGCATGTTTTCCTCAAAGAGATTCCCGGGCCCGCCGGTCTTGATGAGCTTTGTGATCGTCACCGTGTTACCGGTTGCGAAAGTAATCATGTCTCCGCCCCAGTCGTTAAAGATATAATGCGTCACGTCGTCGCAGCGCACGAGCGCAACGGCATAGTCTGCATTAGGCTCTATAAGGCTTTTCTGCTCGTAGTCGGCGAAGGTTTTGATGGAGGGATCTCGAAGAACATATGACGTATCGGAAGTCCCTCCGGGCAGCTTCATTTTTTCTTCGAACGTAAGCTCCTTCTTTGTCTGCGCACAGGCGCAGAGCAGCAGGAGCAGAAGTGCAAAAACGGCCAGAATTTTTTTTCTCATTGCTAATACCCCCATTTGTTTTTGAAATTAATGATATCGTGTGTTGTAGGAGAGAACGCTGCGTTTTTTTCGGTATCGTAGATGCCCCCCTGGTTCATAATGGACGCTACGTTTCCCTCGATGGCATAGGCGCCCCGGCCATTTGCAACATTTGCCAGATGCTCTGATGTATTAGGATGAGCCATCTTGAGCGCGTGCCCCAATTCATGCGCGAGGACATGGATTCGCAGATCTGCGTCCGCATTGCCCATTAGTCCCTCGCTCCGCACATCCAGCTGAATTTCTCCGTTGTCATAATTCTGCCAAATATCGACATCTGAATCATCTAACTTAGCCAGAAACTGAGCAACTGCATTTTTGTTCTTTGCGTCTAGCTGTTTTTCAAACCCCTTTATCCTAACAATATAAGGCGACACCCCGGAAGGGACGCTATCCCCCGGGCCATAAATTACCACGCGGGAAGAAATGCCTTGCCATTGCGAGCAGGCGGAGGCGACGTCGCTCGCCGTGTAAATTTCGTTCTCATATGTGGAAGAGTCGGTTTCTACCTTGACGTACAGCCTGCCGCCGCTGAGTTTTTCGATGCTCCCGCTGTAGTAATTGTTGAAGCTGGAGGCTTCTATGGGAATCAGGTTCCATCTTATTTCCTCGGTGTCTTGCGTGTTCTGTTTGACAGAAGAGAGGATCGGTATGGAGGATGCGCCGTTGGCCTGCAGTCCCTTATTGACCACCTCGTAATTCGAGATATAACATTCTCCCAGGTTTCCCCTTGTTATGATCCATTTTTTGTAGTTTCCCGTTTCATTGTAAAGCTGCACCATGTTTCCCGATAAGTTCGTTGAAAATACCATCTCCTTCTCGCCGTGCGTGACTCTGTCGTATATCCCCAGCGAATAAATGATACAGAAATTTCCGCAGTTTTCCACAAACCAGAGCTGGCTGCCGTCCCGGCCGACCGGCAGGCCGTATTCCAGCGTAACGGAGGCGTTCGGCTTCGCCGTCAGATAGTAGCCCATGTATTGATTCTGTATTTTATAAACGCCGGAGGGAACCGATGTCTGCGGCAGCACGGTGATGTAACAGGTGTCGACCGAAACGTAGAAGCCGTTATAGTAGAGCATAATGGCGACAGAATATCTTCCGGGAAGATGCGCCGTAACTTCGCCGGATTGGGTAAGAGACAGGGCGGTGCTGTTTGAATTAACCCAGCTGATAAGGCCCACGCCGGCAGGGGTTACAGTGTAATCAAGCTGCCGGGAATTCCTGGCAGTCATCGTAATTTCCCGCGCTGCAAAGGTAACGGTGGGAGAGATACTGCTGTACTCCAGCTTCAGACACGGCCTGTAGCCGCTGTGGTTGGAAGAAGCAAACGTTTTGTTGATATATGTCCCGCCCGATTCGACCGCATTCGCAGCCTTGAAAAGAACCCCCTTGTTTTTGTCGTAGCTCCCGCTCTTCCAGCCGCGTGCAATAGAGGTAATATCAAAGGAGTATCGCTGCGAATCGCCCGCCGCGTTTCCGCTGCCGTAGGAGACGGAGCGAGACGTATAAGAAGACGCATAGCTGTTGGGGCTGACGCTCGACCAGCTTGCGGAGGACTCGCTCCATGTATTTCCGGTAAAGGCGTGACAGTTTACCGTCATGGCTTCGCTTTCGCAGAGCAGATCGCGGATTTCCACCGAAGCGCTGATAATTAGCAGCTCTGACTCGATCGGGGCAAGATTCAGTCCCGGGAATTTCATCAATGTTCTGGAAATCCCGAAGGAGCTCCGTTTGCCCACGTACAGTGACCCGGAGCTTCCCGAAGAGCCCGCGCTGCTGTTGATCGTAACGTCTTCGATCGATCCGTTGGTGTTGATCTCGATCCCGCTGTTCACGCTCAACGGATATACGGTGCTTTCGTCGGCCAGATAGTCCGCGGGAAGCGTAAGGCGCAGGATGTATTCCTCGTTTGGAACCACCGTTTCATATGTGTACGTGAGCAGACGGTTATTTCGGTTGTCCGCAGTGAATACGACGGGATCACAGACATAGGCGACCGCCGCATCGTCTCCCGCGCCGCGCAGCAGCAGCTGGCCGAAATCGTCCTGATATAATTCCTGCCCATTTGTGTAGATTCTCGAAACAAATTCATTCTGTCCCGCGCGCTCCTGGATGAGAAGCTCCTGAGAAAACCCCATGTACGTCAGGGAAACATTGCCGGAGACCGGCTGATCCGCAAGAAATGCAACGCTTTTCCGATCCGCCGCAGGAAAGGCCGTCTCCGCCTTCAGCGGAGCCGAATTTTTCACAGACGGCTCCGGCTTCAGCGTTATGGAAATCTCTCCGTGCTGCAAATGGATGCCGTCGGAAATTTGATCGCTGAAGGTCGTTACGACGTCGTTGTCTGCCGAGCGGTAAAGCGTTTTTCCTCCGCGCTCAAGCGTTTCCAGCTCCAGCGTTTTATCCTTGATTTCTCCATTCTCAACGTATTTAACCGGAAAAGAATACAAATACAATGTGTTGACGCCGCTCGTATCTCTGAAAACAATTTCGTTTAAGCTGCGCTCCTCTTCGCGGAGCCTTCTGGTATAAAGCTCTGCGGCTGCCGTTTCCGTGCCGACAATCTCCGGAATATCCTCCACGAAAAATAATTTATCCTGCAGCGTAAGCGGCACGGAGTCCTGAACCGTACGCTGCGCCGCCTGCGATTCCGGGAGCGCGGCCTCCGCAGGAGCGAAGAAACCGGAAAAAATCAGGCTAAAAATTAAACAGACAGAAAGACACTTATACTTGGACATATAATACCCTCTTACATATATTATATAAACCTGAATGGATTGTAGTCGTCCAGCCGCTTATATACCAAATTCAACGTAAATGATAGTTATATTATATATCCTTGGAATTTAATGTCAATTGATTTTTTAAATAATTTTATTTTTATAACAACTTCTTTGAAAAACCTCCGCTCAGGAAACAAACGAGGTATCTACCTGGATTACGGCGGTATACCGCGGATCCGCCGCACGCAGACGCTCCGCAATCTGCGAGGTGATTTCTTTTCTTCGCGCCGGCGTCGCTTCGATCGGCACGACCAGATCGAAAATAACATTGATGCGGCTTTGTCCCTTCGTGATTCGAAAATCGTGGATCGTCAGAGACGGATCGATCTCGGAGATTATTTGTGCGACCAGCTTTTTCAGCTCCTGCGTCTCGGGGCTGTTCAGGGAAACCGGATCCATGTGGATCACCATCGCCACGCCCGTCTCGCGAAAGATTGCCTGTTCCGCCGCATCGATAATTTCGTGAATTTTGATAATATCACAGTCGTCTGAGACTTCCGCATGCACGGACGCGAAATTTCGCCCCGGTCCGTAATTATGCACAATCATATCGTGGATGCCGATGATTCCGTCATACGACAAAATCCTGTCCGAAAGCTCTTTTACCAGCGCCGGATCCGGGCGCTGGCCCAGAAGGCGGTCCGCCACTTCCTTTGCAATTTGAAAGCCGGAGCGCATGATTAGAACCGAAACGAGGACGCCCATGATTCCGTCGATCGGGAACGCAACAAAATTTCCGACCACCGTAGCGACAATTACGGCGGCAGTCGCGGCGACGTCGTTCAGACTGTCCGAAGCCGCGGCACGCAGCACCGTGGAATCGATCTGCTTCCCCATATATCTGTTATAAGAAAACATCCAGAGCTTTACCAGCAGGGAAAGCGACAAAATGACAACAAGAACGACGCTGAAGCGCACCGGCTCGGGATGAAGGATTTTATCGATTGAAGAACGAAGCAGCTCGAAGCCGACAATAAAAATAATACAGGCAACGAGAAAGGACGCGATATACTCCATCCGCCCATGCCCGAACGGATGCTCCCGGTCCGGGCGGCGGTTACTCATTTTTGCCCCCAGAATGGAAATCACAGAAGAACCCATATCGGACAGGTTATTAAACGCATCCGACAGAATGGAAATACTGTTCATCAGGCGGCCGATCGTTAATTTTACGGCAAAAAGAACAAGATTGCAGAGAATTCCAAGCGCGCCGGCCAGCACGCAGTACCGCTCCCGGACGTTTCTGTCTTTCGTATTATGATACTCCGGTATAAATTGTTTTATGACCGCTTTTATCATGAAAAATCTGCTCCGAATGATACGCTCTCCAGCTCCGCGGCCGTCAATTCTCTTGGAAAGCTCTCGCCGCCGCATACGGTCAGAATGATCTGTACGCGGTTCTCCGCGGAAAACTGTCTGATAACATCATATGCGGATTGTCTCCGCTTTGCGTCATATTGCACAAACGGATCGTCTAAAATCAACGGGAGTCTGCTTTCCGGGGCGGAAATAATTTTAACAAGAGCCAGCCGCAGCGCCAGATACATCTGATCGACGGTAGCTCCGCTGTAGCTGTAAAAATGCTGCATCTCGCCTTCCCCGCTCCGAAGCGTGATTTCGAAATTGCGTGCCACGCGCAGATCGTTATATCGTCCGCCCGTGAGGCGTCCGAGCAAAACGCCCGCCTCGCTCCCAAATACCGGGCCGAGATCTGCCTGCCAGCGCCGATACGCCTCTTCCAGCGCATTTTTCGCAAGCGTCAGGCATTCCAGCTTCCTTTGATACGAGGCGATCCGCGCCGCCAGCTCTTCGCTCTGCTCCCGCAGCGCTTCGAGATCCCCCAGATTGTCTGCCGTTTTATTCATGGCATCCGCAGATGCCTTTGTGTAGGCGATTTTTCGCGTATATTCTTCTACGGCGGCCAGATATTCCTGATCGCGGCTGTTTTTATGATCCTCGCTGTCCAATACGGCTTTTGCATTTTTATATTCATCCGTATGCGCTTCCAGCGCGGCGTTGATCCGGTCGCGGTTGGCGCTGTGGTGCTTTGCGCCATAAGTGTATTCTGTGCCCAGAAGACCGCTCAGCTCTTCCTCCAGGTCGAAAAGCTCCGTTTTCAGGCCTCTGCTTCGGCTGCTGCTGCAGGACAGGATGACAGAGGATATTATTATAAGGAAAAGAGCCGCGCCGGCAAGAATTAAATAGGCCGTCGGCTTATTCTCCAGCGCCTTTTGATAAAGGGAAAAGCGCTGCAGGAGAGAAAAAACGTCGAGACGCGACGCGAAGGCTACGGCGGCCGCCAGGAGTCCCGCGGCGCACAGCAAAAGGATCAGAATTGCGGACACGGGGCGGTGAATCTTTT
This sequence comes from uncultured Clostridia bacterium, assembly GCA_904420095.1. Classification (GTDB taxonomy): domain Bacteria; phylum Bacillota; class Clostridia; order UBA1212; family UBA1255; genus Egerieisoma; species Egerieisoma faecipullorum. Next base: position 5,860 of record CAJFUB010000042.1, read on the forward strand.
TTGCGCGGGCCGCCGCCTCTGCCAGCGCCTCGTCGCAGCGATTGATTTCCGTCACGCAGCTTTTGATTTCACCGTGCAGGGAGACGGTTTCCACGGCTTTTGTGATCTTTGCCAGATCCGGCTTCTCTGAAGCATGCCGATCCTTCACGTCGTTCAGCTCCGCCTGTAGCCGGACATATTCTTCCCGAAGCTGCTCCGCTTCCGTTTCCAGCGCGTAAAGCTTCTGGATGGCGGCGTCGGTTTCCTCTTTCTGACTGCGTAAAATGTCAAGCGCGCCTTTTTCACTGCGCGGAGAGCTGATTGCATCCATTGCCGTTTTGATTCGCCGTCCCACGATGATCTCAGATGAGGACTGCTTCATTCGGTCGGATTTTTTTACAAGCTGATCAAACAGATAATCCATATTGGCGTTATTGAGATCCGGCTTGGAGGAAAGCTGCGCAGCGTATACCGTTAGATCATAGGTTTCCGGCGGGATTTCGAGAACGACCTCCCCCACGGTTTTCGTCGCTTCTACGGGGACGATTTCTCCAGTCGTATCATTATATAAAGTAATAGAGTCTTCTCTCTTGCTTTCTCCGAAAGCAGCGGCGACGCGGTACCGGACGCCCTTGTGCTCAAAGGACAGCTCGCCGCCGTATTTTGCGCCCCGATCCCATGGCAGAAACTTTTTTCGCTCGTTCTGAGCGCCTCTGCCGGACAATCCGTAAAGCATTGCGCGAATGAAGGCCGCGACGGTAGATTTCCCGCTTTCATTGTCGCCGCTGATGATATTGACGCCCTCCCGGAGATTGATTACTACATCTCGATGCTTTCCAAAGCCGCCGATTTTGATTTCATGGATTGTCATTAAACAGCACCTCCCCGTCAAACGCCTGCAGTCCGTAAAACATTGCCTCCTGGAGGAGCTCCTTGTCCTCCGCGCCGGCCATCTGCTCCAGCATGCAGCGTACGAAGCAACCCCGCAGGCTGTTTTCTTCCTTTAACAGCTCTGTATCGACCTCATCCTGATATTCCGCAACAACCTTAATATAAAAATACTCGGGGGAAAGCTCCGCGGTGAGCTTAGCGGCGGACAGATTCAGGTGCGGACGCTTTTTCCCTGTCAGTAGGATTTTGTAAAGATATTCGGGATTTCCGCACTTGCTTCGGATTGCGTTCAGGATCTGTTCATAGCTGTCCAGCGCGGTTATATCGATCCGCACGATGTGGTTTTCGCGCACCGACGTGGGGAGGAAGGTTAATTCCACTCGTCCCTTTGCGATTGTTCCGCTTAAAATTCCGCAGGTCCCCGTTTCGTCAAAGCCGCGTCCTTCGCACGGGCCTGTGTAAGCGTATGCGGTATTTTCACTTTTCACGATACCGCTGTAACTGTGTACATGCCCGAGCGCACAGAAATCGAAGCCGCAGGCGTTCAGATCTTCAAGGTAGATCGGATTATAATCGCTTTTGCCGCCGTTTTCCGTAATGCTTCCGTGCATTACGAGCAGATTGATATTGTTTTTGTCGAGAATCGGCAGCGTATTATGGTGCCGCAGCAGCGAATTTCTGCAGAAATGCCCCTGGAATCCTGCGCCGTATACCCGTACGGTCTCGCCGGTATCCTCATACGAAAGCTCCAGAGCTTCCAGGCCCTTTCGAAAAATGTATACGTTTTCCGGCCAGTCTGCCGTTAAATATGGGGAATCTGCCGTCGCGGGATCGTGATTTCCCGGAGAAATCAGAACGAACGTATTTGGAATCGAGCCAAATGCAGCGAGCAGATAATCCAGCGTTTCGCGCGTCGCATTTCTGGCGTCCAGCAGATCCCCCGGAAGCATCAGCAAATGCGCATCGTTCTGCTTCGCTTCGCTGATTGCCTTGGAAAACGCAAGACGCTGTTCGTCTCTTCTGATTTGCGTTTTTCCCGGATTTTTACGAAATACGGAAAATGCCGAATCCAGATGCGCGTCAGCGCAGATTACTACTCTCATGTTCTTTCTCCTTTCATTGGCCTTCTCTTTTGTAAAACGTTAGAAAGAGTTACCAGTTCTTTTTCTGGGTTGCGTATGTTTCCCACATATAAGCATATACATCGCCGGCCATCGGCGCGCGCTGCTCGGTTTCGATCAGCTGGCTGACGGTCATAAGCTCGTATTCGCCGCTTTGCTTCAGATAATCGATCAGAAGGCTGACTGCGTCGCAGGAAGCCGGATGAATATCGTGGAACAAAAGAATGCTGCCGTGATGAAGCTGTGAAACAACGGAAGGATTCGTATATTCTTTTCCGCCGCTCGTATAAGTAAAGCCTTCGAACAGCAGCTCGTTGATCAGCGTTTCTTTTGCAGCCTCCTCAGAAACACCATTCGCCGCCGCATAGTTCTTGATGCTTTTTGTGCTGATATGATCCCAGTCTCTCGAATCGATGCTCCACAGCACGATCGCCTTTTGGGATTGCTGGGAAACCGACTGGTTATAGGACCCATACGGCGGGCGGAACAGAATCGGCGTTTCCCCGATAACCGCTTCGATCGCGCTGTCCGTTTTCTGCAGCTGCTCTGTAATTTCATCAGAGGAAAGCGTTTTAAAATCGGGGTGATTGTAAGAATGGCTTCCGATTTCATGCCCCTCGTCAAAGGCGCGCTTCAGAATCGCCCTCTGTCCCGAAGACTGCAAATTTTCCCCCAGCACGAAAAAGGTGACATGTACGCCCTTTTCCTTCAGCATATCGAGGACCTTGGGGGTATAAGTGGCGTGCGGCCCGTCGTCAAACGTAATTGCAATCAGCTTTTTTCCGGCGTAATTGGGATTTGTCGAGGTTGTTCCACCCGGCACGGCCGTCACGCTGATCGGGGCGGTCGGCGCTGCGGGAGTCGGTGTTGCGGCCTGCGTTGCAGCGGACGTTCCGTCACTCGTTTCAGGCGCCGGCGTATTAATCATTACTATATTATTAGAAGACGTCGGATCCAGGATGCTTCCGCCACCGGAGTCCCGCGCCATCATAACGCACATATAAATTATTAAGGAAAGAGAGACGATGATGGTAATAATCGATATGACTTTTTGGGCTTTCATTGATGTTTCACCTTCGCATATTATTATAATGATTCTCTTTTGTACTATTCGTATGTACGAGGGAAAATCTCTTTGCATACTCTGTCTCAGTATATTGCAATTAGTATATTTTTGCAAGTCTTACATTTTTTTCAATTCTTGCGGCGAACGCAGAAAAAAAATTTTTCCCCCGAAAAAAATTTTTTTTCTGCGCGAAAATACAAAAGCGGGATGAATCCTGCGTATATGGTATATAGAAGAAGAGCGGATAACAATATCTGGTAGAAAAAGCAAAAAAAAGTTATCCGCAAAAAAGGTATTGACAAAGGGGAGATGGAGCGATATAATAGGCAAGCTGTCACGAAAGAGACGGCGGATGAACTTAGAAAAGTA
>CAJFUB010000043.1 GCA_904420095.1 uncultured Clostridia bacterium
AATCTGCAAGTCTTCGGATTTAGTTGATATACAAAAATATATCAACGATGTATTGGAACTAAGAGGGTTTAATTCTCAAAGTGCGCAAGATAAAATGCTCCTTTTAACTGAAGAAATTGGCGAATTGGCAAAAGCAGTTCGAAAATCAGCTACGTCAATGCCTATTGATTATGAGAAAATGCAAAACTACGATACAGTCGAGAGCGAAGTTGCAGATGTATTTATCGTTTTATTGTCATTATGCAATGTTTTAAAGATCGATATTTATGAGGCTTTCATAGCAAAAGAGAAAGAAAATACAGAAAGGGCATGGAATCCATAATGTAGTCAACAATATTTTTAACTTATTTCCAAATGAATAAAATAAGCATTTTAATAAGAGAAGGCAAAGCCCATGGTTGACGCTTTGCCTTTTCGTATCCTGTCTTTGATGTTTTTTCTTCTAAGGGTGTAAAACGATTATTTCCTCTGATGCTTTCGTGCAACTAAGACTGCAACAATGATTCCGACTGCTGCGACTGCTGCAATACTAATCCAGATTATCCAAACAGGAGCATTTTCTTCCTCTGCATGATTGGAAGCATCTGTTGGCTGAAGAGTCGGTTGTTTTGTAGGCTGATGTGTAGGTAACAGTGTTTTTTCGATTTCTGTCGTCTGCGTAGATTCAGCTTCCGGAGTAGCTGTAGGAGGCAAAGTTGGCGTAGGTGTTGGAGTAGGGGTAGGCGTCGCTACAATTTCCTTTACCTCAAAATAAACCGGTTCGACAAAAACCTCGTTGTGTTCATCAAAAACTACGGCACAATATGTTCCGGGATCCAATTTGTTATGCTCTCCCCAATTAATTTCTTTCTCCCATTCTGGATCGGTGGGTACCCACTCATAGATAATGTAATCATTATCGTCGCCAGTATAGATGATAGGATCGCCAGCTTTAATAACAGCAATTGTTCCCAGTTTATGTATGAAACCATATGTGTGGAGAGTTACTACTCCGGTATTTTCATCTACCGACACTTCTAATCTGGTTTTTTCTTCTCCGAAAGAAACAGTAGTAAAGAGGCAGATACAAATTGCAGTACAACATATTAGTTTTGTTATAATTCCTTTCATTGGCTTCACCATTTTTAAAGATTACCTGTGAATAAATTATAAATGAATTATCATTTAAGAGCAACCAGAAGTTTTAATATGGAGCTCTGCTTTTTGCAATTCCTTTTTATGATAATAGATTTTTGCATCAATTTTCTTCAAAAAATCCGATTAATCACTCTGTGTCATTCAGTGACATATCCAACAAGGCTGTAATCTGATCTCTCCGCCCGTAAATTACTGCCGTAACCCATACAGTTACCTTTTCTTCGTCAATTAAATAGTAACAAGAAAATTCTTTACGAGCATTTTCCGAATTCCTTTTGTGCGGTACGGTTCTTCCTCCGTAAAGGGATCTCTTGAGGGCATAAAAACCAGCTTCCCAATTTCATATTGCAAAATATCTGCCCATTTTCATGCAATTTCTGGCTCCAACAGAATTTTGGAGAGATACTGCACCGTTTCTTCAATTGGCTCAATTGCCTGTGCGGTCAGTTTCACTTCGTACCGCATTCTCAAATACCCTCTCGGATTTTGGTAAAAGCTTCATCAATGGACAGCCCTTCGCCAGACTTCGCCTGATTATATCCTTTTTCCATCATTGCATCGAACTGTCCGTCAGCTAAGCCGTCTCTTGTGGGAAGTTTTGGTAAAGCGAGGGAATACGGAACGCTGCCCGTCATAATGATTTGCCGATACAGGGTATCAATCAGCACCGAAACAGGAAGTCCGATTTTATCCAAAATCTCTTCCGCCTGCTGTTTGATTTCCGGTTGAACACGAGCTGTTACGTTTGCGCTTTTTCTCGCCATCACAAGCACCTTCCTTTCACTTTTTACAGTATGCCATATTGTATCGCAATTTGCAATACAATATGCAGGATTGTCCGGAAATTTACTGATGTATTTTTCTTAAAGGGAATAACAACCAAATATTCTATTAACAAAAAGCTGAAGAACGGTTATACAACGTATGACTGGGTAAAAAGGCAAAAATGCTTTCCCGCCTTTTGTATGAGAACACTTAGCGGTGAAAATAAAATCACTGCCGAGGAAATTGAGTTCTTAAAGGCAAAGGATTGCAAAATCGGTTTGGTTATTCGTGGATATGCACCTTTGGTCTTGCAGTACTACTACCTTTGATTTTATTGTGGTAGAAGACGTATATGCCAAGGATCAAACGGTTCTTGAAAATATGTGGTAAAGGAGGTATGATAAAAAATGAACAAGAAACAGTATAATAATGTATAATAAAACACATTAAAACACGAACAGACAGAAGATTCCATTAGTACTGTAAGAGCTATATCTGACAATAGGGATATTGCATTGCCGCAAGGTGATATTAAGACTGTTTATGAAACTATCAAAACTGATAACCATATGGGTTGGAAGTCTTGCACTATGCAGGAAGCACAAGCTGCGGCTGACCGGGGTGTATCTGCCATTGGCATCAGCAAAGACAGAATTGTAGTTCTTTCAGCAAACAATGAGGAACAACCTGTAGAACAAACTGCATCGGTAATGACACTCGATGAAAACGCTTCCGCTTTTGCAGCGGAAGGTATGCGATATTATTCGTATAGTTGTGGCGGTAACGTTGATATTGGCAACTATAACGATAGAGATACATACGAATTAGTTCAAACTTTCGGTTTTATGAATGAGGTCGCAATGCTAATCCGTATGACGATACCACAACCCCCGATTTTGCTCATATGCAAATAACCTTATCGGCACGGTTGGCTTATAAATTAGATTTAGATGGTTTTGCATCAAATATTGGCACATTCTCGTCAGCTGAAAACGTATCGTATTTAGCTGGTTGGTTAGGAGACGCCACATTAAAAAACGACGACGGAGTTACAACTTTTGGCAATGACGATTATTGTGCAGATTTAGATGCGGAGAATATCTATAGAAAAATCATTCAGTGATATTCGTCTGTCAATGCGATTAACTCTTATTATTCTAATTTGTCGACATGCTGCAACAGGGCTGATATATTTCTAAATCATATTAGTTATAAGGTTGTTAAAGAAAAAGTTTTCTATGAGCTGATTGATAAAAAGCTCTTGTCCTGATACGTATGATTTTTTGAAGAGTTTGCAAAACAGACTGCCTTATATTGCAAATTATTAATAATATTTTTATCAAAAAAGGGGCTACCATAGTGAAACAAGTTATCAGAATTATTTTTATAGCGGTATTTTTTGTGACTATTCTTTTTGGGGGCTTGATTTTATTAAATCAACCGAATGACGATATTCTAAATAATAAGATGGATTGTATTGTGGCTATTTTGATGTTGACCCCGGTTTTGATTACAGAAATTGAAATTTACAGTATATGCATTTATGGATTTACAAAAGAAAAAAATAAAACAATAACATTTTTAAAAATCCTCTCATTGGCTATAGCATTATTGTTTTTTGGATTTTTTACGCTTTCGTTTTATACTGCAACAAACAAAATTGAAACAATATTACTTGTTGTTTTTTTGGTATATGTATTATTAAAGCTGTTGCTGTTGGTATTTCAAAAAAGATTTGAAATTCAAAAAGTCGCAAAAACCATTTTGCCATAGCACCAGGACGGATGCAAAAGCATCTGTCCTGATGTTTACTTAATGATATGCCGCAAATCATGCCAAAATCATTTTCGATGAATTAGCGGTATTACTTTCCTTCTTACTATTTAAATAAACAGTTTTCCGCCTGCATTTTAATCATGCAGGCGGTTTTTCATTTTAAAAAGTCCTTTCAATCTTATATTGAAAGAACGATGGCAGTACAGGAGAGGCCTTCCATACTGCCACAAGCAAAGACTTATTTAACATCTTTAAAAAAAACAACAAACCCGAACGTTTCACCGATTGGTAAAAGGTTCGGGCTTGAATGCTTTGGTGCGGATAGCAGGACTTGAACCTGTACGAGGGAACCCTCACTAGTACCTGAAACTAGCGCGTCTGCCAATTCCGCCATATCCGCACGGCGTGTATATGATAGTCAAAAAAGACCGGCTTGTCAAGCCCGGTTTTAATAAAATTTCAAAAACCCTCCGTTTGCCATGCTTCCCCGATCCGCGTATAATTAACAGCGCAGAAGGAGTGCTGTGTATGGCGGAAATCATGCAGTATCAGAAAAAACGCGACGACAATCCGGCTTTCCGGGAAGCGCTTCGTAAAATATGGCTTTCCGGCTTTGACGACGCGCCCGGTTATTTTGATTTTTTTTACGAGAAGAGGGTGCGGACAGGACAAGCCGAAATTTTCTGCGCCCTGTCCGGCGCGCAGGCAGTGGGAGCCGCGTATTTTCTGCCCGCAGAAATCCGCCGCCCCGGCGTGACGCCGCAAAAGGCATATTACGGCTACGCCTTTGCCATTTTACCGGAGTACAGAGGAACGGGCATATACCAGAAGCTGGCGCATGCCTTCTTCCGGTTTGCGGACGCGGAAAAAGCCGGAATCCTTTTCTGCCCGGAGAACGAAAAGCTGCTCCGATACTATACCGCAAACGGCACCGTTCAGAATTATATCGCGCAGCAGGCAGTATTTTCGGAGGCCGCGTTTGCACGGATGACCGCCGCCGGCGCGCTCCGCGAGCTCCTGCCGGAAGAATCGGAGCTCTACGGGGAAATTCGTGACGCCGCTTTTCAGGAAAATGACTTTTTACGCTGGGATACGGACGCAGTAAAATACGCGCTGGAAGAAAACCGTTACTGCGGCGGCTTCTGTAAAATATGGAACATCGCCGGCAAAAATTATCTTCTTTTCGGGAAAAAAGAGAAGGACGGATCCGTTCGGATCAGCGAAACGACGCTTCCGCCTTGTTTTCTGATCCGAAACGGCGCAAGGCTGTCGGAGAAGCCGCTCGTGACGTACGGAATCCTCCCCGCTCCGCGCGGCAGAGCCGGGCTGCTGCTGGACTAGCCGAATTGACAAAACACCCGTTCCGTTATACTATAAGAGCGTTAATCCTCAGTCAGACAGGAGCATGTCTCATGCAGAATACATACGCGAGAAAAGCAGGAAAAATCCGCAAAAGAGCCGCAGCGTTTCTGATCGCTGCCCTTTTGGCCGGTACGGCAGGCTGCGGAGAAAATCCAGCGCCCGGCCAGGGCGTACCCTCCGCTTCCGCGGAGGCCTCGGCCGCGCCCGTCTCAGGCGCAGCGCCAACCGCCGTTTCCACGCCCACCCCGCCGCCGGATCCGACGCCTACTCCCGTTCCCGACTTCGATCCTCCCGTACTCACGGGCGTCGTAAACAGGCAGTTTTACGTCGGAGAAGGAATTTCGTACCTGAAAGGCGTTACCGCAGTGGACGCAGTCGACGGAGAAGTGGAAGTCACCGTAGACCGCTCCAAAGTGGATCCGAAAACGCCGGGCGAATACGAAGTCACATATACGGCGCGCGACAAAGCCGGTAACGAAACCTCCATGACGGCGGTCATCACGCTCAGCGAGGTCAAAATCACGGAGGAGCAGCTTGACGAGGCTGCGGATCAGGTGCTCGCGGAAATTATCACCGAAGAAATGACAATGGAGGAAAAAGCGTGGGAAATTTATAAATATGTGAATACCCACGTCAGATACTGGGATTCCTCCGATAAGAAGGACTGGCGCGCAGAAGCCTACCGGGGCATTACGGAGGGCTGGGGCGACTGTTTTACCTATTTCTCCGTCAGTCAGATTCTGCTTACAAAGATCGGCGCGGAAATTCTTCCCGTTGAACGCGTCGGCGGCGTTTCGCGCCATTACTGGCATATTATCAATCTGGGCGGAGGCTGGTATCACTTCGACGCCTGCATCCACATTCCGAAGTTTGTTTCCTTCATGCGGACAGATGCGGAGCTCGACGCGTTTGCCGCAACGCAGAGGCCCGGATATAATTACTATACTTACGACAAAACAAAATATCCGGAAGTATCCACGGTTCCCTTTGAATGGGACCGGTCCTCCATGGAATAAAGAAAGGAGGAAGCAGCGTGAACCGAATCAGCGTTCTTTCCTACCTTGACGAAACATATTTAAAATATCCTGACAAAACCGCCTTTTTTTCAGAGGCCGGAAATATGACCTTTCTGCAGCTCTATCAATATTCCCGCTCCGCCGGGAGCTATCTGGCCGACTCTGGATATTACAGAAAGCCAATTGTGGTTTTTATGCGGAAATCTTCCGAAATGATCGCCGCCTTTCTCGGCGTCGTCAGAGGGGGCTGCTATTATGTACCGATCGATGAGGAAATGCCGGAGCACCGCATCGCTTTAATTTTCGAAACGCTCAGACCTGAGCTCGTCATCTGCGACGGCACGACGGCGCGCGCTGCACAGGAGCTTCAAAGCTCCGCCGCCGCGCCGTTCCGGATCGTAAACAGTACGGAGCTTCGCGGCTATCCGGTCAACGAGCCGGCGCTCGCGGCCGTAGAGGAAAAAGCCATCGATACGGATCCGATCTATATCGTGTTTACCTCCGGCTCCACGGGGATTCCAAAGGGCGTCGTTGCCTGTCACCGCTCCGTGATCGATTATATCGAAAACCTTTCGGAAATCCTGCAGATTTCTGACGACACCGTGTTCGGGAACCAGGCGCCGCTTTATGTGGACGCCTGTCTGAAAGAAATTTATCCCACTCTGAAATACGGCGCCTCGACCTATCTGATTCCGAAACAGCTTTTTATGTTTCCGGTAAAACTCGTAGAATATTTAAACGAGCATCAAATCAACACGATTTGCTGGGTCGTGCCGGCGCTCACCCTGATATCGAGTCTCGGCACATTTAAAACGGTCGTGCCGGAAGCTCTGCGGACCGTTGCGTTCGGCAGCGAGGTTTTTCCGGTCAAGCAGTTCAATCTTTGGAAACGGCAGCTTCCAAAGACGCGCTTCATTAATCTTTACGGTCCTACGGAGGCGACCGGCATGTCGTGCTATTACGAGGCAACGCGGGAATTCGGCCCGGAGGAGGCGATCCCGATTGGCAGGCCCTTTCGGAACACAGAGATCCTGCTCCTGGACGAGGAAAATAAGCCCGCCGCGCCGGGACAGGCCGGAGAAATCTGTATTCGCGGCACCTCTCTTACGCTTGGGTATTACAGAGATTTTGCGCGGACGGACGCATCATTCGTTCAGAATCCGCTGAACGATTCGTATCATGAGCTGATTTACCGGACGGGGGATCTCGGTCGGTATAATGAACGCGGCGAACTGATGTTCCTGTCACGCAAAGATTATCAGATCAAGCATATGGGCCACCGCATCGAGCTCGGAGAAATTGAAATGCTCGCAAACAGGAGCGCGGGAGTAGAATGCTCCTGCTGTATTTTCGACAAGGAGCGGAGCAAAATCATTTTATATTACGTCGGTGCCGCCGAGGAATCGGCTTTGCTTGCGGAACTAAAATCACGCCTGCCGCGCTATATGCTGCCGGGCGCGATCCGGCGCATATCCGCCGTTCCTCTTACGGCGAACGGTAAAATAGACAGACTCGCGCTGATGGCACTTTATCAGCAGGAAGGAAATTGATTTATGGAAGAACTCATTCGGATTCTGCAGTCGATTCATCCCGATGTAGATTACAAAACAAACGACAGACTGATCGAGGACAAAATCCTCGATTCCTTTGATATCATTACGCTGATCTCCGAAATCAACGAAGAATTCGGCGTTGCGATCCCGGCGGAGGAGATTGTGCCTGAGAACTTTAATTCCGCCGAAAAGCTATATGACTTGATCCTGCGTCTCGAAGAATAACCGGCATGCTGTTTACCTCGCTTTCCTTCATCTGCTTTTTAGCGCTGCTTTTTCTTGTATACTACTTCGTGCCGCTGCGCTTTCGCTGGATGCTCCTGCTGCTGTGCAGCGCCGTGTTTTACGCGTTCGCCGGACTCAGCGGGTTTCTGTTCCTTGGGGCTACCGTTCTTTCGACCTATGCAGCCGGTTATTGGATTGGTAAGGTCCAGGAAAAGCAGGCGGGATGGCTGTCGGCAGACGGCAAAGCGGCGTCCCGCGAGGAGCGGAAGGCTTATAAGGAAACCTGCAAGAAGCGGATGCGGCTGTTTCTGGTTCCCTGCCTGCTCTTCAACTTCGGCATTCTTGCCGTGCTGAAGTATCTGCTGATCGGCTCCGGTCTTACCGGCACGGAGCTCGTTCTTCCGATGGGAATCTCCTTCTATACCTTCCAGACAATGGGCTATCTGATCGACGTGTACCGCGGAAAAGCCGCGGCGGAAAAGAACATTTTCCGGCTCGCGCTGTTTACGTCGTTCTTCCCTCTGCTCGTTCAGGGGCCCATTTCCGATTATAAGTATTTGACGGAAACGCTGTATACGCCCGAGCCGTTCTGCGCAAAAAATCTTCTCTTCGGGATCGAGCGGATCCTATGGGGATATTTCAAAAAGCTTGTCATTGCGGACAGGCTGCTTGCGGCGGTCCGCGTGCTCATCGGAGATCCTTCCGTGTATACAGGCGCATATGCGCTGTTTGGAATGGCGCTGTATGCGGTTCAGCTGTACGCGGATTTTACGGGCGGAATCGATATCACCATCGGGATCGCGCAGGTGCTTGGAATTCGCGTACAGGAGAACTTCAACAGGCCGTATTTTTCCAAAAACATTACGGAATACTGGCGCCGCTGGCATATTTCGCTCGGCGAATGGTTTAAGGAATATTTATTTTATCCCGTTTCCGTGTCAAAGCCCATGCTGCGCCTTTCAAAAAACGCGCGGGCCAGGCTGGGCGATGCCGTTGGAAAACGGATTCCCGTTTATCTCAGTACGATTCTGGTGTGGCTTACTACGGGAATCTGGCACGGACGGGGCTGGAACTTTGTCGTCTGGGGCCTGGGAAACTGCGTCATCATTTTAATTTCACAGGAGCTTTCGCCGCTGTACCGAAAATTTCACGCACGGTTTCCGTCGCTGAAAAATACCGCGCCCTATAAATCCTTTGAGATCCTGCGAACGGTATTCCTGCTGAGCAGTCTGCGCATGCTCGACTGCTACCGCGACGTCCCGCTGACGTTCCGGATGTTCGGAGGGATTTTTACGGAAGGCAATTATGCGGAGCTGCTTGGCGGCGGCTTTTTAAAGCTCGGCTTATCCGGCTGGGATTATGCTGTCGTTTTGGCAGGCGGATTGCTTTTGTTTGGCGTCAGCATGCTCCAGCGAACGGGCAGCGTGCGGGAACGGCTGTACCGCCGCTCTTTTCCGCTGCAGGGCGCGGTCCTCGCACTGCTGCTTATTTCGATTCTCATCTTTGGCGCGTACGGGATCGGCTATGATTCCAGTCAGTTTATATACAATCAATTTTAAGGAGGGCGTGCATGACCAGGAAAACGAAGCTTATTCTTACGATCACAGTTACCGTTCTGGCTACGCTGCTGCTCCTGTGGCTGCTCCAGATGCTGCTGATGCCCAAATATATGACGGAAATCCGGGAGGGCGCGCTGATTTCCGAATATTACGACGAGATCAAAAACCACGATATCATATTCGTAGGAGACTGCGAGGTCTACGAAAACATTTCACCCGTCACACTATGGGAGCGCTATGGAATTACCAGCTATATCCGCGGCAGCGCGCAGCAGCTGATCTGGCAGTCGTATTATATCCTCCAGGACACCTACCGCTATGAGACGCCGAAAATCGTGATTTACAACGTGCAGTCCATGATTTACGCAGAGCCGCAGAACGAAGCGTACAACCGGATGACGCTGGATGGCCTGGCTTTTTCCTCTGTTAAAATCGACGCGATCCGCGCCTCCATGACAGAAGAAGAAAATCTGGCCAGCTATCTCTTTCCGCTTCTCAGATATCACTCCCGCTGGAGCGATCTTTCCGCGGAGGATTTCCGATATTGGTTTCACCGTGATCCCGTGTCTCACAACGGATATCTGATGCAGACGGCAGTTCGTCCCATGGAATCGCTGCCCGCCGTCAAACCGCTCGACGATTATACGCTGCCCGCCATTTCATTTGAATATCTGGATAAAATGGCAGAGCTCTGCCGAAGCAAGGGGACGGAACTGATCCTGGTAAAATCTCCGAGTCTCTATCCGCACTGGTATGACGAGTGGGACGCGCAGATTACGGAATACGCGCAGAAAAACGGGCTCAGATATTACAACTTTCTGGAAGTATCGGACGAAATCGGCATCGACATGCAGACGGATACGTACGATATGGGGATGCACCTCAACGTATACGGAGCGGAAAAATATACGGACTACCTCGGCGGCATTTTACAGGAAGAGTTCGGCAGCCGCGGTCTGTTCGACCATACCGGAGACGAAGCGCTCGCGGCCGTCTGGGAAGAAAAAAAGGAGCGGTACGAGCAGGAAAAAAGAGAGGGAACGAACGCCGGGCAAACGGAGCCTCCCGGTTCGGCAGACAATACGCCGGATCCAGGCGGCGAATACGAGGAGCATCCGCACGACGGATATTATTTTGAGGCCGGCGGCGTAGAGATCAGCGTCCTGTGCGACGCGCGGCTCCTGGATCGGATGAAAGAGGCCGGTCTGGACTATAAATATTATGAAGCGCAGAGCTGCGCCTATCAGGGATTGGATCAGTTTTACACCTTTGACAGCTTCGAAGTGCTTGTCAATACGATAGACGGCCGGAATGTCATCACCAGCATTTCCATATTGGACGATATGGTGGAAACTCCGGAAGGCTTGCGAATCGGAGACTCCTATGATACCATGGTAAGCGTGCTGGGAGACGGCTATACGCAGTCCTCGGATCTGTACAGATACGTCCGGGACGGCACGATGCTGACAGTCCTGATAAAAAATAATTCCGTAAGTTCCATTGAATATACAATCAGTGAAACATAAAATTCCAAGACGGTGGGGTTACGAATGACAAGAAAGACGAATCGATATCATCAGAAAAAGAGAAATGAACGAATTGCTTTAATAATACTGCTGCTGATCATTGCGGTGCTCGTGTCGCTTCTGGTATACCAGCATTTTAACGATAAAAAGGACGACGCCTTGGGCGGCGCCTCCTCTGCGCCTTCCGGAAGCGCGGAGGGAACGGCCTCTCCCGCTCCAACCGAGGATCCGGTATGGTTTGAAAACAGCGCGCCCGCGGACAATACCATCAGCTATACGCCGCCGGAGGGCGTGGAATATCCGTATTATATCAAGGTGAACCGGGCGCTGTGCACCGTTACCGTTTACGGAATCGATGAGAATGGCGAATATACCATACCGGTCAAGGCCTTCGCCTGTTCCGTCGGAAAAGAGGGCGACGAAACGATTCTCGGAGAATACAGCATCCACGAGCCGTTTGGCACCACGTGGTGCTATATGGTAGACGGAACATGGTCTCAGTACGCTTACCGGATCGAAAGAGGCTATATGTTCCATGTAGTGCCTTATTTCGAGCAGAGCAAGGACTCCCTAGAAACGCTGGAATACAACAAGCTGGGCTCTCCGGCCTCCCTGGGCTGCGTCCGTCTGACGACCGCAGATGCGAAATGGATTTATGATAACTGCAAGGCCGGCACCAAGACGCTGATTTACGACGATACGGAAACGCCCGGGCCGCTGGGAAAACCGGAAACCATTAAAATCCCGCCCGAGCACGAGTGGGCCGGCTGGGATCCTACCGATCCCGATGAAAACAACCCCTGGCATCAGGCATCGCCGCGGATCGACGCCGCCGATCTCAGTGTATCCGTCGGAACAGAAACCGACATTTTACAGAACGTAAAGGCTTACGACACCTGCGGGAACGACATTACGAGCAAGCTGTACTGGTACGGAAAATATACCTTAGATGTCCCGGGACAGTATGAAATAACGCTGGGCGTGACCGATGCGATCGGGAAAAACACGGAGAAAACAATCACAATTACGGTGACAGACGCACAGGGAAATCAGGCGCCTCCTTCCCAGGCGCCTGCGGCCGCTCCCGCGTCCGTCACCGTAGACGGAAATTCCCTTACAAGCGAATATGCGCTCCTCGTCTGTATCAATGACGGAAGCGTACTGCTTGACAAGAATGCCGGGCAGCGCGCTTATCCGGCGTCCATCACGAAAATCATGACGGTTCTTCTTGCTGCAGAGCGGCTTACGGATCTGGAGGAACGTCTCGTGATCACGCAGGAGACCGTTGACGCCCTTGCCGCCAGAGACGCATCGATGGCAGACTTCCCCGTCGGGGAGGGGATTCGCGTGATCGATCTGCTCTACGGCGCGTTTATGCCCTCCGGAGCCGATGCAAGCGTGACGCTTGCCATCAGGATCGCAGGAAGCGAGCAGGCCTTTGCGGAGCTCATGAATCAAAAGGCCGCGGAAATCGGCATGAAAAATACAAATTTCGTAAACGCAACGGGCCTTCATGAGGAAAATCAGTATACCACCTGTCAGGACGTGGCGCTTCTAATGCAGTATGCCTTTCAGAATCCTCTGGTTAAAAAAATTTTTACCACCGTCACGTATACGACCGAGGCCCTGTCGGGGCATCCGCAGGGAATGACGTTTACGAGCACGATGTTCAACGTGCTGCCCAGCGCGGAATTATCAAACGGGATCCGGATCTCAGGGGGAAAAACGGGCTTTACTAACGCCGCCGGCCTGTGTCTGGCCAGTCTTGCCGAATCGTCTCTGACATCGAATCAATATATTCTCATTACAATGAAAGCTCCCGGAAGCTATTGGGACGAGCCGTATCCGAACCACATAAAGGACGCTCTGTCCGTCTATGAATCCATTAAAGAGGGCTGAGCGGAATCAGTACCTCATGACGCTTTCCGTCGTTTTCCAGCCGGATGACACGCGGCTCCTGCGCAAAGGTGTCTTCCGTTTCCTTTTGTCTTCGCAGCGTAATCACATAGAGCGTTTCTTTATAGAGAAATTCAATCGTATATTCATTCCATTCCTGCGGCACGGACGGATTCAGCAGCAGTTCGGCCGAGCCATCCTTTCCGTAGTTTCTGACGGAAAACCCAAGAAATTCTTCCAGAATCACAAGATACAGCCAAGCGGCAGAGCCGGTATACCAGCTCCAGCCCCCGCGTCCGAGATTGCTTCCGCTGTAGACGTCGGCGGCAACGGCGTACGGCTCTGTTTTATACCGCGCCGCTTCCAGCCGCGTACGCGAATGATTCACGGGATTCAGCATTTCCAGCAGCCGCCTTCCCTTCTGCGCAAATTCGGGATCTTTTCTGCCGATCTGAAAAAAAGCCTTTGCCAGCCAGATTGCGGCATGCGTATACTGCGCGCCGTTTTCCCGGATTCCCGGAGGATAAGAGGCGATATAGCCGACGTCGGCAATGGAATCTTCCGTAAAGGGCGGCGTCAGCAGCTTGATGACGCCGTTCTCGGCATCAACAAGAAAGCGTTCCGCGGACAGCAGAGCGGTTTTACTTCGCTCCGGATTGCCGTATCCGCTGAGCACGGACCACGACTGCGCGATGGAATCGATCATGCATTCCGAGGAGGACGAGCTGCCAAGGATTTTCCCGTCGTCACAAAATGCGCGGACATACCAGTTTCCGTCCCAGGCATTGTTTTCAATAGCATCTGCAATTTGATCGGCCTCCGATAAAAGAGCGCGCCGATCCGCATCACACTCCGGAACGAGCAGGGAAAGCTTGCAGACGGCGCGAAGGCAGCAGCACAGAAACCAGCCCAGCCATACGCTTTCGCCCTTTCCCTTGATCCCTACGCGATTCATGCCGTCGTTCCAGTCTCCCCCTTTCATAAGCGGAATTCCGTGCTCTCCCAAGGACAGGGCGTGCCTGCACGCAAGAAGGCAGTGGGCGAGCAGCGTGTCCGTGCGCTCGGTTGTTTCCGGAGCTTCATAGCGGTCGATTTCATTTGCTTCCAGCGGCTTGCTGTGCAGAAACGCTACCTGCTCGGTAAGAATACCGCTGTCCCCCGTCGCTTCCGTATACCGGTATGTGACGTAAACGAGCCATAACAAATCGTCGCTGTATCTGCTGCGGATACCGGCATTGCCCGGCGGATGCCACCAGTGCTGGACGTCACCCTCTTCGTATTGGCGCGAGGCATGCAGCAGGATTCTGCTGCGCACCTCTTCCGGCTCCGTATACAGAAGGGCAAGACTGTCCTGCAGCTGATCCCGAAAGCCATACGCTCCTCCGCACTGGTAAAACGCCGTCCGGCCGTTGATTCTGCAGCTGATGGTCTGATACTGCAGCCTTCCGTTCATCATAACGTTGATGCTGTCGTCCGGCGTTTTTACCCGGATTCTTCCCAGCCTTCGGCTCCATTCCGTTTTGATTCGTTCCAGCTCAGAAAGGCAGGCGTGGTAATCCGTTACGCCCTCAAAGGCCGCCTCCGTTTTTGCCAGCAGAAAGACAAACCCGCATGTATCGCCTTTTTTTATTTTATAAACGCGTCCTTCCTCTGCGGAAGAAAACGTACGATGCTCGTAAACGGAATCGACCGTATACGCAGCCGATACCTCCCGGTCCTGCTCCTGTGCCGTCAGGGAAAGTACGGATACCTTAACAGGCTTTCCATACGGTACAAACACCGTAAGCTCCCATCGCAGACCGGAGCGCGTCCCTGTGAAAACAGAATATCCGAAGCCGTGGCGCGCCGTACAGCCGTCGAACGGCGAGAAGCCGGCCGCCTCGCCACGGAGCAGAATTTCATACCGCTCATCCGACGGATCGGACGCCGGATCACAATACCACTGTGTGAGTGGATTTTCTCTGCTGTTCTCCTGCCACACATACCCGCCGCCCTTCTCCGAGATCAAAAAGCCAAACGGCTCGCCGGCCAGCGACGCGACGCAGTTAATCCACGGAAGCGGCGTATTTTCACAGATTACATACTCGCCGCGTTCGGCGTCGAATCCCCCATATCCGTTATAAAATTTTAAAGATTCGATATCCATAGGAACTTCCTCCGGTTTCAAAGCCAGAATACAATATTCGACGCTTCTATTAAAGGCTTGGCGCTTTCGCCATCCTTCGGCACGACTACGTAAATATCTCCCCGGACCGGGAAGCAGCCCCACATGGCTTTCAGGGAGAGGCTGTCCGCAAGCTCATGAATCGGACTGATATAGTCCGCATTATCAAAAACGGCAAGCGCCAGGTCGATTTTGATCCCGCGGAAGCTGTAGAAGCACCATAGCCTGACAAGCTTTTCCAAATGCGAAGCATTTTCGATATGGCGGATCATCACCGTTACGATCGGATGATCCCCGGAAATGCCGAAGCTCCAGAGCTTCCTCTGCAGCTGCTGAGAATAATGCTTTTTCCCGTATAGCAGCTTAGACGAAAAGCTGCGGAAATACTGCAGGTCTCCTTCGCGGAGTGAAATATGCTCGCGCTCGATCAGGCTCCGCGTCCGCGCCAGCTCAAATACCCGTTCTGTGTTTTTCAGACGTTCGAGCTTCTCCGTCAGAGCTCCGCCGTTTTCTTCCGCGCCCAATATATAGCAGATTTCCACTGTGGAGCCGGCCTCTACGCGAATTTTCGTATTTACTGCAAAACAGGGATTCAGTACGATTCCTGAATTTTCCGCCAGAAGCACGTCACTGTGCGAGCCCTGGCTCCGGAAAACGGCCGGCTCCGCAAGCCCGCAGTTTCTGCCCTGAAAGGTCAAGACGTCCGTGTCATACATTTCAGATTCCACTGCTTCCTTATATTTATCTGACACGCTCATGGCGCAGTAAGCCATGAGCTGCGGCTCGGAGGGCTGGTGCCTGCGCCGCTTGGCGGACAGGAATACCGTACGGTTCTCCCGGTCCGTCTGCGCTTCCGTCGTAACAAACATGCCAGTATAAGACGGATGATCCGCATAAGCACGCGGTTTTGCCAGCATCAGCTCGCAGTACAGCGTAAGATTTACGCTGCGGGCCTCCTTTTCCTTGTTGGTTATGCGAACCAGGCGGAGCTCGGCGTTTTCATCCGATGCGACGCAGATGCTCTGCTGGACGTCCGCCTCATCCGTAAAATACGTATATTCCGCTTTACCAGAAGAAAGCTCGCATTTTACCGGGACAAGCAGCCTGCCGTTGAGATAGAAAACAATGCCGTCTGGCGCTTTGTTTTCACGCCGCACGGTAATTCCGATCTCTCCAAGGGTTGAATAGCCTCCGCCCAGCCCGTTTAAAACGACGCTGTATTTGCCGTTCGAAAGGACCTCCGCATCGCGGCCGGAAATGCAGACGGGCGGATCCTCCTCTTTTTCAGGCGCGCGGTTCGGGAGCCTTACGGTTTTCAGCGCTCTTCGCTCCGATGCGGCCGGCTTCCGCGGCGTGCGCCGGCGGCGCGGCATTTTCCCTGTCAGCATTACGTTTACTGCCGCCATCATCGGCATTTTTCCAAAGGCTTCCGTAAGCATGCCGTCAAACAGCAAATTTGCGGCCGCACAGAGCGACATTCCCAAATGATGCGCCATGAAGCTTTCTACCACGCCTCTTCTGCCTGGCGTATAATCGATCGCTTCGTAAAATCCGTACTTTCCCGCTGCGCCCGCCTTTGTCAGCTCCTCCATATTCAAAAGCACGGCGTCGGGGATATGCCCGCATGCCATGAGGGAGGCGTACGGAGCAACCACGGTGTCATTTTCCCGCATCCGTTTCACGGCAAGAGCTTTGAGCCCAAACGCTTTATATTTGTAGTTCATGTTAACATCCAATACGTTGTAGCCCGATTCGGAAACGCCCCAGGGCTTGCCCTGTGCCTGCGAAATTTCCGTCTTGAGCATGTTCCGGACCGAACCGCGCAGAAGAGATCCGTGCGGGGAGGCCAGAAACAGCTCCGGTAAAATATATTCAAATACGGTTCCGGACCAGGAAAGCAGCAGCGTATTGTCGTCATTCCACCGCCTTGCAAGCGCGGTAAAATGCTCCGCGCCGATATCGCCTTTTCCCATAGCTACATAAGAAGTCAAACGAGCCTCTGACATGAGCATATCGTAATAGGACGGGGAAAATTCCCCCGTTGTATGATTATATCCGATGTGAAGGTGCCTGCACTGCTTTCCGTATAAAACTTTAAAATCCATGCGGAGCGCCGCGCGCGTCAGGCGATCTGCCAATTCGCGCGCCTTGCTTTCAAAGCCGCAATTTTCTTCGGCGCCGTTCAGGCTCTCCCACAGCCGCTGCGTCATTTTAAGCAGCTTGCAGCGGAAGGAATGCGCGTCGGCCTTTTCCTCCGGGATGATATGGAGATTCTCCTGATAGTACCTTACGATGCGGAGAAGCTCGCCCTCGTTCTCGTCTTTTGCCAGATAATCTTCCAGAAGCGCCGCTTCCACGCGGTGCTCCGGCAGCGCGATTTCATTCAGGCAGTAAATTGTGTCAAGAAGGCCCTCCGCTGCTCTGCGCCGCGGATTTTCCTCGCGTGCGTTTTCCGTCCTGCTTCTAAGCAGCGAGGCGGCGGTAAGCAGGGCCGCCGCAAGGTTTCCGCTGTCTACGCTTGATACGTATCTGGGCTCGAGCGGCTGCAGCGTAATCGTATCGTACCAATTATAAATATGGCCGTTCCACCGCTCCATTCTGTCTATCGTATCGAGAATGGCGGAAAGCCGCTCCGTCATTTCTCCGGAGGAAAGATAGCCAAGGCGTTCCGCAATCAGCACGCTGACAATCAAAAAGCCGATGTTTGTGGGGGAAGTGCGATGGGCAACACAGTACACGGGCGAGAACTGCACATTATCAGGCGGAAGATAATTTTCATTTTCCACGGCATAATCATCATAAAAGGCCCATATTTTCCGTGCAAGAATCCGGAAGCTCTTGCGTGCCGGACCGGATACGGAAACTGTTTCAGGCCCTTTCGCGCGGACCGACAGAAAATACGCCGCATAGGGCGCCGCAATCCAGAGCAGACTGGGGATCCCAAATAAAAACGGGGCAAACAGTACGGCCGCCGCGAAGCTGAACCACATCGTTTTACAATAATAGGAAGGCGTATCGCCGATGCTGCGCTCTGCATCCGAGGAAACGACCCATTCCAGCATCTTCTTTCTGCTGACAAAGGTTCTCCAGACTGCCCGCACCGCAGCGTCGCAGTGGTAATAGGCCCGGTGCGGCAGAAAAAGAAACTCAAAAAATGCGCGGAGCAGTCGGCGCGGTCCGGTTCCTCCCGCCGAGAAAAAAACGGCCAGAACGGTAATCAGCACCCACAAAAACGCGTATTTTCTGAGGAAAATCATCCCGATCGCAAACAGCAGAAAGATAGCGGCGGGCAGCAGGCTCCGAATCAGGTTCATATCCATTTTAAACAGAGAATAATAATTCAGCGGATTGTTTTTCATCGCGCCCGAACCGTCTTCAAACCGTTTTCTGCGGAACGGAAGAAGCTGCCAATCCCCGCGTACCCAGCGGTGCTGCCTTTTTACAAAGCTTCCGTAGCTCCGTGGGAAATGATCATACAGATGTACGTCGGAGACGAATGCTGTACGCAGGAACGAGCCCTCGATTAGATCGTGGCTCAATATGCTATTTTCGCGGAAGCGCCCCTCCAGAAGTCCGTTGAATACGTACGGGTCATACATGCCCTTCCCCGTATAAATCCCCTCATTGCAGATGTCAAAATAAAAATCCGATGTTTTGCATTGATAGGAGTCATAGCCTTCGTCATCACAATATATTTTTTCAAACGGCGTTGCATGCTGCCGGTCCAGGCCG
Source organism: uncultured Clostridia bacterium (assembly GCA_904420095.1). GTDB lineage: Bacteria > Bacillota > Clostridia > UBA1212 > UBA1255 > Egerieisoma > Egerieisoma faecipullorum. Next base: position 18,712 of record CAJFUB010000043.1, read on the forward strand.
GCGGGCGTCACCGCAGGCTGAAGCAGCGCATAGCCTTTCGTAACGACGGGTTCCGAGCGTACGTAGGAAATCTGCGGACGGTTCAGCGGATGATGCATGATCTGTGCCATTCTAATGGCCGTATCGATCGGGATAATGGTGTCGGCATCTACGGTCAGTACATAATTGACGCGCGGGAGCCTGCCTTCTATGATTGCGCGGTTCAGCTCGATCAGCGCACCGCGCTTCCGCTCCGCGCCCATCCATGTACGGTCTCCCTCGTAATATACCCGTTCTCTAACCATCACATGAAATTTTTCGGTTTCCTCCCGGCGCGGAAAGCTTTTCTCCAAATTCCGCACGGCCCGCCGCGCATATTGTATGAGCTCCTCGTCTCCCGGCCGCGTCTTGCTTTCACTCTCCGGCAGATCGCCGAGGATGGTAAAATAGATTCCCGTCTGCGGGTTGGCCCAGGCAGCGGCTTCCAGCTGTTTTACGATTTCATCGACACGTTTTTTGGAATTGAGCAGGCAGGGGATTACGATCATGATTTTGCAGTCCTCCGGCAGGATTCCCTGAAAATCCAGTTCCGGCAGTGAAAATGGCATTCGTTTCTCCAGATACATATTTTGTGCGATCGTAAGCGCAAGATTCAGGCCGATCAGGAGGATCAGCCCGACGGTAATGAGGATCAGCGGAAGCCCTGCCCATCCGTACCGGGCGGCCGAAAGCCGGATTGTATAAACCGCCGGACAAAACGCCAGCACCGCCGTAACGAAAAAGAGCATGAACAGAAACGATCGAAACTCGTTTTTTCTGGTATATTCCTCATAAATGTATTTTCCGACGTGGGTTCCTTCTTTTTCCGCCTGTTCAACGATTTTCAGCGCAAACGCTTCCGGCGTTTCTCCGCGGCGCCGCGCGCATACGCGCACGAGCCGGACGTACTCCCCTCTTGATTTGGAGGTCATTTTTCTGAAAATTCCGGAGGGATCCCGATTCAGGATCTGTTCCGTCACGCATAGGACAGATGTAATTTTATCCCAATCCAGAGAATTCAGCCCATGAAGGCTTTTAATGGCGTTCCCTGCGGAAATCCCCATAGAAATGCGCGTACTGTGCTCGCGTGCGATCAGCTCTTCAACCGTAGTCCCCTTTGCAGCCAGCTTTTTAGACAGCGCCGCGCGGATCACGGCGCTTCCCGCGCCGCTGCTCTGCTCGCTTCCCTCATATTCCGCAGAAATTCGCAGTATGGTTTCCGCAAACACGGGAGAAAGCAAATCCTCGTTTTCAAACAGCACATCCGCCGAACGTCTCCGCCCGTTTTCCATGTCTCCCGTATAGGAGAGAAATTCCCGGAAAATGCGCTCGGCCTCTTTTCGGTCTTTATAAATGGAGTCCGAAATTTCGCAGATTTCGGCGAGTCTCTTAAGCAGCGCCACCTTCAGCATATGGCAGAGGCAGGCAAGCTCGTTTGTTGTAAGCGGCTTTACCTTTTCATAATGAGAAACAAAATCTATGATTTCCGTTTCTCCTATGCGGCCGTCCGTATGCGCAGCAATTTCGGCCGCGATCTCGTACACGCTGAAAGCGCTGCTCGTTTTCCCAATGCTTTTCACCAGTTTCCTGCTTTCCTCGGAATCGGCGGATTCAGCGGCCTCGTTAATCAGGTGGAAATTATCTCCGATCCATTCGTCGGAAGGAATCGAATGGATGCCGCCGGCTGCGGCTTCGCCGCCGGATATAATGCGCGTATACGTATCGGCAATCATATCTGCGCACTTTGCCACATTCGGCACGCTTTTGACATCGTATTTCCCCATGCGGTGCTTTTCCGCGATATTGGCCGCATGACGGATATATTCACTTCTTGTTAACAGCGTATCCTCAAGAATCATTTACAATTCCACCTCGTTATGCTATTATTTACGGGAATTGCAGCATTTATTCAGTAAGGAGTCATTTTCGGAATGTCGTTATATTCATCAAACAGCAAAGTAAAATTTCTGGTCCAGGCCGCTTTGATCGCCGCCGCCTATGCGGCGCTTACGTATTCCGGCTTTGCCTTTGCCTACGGCCCCATCCAGTTCCGATATTCCGAAGCGCTGATTGCTTTTGCGGCGCTTACGCCGGCAGCGATCCCCGGCTTGACGATCGGATGCGTCCTCTCCAATCTGGGGAGCGCTCAGCTCGGGATCTACGATATTGTTTTCGGATCTCTCGCAACGCTGCTTGCCGCGCTGTTCGCCTATCTGTTCCGCAAAATCCGCGTGCGCGGAATGCCGCTGCTTTCCCTGGCCGGCAACGTCGTTTTTAATGCTTTTATTATTGCCGGAATGATCGTGCTCGTCGCAGGAACGCCGGAGCTGTTCTGGATCAACGTCGTCCAGATTTTCGTCTCGGAGCTGGCTGCGACCTATGCGCTTGGTCTTCCTCTGTTTCTGCTTATGGACAGGCTGAATCGGAAATACCATATGTTCTGAAGCCGTTTTATATTCCGGTCTGCTTGAGCCGCGATTTGTCGTCGGGCTTCATCGTGCAGTAAATCCGCATCGGATCCAGCTCCCAGCCGTCTCCGGTGTTCCTGTTTAAAAGCTCGTCGACCGTGACGAACCGGTACCCCTGCCCGGCAAGGAGATCCATCGCCCGCAGCGCCGTATCTACCGAGGTCTCGTAATTGTCGTGCAGTAAAATGATATCGCCGTCAAACGTGTTTTCCACAATCGTCTGAACCATTTTATCAACGTTGCGGCACTCCCAGTCCCTGGTATCATAATATCCCCAGCAAACCGTGATCATGGGCGCCGCCAGCTCCCGCACCCAGGGAGCCGTCAGAGCGCTTCCTCCCGGCGGTCTCATGTATTTCGGCGTGCTGCCCGTGATCTCCCGGATCAGCTCGTTTGTTTTGGAAAGCTCAAACGCGGCTTTTTCCCTGGAGATTTTACTCAGCCAGCAGTGAGAATACGTATGATTCCCGATTTCATGGCCCTCGCGGGCCATCCGTTCCAGTAGCGCTCTGTTTTCCGCAACGTTCGGTTTGTCCGACGCATAGTCAAGCTTCTCGCCGACCACAAAAAACGTCGCTTTTGCGCCGCGCTCCTGCAGACCGTCCAGGAGACGGCTCGTCTGTACGGCATTGGGTCCGTCGTCAAACGTAAAAGCGATCATAGGCGGCTCGCCGTCTTCCGCCTTCACTGCGAAAGGAACCAAAAGCAGCACCAGTATAATGAGCCAGATTACAAATATGATTTCCAACAAATATACTTTTCTCATAAAAATAACTCCTCACATTTTGGTTTCGTTTCATGTGACGGAGTTATTATCTGCATTTTTTTTAAAAGCACACTGCTAATTATTACTAAAATTTATTTTGTCCGGATCAGAACCATGTCGCCGGGGCCGATCTCAATGCGCGCGGTGTCAAGCGGCGCAAATCTGCCGGTTTCCGCGTCAAGCCTTTCGGCTTCGCCGTCAAAAGGCATCGCGAATACAGCCGGTTTTTCCGTATTTTTGTTTGCAATTGCGGTATATCCGCCTTCAAATGTGCCGATCGTAAGCTGAACCGGAGAATCTGAAGATATTTTGCCGGTGAAGCGCTTCACCTTTTCCCCTATTTCTCCGTAATGCGATACGTCGACGGACTTTTTCCCGTCCAGATATGCGGCATACGCGTGGAGCTCCCGATTGATCTTGCTGACATCGTAATAGTGCTGGAGCTTTTCCCCCTCGCAGCTGACGCAGCCGTTTCTCCAGTTCCACCAGGAGCCCGGCTCAATCACCGTCCAATATGTAAAATAGGAAAGCATAGAAGCGCCGTATGCCAGCGTCTGAAAGGCCTCGAAGCGAAGCTCGGCCTCCGTCACATTTCGATACGGACCGTGCTCGATCAGAAGCACGATTACCATAAACGGAAGTCCGTACTGCGCGCAAAGCGTTCTGACAATTTCAAGATTTTCAAAGAAGCCCGGCCGGTCGATGCTGATCATGGCGGAACGGCGGATTGCGTTTTCGCGTTCGTCATCCGTTTCTTCGATTTCGTAGCCCTGCGGCAGCGTATCGTGGGTAAAATGCAGGAAATGGTAATGGTCGTAGCTGACAAAGGCGGGCCGGACCGTTTCGATATAATCTTTGACATGATCATAATAGGTCGGACTGCCAAGCTGCTCCGCGGTAGCGTAATTGGGTAATAAATTAATATAGCCAGGATGCTCCGGATCGTATTCTTTTAATTTTGCGATGATGTCTCCCAGCATGCGGAACATGCCCGCGGATGGTTCGTCGATAACGTAATAGCAGGCAAGCGCCGGATGGTGCTTGTAATCCTCTGTCATGCTCTTCAGCGGCGCGTCCCAGTCGGCCTCGCCGTTTTCGTATTTCCGCAGCGCATGATGCATGCGCCTGTCATGAACGCAGGCCTTCAGGCCCTTTTCCCTGCAAAGGTCAAGAAATTTGAGATTGTCCTCTGTATTTACGCCGGCGCTGCCCATCGGGCCGGCAAGCGTGAAGCCCGCGTTTTTCACATCCTCATAGGTTTCCGCATTTAAAAAGGTGCGCGGCGGGCCGTACCAATACGTAATTTCCATATAAACACCTCCAAACGCTGTCATAGTAGCATGCCGCCGGAATCCCGTCAAGCAGGCGCATACCGGATTCCGAATTTTATTTTAGCGGCCGAAGCTTTGCCAGCCTTCCGAGCAAAGCCGTCATCAGCTCCTGAAAGCATTTCTCCGCCCGGTCCGCCGTCTTTTGTACCTCCGTATGGGAAAGCGGCGCTGGATTCCGTCCTGCCGCCAAATTTGTTATGCAGCTGATCCCGCATACGGGCATCCCCATGTGCCGCGCCGCAATGGCCTCGCAAACCGTGCTCATACCGACGGCATCGGCCCCCAAGAGCTCCATCATGCGGATTTCTGCCGGCGTCTCATACTGCGGACCGGGCGTTTGCAGATAAACGCCCTCCTTCAGCACAAGCCCGACCTCCTCTGCGGATTCTTTTGCCGCAAAAGCGAGCTCCGGTGAATAGACGGCCGTCATATCCGTAAAACGGCTGCCCAGCTCATCCAAATTTTCTCCCCGAAGCGGAGACGGTACAAAGCTCGAGATATGATCTCGGATCAGCATAAAATCTCCGGGGCGAAAATCGCGATTGATCCCGCCCGCGGCATTTGTCAAAATCAAATTTTCCGCGCCGAGCAGCCGCATCACACGAATCGGCAGAACCGTATCTGCCGCCGAGTATCCCTCATACATGTGGATGCGTCCCTGCATCAGAACCACCGGAACGCCCTGTACAACTGCAAAAACAAATTTTCCCGCATGTCCGGGAACGGTCGACACGGGAAAGCCCGGGATTTCCGAATACTCGATTTCAAATTCCGCTAAAACGGATTGGCTCTTTGCATAGCCCCCAAGCCCCGATCCAAGCACCGCCGCGGCAGCCGGGCGGAACGTTCCGATCTTTTTCTTCAGATACGCCGCGGCAGAAGCCGCACGTCTGTATTCACAACTGTCAAGCATTTTACATTCACACTCCTGCCACACTCACGCCGTCTAAACGGACGGCATACGGTCCCTCGTACGTATGATCCTTATAGCGCTCCTTGGAAAAAGCCAGTGTTTTCTGCGCCTCCAGAATGTTTCCGCTGATCGAGCCTCCGGTGAAAAGACGGACACGGGACGTTCCATCCTCCGACGTTTCGTATAAATAAGCGAGACGAATTTCCCCGCAGAACTGTCCCGACAGCGCGTCCATCTGAAAATCAGAAAATGCTGCCACAGAAAGGACCGCGCTTCCCGGCAGCCCCGTTCCCGCCTTTAACTCCTCCAAGGACATGGAACCGTTCCGGCACTCCAGCGCAGAATACTCTCCCGTGGCCGGAATCCCGAGATAATACGCATAGCGCGCGCCGCAGTGGATCGTTTTGAGAACGCCCCCCTCTGAAAGGACCTTGTCCTGCATGCGGATTCCCTCCGCGCTGCAGGGCTCCGTTGCTTTCAGAAGCAGCTCCAGCTTTTCTCCTTTCACGTCCGCCTCGTCTCCCTGAAGAAAACAGCCTTCCCGGAACGAGGAATAGCCTGCGTAAATCATACCGCCCTGTGTTCTCGCCGTGTAATAGCGAAGCAGCTCCCCTACCTGTGCGCCCGACAGGATTACGGCGTATCGCCCAGCCGGAGGAGGCGCGCAGGCGGCTGCGCGGTCCCGCGCATTTTTCAGCGCGGCGCGCGCCTTCTCTGCAAGCTGCCCGTATTCCGGAGCGCGATAGGAAAACGACGTATGCAGCTCGATATCCTGCCCGTCGGCAATACACTGCGTAACAAATTCCCCGTGAAAGGAATACTTCACATAACTGATATCAATCCCAGTTGAGCAAAGCACACGGATCGCGCGACGTTCCGCAAAAATTTCCGCAGAGTTCAGAAAGCTTCCCGGAGCGCCCGCCTCTGCCGTAAAAAGCGCGTCCGCCATTTGAAAAGCTTCGGAGATCAGATCATACGCCTCCGCGGCAGCGCCGCAGCCCGCGCGCTTCTCTGCATCCGGCAGCTCATAAAATTTATTTTTCACATACAAGGCTGCGTCGTATGCCTTCCGCAGCGCCGCTCCGATTTCTGACTCCGTCATGTCGGGATAAATCATCGCCGCGGCCGAGCCGCGCATTTTTACTCCGCCGCTTTCAAAATCTCTGTAAACCGTCACCGTACAGTCGGCAACATCCGTACTTCTTACGATGTCAAGGTCCTTTTTGATATAAAATAACTCTGCCGACTGTTTCCGGCTTTCGTTGATTCTGTAGTGTTCGATCCCTGCGCCCTGCAGCTGCGTCCGGATCCGTTCCGTTATGTTCATTCCGCCTTGCCTCCCTTTCTCCTTTTCCGATCAACTCACATCAGCCGAGGCGAATGCGCGCTTTGATATACGGGCCGCCGTCGGAAACCTTTACCCATTCTTTATAGCCCTTTCCGCAATAACCGCTTCCGCTGAGCTCCGCCCGATCGGAAATCATGGAAATGGACTTCAGCAGCGTGGGAACATAACCGGTCAGCACAATCGGAGAAAAAATTTTCCCCGTCAGGGCGCCGTTCCGAATTTCCCGCGCCACATTCACCATGCACTGGATCCCCCAGTTTTTGGGATCCTCCATGCCGCTTCTGGCGTTTTCCAGCAGGAAACCGTATGAAACGGATGCGATCATATCCTCAAGCCGATCCGTCCCCGGCTCGAAAAACGTATTTGTCATCCGGGTATATGCTTTTCTCCTGTAGCTTTCACGCCTTCCGTTTCCCGTCGGCTCCGTGCCAAGCCGCGCCGCGCTTCGGACGTCGCTGATTCCGCGTTTTAAAATGCCCTTTTCTATGATAACCGTGTCGTGAGCGGCCGTTCCCTCATCGTCGAAAAGAAAAGAGGCCGTCTGCTGCGCGGCCGACGCGCCGTCATGCATGGTTACAAGCGGAGACGCCACGGATTTGCCGATATATTGTTCGGCGAGCGCCCGCTTTTTCACAAACATATCCATCTCCACTCCGTGTCCGAACGCCTCGTGCGCGATCATCCCGGTCACGTCGGGCGCACAGATGCATTCGTATTCTCCGGGTGCGATCGGTTCGCTGTCCAACAGGGCCACCGCGCCGCCGACAAGCGCAGCGACATCGCTTTCCATCCGGTCAAAGACCTCCGCGCCGCCGAGATTGGAATATCCTCTGTAATAATCCTTGAGCTCCTCGCCCTTTGCCGCAAGAACCGTCATTGCGCTCGTCATCCAAAGAATATTCTGCTGCTTCTGTATTGTAATTTTTCCGCCGCTCCCGCGCAGAAACAGCTCCGCATGCCTGCGGTACGCGCAGGAAACGCTGCAGTCCGTTACGCGTTCGTCACAGGCAAGCGCTTTATTCCGAATTTTATCAAGCTGAGAAACGATGGCCGCATCGCCCAGCTCCTCCGGATGAATCTCGTATTCCGTAAAATACTCCGTTTCCGGCTGCTCCTCTGCTTCGAGAATCCGTTCAGGCAAAATCCGCTTCCCGGCACGGCGCTTTGTTTCGGAAAGGATTCGCAAAAGCGCTCCCGCAATATCGGGGAAAATGGATTTTTCAAGCTCGCATCCGGAATATTCGGCGGACAGCTCTCCGTCATAAACACGGATCACAAAGCCGCGCGAGCCGCACAGGCGGTCGTCGGAAATACTTGTCCCCGCCTTGGAAATTCCGTACTTTTTCCCTGCTGAATTTACAAAAAGGATGGTTGCATCCCGGAAGCCGCAGCCCCGCGCCGTTTCACATCCGATTTCATACTCCTCCGAGCCCGTCAGATATTCGATCAGCTCAGCGGCAAGCGGCCGAACCACGTTCAGATAATCATCCGCGGCCAGTCTTTTCTTTTTTCGTCCGGACATCGTAAAACACGCCTCCTTATCAAATCAATTATAGTATTATATGCTATTCTCTGTTTTTATTCAAATCTTTCAGCGCATCGGAAAACGCGTCCGCAAATTTTTTTCAAAAGAGGTATTGACAAAATGAGAAGCCGGGTATATTATGGTGTCACGAAACGGCAAAGGCGCCGCAGACGCAGGATCTGCGGCGCCTTTGCCGTTTCTTTTTATAAAATGAAAAGGAGAAATTGTTATGAGCATGGTAAGCGAAAAATTCGGCAGCATGGTATTCGACGACAGCGTGATGAGAGAGCGGCTCCCGAAAGAAACGTACAAGGCAATGAGAAAAACAATGCAGGACGGCAAAAAGCTGGATATCTCCGTCGCGAACGTGGTTGCAAATGCAATGAAGGACTGGGCCATCGAAAAAGGCGCCACGCATTTTACGCATTGGTTCCAGCCGATGACAGGCATTACTGCGGAAAAGCATGACAGTTTCATCTCTCCCGCTCCCGACGGAAAAGTCATTATGGAATTTTCCGGGAAAGAGCTTGTAAAAGGAGAACCGGACGCCTCCAGCTTTCCTTCCGGCGGTCTTCGCGCCACCTTTGAAGCCAGAGGCTATACGGCATGGGATCCGACGTCGTACGCGTTTATCAAAGAAGGGATTCTGTGCATCCCGACCGCGTTCTGTTCCTATGGCGGGGAAGCGCTCGATAAGAAAACGCCGCTTCTGCGTTCCATGGAGGCTATTAACCGGCAGGCGCTCCGCGTGCTGAAGTTCTTCGGAAACGAAGACGTTACATCCGTCAAAACAACAGTAGGCCCCGAGCAGGAATATTTCCTGATTGATAAGGACGTCTATGAGAAAAGAAAAGATCTGATTTATACAGGGCGCACGCTGTACGGCGCAAAGCCTCCGAAGGGCCAGGAGCTGGAGGACCATTATTTCGGAACGATTAAGCCGCGCGTGCTGGCCTACATGAAAGACCTGAACGACGAGCTGTGGAAGCTTGGGATCCTGGCAAAGACGGAGCATAACGAGGTGGCGCCGGCGCAGCACGAGCTCGCTCCGATTTTTACGACGACCAACATTGCAACGGATCATAACCAGCTTACAATGGAAATCATGCAGAAGGTTGCCAAAAAGCATGGAATGGTCTGTCTGCTGCATGAGAAGCCGTTCGCCGGAGTCAACGGCAGCGGAAAGCACAACAACTGGTCGATTTCCACCAACACGGGCGTAAACCTGCTGGAGCCGGGGGAAACGCCGTATGAGAACGCGCAGTTCCTGCTGTTCCTGTGCGCGGTCATCAAGGCCGTCGACGAGTATCAGGATCTGCTCCGGATTTCCGTAGCAAGCGCCGGCAACGATCACAGGCTTGGCGCAAACGAGGCGCCTCCCGCAGTCGTCTCCATGTTCCTGGGCGATGAGCTGAGCGAAATCCTGAAGGCGATCGAGGAGGACGCGCCCTACGGCGCCAAAGCGGCGGAGCAGATGAAAATCGGCGTTCACGTGCTGCCCCGCTTCCCGAAGGACACGACGGACCGGAACAGAACCTCGCCGTTTGCATTTACGGGGAACAAATTCGAATTTCGGATGCTCGGTTCCACGCTCTCCATTTCCGGACCGAATATCGTTCTTAACACCGCGGTTGCAGAAGCGCTTCGGCAATACGCCGACAAACTCGAGCAGGCGGATGATTTTGAAAGCGCCCTGCACGCTCTGATCAAAGAAGAAATCAAGGCGCATAAAAGAATTATATTCAACGGCAACGGTTATGACGACGAGTGGATCCGCGAGGCGGAGAAGCGCGGCCTGCTGAATCTGAAAACGACGCCCGACTGTCTGCCGTATTTCTTGAAAGAAAAGAACGTCAAGTTATTCACGGAGCACAAGGTGTTTTCAGAAGCGGAAATCCACTCCCGATATGAAATTTTGATGGAAAATTACTGCAAGGTTCTGCATATCGAGGCGGCAACCATGCTCGAGATGGCAAAAAGAGATATTCTTCCGGCTGTAAGCGCATATTCCGAAGAGCTGGCCAGAACGGCCAAGACGAAGAAGAGCGTATTGCCCGGCGCGGACTGTACTTACGAAGAAAAATCTTTAGAGAAGCTCTCCGCCCTTTCCGGCGCAATGTTTGTTAAAACGGATGCCTTGGAAGAAGCGCTTGCAAAAGCAGGCGGCCTGGAGGATGTCACCGAAGAAGCCATGTACTATAAGGACAGCGTAATTCCAGCAATGGCAGCGCTCCGCGCCGATGCCGATGCACTTGAAACGATTACGGCAAAGAAATACTGGCCGTATCCAAGCTACGGAGATCTTTTATTCAGCGTCAAATAACCGGTCGGAGGGAATGTATCATGTGTTCAATCATGGGTGTCTGCGGAAGCGGCTATACAAAGGATTTTACAAAAGCCCAATTTGAAGAGTGCTTCGGCAGAACACTCTCGAGGGGGCCGGATATGAGCAGAGTGATCGAGACGGAATCAGGTCTGCTCGCGTTTCACCGGCTCGCAATCATGGATCTGAGCGAAACGGGAATGCAGCCGTTTGAACGCGACGGGAACGCGCTCGTCTGCAACGGAGAAATATACGGCTTCCGAAAAATCAAGAAAGAGCTGGAAAAAAAATACCGGTTCTGCGGCGATTCGGATTGTGAAATTCTCCTTCCGATGTACGAGGAATACGGACTAGAGATGTTCCGAATGCTAGACGCGGAATTCGCCCTGATCCTCTTTGACGGGAAGCGGAAAAAGTATGTTGCGGCAAGGGATCCCGTCGGGATCCGCCCGCTCTTCTACGGCTATACGAAATCAGGAACGATTCTGTTTGCCAGCGAGGCGAAAAACCTCGTTGGCCTCACGGAACGGATCATGCCCTTTCCGCCCGGGCATTATTATGTCGACGGAAAATTTTACTGCTACAACGATATTGCAGACGTTCCGGCCGTCTGTCACGATTCGCTCGAAACGGTCTGCAGGAATATCCGGGAAAAGCTGATCCGTGGCGTAGAAAAACGGCTGGACGCAGACGCTCCGCTCGGCTTTCTCCTCAGCGGAGGCCTTGACAGCTCCCTTGTGTGTTCTATCGCTGCAAAAATTCTTCAAAAGCCGATCCGCACCTTTGCGATCGGCATGAGCGAGGACGCCATCGATCTGAAATACGCCAAAGAGGTGGCCGACTATATCGGCAGCGACCACACAGAGGTCATAATTAATAAAGATCGGGTGCTCGAATCGCTGGAAGAGGTCGTCAGCATTCTTGGTACATACGATATTACAACAATCCGCGCCAGCATCGGGATGTATCTGGTTTGCAAGGCCATTCATGAAACGACCGATATCCGCGTTCTTTTGACGGGCGAAATTTCCGACGAGCTGTTCGGCTATAAATATACGGATTTCGCGCCCTCTCCGGAAGCGTTCCAGGAAGAGGCCGTGAAGCGGATCCGGGAAATCCACATGTACGACGTGCTGCGGGCGGATCGCTGCATTTCGGTCAACTCCATGGAAGCCCGCGTACCGTTCGGGGATATCGACTTTGTGCGCTATGTCATGGCAGTCGATCCGGCGCTGAAGGTGAACCGCTATGGGAAGGGAAAATATCTTCTGCGCCACGCGTTCGAAAACGCTCCGGAGGGCGATTATCTGCCCAGATCCATTCTGTTTCGCGAGAAGGCGGCCTTCAGCGACGCCGTCGGCCATTCCATGGTAGATTATCTGAAGGAATATGCCGAGACGCTTTATTCAGACGAGGAATATGAGGCAAGGCGCTCGCGTTACTCCTTCGCACAGCCTTTTACCAAGGAATCGCTTCTTTACCGAGAGCTGTTTGAAAAATATTATCCCGGGCAGAGCGCCATGGTCAAAGACTTCTGGATGCCGAATAAAAGCTGGGAGGGCTGCGACGTAAACGATCCCTCCGCGCGCGTGCTGTCCAATTACGCCGCAAGCGGGATTTAACGAAGCATACCTGAATTTCAAAGCGAAGAAGTTCTCCGCGCCCGCCGGGGCGCGGAATTTTTATTCCTGATTTTGCATTGATATTTCAACTCGGTTCTGCATATAAATAAACCATGCGGTATACTTTTCCGTAAATTTTGGAACACTACCGGCGGTGATTATAATCATGAGTCTTCGGAATTTATTCGGAATCCGGAAAAACAAGGAAGATCCCGAAGTTACGGCTATTATGAACGAAATCAGCGATCTGAAAAAATTAATCGATACTGCCCGCATCAACTTCAACAACGTGACCGATTCGGACAGTATCGATTATTATACTTATATTCTGAAAGCGTATCAGGTCCGATACGACAAGCTCATAAAGCAGTTAAAATGCCACGATTATTTCAACGGACCCACGCCGCAGATCCGGATCAAGGAGGAAAAGCCGTCGTAAGCATCCTCCCGTACGTTCCCTCCGCCCGGGGCGTGGATAATATAATGTACATCATTTAAAACGCCGAGATAAATCATAACGTGTCCCGACTGGTAGATCAGCACCGGCGTGTCCGCCTCCGCCAGCACGGAAAGCTTTTCAGCCTCTGACATGGCTTCTGTATTCGTGATATTCCCCACCGATCCGTTCTGCTGGCTCGTATTGCGCGGAAATACGAATCCGAATGTTTTGAATACACTCAAAACGTAGCTGGAGCAGTCCACGCCGTCCTTCATGCCGCCCCAACCGTATGGGGTTCCCACATATTTAAAGGCCTGAATATAGAAATTCCGGAACGTATAGTCCAGATATCCGAGGCTCGCAGCCGCTGCGGATATTTCCTCTTCTGTATGTGTCAGCCTGCCGTCTGCATCTTTTCCCGGTAAAAGGATCCGGTATGTCCCGCTCTGCGCGCTTTGCGTTTCCGACAGAAGCAGCGCCGTTCCCATATCCAGCTTTGTTCCTTTTATCTCAAGCAGCGGATCAGTAATGACTGCGAAGCGCAGATCCCGCGACGCATTTTCCGTCATATTCAAAAGCCTCGCATATGCGTCCCAATCGCTGCTGCCCTCCGCATCCGCAATGTCGTCGGCGTCTACCCAGCCCACATAATAATAAGACTGAATAAAGCAGAACGCGCCGTCCCTGCTCGTGTGCAGAATCCATACCGCCGAACCTGCGGCAAGCTCGGACTCCTGCATTCTGTCATGATCCTGTACAGACGCCCGGTCATAAAACGCACGTGCAGTGGGCAGCGCGCGAATATCCGTTCGCTGTATGGTCACACCCCTCCGGAAGGAATTGGTCTCTTCCAGCGCGTCCAGATTGCGGTTCTCCCTGATTTCAGCAAGCTCTTCGGCTGTAATTTCGATTCCGTCCTCGTCGTATTTCGGAAGACTCGGACCGGACGAGCCTTCAATCAAAGCGGTCAGCTCGCTTTTCGACATGCTTTCCGGATAGGAAGCGATGTCCGTGAGTGCCGTGCACTTCGCGCGGATCGATGCGTTCATCGCTTGAATTTGCTCATATGTCATCAGAATACGCTGCGCGTCGCCGCACGCGTTAATCCATTTTTCCGCGCCGGAAGGGACTTCCGAAACGGCAGGAGGTTCGGTGCTTTCGGCCGGCGTCGCGTTTGCCGCGTCCGTCTTGACCGGCGCCGCGGTCTCCGGCGAGGAAGGCGTTTTCTGCGATTCCCCGCGCTCTGCCCCGCCCGAACAGGCCGAAGCCGTCACGGTACACGCAAGCAGCGCCGAGGCCAAAAGCAGTTTTACAAATCGATTCATTTTTCAGCCGCCTTTCTCAAGCCTCAGGATCGATTCTCGGGAACAGCGCCTCCGCCTTCCGAACCTCCGCTCCGTCAGGATACAGTCCCCAGGAAGCGGCGTTTTCCCATTTCAGGATCTCGTCTCTTCCTTCGATTCCAAGCTGCGATTGGATCTTACGCGGCGTTTCCGGCATGAAGGGTTCAATCAGAATGGAAACGATGCGGATTCCCTCCAGAAGCGTATACAAAACGCCCGCAAGCCGCTTTCTGTCCTCCGGCTCCGCGCTTTTTGCAAGCACCCAGGGAGCCGTTTCATCAATATATTTATTCATTCTGGAAATTCCCTTCCAGATTTCCGTCAGTGCCGTGGGAAACTGAAGCGCATCCATCGCCGCATCGACGCGCTCCGTGCACCCGGCCGTCAGCGCTCGCACATCCGCCTCGGGCCCGCAGGACAGGCGCTCGTCAAGAGGCGGCATTTTTCCTCCGAAATATTTCAGCTGCATCGATACCGTTCTCGATACGAGATTTCCCAGATCGTTCGCCAGATCGGCGTTGATTCTGGTAATCAGCGCGTCGTTGGAAAACTGGCCGTCCGCGCCGAACGGAACCTCGCGGAGCAGGAAATACCGGATTGCATCCGCGCCGTATTTTTCCGTCAAAATAGTGGGATCTACGACGTTTCCTTTGGATTTCGACATTTTCCCGCCGTCCAGCAGCAGCCAGCCGTGTCCGTAAACCTTTTCCGGAAGAGGCAGGTTCAGCGCCATCAGGATCGCCGGCCAGATAATCGTGTGAAACCGCACGATTTCTTTGCCGACAAGATGCACCTGGGCCGGCCAATATTTCCGGTACAGGCTGTCGTCCTCGCTTCCATAGCCCAGAGCCGTAATATAGTTAGACAGGGCGTCCACCCATACGTATACGACGTGCTTTTCGTCAAAGGTGACGGGAATACCCCAGTTAAACGTCGTTCTTGATACGCAGAGATCTTCCAGTCCGGGGCGCAGAAAATTGTTCAGCATTTCGTTCTTGCGGGAAACGGGCTGTATAAAATCCGGATGGCTTTCGATATGCTCTATCAGCCGTTCCTGATATTTGGAGAGACGGAAGAAATAGCTTTCCTCCTTCTTTGTATGCTCCACCGGTCTGCCGCAGTCCGGGCATTTTCCGCCGTCCAGCTGCGTTTCGGTCCAAAAAGCTTCGCACGGCGTACAGTACCAGCCTTCATATTCGCTTTTATAAATATCTCCCTGATCGTATAGCTGCTTGAAGATCTTCTGAACGGCTGCGACGTGGCTTTCATCCGTGGTCCGAATAAAGCGGTCGTTGGATATGCGCAGGATTTTCCACAATTCTTTGATTCCCGCTACGATCCTGTCGACGTACTCTTTCGGAGAAATTCCGTTCTCCTCCGCCTTCCGCTGAATTTTGAGGCCGTGTTCGTCGGTACCCGTAAGGAACATGACGTCATAGCCCTTAAGCCTTCTGTACCTGGCCTCGGCGTCGGCCGCAACCGTTGTATAAGAATGTCCGATATGAAGATTGTCGCTGGGATAATAGATCGGAGTCGTAATATAATATGTGGGCTTCTGCATGCTCATATCCTTCTTTCTTTTATTTTATAAGGCTGTCAAGGAAATCCTTTGCCGTCCTGATATCCTGCTCGGGATTGTCTCCGACCTCCCGCTCGATGGTGAGGAAGCCGTGATAGCCTATGTCGTCAAGCGCTTTGAGATAGTTCTTAAAGTCTACCTCGCCCGTTCCGAGCGGAACCTCTATAAACGACGGACCCGTGGGCACCTCGCCTTCCTTCCCGGGCCTCACTCCGTACACGACCTCCGCGGGCGTAGGGAAAAGATTCCTGCCGTCTTTGGCATGCGTGTGAACGATATAATCCTTCAGCGTATATACCGCCTGTACGGGGTCGTCCTTTGTTACCATGACGAGGTTTGCCGGATCAAGATTGACCGCAACGCCCGTCGAGTGAAGGTCATCCAGAAATGCTTTGAGCGTCGCTGCGATCTCAGGGCCCGTTTCAATGGCGAAATGCGCGTTAAGAGAATCGGCGTATCTGCTCAGCTCGAAGCACGCTTCCTGCATAATTTTATAGCGTTCCTCGTTCTTATCGGCAGGGATGACGCCGATATGTGTCGTTACAATGTTCGTTTCCAGATCCAGCGCCAGATCGATAATTGCTTTGGAATGCTCGATCAGTTTCGGATTTCGTTCCCTGTTTGCAAAGCCCTCACCCAAATCTCCGCAGAGTGCGGAGAAACGGAGTCCGTGCGCTTTGACCTGCTTCAGAACTTCCTTCCTCTGCTGCGCATTCAATTGATACGGAGACAGATCACCATATGTGGCATAGGCCTGTATGCCGTCCGCGCCGAGCTTCTCCGCCTTTTCAAGAGCTGTCTCCCGGTCGCAGCGGAAGGAATCCAATATAACGCCGATAGAAAATTGATACATATTTATAAGCTCCTTTCCCAAGAAAGAAATTGCGAATGTATTATAACATGCTTCCCCGCGAAATACAAAACGTTTCCTTCCGTAAAATTCCGCATGAAAATTTTCTGAATCCATGATACAATACAGTCTGTTTATTTTATAAATGAAGGAGCAACGCCATGCGTCCCAGAAATAAAAAACACCTGGAAGAGCGTTTTGAAAAATGCAGTTATCTCACGGAGCCTGATCCCGCCGCCAGAAAAGGGAGCTGGCGCTTTGCATTCGAGCGGCCGGACGCGCCGCTCCATCTGGAAATCGGATGCGGGAAGGGCGCGTTTATAACCGGAATGGCCGCCGTCTGCCCCGAAATCAATTTTATCGCCCTGGAATGCGTGAAAAACGTCATTGTCACCGCACTTGAAAAAACGGAATGCGCCGGTCTGAAAAACATTCGTTTCATCAATGCAAATGCAAGTCAGCTGGCCGACTTTTTTTCGCCCGGCGAGATCGACCGCATCTACCTCAACTTCAGCGATCCCTGGCCGAGAAACAAGCAGGCGAAGCATCGTCTGACGCATCCCGCTTATTTAAAGGCATACGCAATGCTTCTCTCCCCGGGCGGCCGCATTATTCAGAAGACGGACAACAGGCCGCTTTTCGATTACTCCATCCAAAGCTTTACGGAAAACGGCTGGACATTGTCCCATATAACTTACAATCTGCACGCTCCGGAAACGCCGTATGAAATTCTGCGGCAGAATATCGTCACCGAATACGAAAGCCGTTTTTTAAAGGAGGGCCTGCCCATCCACAGGCTGGAGGCCTGCCGGCCGGAAGGGCCAAGCTCCTCTTAATCCTTGTTTGCATCGGATTTGCGTCCGCTGCAGATCATTTTCACTTTATCTTCCGCAAAAAAAATGATATGATTATACAGCATGACTTTTCTCGGGAGGCTTCGGACATGGCAGCGGACGGCAGAAACACAATTTGTACCATCTTTAAAGATCTTGCGCTCCCTCATAAAACAAAATACGTTACGGCAGCCGTCAGATTTCAGGGGCAATGGGTATTCATAAGAAGCCGGGGCGCCGTATCTTACGAAATGATCGGAGGGGCCGTTCGAAACAACGAGCCTCCCGAGACCGCGCTCCGGCGTCAGCTCTATGATAAGGCGGGGATCGTCGCCGGAAAAATTTATGAAATCGCGTCGTATTCCCTCTCCTCCGGCAGCGGAAAAGTAGGAACTGCAGGCCGTACGACTACATACGCCAAGCTTTACTATACGGAGTGCTCCTGTATGGGAACGCTTCCGAACAATAAAACGGAAGAGGTGCTCTGCAGTGCCTCCGAGCTTTCCGCGCAGCAGTATCTGCATCCGGAGACAAGTCAGCCGCTGATGCGGAAGGCCATCTGCTGGCTGGCAGGCGGCGGCGCGGAACGGCAAGCTCCGTTCGCCTTTGAAAAGCTGTGCGGCGCCGTGACCTACTGCCGGGAAAACGGGATCATAAAATACATTCTGATTAAAAACCTGTCCGGTCATATCGGCTTCCCGAAAGGTCACTCTGAAAACGGAGAATCGGAGCAGGAAACGGCGCAGCGCGAGGTTTACGAGGAAACGGGACTGAAGCCTGTGCTCCTAACAGATTTCCGACACACGTTTCAGTATGTGGCACCAAGTGAAGCAAACGGATCGCTGCCGGGAGCCGACATGCATAAGCTCGCCGTTTATTTTGCCGCGCGCTTCACGCCCGAGGAAATCCCTCAGATTACCATTCAGGAGGAGGAGGTCCTCAAATGGTGGTTCGTTCCGTACGCAGAGGCAATGAAGCTGCTCAATAAAAACGCGGATAAACGGATGCTCGAGCTGGCAAACCGCTGGATCGAACAGAATCGCAGGGAAACGGAGGCGTAAGCAGGTGAGCTGGATCGAAGCGAGAGAATTTGCGTGGATTTTTCTGATATACGGCTTCCTCGGATGGTGTACGGAAGTCATTTTTGCCGGTGTAAACAGCGGAAAATTCGTGAACCGCGGTTTCCTGAACGGTCCAATCTGTCCGATCTACGGATTCGGCGTGTTGACCGCGGCAAAGCTTTTGCAGCCGTTTGACGAAAATCTCCTGCTGCTGTTTATCGGCTCCGTTCTGATCACGACGCTGCTTGAATATCTCACCGGGTTTCTGCTGGAAAAGCTGTTTCACCAGAAATGGTGGGATTATTCCGCGCTTCCGTTCAATATCAAGGGATATGTCTGTCTGAAATTTTCGCTGCTCTGGGGGCTGGCCTGTCTGTTTATCCTGAAAATCATTCATCCGGCCGTTCTGAAATTTATTGAAAGCCTGCCAGGCACGCTCAGCACGGTATTGTGCATCATATTTCTGGCTGCCGTCGCCGCCGACTTTACAGTAACGCTGGTCAACGTCCTGAAGCTTCCCAAAAAGCTGCGCACGATTGTCGAGCTCGAAAAGGCGCTGACCTCCGTATCGGAGAATCTCGGCGAACGTCTTTCCGCACGCGCGATTTCACTCAATTCCCGCGCAGAGGAATTGAAAACAAAGCATGAAGCCGAACGGGAAGCGCTTCGGGAAAAATACAACCGTTTGACAGCAAAGCCCAATTTCGTTCAAAGGCGCATTATTAAAGCCTTTCCGAATATAAAAAAGGGCCACTATCAGGAAGCGCTGGAAAAACTTTTCAAAAAGCCGTCAAAAAGAAAAGAGCAAAAGGGAGCCGCGGAGAATCCCGAGCAATAAGTTCATTCGGCCGGCTCCGTCTGCGGGATGCTGGCCGCGACGAGATTCTGCCAGTCAAACCCCTTGTTTCTCGGAAGGCTATCTTCACTCAGCGTCTGTCCATAAAAATATTCTTCAAATATTCTTCCGGCAATAGGAAGCGCGTTCGCGCCGCGCGCGCCATGCTCGATTACGATAGAAACGGCGATTTCCGGATCGTCAGCCGGCGCATAGCAGATCAGTACGGAATGCGAGCTCTGTCCAAATGCCTCCATGCCGGTTTCCGGAGTACCGGTTTTCGCTGCCACAAAGCCCTCCGGGAACGCGGCAAAGGCTTCTCTGGCCGCATCGCTTTCCAGAACCATCTGGACCATGCCGGACTTTACGGACGCCAGCGCGGACGCCGCCACGTCGATTTTTTCCGCATCTGCATTTTTCCCTGCATTATCCAGCACGGACGTGCCGTCCGCCGTCTGCACGCTGCCAATCAGATAAGGCACGTTGAGAACGCCGCCGTTTCCGAGCGCCGCGGCGTAGCGCGCAAGCTGAATTGGCGTAAACAGCGTATACAGCTGTCCGATCGCCGTCTGTGCCGTGTCGGAATCGGTCCATTGATGGTAAATGTCCGTTTCTTTAATTTTCATCGTGTCCGGGTTGCTCCGGTATCCTGCGTATTCATTGATTTCGATCCCGGTCTTTTCTCCCAGGCCGAATTTTTTCGCCCATGCGTCGATGTCCTCGATTCCTGTTTCGACGGCGATCTGCTGGAAATACACGTTGCAGGATTTCGCGATGGCCGACTGCAGGGAGATATTGCCATGATATCCCATGCAGGAATGCGTATGATTATTGATCACAAGAAACCCGTTGCACCTGATTTCCCGGGAATCATCCGTCACATGCTCGGAAAGCGCCGCAAGCGCCGTAATCGGCTTAAAGGTAGAGCCCACGGGATACAGCCCCTGCGTTGCGCGATTCAGGCTCGGCGAAGTTGCGTCATTGAAAAGATCCACGATCGCCTGCTGCGCTTCCTGATTGGAGGAGGGCTCCAGGAAAATACTGTTGTCATAATTGGGATAATTCGCCATTGCAAGCGTTTCTCCGGTTTTTGCATTGAGCACGACGATCGATCCTGCTTCTGCGTCGCCGAAATTCTTAATATCATCCTTTGCTGCCTTGATATTTTCAATCTCCTCTTTTAGGATCTCGACGCATTTTTGCTGAAACGAATAATCGATCGTAAGATATACGTCGTTTCCCGGGATCGGCTCCGTATACGAATATTCCCGTACCACGCCGTCTGCGTCGATATAAACCTCGCGGATGCCGTCCACACCGCGCAGATATCCTTCCGCCACCTGTTCAATCCCGATTTTGCCGATAATATCGTCATTGGAATATCCCTGATCCTTCATTGCCGCATACTCTTCCTCGCTGATGGCTCTGACATAGCCAAGGATATGGCTCGCTTCTTCGGCATTGACATACTCTCTGAAATACGTTTCCTCCGTTGTCACACCGGGGAAATCGAGATAACGTGCCTCGATCACCTCCACCGTCTCTTCGCAGCAGTCCTCTGCAATAACGGAAGGCGTGATATAGCTCAGGCCGAAGGAAAACGTCTCATAGCGGATAATCATAATTTTATACGCTTCCTCATCCGTATAGCTTTCATCGATTTCAAAGCGTTCGTTCCGCAGATAATCAAAAACCTCCTGCGGTGTGTTCAAGCGGTCGCGATCCGATTTTCTGATAGCAATGGTATTGATCCAGCTTTTTCGGTCCGCGCCTGCGTCCTCTCCGCTCAGAGCCGGTCCCCAGTCGATCGGGTAGGAAAGATACCGGCCAAACGTATTCGTATACGTGTCGCCGTTTTCCATAAACAGATTGACCAGCTCCAGATACATCGCGTTTCGTTCCTCCTGGGGATTATCAATATTTACCATCTGCACCTTATAAGATTTTCTTGTGGTTGCAAGCAGGATGCCGTTTCGATCGTAAATATTGCCCCGCGGCGCGTCGACGGAGAGCTTTGTCGTACTGTCGATCGTATTCATCGCTTTATTCCGATAGTCGCTGCCGTCTATGATCTGCAGCTTGTACAGCCTTCCGACCATGACCGTCATGACTATGAAAAGAAGCACGCCGACGTAAAAGCACCGGTTCTTCAGCAGGCGTTTTACTTTATCAGATATGTTTTCCCAATTCGGCTTGTTTATTTGAACCCACCCGGCTTTCTGTCTAAAAATTTTAAAACGGGTATCATAAATACCACGATGCAAATACAGTTGTAAAACGTTACGGGAAGGATCCTCGCCGCAACGTGCGTCCAGAATCCTCCCGCATACAGATCCTGTGCTTCTCCCGCATATACGGCAAGCAGCCGCACGAGAAAGCTTTCCACAAACGCATAAAGCAGGAGCGGAAGCGGAGCCGCCGCTGCCGGCCACCACAGTTTCTCAGCATAATTGAACCTGGACGTAATCAGAACGATTCCCAGCGCAAGATATAGATACAGGAGCCCGTAGAGCCCGATATATCTTCCGTACACAATATCTACAAACAGCCCTGTGGACAGGCCGTATACCATCGCCTCGGCATAGTCCATGCGGACTGCCGTAACGCAAAGCAGAGCCAGCGTCAGGTTCGGCTTGGCTCCGAAAATCCGCAGGTCGTTAAAGAACGCCTCTTGCACCAGAGCAAGGAACACAGCCGATAATATGTAGAATATTATATGCTTTCTGTCTCTCATTCCGTTCTCCCTGCCCTGCGGCGCCTTAACCGGCCTGCTCCTGAGACGGCATCAGCACATAAACGTGGCTGACCGCAGTAAAATCCACCGCCGGTTCGATATATGCCGTTCTCGTCCCCGATTCGGCATTTTCTTCGATCTGCACAACCGTTCCGATCACCAGGCCCTTCGGATATACGCCGCCGCTTTCCGCCGTAATGATCGTATCCCCTACATACAGCGTCGTCTCGTCCGCGATCCTGTCCAGCTCGAGCATATGCTCGTAATTTTCATTGGACATGCCGCGGACGCGCACCAGCGCGTTGTTTCTTGAAATACGCGCCATAATGACATTCTGTTCATCCACGATGCAGCGAACCTTAGAGGAAGCCGGGCCAGCGTTATAAACGATGCCCACCAGCCCCTTCGAGGTTATTACGACGCAGCCGTTTTCCAGTCCGTCGGAGGTTCCCCGGTCTATGGTGAACTCATTGAACCAATCCGTAACGTCCTCGGAAATAATATTGGCGGCAACCATGTTATAATCTTCAAAGTACCCCTTCAGCTCCAGCAGATCGCGAAGCTCTGCATTTTCTTCTTTCAGCTTTTCGTTTTCATTCTCCAGATTTTTAAGAGAATCGTTTTCCTCCTGAAGCTCGCTGATCCTGTCTTTGATCTCGCTGTAATCTCCTATTACAGAAAAGGCGTTTTTAATACTCCTCCCAAAAGAGGAAAACCCCCGCTGAATATATTGGAACGGCGTTCCGATTACTTTATAAACGGAATGCAGGCTGCTTCCCGGCCTGCTTGAAACCGCTATAAATACCACAAGCAGCACCGTAATCCCCGCCAATATAAAAATAAGCCGTTTTGTTTTCTTGCTCACTGCGAATCAGACACCTCAGAACATTCCCGACGTACGGTTCTGATACAAAATTTTTCTTAGGTTCCCCTCTTCCAGGCATTTCCCCGTGCCAAGCGCAACGCAGTCCAGAGGATATTCCGCCACGCATACCGGCATACCCGTTTCGATTTTTATGATTTTATCAAGCCCACTGAGCAGCGCCCCGCCGCCGGTCAGCATGATTCCCTTTTCCATGATGTCCGCCGCAAGCTCCGGAGGCGTTTCCTCCAGCGCTTCCTTAATGGCGTCCACGATTGAAGTGACCGGTTCGCGGATTGCTTCCACAACCTCGGAGGAAGAAATTTTGACGTTTTTAGGAAGTCCGGTCAGCAGATCCCTGCCTTTGATTTCCATGTACTCCTCCTGCGGCTTGGGATGCGCCGCGCCGATTGTCAGCTTAATATCCTCCGCCGTCCGTTCGCCGATCACCAGGTTATGCTCGCGCTTGGTATACATGGAAATGTATTCGTCAAGCTTGTCTCCCGCTACCCGCAGCGATTTGGAATTTACGATGCCGCCCATAGAAATAACGGCGACCTCGCTCGTGCCTCCGCCGATATCCACGACCATGCATCCTGTAGCCTCCTCGATCGGCAGCCCCGCCCCGATCGCGGCAAGCAGAGGTTCTTCAAACAGAAGCGGCTTCTTTCTGGCGCCGGCGCGCTCTGCAGCCTCCTCGACCGCCATATATTCCACCTCCGTCACTCCGGACGGGACGCATATAATCAGGTTCGGTTTTCCAATGCCGGCAACGGATGCCGCTTTTCTGATAAAATACCGCAGCATTTGTTCCGTCATATCGAAGTCTGCGATTACGCCGTCGCGCAGAGGACGGATGGCAACGACGCTTCCCGGCGTTCTGCCGATCATCCGTTTTGCGGCGTCTCCCACCGCAAGAACCTCATTTGTGTTCTTATTGATCGCCACGACGGACGGTTCCCGGATGATAATCCCCTTCCCGGACATATGAACCAGCGTATTCGCCGTCCCCAAATCGATTCCTATATCACGTGCCATAATCTTCAAATCCCTCGTTTAACGTTTTTTCTTTAATTTTAATAAGATCGCCCTCGCGGTACATACTGTAATATTTCCCATTTCCGACAATCATATGATCCGCGACGTCGATCCCGACAAGCCGTCCCGCTTTTACCAGGCGTTCCGTCGTATCGTAGTCGGCCCGGCTCGGCCTGCAGTCTCCCGAAGGATGATTATGCGCCAGTACCACCGCGGACGCCAAATTTTTGATCGCGTTGTAAAATACTTCCCTCGGATGAACGAGCGTCCGGTCAACCGTGCCCGCCGAAATCCGGCAGGCGGAAATATAATTCCATTTCTTATCAAAAAAAAGTGCCTGAAAAACCTCCTGCCGCAGCCGGCCGATTTCCGATATCAGCATGTCGCCCAGATATTCATAATCCGTAATTTTAATTTTATTCCTGCAGCGTCCGAATGCGATCCGCCTTCCCAGCTCCGCCGCAGCATGAAGACGGATAGACTTGACGCGTCCGATGCCCGCGCAGCTCTTCAGCTCGGAAAGCTCTGCGGTTCCAACATCGGCAAGGCTTCCGTGCTTTAAAAGAAGCTCTTCCGCTATAGCAAGCGCAGACCGTTCCCGCGTGCCGGATTTGATCAGGATCGCAAGCAGCTCCGCATCGCTGAGCGCCTCTGCGCCGCAGCGCTCCAGCCTTTCATAAGGCCGCATTCCTTCCGGAATTGTTCTCATAGTCATGATTCGTACCTCCTTGAGGTCTGCTTCAGGCTATGAATACCGCATTTGTTAGTATACCTGTATTTGGCGTAAAATACAAGTTTTTTTGCGTTCGGCACACGGTTCTCTTTACGGTTCCATCGGACGCAAATCAGGAAATCCTCTCCTCAATACCTTGACAGGCGATGTATGTAATGTTATAAAGTATATTGTCTGCCAAATATACCGGCAGCTTTTGAGAGGAGGTCATCTCATGCCGATATCCGCGGATCTGATCCGGGGCCATACCGACGCCATCCTGTTAGCGCATTTGATCCACAAAGACAGCTACGGATACGAAATCAATAAAGCGATCCAGCAAACCTCCGGCGGACTTTACGAGCTGAAGGAGGCCACCCTTTATACGGCGTTCAAAAGACTGGAAGACGCAGGATGCATCGCCTCATACTGGGGAGAAGAGGCGACAAACGCAAGGCGGAAATACTATAGAATTACGCCGCTTGGCCGGGAGCTGTTCGGCCGTCTGCTGGAAGAGTGGCATATCACACGCGATATCATCGATAAATTATTGAATACGGAGGCGGAAAATCATGCATGACAAATTAAGGGAGTATGTCGAAATGCTGTTTAAGGGAGCGCCGGCGGCAAAGCAGATCACGGAAATCAAAGAAGAAATCATCCAAAACACGATAGATCGCTATGACGACCTGGTCCGCGCAGGAAAAACACCGGAAAGCGCTTTCCATATCGCCGTTTCCGGAATCGGAGACGTTTCCGAGCTCATCGGCAGCGTCTGCGGCGGCACCACCGGCCGGGAGGAATTCCAGCGTCCGCCCGCATCCGCGGAACAAGAGATCGAGAAAAGCAGCAGAAAAAGCGGAATTTTACTGGCGATTAGCGTAATGCTATATATTTTAAGCATAATTCCTGTAATACTCCTCAGCGGCACCCGATACGAAGACACGCTGGGTGTGTGTATGATGTTTCTCATGATTGCCGCCGCAACCGGGATCCTCATCGTGCGCGGAAAAACAAATCCGCAGGCGGAACGCGCGCAGCCAGACAGAGCCGCAGAAGAAGCATCCCGCATGCAGTCGCCGGAAATGCAGCGGCGAAAAAAGCTTCGAAAAAGAATCGAGGCGGCGCTGTGGTGCGTCACGATCGTACTGTATTTACTTTTGAGCTTTTACTCCGGGAAATGGTATATTACCTGGGTTATTTTCCTCGTGGCAGCCGCAGTGGAAAATATCGTGCGGGCCTGCTTTGATTTAAAACGATAAGGAGAAGACGTTCATGAATCGATCTGCAGTCGCAAGAATCATACTCTGGTCCGTCATCGCGATAGTCCTCGCGGGATTTTTGTTTGCCGCGCTGGCCTTTGACGGCATGGAAGACTTTTTAGGCCGCCTGGGACTGGGCTGGACCTCGTTCCGGTATGACGAAACAGGCTATTCTATAGGAAATTTTACTACAGAGAGCGAAATCACCTCGATAAAGATTTACTGGACCGGCGGAAAAATTGATCTTTCCGTATGCAGCGGAAACGAGCTGCTGGCAGAGGAAGCCTCCGATTATGAAATCAGTACGGACGAAGCGATGCGTTATCTGATCGAGGAAGGCGTTCTCACAATCCGTGCAAGAAAATCCGGGATTTTCTTCCGCATCGGGAAAAGTCAGAATAAGCATCTTACTCTCAGGATTCCCGAATCGATGGCAGGCCGTCTCTCTCTGATTCTGATCGACTCCGTTTCCGCAGAGGTCAGTATTTCAAAGTTATCCGCGGAGACGCTCCGATCGGACTGTGTTTCCGGAGACGTAGCTTTAGCCGATATGAAAATCGGTTCCGCCTTTATTGATCACGTCAGCGGGGATCTCCGGTGCAGCAACGTCACCGCAGACTATCTGAAGATGGACAGCGTAAGCGGCGCATGCCAATATACGGGTTCCGTCAAAAAACTCGACTTTGACAGTACGTCCGGCGACATTACGGTCGATTCGTCCGAATTTCCCTCAGAAATGAATACGGATACCGTAAGCGGGAATGCGTTCTTTACCATTCCGGAGGGCGCCGGCTTTACGGCGGAGCTCGATTCCGTCAGCGGAACGCTGAACTGCGGCGTTCCTGTCGTCAGCGATGGAAAAACGTTCCGATACGGAGACGCTTCCGCAATTTATCGCTTTGAAAGCGTCAGTGGAAACGTCACGATCCGGCTTAAAAATTAGTTCGCCTTCCCGCGCGGCGGGGTCTCGGTTCCGCCGCGCATAATCTGCAGAGTGCTCTTGTGAAGGGCTCTGTATTCCTTTTCCATAAAATTGAGATAATTTCGTCCTGTTTCCGTAATTCTGTAATACTTTCTGTAGCGTCCTCCCTTGATCGGCATTTTATACTCTTCCACAAAATGCCGCTGCGCCATCCTGTTCAGCGGAATATATAAAGAAACCTTGCTTACCTTGAAAACGCCATTTGACTTTTCTTCCAGATCCCGGGTAATCTGGTAAACGTATTTATCCTCTTCTGTCAGAAGTTTCAGAATCAGCATATCTGTAATTCCGTATCTGAAGTTTTCTTTGATCGTCTCTTCTAAAGAAGCCATATTTTTCATTCCTCATGTTTTTTATATAATACAACGAGTATTATATCTGTTTTTTCGAAAATGTAAATGCTTTTGATCTTTTAAAATCTATTTTGTACGAATCATTGATATTAATTTTAATATTTTTGTCTAATAATATCAATGTTTTATGTTGTTAATTTTTTATTGAAACGGATAGATATTTGTGTTACAATTCGGATCACTAAATTAAGGAGAACGCTGTTAATGCTGGAAATCGATTCTTATCATTCCGAACTGAACGGAATTTTAAGTGATCTTAAGATCACTACGGATGAAATCCTGCTTTTCGCATCGTGCGACCTGTCTGCGGATCTGATGAAAAGCGATACGTTTCTGCTTCTGACAAAGGAGCTGCTCGTGATAACGGAGGGCCAGCTTGTCCTGACAGGACAGAGCCGGCCGTGCGTCCGAAGGAACAGGCTGCGTTCCTCTTACATAAAGAAAAACGTTTATACCTATCGGCTTTCCGAAATCACCGAGCTTTCTCTTGAAGCGCTCATTTCAACCGCGCGCCTTACCGCAAAATGCGGAGATCAGACGCGCTTCCTTGCAATGCTCACAAACGCCGCCAAAGAAAGCGTGCGTCTTTTTGTAAAGTACGCCAATCAATACATAAAAGACGGAAAAATCGAAAGAAACCCGGACGATTTCAAAAAAGAAGCCGTCTGCCCGACCTGTGGCTGCCGGTATCCCGATCCAAATCGAAAAATTTGTCCCAAGTGCATGGATCGCGGAAAGCTTGTGAAAAGAATGTGGATTTTTCTAAAGAAATACCGGAAAGAAATTTTTCTGATTCTGCTTGCGCTGGTGCTGGTAAGCGCGCTCGGCGTCGTAGCTCCTTATTTTTCCTCAAAATTCTTCTATGATCAGGTATTAAATGAAAACGGCAGCTTCTATGGGCAGCTTCTGTTTGTGATTCTGCTGATCGCTTCCATGAACATATGCAGCGTACTCATCAATATGCTGTCTGCCATCATTACTTCGCGCGTTGCAGGAAAGCTCGTCTACGACATGAAGCGAACGATCTTCGACTGTATAAAACGCCTGTCCCTCAGCTTTTTTACCGGACGGCAGACCGGCGGGCTCATGACGCAGATCAACAACGACGCAACGTCCATATACTGGTTTTTTGTGGACGGCCTGCCTTATTTTCTGATTAATATCGTACAGGTGATTGCGGTTTTCATTATAATGCTCACCATGAATCCCCTGCTTGCGCTGCTCTGTCTGATCGTGATTCCGCTGTTTTTGTTCGTCATCAGCAGGCTGTTCCGGCGTTCGGGGCATCTTCACGCGAAAAACTATTCCTGCTTCCGTGCCATGAGCAGCGCGCTTACGGACGTTCTGTCCGGGATGCGCGTCATCAAAGCCTTCGCTCGCGAGAAAGAAGAAGGAAAGCGCTTCCGCCGGCATGCCGGAAGAGTCACCGATATGTATAAAGAAATTACGATATTCAACAATGTCGCCTTCCCGTTTGCATACGTCATTATGTACATGAGCACGATCATCGTCTGGATCGTGGGAGGCTGGATGACAATGAACGGCCAGATGACCTACGGAACGCTCCTCACCTTCCTTTCTTATGTCGGTATGATGAACGCGCCGCTGTTCATGTTCGTAGATATGACGTATTTCTTTTCCCAATGCACAAATGCGGTGCAGCGTCTGTTCGAGATTTACGATGCTGAGCCGGACGTGACCGAAGCGCAGAACCCGGTTCACAAAGAGACGCTGGAGGGCAGCGTAGAATTTCGTCACGTGGAATTTTCTTATGACAAAAGCCGGAAAATAATCGACGACGTTTCTTTCGCGATCGAGCCGGGGAAAATGATCGGAATCGTCGGACATTCCGGAGCGGGGAAAAGCACGCTCGCAAATCTTCTCATCCGCCTTTACGACGTGACGGGCGGCGAAATTCTGATCGACGGAATCAACGTCAGGCAATATGCGTTTGCCGATCTCCGGCGGAACATCGCCATCGTATCACAGGAAACGTACCTATTTATCGGATCGATTCTGGAAAACATCCGTTATGCGAAGCCGGAAGCAACCAAAGAAGAAATCATCGAGGCCGCCAAAATCGCAGGGGCCCACGAATTTATCATTAAGCTCCCGGACGCTTACGATACAAGGATCGGATTCGGACACAAAGAGCTTTCCGGAGGAGAACGGCAAAGAATTTCCATTGCCAGAGCCGTACTGCTCAATCCGAAAATATTGATTCTGGATGAAGCCACCGCCGCGATGGATACGCAGACGGAGCGCACCATTCAATCCGCGTTGGAAAATCTCGTCGCCGGCAAAACGACAATCATGATCGCGCACCGTCTTTCCACGCTGCGTGACGCGGATCGGCTGATCGTCATCGAAAACGGTAAAATGCCTGAATACGGGACGCACGCAGAACTGATCCGTCAGAAGGGAATCTATTATAAATTATACACGCTGCAGATGGAAGCGCTGAAAAATATCGGCGTTACGGAATAGGAGAAACAGCATGGGAAATGAAGCTTTATCAAATATTGTAAAAACAACGTATTTCACCCAGGAAAACGCCCATTTTATCGACAAAGACGGTTTACTTGCATTAAAAATCCCTGCGGGAGAAAACGGAGAAGAAAAAGAATACGGCCGCGTATTTCTGCATCGGATGTTTCCATTTGAAGAAACAGAGCGGTATCTCAGCGTGCTCGACGAAGAGCAAAAAGAGCTGGGAATCATAACGGATCTATCCCTGTTCGGAGAAGACGAGCGCGAAATCCTGCGCCGCGAGCTGAAACGAAAATATTATATAAAAAAGATCGTTACAATCGATCGCCTGAAGGACCGGTACGGCTTTACATACTGGGACGTTACTACGCCGGAGGGCAAAGCAAGCTTCACGCTTCAGGACACGCAGCGCAGCATTTTAAAAATGGATGAGGATCGGCTCATGATCATAGACATCGACGGGAACCGATACGAGATCCCGAGCATCGAAGGGCTGGACCGCGCAAGCTATAAAAAAATCGAGCTTTACTTGTGATGGCAGAAAGGCATCGTTATGCATATGGAAGAAGGATCTTATTACAGAACGGCTCTTCTGAAAAGGCTGCGCGATAATGGCTGCGGCTTGCAGGAGAACCAGATACTTTCCGTATTTTCTTATAATTTGGATAAAAACGGCAGCGCCGCGGACGGAATCGCCATTCTCACCGAAACAGAATTTATATTGTGGGAAGGGACGGCCGAAAGGGAGGCGCACGCGCTGTCCTCCATACAGAAATTCGTATATCGGCCGGAGGTCGGCTCCGTCGCAGTCGAATGCATATGGAAAGAATCCGAAGAACCGTATGTCTTCTGCCGCGGCAGCATGGATCGTCAGAAGCTCTTCGGTCTTCTGGTAAATAAATACAATCTTTTTCTTGAGAAAGGCATTTATCGCCAAGAAGGAGAAAACGCCTCTGAACGTGTTTGCCCCGTATGTGGAACGCCGTTCCAGCCGGGCAACAGTATTTGCCTGAATTGCGTAAACAAGAAAAAGCTTCTGGGCAGGCTCTGGGATATTCTGCGGCCGCATAAAGCAAAGCTGATCTGGTCCTCCCTGCTGTTTATCGGCGTGCTCCTGATTGGACTGATCAATCCTTATATCAATAAAATTTTGGTCGATTCCTACATCAACAACCCTGAAATCGGAGCGGCAATCGCTTCCGATCGAGGCCGCGTATTTATCAGCTTTCTGCTGGTTGTCCTTTTAATGCTGGCGGCATATATTCTGAACTTTATCATTTCGATTATCCGAAATCTGCTCATGATGCAGGTTGGCGCCAAAGTCATCGTGCATCTGCGGATGATGGTGTTCGACAAAGTACAAGAGCTCTCGCTTTCCGGCATTTCCAAAAAGACGACGGGCGAGCTGATGAACCGTGTTGTCAACGACACTCAAGAGGTGCAGAATTTTATCAACTCGCAGGTTCCGAACGTACTCGGCGTATTCCTGCAGCTGATCGGCGTCAGCGTCATCCTGATCCTGTATGACTGGAAGCTTTTGCTGATTTTTCTCCTGCCCATGCCGATTGCAATTATTCCGACGAAAATTTTTTGGAATTATACTCGTAAAATTTATAGCCGTCAGTGGAGCGCATCATCGAAATGCGGCACGATCCTGCATGATATTTTTTCGGGGATTCGCGTTGTAAAAGCATTCGGCACGGAAGAAAAGGAAACGAAGCGGTATGACGCCGCTGCCGCGCGCGAACGCGATATTTCGGTGAAAAACGAGACGATGTACGCGCTGCTCTCTCCGTTTATCCGAATCAGCCTCATGATTGGAAATTTCCTGGTGCTTTATTATACCGGCAGCAAAATCCTGAACGGCGCCATGACGATTGGCGAAGCCTCGATGCTTTCTTCGTATATCGCCATGGTTTACGCGCCGATCGATTGGCTGGTCAGCATTCCGAATGCGCTCACCCGCGTTTTCACCTCTATCGTGCGGATCTTTGATATTGTGGATGAAAAGACGGAGGTTGCCGACGCAGCGAACCCGGTCGACGTCTCATTGCGCGGAGAAATCGAATTTGATCATGTATCTTTCAGCTATGACCACATTACAGATGTGCTGAAGGATATCAATTTAAAAATTCAGCCCGGCGAGATGATCGGGCTGGTCGGAAAATCCGGCGTCGGAAAGTCTACTCTCATCAATCTTGTCATGCGTCTGTACGATGTTACCGAAGGCAGCATCCGAATCGATGGGATCGATATCAGAGATATTTCGCAGCATTCTCTGCGAAGTCAGATCGGCGTGGTGCTGCAGGAAACGATCCTGTTTTCCGGTTCCGTATACGACAACCTGCTTTATGCAAAAGCAGACGCCACGCGGGAGGAAATCATCGATGCCGCCAAAATTGCCGGTGCGCATGAATTCATCATAAAGCTTCCGGACGGCTACAACACCGTCATCGGAGAACGAGGGCATACTCTTTCAGGCGGAGAACGGCAGAGACTGGCCATCGCACGCGCGCTGCTCCGCAACCCTAAAATTTTGATTCTCGACGAGGCTACAGCCTCTCTGGATACGGAAATCGAAAAGCAGATTCAGGATTCTCTGCAGATGCTGACGAGCGACCGCACAACGATTGCGATCGCTCATCGCCTGTCGACGCTGCGGAATGCTACGCGGATTGTGGTGCTCGACAAAAAGGGCGTCGCCGAGGTTGGGAGCCATGAGGAATTGCTGAAGCAAAAGGGCATTTATTACGATTTGGTCATGGCGCAGCGTCAGATGTCGAAAATGAGCAGAAACCGGCAATAGCTTATCCGGTACAGTCTCTGCGTTTTCTTACCTCTTCATATTTCGCTTTCGTTGCCAAGCCTCCGCGGATATGGCGCTCGGCCTTGTTTCCATCCAATACCTTTCGGACTTCTTCCGCAAGCGTGCCGTTCAGGTTCGGCAGGCGGTCTACGAGGTCTTTATGTACGGTTGATTTGCTTACTTCGAACTTTTTGGCCGCCGCACGGACCGTACAGTTTGTATCCAGTATATACTGCGCGACCTCGTAAACGCGGTTTTCTATGTAGTCCTTCAGAATTACAGAATGGTTCATTTTGTACAAAACCCCTTTACGGCTGTTCTTTGTATAAAACTTATGACAGCCGGATCGGTTTTATGCATGCAGGAAATTGCATTCGGGAGGAAATCATAGTAAAATGAACCGGTACGGAGGTGTTATGCGCTTGAAACGAATCCTTTTCATGCTGCTGGCGTGTTTTACGCTTACGGCCTGTTTTTCAGCCTGCGGACGGGCGCAGCTGCCCGCGAGCGAAGAACTATCCGTCGTGGCGGCAAATTTTCCCGCATATGATTTTTCAAGACAGGTCCTGGGAAACGCCGGGCAGGTTACTATGCTCCTGCCTCCGGGAAGCGAGAGCCACTCTTACGAGCCGACTGCTCAGGACATTCTGAAAATACAAGGCTGCGATCTTTTCGTATATACCGGCGGCGAATCGGACGCATGGGTGGATAAAATACTGAACTCGCTGGGCCGGGAAATCAATACGCTGAAAATGATGGATTGCGTCTCCGTATTAGAAGAAGAGGATGGGCATGAGCCGGACGAGCATGTCTGGACCTCTCCGGTAAACGCCATCCGGATCACAGAGGAAATCCGAAACAGACTGTGCGAAATCGATGGCGATCGGCGGGAGGTCTACGAAGAAAACGCAGCGGCCTATATCGCGGAGCTAAATGCTCTTGACGAAGCGTTCCGCAGCTTTTTTGAAACGGTGGAAAATAAAACGCTGATTTTCGGCGACCGATTCCCTCTTATCTATTTTACCGAAGAATACGGGCTTGAATACTACGCCGCGTTCCCGGGCTGCGCGGAGCACTCCGAGCCGAGCGCCGCCGCGATTGCCCTGCTGATTGAAAAAATTAAGGAAGAAAAGGTTTCCACCGTATATTATATTGAATTTTCGAATCACAATATTGCAGACAGCCTTGCCGATGCGACGGGAACCGCAACCGCGCTGTTTTACACATGCCATAACGTATCGGAAGAACAGCTCTCCGGCGGCGCGACATACGTTTCTCTGATGCGTGAGAATCTGGCTACGCTGCAGGCAACCATGCGTTAAGCTTACTGCTCGATCCAGATCGTAAATTTTTCCAGAATTTTAAGCGGATGATAGGAAAGCTTGGAGGTTCGCAAATTGCTGTCTCCAGAATCGTCCTCACGGTTGATGTATTTTACCTCCGGCGTAACGAAGCGCTTTGCAAATTCATTTGAAAGGACCTGATAGACGCCCTCATAATCCGTATCGCCCTTTTCAATATGTACGATCAGGGTGTCATAAACAATCTCGCCAACGGAAAATCCTACGATCTGTTCTTCCACATACAGGCAGGCGCCCAGCATCCCGTAAACCGCATAATTTTCCAGTACCTCGCGCGTCTTTGCCAGTTCCTCCAGTGCGATCGGATCGCTTTTGGTATTGCGCCGCGTGATCTTCTCCAGAAGCGAAAGGCAATCCGTCAGAAGCTCCGGTCCGATTTCTCTCAGAGTCCAGTTCGGATAGGTCGCCTTAAATTTATTCACATGATTACGCTGTCCGTGCATCCGCTTCCCCTTGAATTCCAGAAAGCTTTCTGCGGTGTATAAATAGTCGGCCCATTTGCGGTCGCTTCTGCACAGGACGGAAAAGCCCTTCCACGAAAAATAGTCTTCAATGACGGAACGGTCCTCCGCGCTCGTCATGCAGAAAATCGGATCATAATGGTTTTGTGCTGCGTAGCCGCACAGCAGATCCAGACCGCGGCGCACCGCTTCCTGACTTTCGGCCATAGGAATCGTAAAGGCGATCATATCGTTTACATATTTCACTTTAAAAAACAGAATATTTTCCTCAACAGCGTATTCCGTATAGAAAAAGTCGCGCCACATAAACAGACCGCCGATGCTGTAATCGCAGATTCTGCTTTTCTGAATTACGAAAAACGGTTTGATCAAGGGAATTTCATTTAACGTCAGCTTTTTGAATTCCATATGTCCCTCTTTACCGCGCCGAATAGATTCGAACGCAAAAAATGATTTTCTTTCTCCAGCGTGCGGATCAGCGTCTTCATTTCCGCCCGGCTGCTGGCCCTGTCCATCGGGCAGGGATTGTGGACCACGGGCAGAGAAGACGCACCAACAAACTGCCGAATTTCTTTTTCCTCTACATAAAGGAACGGGCGTATCACACGGACCTGAGCCCGTTCCAGCCAGGTTGCCGGCGCAAAGCAATAAAACCTGCCCTCATAAAAAAGCGAAAGCAGCGCCGTTTCGATCACATCGTCCTTATGATGGGCCAGCGCAACGACATTGCAGCCCATCTGCGCGGCCGCTCCATTGACCGCGCCGCGGCGCAGGTTTGCACAAAGCGCGCACGGATTCTGCTCATTGCGGATTTCGAAAACAATCTGTGCAATATCCGACTCCACGATGTTGAGCGGCACCTCCAGCGCATCACAATATGCCTTGACCGGCGAAAAATCCATCCCCTCGAAGCCCAGTGCGACCGTCACAGCGGAAAGCTCGAACCGTTTCGGGTAAAATCGCTTCAGCGCAGCAAGCGTCGTCAGAAGCGCAAGACTGTCCTTTCCGCCGGAAAGACCGACGCATACGCGGTCGCCCTCGCGGATCAGATCGTAATCCTGCACAGCTCTGCGCGTCAGACTGAGCAGCCTGCGTAATTTTTCTTTCTCGTTCCTGCCCTCTCCAGTCATATTAAAAGCTCCAGGTGCTGAACCATCTCAGGAAGTTGTCGATATAGCTGCGTGAAACCTCGCGGCCTGTAAGGACCGGATAGAACATGATAAACAGGACCAATACCAGGGCAAGATAAATCCACAGGACGTGTTTGCTGATCACGCCGTCCTCAATCAGATTTTTAATGACGTATACAATCATGAAAATCATAAACGGTACGGCGGTGAAATAGTGGTATATAAACGCAACTCTCGTTACGAGAATCCAGGGGAGGAACTGCGCCGCATAGCCGACAAACGCCACAAGAATTCCTTTATCCCGCTTCTTCCAGGCGTAAAAGGCCGCCGGGAAGATACACGCCAGACCCGTCCACCAGATAAGCGGGTTCCCCATGGAAACAATGGAGGTGCTCATTCCCTCTGCCAGATTGGCATTGGAACCGGAATAGTAATAAATCGGACGCATGTTGATCGGCCACGTATACCAAGCCGAGCCGTACGGATGTCCCTCCGTCAGTCCGGAATGGTAATTAAACATATAGGTTTGATTATCCAGCACGATATCAATCAGGCTTTTATCCGGAGACGGCGCCATATATGGGATATACGACAGAATATAGATCGCCGCGGGTATAACAATGAAAAAGACAACACAGGCGCAGCAGGTCGGTATAAAATTGTGGGTAAACCAGGATTTTTCCTTGTTTGCAGGCAAGGCTCTGCCGGATGCGATATCGTCCGCCTCCAGATACTTCGCCAGGAAGAACAAAAACGCAAGTCCGACTCCTGCATACAGGCACACCCATTTTGTCGAGGCGCCGAGCCCGAACATAATACCGCAGAATAAAAGCGGGAGCAGGGATTTCCAGAACGGTTTTTTCTCATAGGATTTCTGCGTAAAGTAGTCGTACATGAAATAGTACATGCACAGGATAAAAAACGCGGAATACGAATCGATCGTGGCAAGCCGCGTCTGCGCCAGACGCATAAAATCAAACATCATCAGGAATGCCGCCGTAAAAGCGTAAATTCGCTTCTTAAACAGTTTCAGGCCAAGCAGGTACATTAAAGGCACAAGCGCCACGCCGAACAGCGTGCCCATAAAGCGCCATCCAAACGGATTCATTCCGAAAATGCGGATTCCGATCGACATGAGAATTTTCCCCATCGGCGGATGCGTGATCTCATAAACGGGATATCCGTGAATATGCTCATAGGCCGTGCGCGGGAAATAAATTTCGTCAAAGTACGTTGAACTCATATAGCTGCTGTACGGCTCCACGGTATCCTGCTCATCGAACAGCATGGCGGGATTATGGTTTTCATTCAGCTCTTTATTGTAACTGGTTTCTGCCACGGTTACGTTCAGCTTTTCATATTCCCCGCTGTCGTTTTTTCGAAAAAAGCCCATTTCGTTCACGCCAAGCCCAGAGCGCGTGGAAACGATCTTGACGCGCCGTGTCGTAAACGAGCTGTCTACGTGCTCCCATTCAAAAAACGCGCCTGCCTTGATGCTGAAAACACTTTCATACTCGCCGCTGCCGTCTTCCGTCTCATAATATACGGTATAGGAGACCGCATTATTGTTCGCCGGAATATTATTGGAATATACGGTGCGGGCCACCGTCTCGGTCTGGTCAAATTCCACAATTACATACTCGCCCGCTTCGGAAGCCTTCCAGTAAGAAGAAGCGGCGTATGCATTTCCGAGCTTATAAAAAGACATCGCAGAGCAAACAACAACCAGAACGATCAGAATGATAAAATCCTTTTTATTCAGAAGCGGATTTTTTTGTGAAAGAGGGTTATTTTTTGCAGCGTTCTCTTTATCGGCTTTGAGAGAAACCACAATGACAAAGGCGATAACGCCTCCCGCGAGCAGCAGGAAAAGGAGCTTCATCCAAATGCTTGCGCTTGGCGCATCCTGGCCGCCGGAAGAAGAGACAGCCGCGCTGAATGCGACTTCCCCTTCGGGGACGCTGTCTACCTTCTCTATGCGGACATTATCGATATACGCCGTTCCGCTCGACTCCGCCCCGTATCCACCGATTCCGATCGTAAGCTCCACGCTTTTCTGATCGGCGACC
The DNA here is from genome assembly GCA_904420095.1 of uncultured Clostridia bacterium. GTDB lineage: Bacteria > Bacillota > Clostridia > UBA1212 > UBA1255 > Egerieisoma > Egerieisoma faecipullorum. The sequence goes on from CAJFUB010000043.1 coordinate 56,226, forward strand.
GTTTTAAAATAGACGGTAACCGTCTGCCATTCGCTGACGCTGCCGTAAAGGCTCCCGGATCTTTCCAATCCATCTTTAACAGAAACGTTCAGGCCGGCGCCGCGTTCCGTCTCCGGTACATCGGCGTCGATGTTCTCGTACAGCGTATCGAATTTTACACAGTAATTCGACTCTGGCTGAACCTGGATCTCCTGATAAATCCTGGCGTCGTTCTGGTCTTGGCTCACAATCCTGACGCATTGCCCGCTGAACTCCATGCTCGTGAGCGTGATCTGCGTGCAATCCGTATTGCCCTCATAATCTTTTTTGTAATTATACTGACTCCAGCCGTCGATCGAAGCTCCGCTTCCACTCTCAAAGCCGCTGTTTTCAAGCTCTGTGCTTCCACCCTCCGAGCAGGCGGAGAAGGTAAGCATCAGAAGCGCCGTCACAGCAAGCACCGCAAGACCGAGGCGCCGCGACCGGTTCCTTTTCTTTTCGGAATTTTTATTTTTCATGCTGACCACCTATCTGTTCTATCGGATCGTTTCCCGCATCTTCCCAGATCCGGAAAGATTTTGCGCTGCCGATTTTTGTAAAAATCAATATGCATGCGGCTGCGAAGAGCGCCACCGCGCAAAGTACATTGAAAATCGTCATCGTCGCCCGCTGCGTATTCAAGGGCGGCCAATAGTAGTAGCTTGCCGTAGCATAATCGGTGTCAATCAGCTTTCCGCCGATAGAAAGGCCGGTCATTACTTCCAGGACCGTATAAAAATTCGAAATCGACATTACGGCATAGATTCCAAGCAGCAGCTTGTTATTCGAATGAATCACGGCAGCCAGCAGCAGTACGAGCGCCGGATAAAAATATCGTTCATGCATTCGCGGTCCAAACGTCGCCACCATATAAATCAGCATTGCGGAAAGCAGATAAACGTACGGCTGTTTTTCTCTTTTCACAAGATACAGCACTCCGGTCAGCAGGCTGATTACAACGATCGCAATCATTCCCCATGCAAAATACGTCAGTCCCATAAAAGGCGTGCTGTCATTTACCCAGTTTGCCCCAAGCAGGTAGAAGAAATTAAAAGAATTTACGGTTGCATAGCTGTATCCGCCCGCCGTATTTGTATAGACGCCGAAAATCCAGCTGAAAAGATTCGGCTCCATCTTGATTCCAAACGGGAGAATAATCACGAGCGCCGTGGCAAAAAACGCAGCCAGGCTGTATACGAACCGCAGCAGCCTTTTGGCCAGAGGCTGTTCCCTGTCCCATATAAGCTGCCGCAGCAGAGCGAAGCCCAATATCGGCACGAAAAAGATCCCCTGAGGTTTTAAAGTTACCGCAAACGCCAGCGCCACAGAGGCCCAAGCGTAGCGGTCCTTCTCAATGCAGTATGCGGACAGTAGCAGTGCCAGTGCCAGCAGAGAATCTACCTGTCCCCAGCATGCGGAATCGAGCAGTACCATCGGATTAAACAGCCAGATTGCGACAAGAAACAGCGTCCAGTTCTTGCTCATGCGTCCCTTGGCCATTTTATAAAGGAGATATGCGATCACACAGTCCGCCAGCATCGAGGGAAGCTTCAGCAAGACATCAAACAAAAGCGTCTGACCGATGTTGCCGATCCTGCCAACAAGCCCGAGGAAATAAAGATAATATAAAAACAGCGGCGGATAGTCAAGATTCATCGCCTCGGCATATGAATAAAAATCAGGAATGCCTTTTTCCGCCAGATTTCTTGCCCAATACTGGAAAAGGCCGACGTCGATGTCGCACTGCGGCATGGTAAAAGACAGCACCAGCCTCAGCAGGAAGCCGGCAGCAATCAAAAACAGGACTGCGCTCCCGGCGGACAGGCCGCTGACCGAGGCAGAACCGCTCAGAAGATCAAGCTGCTGCGCCTCCGCATCGCGCTTTTTCGCATATTGGTAGGCAACGGCCAGATACAGTACAATGCACAGGACCATCACTGTCGCCGCAAGCATAGTGTCCTGGTGCTCCGACTCTGCCTGCGCCCTGCCCGAACCGCTTAAAGTATCTTCCATGGAGGTGCTGGATGCGCCGCTCGGGAGCGCATCGAGCTGCTCCAGCTCAAAATCGTCAAAATATACCGTTCCGGTATTCATGCCCCCGTAAAACCCGAGGCGGAGGCAAACGGTAAAATCTGTCTGTCCCTTTCCCGTTTTTCCGTAATATTCAATATAGGTCCAATCGCTGCTTCCCGTATAGGAAACGGAATGACTGTATGTGTTCAAAACCGAAAGATTGGCTCCTACCGCAGTATTATCGGTTCCGGAAGCGCTCGTCCCCACGTTTTCCGTTCGAACCCAGACGCTCATTCTGTAATACGTCTCTTCCAGAGCGGATTCATACCGGTATGTAAACCTTGCGTCGTTTTCGACGGAGGAATGTATGGTGACGCAGCCCGTTCCGTCAAGACCGCCCGTCGGATCATAGCCGAATTCCGTTCCGTCGGCCTGGTAACTGTCTGTCCGGAGTTCCCCATATTGCTCCGGCTCATTAAAGTCAAGCAGGCAGATCTGCAGATATTCCGCAGCTTCGCCGCTCTGTCGATTTACAAAATAAATGACAGCAATTACCATAACAAGAACGGCCGCTGCCGCGGCAAATAGAATGGATTTCCTGTTTTGTTTCACGTTCTGGACAACCTTTCCACACGAGCGCCCTGCTCTATTTCAATGCTATCTCTGTATAAAATCTCATGAATCGTACAGCCTCTGCGAATTACGGCGCTGTCGCAGTAAAGCCGTTCGATATTGCAATACTCCAGGTCGGCGGAAAAACAATCGACAAAATCGCTGACTAATAAAAAGCTTCCGTCAGGAATCGGCTTCCCGGAGGCGGTATTGTACTTTACCAGAAGCTTGTCAGCACGGATTTCCTGAATCCGCGAGGTGCGGTCGCTCGAAATCAGCAGATTCTCACTGGTCAGCACGCCGGAGTTGTTCATTACGCCGTGGATCGTACAGCGCGAGGTTCGCAGCAGAGCGCTGCCCTTTACAAGCGAGCCGGAGCGGACGGACAGCGCCGCAGTTCGGAATGTGCTGCGGAATTTAAGCGCGCCGCCGACAATCACGGTTTCGGAATGCAGCTTTCCGTAAACCGCCATCGCACCCAATACGCGTACGGACGTCGTCAGAAGGCTGCTTTTGCAGACGCATCTGTTGCGTACGGTCATCTTGTCGCAGGATACGTATACATCAAAGCAGGCCTCGCCTGAGATGTCTACATAATCCGCCTCCACCTCCGACATAAATTCAGCGGTGCCTTCAACGCTCAGATTGCGGCAGACTACCGCATCTTCTACTACCTGCCGGTCTTCGATTACAACACCGTCAAAATCATTTCTCATACTGAACCGGTCAGAGCCTCCAGCTGTTTTGTTTTCTCCTCGAAAAGATCCAGCGCGGCCTGCACCGGCTCCGGTCCGGACAAATCGACGCCGGCCTTTCGAAGCAGCTCCATCGGATAATCGCTGGAACCGCCCTTCAGAAAGGCGAGGTATTTTTCAAGCTTTTCCTGATCGCCGCTTAGGATTCCCGCGGCGAGGATCGTTGCGGCCGAAAATCCCGTCGCATACTTATACACGTAAAAGGCCGTGTAAAAATGTGGAATCCGCGCCCATTCCAGCGCAATCTCCTTATCTATTTTCATGACCTTTTTAAAATACTTCTTCTGCAGGCGGTAGTAAACAGAGGACAGCGCTTCGCACGTCAGGCTCTCGCCCTTTTCGTACATTTTGTGCGCGGTTTTTTCAAATTCCGCAAACATCGTCTGACGGAATACGGTAGCCCGGAATTCTTCAAGATAATGATTCAGCAAAAAGGCTTTTTCCGTATCGTCCTTCGTATGCGCCAGCAGATATTCCATCAGGAGATTTTCGTTTACGGTAGAAGCAACCTCCGCGACAAAAATTTTATATTCCGCATATTGCAGCGGCTGCGCCGTATTGCTGTAATACGTATGCATGGCGTGGCCGAGCTCATGCGCCAGCGTAAACACATCGTTGATCGTTCCCTGCCAGTTCAGCAAAACGAAAGGATGGCAGCCGTAGCATCCCCAGGAATAAGCTCCCGTGCGTTTTCCTCTGTTTTCCTGCACATCGATCCATCCATCGGTGAACGCCGTTTTCAGTACGCTTCCGTATTCTTCTCCGAGCGGCTTCAGCGCTTCGATCACAATTTCGCGCGCTTCCTCGAACGAATACGTTTTCTGCGGCGTTTTGACAAACGGGACGTAAAGATCATACATATGAAGCTTCCGAACGCCCAGCATTTTCTTTCGCAGCTCCAGATACGGCGTCAGCTTTTTAATGTTCGCGTGTACCGTCTGAATCAGACCGTTGTATACCGTAGAAGGTACGTTGTCCTGATACAGAGCTGCAGAAAGGCAGGAGCTGTATTTCTGCGCCTCCGCATAGAACTTATCCGACTTCACGCTGCCGGCATATGCTGCGGCCAAAGTATTCCGATATGCCCCGTACGTGTCATACAGCGCTTTGAAGGCTCTTTTTCTCGTGTTTCTGTCAGGCGATTCCATGAATTTCAGATATCTGCCGTTTGTAAGCTCCACTTTCTTCCCGTTTTCGTCCGTTATGACCGGGAATTTAATGTCGGCATTATTAAACATCATGAACACGTCCTGGCCCGCGGAAGTCGCTTCCGCCGACATTGCCAGCAGCCGTTCCTCTGCTTTGCTGAGCACGTGCGCTTTTTTCCGCATAATTTCTTCTATTGCAAAAGCATACTCCCCAAGCGCAGGCTCTTTTTTTATATATTTGGATATTTTTTCTTTATTTAATGTTAAAAGCTCCGGTTCGAAAAAGGATACCGCGGCGGAAAATTTTGTCGCAAGCATATCCGCTTTTCCTGCCAGGTCCTGGTAGAACGGTTTCGTACTGTCTTCGTCGCGGCGCATATATGCGTATACGTATAGTTTGGTTACAAGCCCGTTCAATTCATACAGCTTTCCGATGCATTCCGCCATGGACGCCGCATTCTTCGTAAATTTCCCGGAGTACTTGCGGATTTCTTCAATCTTTTCCTCCGCAGCCTGCGCGGTTTGCAGCCAAAGCTCGTCCGTTTCAAAAAGATCCTCCAGACGCCATTTATATCGGCTGTCGATTTCCTCCCTGTTTTTCTGCATATCCATTAATTGTAAGCCTCCTTACAAGTTTCCATCGAAACATTCCTGCATAGCTTGATCTCATTTTGATGAGTTTAGCATAATTTTCCGGCGCTGTCCACCGTATGCTTTAACAGGACAGACGTCGTTACGGCGCCCACTCCCCCGGGGACCGGCGTAGCTGCCGCCGCCTGCCGGGAAGTGCTTTCATAGTCAAAATCTCCGCACAGCTTCCCGTCCAAGAAATTGATGCCGACGTCGATCAGTACTTGTCCTGCCGAGGTATGCTCTCTGCCGATCAGCTTTGCTTTTCCCGCCGCTGCAATAAGAATGTCCGCCTCTCTGCATTCTTTCCACAGATCCCGGGTCTTCGTATGGCATACTGTAACCGTAGCGTTTCTGTGCGTCAGCATTACGGCGAGCGGAAGGCCGACCACGGAGCTCCGTCCGACCACCGTGACCTTTTTCCCCGTAACGTCGATCCCGTAATATTCCAGCAGTTCCATTACCGCCTGCGGCGTACATGGGGCGTAAGCCTCCGCTTTTCCGTCTTTTGCGGCAAGCAGGCCGCCCAGACTTGCATACGACATGCCGTCGACATCCTTTTCCATCCGAATCAGACGTTTAATCCTATTTTCATCCAAATGCGCCGGAAGAGGCCGGAACAGCAGGATGCCGTGAATCAAAGGATCCGCATTCAGAGCCTGAATCGCTTCCTCCAGCTGCTCCTGATTCGTATTTTCCGGCAAAACGAATTTCCTGATTTCAGCCCCTGCTCCTGCAAAGCGTTTTTCCGCGCCTTTTTCATATGCTTCGTCGTCGGCTCGTGCGCCAAGCCGCACGATCGCAAGCGTCGGCACAATATTTTTTTCCTTCAAAGCCGCAAGCTTTTCCTTGCAGGCCTCCGTAATCGCGGCGGCCACAGGGGCGCCTCTTAATTCTGTCATTCTCCGTTTCCTCCTGTCAAAGCTTCTTCTACCGCGGCGTAAACGCTTTCACAGCGGACGGCCTGTTCGCCGCAGAGCCGTTTCGTTTCTAGGTTAATGTTTTCAGCATAAGCGCGGTCTTTCATCAGCTTCGTATTGATATATACGTTCAGCGCCGCGCTGCGCAGCGCCATGGCGCAGGCTGCCGCAGATACCCCGACGTCGCTGAGGACAAGCCGGGAGCCCTTAACCGCCAGCTCCTCCAGAAGGGGGACAAGTCTGCAGGCCTCGCGTAAAATTTCGAGGGGGGCAGTACAGGCGACTCTGAGCGCTTCTTCCAAAACCTGCTCGCGGTTGGGAGCCTCCTTCGGAATCCCATACGCTTTAGAAAGCGGCTCGAAGGCTTCCGCATCCTTTTCAATCAGGTTTTCCATGGTTTCGGTAATTTCAGCCGTCTCCCGCGCGATCCGATCGATATCCTCCTGATATTGCGCGTATTTCTTCTTCCCGGACGTAAGAGCCGCAACCATGGAGCAAAGCGCGGAGCAGAGCGCTCCCCCCAATGCCGCCGCGCCGCCGCCGCCGGGAACGGGCGCTGCGGAACCGAGTTTTCCAAGAAATTCCTTTATTGACAAATCTATCATATTTTTTCTCCTATAATTAAATTTCCCGACTATATTATCATAAAATTGCGAAAATCACAAATATGGATTCTATCCCTTTTCAGACTTTTAACCTTTTCCTCCGCTCCGGAATATAATGGTAGTAAATGCTGCCACAGAATTTGAGGTGTGACAATGAAGATTGTTGTAATAAAACCTCCGAAGCTCATCAGCGGCCTGCTCAGGACGGCGTTCGGAATGAAACGGACGGACTAAGGAAGCGATACGTAAATCAGCGGGTGTGTCAATTCAGAGCAGCCGATGCGCTGATCCTGCGCAGGATATCCCAGCGCATACAGCTCTGCGGCCCGGTTTTCCGTCCGCAAAAACAATTTTGCCGGCGCGGTTTCCGGCAGATCCGCGGCTGACTTCAGAAATTTTGCCTTCGAAGTAATCACCGGAACGCATGCGCGTTCCGTGAGCGCGTCCATGAGCGGGCCGCAGCCGCGGTTCATCCCCAAAATCCGGATATACGGGGCCGGCATTTTTATCATTTCACGCGTAATGCCCAGGATCGCTGCAAATACAATGCGGCGGATCCGCGACGCGGTATAGCGGAGCGACGTACACGTCCGGATCAGCGTTTCAAACGACGTAGCGGAACACGCCGCCGAATAAATCTTGTATTCCAGCCCTTCGGCCACAAACGGGCAACTCCGCAGTCCTTCTGCGCCTAAGAACCGAAGCGCAGCAAGCACGGTCTGATCAAAATGCTCCGATAATACGGGGCTTTTTCCCGTTTCCATCTCTTTTTCCAGTAAATTTGCCGCAGTCTCTGGCATCAGCGCTTTCCAGGAAGCCTGCTCTGCCGCAGAAGATGCGCTGCCGATCAGGCTGCGGATCTGTCCGGCGCTGCCGGGCTGATCATGTGCCGAGCCCTTACGCGTTACCGTGATCGGACGAATTTCAGAGGCATGCCTGTGCAGCGCCCGGATATATTCGGCTCCAAGGACATCGTTTGGCGCTGCGACGCCCGGTCTGTGCGCTGCGGCGGCATAGGATCGGCCGCCGCGCAGGCTGCCCCGATCAAGCTCCGGGCCATGAGGCGTCCGAAGCGCAAAGCGTTCCAGCTCGGCAGCGCCGCCTTCTCCTCCGAACGTCTCGCTGCCGAACGACAAATGCGTAACAACCGACATCTTGCAGATCAGATCGACTGCACCGCTTGCAAAATACTGCGCGGAGGACAGCGCATACGCTGCCGGCAGTTCAACCACAAGATCTGCACCGCCGCGCAGCGCCATTTCGGTCCGCAGCCATTTGTCCGCGATTGCCGGCTCGCCGCGCTGAACGAAATTTCCGCTCATTACGGCAATCACATACTCCGCCCCGCTGATCCGGCGCGTTTCCTCTAAATGATATTGATGTCCCATATGGAACGGATTATATTCGCAGATCACTGCCGCCGCTTTCCAACGCTTGCTCATCCGGTCACCTCAAAAAAAAGAAATTTTTTACGGAAATGATTGCATTTTACAAATCCGTGTAGTATTCTAACCGAAGTTGATTATATATACTTTTTTGTAGGAAAGGAAGCAGCATTATGAAATATAATTTAGCGATCGTCGGCTTTGGCGGCATGGGATCATATCATTTCAGCTCCATTCGGGAACAGCTGCCGGAAATTAACGTTGTCGGTGTATATGATATCCGGGAAGAACGCAGAAATGCAGCAAAAGAGCAGGGACTTAAAGCGTACGATTCTCTGGAAGAGCTTGAACAGGATGGGACGATAGATATCGTACTCGTTGCTACGCCGAACAATTTTCACAAGGATCTTTCTATCCGCATGCTCCGGAGCGGCAAAAATGTAGTATGCGAAAAGCCCGTTACAATGAACGCTGCGGAGCTCGAGGAAATCATCGCCGTCATGACCGAGACCGGGAAGCATTTTTCCGTACACCAGAACAGGCGTTGGGACAAGGATTTTGTTATCATGAAAAAAATCGTGGACGAGAGCCTGCTCGGCCGTCCTTATGTGATCGAAAGCCGCGTGCAGGGTTCCAAACGCGTGCTTGCGGGCTGGCGCGGTTATAAAATCAACGGCGGCGGAATGGTGCTCGACTGGGGAATTCATCTGCTCGATCAGATTATGTGGATGATCAAGGCCCCCGTTGTAGAGGTTCATGCGGATCTCTTCCAATTATACAGCACGGAGGTTGACGACAACTGCCGGCTGCTTGTTAATTTTGAGAACGGCGTATCGGCGCTGATCGAGGTTTCTACAAACTGCTTCATCAACCAGGCCAGATGGCACATGCAGTGCTCGGACGGTACAGTCGTGATCAACGGCTGGGACTGCTCCGGGAAAATGGTAAAGCTTGCCGACGACCGCGATCTCGGCTGGACGGACGAGATCGTTTATACGGAAGCCGGTCCCACACGAACCATGGCGCCGCGTCCGCGTGAAACGACAAGCGAGCTGCCGCTGCCCGAGGTTGAAACGCATTGGAGCGATTTCTATCGTAATTTTATCGCGGTGATCGAGCACCGGGCGGAGCCAGCGGTAAAGGTCTCCGAATCGCTCCGCGTCATGAAGGTAATCGATCTTCTCTTTCAATCGGCCGAGGAGGGACACAGCATCCGCTGCAATTTGTAAGCCTGTCCGATTTATGCTAAAATATCCGGCGGGGTGATTGCAGATGAGTATGAAAGTCCAGTTCAATACGGTAAAAATGCTGCGCCGCATTTTTGATCCGAACCGGTGTACCGACGTATGCATTCCTTACGAGCCCCAAAAGCCGGATCCGCATAAATATACCGGACTGGGTGGTATTTATTTAGAAGACAATACGGAGGCTGACGCGGCGAAGGCCGCGTCACTTCTGCATAGAAACGCCTCCTTTTTTACGGAAGAGCAGCCGTTCGAGCGCTGCACTCCGGAAGAACAGGGAATCGCATCCAGCCATATCGCGCGCTTCATAGAAGAGCTCTGGCTGGATCGTTCTCTAAACCTGCATTCGATCACAATTCTCCGCGGAAATAAAATTATATTCGAAGCCACTTTCGGAGATTATCTCCTGAACGTTCCGCACGTTTGTTATTCTTTAAGCAAAAGCATTACGGCCACTGCCATCGGGATGCTCATCGCGGAGGGCAGGCTGACCGTGGAGGATCGGCTTACCGACATTTTTAAAGACGAATTAACGCCCCTGCAAATATCCACCCATAAGAAAATAAAGATCAAGCATCTTTTAAATATGACGTCCGGCATCGTCTTCAACGAAACCGGCTCCGTAACGGAAACCGATTGGGTAAAAGGCTTTTTCGATTCTCTCGTGCTGACGCCTCCCGGAAAAACCTTTAATTATAACAGCATGAACTCCTTTCTGCTCAGCGCGGCCGTAAAAAAAATCACCGGTACCGGACTGATGGAATATCTGACGCCGCGGCTTTGGGAGCCGCTCGGAATCAAAAACGTCTTTTGGGAATTATCTCCGTGCGGGATCGAGAAAGGCGGATGGGGCCTCTATATCATACCGGAGGATCTTGCAAAAATCGGTCGGCTCTATCTGCAGGGCGGCATCTGGAAGGACAAGCGGCTGATCCCGGCGGAATGGATCGAAGCCGCCACTGCCAAAAAGGTAACGGCCCCGCAGGATTTCGGCGATTTCAACTACGGCTACCACATTTGGGTTGGCCGCCGGCAGCATTGCTTTTTATTCAATGGTATGTTTGGACAAAATATGCTCTGCTTCCCCGATACGGATATCGTTTTGATTGAAAATGCGGGAAACAACGAAATGTTCCAGCAAAGCAGCTTTTTTAAAATTACGAGTAAATACTTCGGGAAAGGCCTCCGGCCGTCCGCCGCGCTTCCGCCTGATCAGAGCGCCGAGAAGCGGCTGCTGGCGGTAAAAGAGAAGCTGCGTTCCGATTGGTTTGGCCGCAGCAGGCTGCCCATAGAAAAATGCTGCCGCGCGCTGAATGGCTTGGAATACAATACCGGACAAGCACAGGCCGCGACCGCAGGGCTGCTGCCCCTGATGATCCAGGCTCTGCAAAACAATTATACGACTGGAATCCACTGTTTTTCCTTCCGCTATGATACCTCCGGGGAGCATCCTGTATTCAATTGGGAAGTAGAGGAAGGCGGTCAAAAGAAAATCGTGCCCGTCGGATTCGACAGGCCCGAATACACGACCATTGAATTTCAGTCAGAGCGGTATCTGGCGGCCGTTCGCGGCCGTTTTACAAGAGTATCCGTCCTGAACTATCGTGAAGTAAGCGAGGACTATGCCGAAAATGATGTATACGATGCGCTGGAGATCCGCATTTCCTATCTGGAAATGGCAAATTCCCGCGTTGTCCGTTTTATTTTCCTAAGTGAGGATAGCGTGCTGGCTTGCTTCAGAGAATATCCTGATTCTAATTTTCTCTTGATGAATCTGGAATATTTCACCCTGAACCGGCTCAGAGGGAAGGGCAGGCTGACAGAGCAGCTTGCAAATAAAGTCTATAACGACGTTTTCAAGGCGCGGATCCGATCCGCCCTGGAATTAGATATTAAATATAAAACAGTGGAGAAAACGCAGAATGAGTAATCCGACCTATAAAACGCTCCGGCCCGTTCTGGAAAGTATGGCGGACGAGGCCTATCGCACGTTCCATATGCGTCTTGTTCCAGGGATTCACGATTTTCTGGGAATCCGCATTCCTCATCTTAGGAAGTTCGGGAGCAAGCTTGCGAAGGAATTTGTCCGCGGCGCCGATTGGATCGCCTTTTTGGAGCAAACACCCGTGCTGTATGAAGAAATCCTGCTCCGCGGCATATTAATCGGCCGGATGCCGCCGCAAATGATCGGGAAAGCCGCTGATACCGCGCAAGAGGATTCGGAGGAATACTATTTCCGACTGATTGCCTCCCATGTGCGGTATATCGATAATTGGGCGCTGTGTGATTGCTATTGCTCGGGGCTGAGACAAAAAGCATTCCTAAATAATGCTTTCTTCAATCGTATTTCCGGAGAGCTTCTGCAGAATCCCGACGCCGGCTGCTGGGCGATCCGCGTAGGATTGATTCTGATGTTATCGCATTTTATCGACGAAACTTATATCGATCGCGTGCTTGAGGCCTGTCGGAACGCCGCCGGAAGGATTCCCGAATTCCGTTATGAAGACACCTTTTACGTACGGATGGGAATCGCATGGCTGCTTGCGGAATGCTATGTGAAGCAGCGCCCGCAAACGTACGATTTTTTGTTTGGAGCCGCCTCTTCCAGCAATCTTTCCGACAACTGGACATTCAACAAAGCCATCCAGAAAATCACCGAATCCAACCGTATCGATCCGGAAGAAAAGGCCATGCTGAAAACCCTGCGAAGAAAATAAAAAAGCCTGTCCCCGCAAGGGGAACAGGCCGAAACTGAATTTTCCACAAATATTACGCTTCAGGAGCCGCAGTAGGCGTTTCCGCCGCAGCAAGATGCGCGGGATTCCAGGCTTCCGCATCCTCAACAGTCTTAAAGAATCCGAAATAATCGATATAGACCGTATACGGTTCGCCGTCGGCGTAAGCATCCTCCGCAGTAGGATCTTCAACATCCGCAAGATTGACCACATCGAGACGCAGCGCAGATACCTCGCCCGCACTTACGAACTCTTCACCCATCAATTCCTTCAGATCGATAATATATTCCTTAAACTCTGTATCGTTCGCCGTAATATCATACTGAATCTCATCGTCTGCCGTCACGTTATTCGCTCCGCTGCGGTTGATGAAAAGCTCTCCGACCGTAGAAGGCGTTTCGTTTCTCATCCGGATTTTCAGCACCGGATAATCCCCCAGGCTGAAAGATTCGCCCATATCGCTGGTAGGAACGATCAGGAAGTAAGGATCCCCCGTCTGCGCGATAATTTTCAGTCCCGCCTCGTCCTCATATTCAAGCTGCACGCCAATTACTAACGAGTCGCTCGGCAGTCCCGTATCTCCGGCACTATCAATATTGATCCAACCGTACTCCCCCTCCGTCCAGAAACGGAACAGCATTGCGTCCACCTCAGGATCAGCATCCGGATCTTCCTCCGGAGCGGTGGTCGGCGTTGCCTCCGAGGTGCTTTCCGGCGTCTCAGTAGACTCCGCTGCCGGTGTTGCCGTAGCGGCCGCCGTCGGAGATGCCGTAGGTTCTTCATTCCCTTCCTGATTGCTGCATGCCGTAAACAGGGAAAGCGATAAACAGAGTGACAAAAGAACCATCATCCATTTTTTCATATAAAACCCTCCTAAATATAAAGTAAATTTAACGTTATTCTACCATATTTTCCAGTATTCTTCAAATGAAATAATCTATTTGTGCATCCTGTGCCTCAAGCCGGCTTGACAAGCCGGTTCCGACTTTATTATAATAACCAAAATTTCATGGGAGGATACCGTACGATGAACAGTAAAAAAGCCGCCGATTCCCACACCGTAATGTCGGAAATCGTCCTTCTGTCTTCTACAAACGGATCCGGCCGGCTGTTCGGCGGCCAGATCATGTCCTGGATGGATATTGCGGGCGCGATTTGCGCCAAAAGGCACTGCGGCTGCGAGGTTGTAACGGTCAGCGTGGACCATCTTTCTTTTATAAAGCCGGCGATGCCGAACGACGTCGTCGTGCTGACCGCGGATTTGGAAAGCGTCGGGAACACTTCTATGAAAATCCGCATCACCGCAGAAATCGAGCCGCTCGGAGCCGGCGGCACAAATGAGCGCATGCTGACGTCCGAAGCATATTTTACGTATGTCGCCATCGGACCGGACGGCAGGAAGCACACCGTTCCGAGACTGGAAAAATAACCTGAAACCGGACGAAATGGAGAAACAACAACGGAGGACACATTTGGAATGTGCCCTCCGTTCGTTTGTGCTTTCCTGTCCGGCTCTCGCCGCAAGACAATCTTAGTTCAGTTCCGCAAAGTATTTAATGGTTCTTACCATCTGGCTTGTGTAAGAATTCTCGTTATCATACCAGGAAACAACCTGTACCTGATAAAGATCCTCACCCATTTTGGAAACCATCGTCTGCGTCGCGTCAAAGAGAGAACCGTACTTGATTCCGATAACGTCGCTGGAAACAAGCTGTTCCTCCGTGTAACCGAAGGACTGAGAAGAAGCCGCCTTCATAGCCGCGTTGATGCCCTCTTTCGTGACATCTTTTCCCTTTACAACCGCTACGAGGATCGTTGTGGAGCCCGTAGGAACGGGAACTCTCTGTGCAGAACCGATCAGCTTGCCGTTGAGCTCCGGAATTACAAGGCCGATGGCTTTCGCGGCGCCTGTCGAATTCGGAACGATATTGACAGCAGCGGCTCTTGCTCTTCTGAGGTCGCCTTTTCTGTGCGGTCCGTCAAGTACCATCTGGTCGCCCGTATAGGCATGTACCGTGGTCATAATTCCGCTCTGGATCTCTGCGTAATCGTTCAGAGCCTTCGCCATAGGCGCGAGGCAGTTCGTCGTGCAGGATGCAGCAGAAATGATCTTGTCCTCTTTCGTAAGAGTTTTCTCGTTTACGCTGTAAACAATCGTCGGCAGATCGTTGCCCGCAGGAGCGGAAATAACAACCTTCTTCGCGCCCGCATCGATGTGCGCCTGCGCTTTTGCTTTGGATGTGTAGAAGCCCGTGCATTCAAGGACGACGTCTACTCCGATCGTTCCCCACGGAAGGTTTGCAGCGTCCTTCTCCGCATAGATCGTAATTTTCTTTCCGTCCACCGTGATGGAATTATCATCGGATTCAACCGTATGGCCCTCATATCTTCCCTGCGCTGAATCGTACTTTAAAAGATGAGCGAGCATCTCCGGACTCGTCAGATCGTTTATTGCAACTACTTCATATCCCTCGGCGCCAAACATCTGTCTGAATGCAAGACGGCCGATACGTCCGAACCCGTTAATAGCAACCTTAACTGCCATAATTGTTACCTCCTAAAATAGATATATAATTGTACCGCTCCATATTATACCCCACGCATTGGAAAATTACAACAATTGTTTTCCTTTGTTCCTCTGTTATGCCGTCACAGTCGGTTCCGGAAAATACGGCGTTCCGGTGATCCAGAGCCCTTCCACGGCCGGATGCCCGATCAGCGTTCTCAGTACGCTCAAATCCGCCTGATCAAGCGGTACATGATATACAAGTCCGTCATCATTGGATCCTGTATAATACTCCTCAAGACCGTTCAGTACTTCGATCAGCGTCCCGTCCACGGATCCGTTAACGGAGATTACATAAATAAAATAATCGGATTCCATTTCGATCCTTGTCCGCATCTCCTGCATCAGGCTCTCGATCTCGTCGTATGCAGGTTTACCGTCGTAGCTGTTTTCCAGATGCAGCTTCCGCGCAACATCATAGATAGAGTTTTCCATAATTCGGATTCCCGTGACCGCAGGGTTCTCGTACAGCGTCTCCAGCACGCTGAGATCCTGCTCGCCCGCAGGC
>CAJFUB010000044.1 GCA_904420095.1 uncultured Clostridia bacterium
AATAGGACAACCGAGGGGCCGAGGCTCAAAAAAGCCCGGAATATCAAGGAAAATCATCGCTCAGACGATTGAAATACGGTCTCAAAAAAGCCAGAAGAGCGCCGCAGTTCTCTAAACGTTAAGGAAGCGCTGATTCTGATTACCCAAGAGATAACCGAAAAAACAGTAAAAATGCGGAAAAACTCAGAAACATTATGTTTCTGAGTTTTTTTTTATCCCCCGAAACGTGCTGAAAGCGTATAAAGCCGGACCAGCCGCAGCATCTTACGCTATGATGCAGCAATACAAGACCTATTTATTTTTAGGGATTGCATGTGTTCCCAATATATGGTAAAATTATTTTAAATATTTGAAAATACAAAAGAAAATGTTAAAAATAAATGTAGGCGAGAAGGGATCATTATAAATAATGGCAGAATAAAAGATCCGATTTTCTTGAAAAATGACACGTATTTTGCGCATGTTGTTTTGGAAAATGGAACTACACAAAGTGTAAGGGAACATCTCTCGGGCACGAAGGAGCTTGCCGAAAAGAATTGTCCTTTAAAAATCCTGGAAAATATTGTTATATCAGAAGCACTTCTTCATGATGCGGGAAAACTGAGCGAAGAATTTTTCGAGTATATGGACGATATCCGGAAAAACGGGGAACAGGCAAGGACGCGAATCGTCGATCATACATCTGCCGGCGGCAGAATCCTGGAAAGCCTTGCAGGGAAGGGAGCGCTTTTTGAATTGATCGGGACGGCGGTATACGCCCATCACGGGCTGCAGGATAATATCGATATGGAATCGGGAGAAACACTTTATGAAAAGCGGCGGAAGAAAGAGCTTGAATTTGAAGCGATACAGCAAAGATATTTCGAGATTATAGATAAAAACCTTCTGATAAAATATCTTCGCGCCGCACATGCTGATCTGCAGGAAATTTTCAGAGAGATTGATCATTTCGTGCGCAGTACAGAAAAAAGAAAATGCGGAAGCAGGGATTTCTATCTTGGGATGTTTGAGAGAGTAGCGCTGTCGGTTTTGATTGACAGCGACTGGACTGACACGGCGTGCTTTTGCCGGGGAGAGCCGCACCCGGAACGGATCTCAGAAGAAAGAACACAGGAGATCTGGAGGGAATCGATCGCACATTTCAAAGACTATAGGAATCATCTGACTGATTCTGCGGAAAAAAGTCCGCTGAATGAATATCGGGATGAAATATCAGAGCTTTGCTTTCAGGCGGCAAAGGAAGAGAGAAATCTATACCGTCTGACCGTTCCTACCGGAGCGGGAAAAACATTCAGCAGTCTCCGCTTTGCTCTCTGCCACGCACAGAAATATCGTAAGAAACATATTATATATGTCGCGCCTTACAACTCCATATTGGAACAGAACGCCGAGGATATCAGACGGGCAGTAGGAAAGCAAGAATTCGTGCTGGAGCATCACTGCAATATCTTCTATGAAGATGAGAGCAGAGAAAGCGCATATAAGAGGCTGACGGAAAATTGGGACAGCCCTTTTATTCTGACTTCGGCAGTGCAGATGCTGAATACATTATTTTCCGGAGAAAAGAGCAGCATCCGCAGAATGTACAACTTATGCAACAGCGTGATTATTTTTGATGAAGTGCAGGCTTTTCCGGTGAAGGGAACCGAGCTGTTTCATCTGGCGGTAAATTTTCTGACCGCCTTCTGCAATACGACGGTTATCTTATGCTCGGCGACGCAGCCCTCGCTGGCGCATCTAAAGGAAAATAATTTATTTGACTGCATAGAGATGACTGGTTCCTCCGGAAGATATGCGGAGGCGTTCCGGCGTGTGGAAATCGAGGATAAGACGAAGCTTGTGCCGGGCGGCATGGAGCCGGAAGATGTAGGAGAATTTGCAGTAAAGGCTTTCCGGGAATTTGGTTCTGTGCTGATTATTGTAAACACAACGAAGTGTGCGAAAAGGATATACGAAGAACTGAAAAGACGCTGTGGCGAGAGCTGTGCATTATATCATCTGAGTACCAGGATGTGTCCTAAGAACAGAAAGGAGGAGCTGGAATCGATAAAACGGGATCTGAAAGATAAAAAGCCTCTCATCTGCGTCAGTACACAGCTGATCGAAGCAGGAGTGAATTTGTCCTTTTGCTGCGTGATCCGTTCTCTGGCGGGACTGGACAGCATTATTCAGGCAGCGGGGCGCTGCAACCGGCATAAAGAGAGGGCACGGGGAAAGGTATATATTGTTAAACTGTCGCAGGCTGCAGAACGGCTTGACAGTCTTTATGATATCAGGCGGGCGCAGGAAGCCGCAGAGAAGTTTTTATATTACTTTAACCAAACGCCGGAAGAGTTTGGAGGCTTCCTGGATTCTGAGGCTTCGGTGAAAGCATATTATGAGGAATACTTTCACGATTCGAATGCAGAGCCCACGAAATATCCCAGCAGCTCCTGCGAAACGACGCTGGAAGAGCTGCTGGGAAGAAACAAGCCGGGACGCGGCCAGTTTGTCAGACGACATGGAGGCAGCGAAAAAGCGCCACTTATGTGCCAGGCCTTTGCAACCGCAGGAAATGAATACAAGGGAATCGAGGAAGACGAAAAAGTAACGGTTGTGATTCCTTACGATAAAGCTGCGGAAAAAGCGATCGATCTGTTGGAGGACAGCTTTGCATCGCTGGCAGAGCAAAAAAAAGCGGCCCGAACGTTACAGCAGTATTCGGTGGGAATTTCGGAATCGCTTTTCCGGAAACTGGGCAGAGCAGTCCACAATATCGGCGACACGGCAGTTAACGTTTTAAGTATTGATTATTACGACAGAAAGCAAGGCGTGCTGGAAGAACCGAGAAGCCGGTTTCTAAATTATTAAAGAGGTGAAGAGAAAGGAATGGAAAAGTACAGGAATACGATCGAATATGAGGTGCATGGAATTTATGCGCTGTTTTCGGATCCGGTGACAAGAGTCGGCGGAGAAAAATCCAGTTATCATATCCCTACCTATGAGGCGCTGAAGGGGATTACGGAAAGCATCTACTGGAAGCCGACAATCAAATGGATCGTGGACGCGGTTCGCGTGATGAACCCAATTCAAACAGAAACAAAGGGGATGCGGCCAATCAAATATAATGGCGGAAACGAGCTGGCATACTATACATATTTGAAAGACGTATGCTATCAGGTACGGGCGCATTTTGAATTTAATCTGAATCATCCCGAGCTCGAAGCGGACAGAAACGAAAACAAGCACCATAATTTCGCCAAACGGATGGTAGAAAGAGGCGGCAGAAGGGATATTTTTCTGGGGACCAGAGAATGTCAGGCGTTTGCAGGGCCCTGCGTATTTGGCGAAGGCGAAAGCTATTATGATGATATGCCCGGCGAGGTGTCATACGGGTTTCTGTATCACAGCATCACATATGCAGATGAGGCGGAGCTGCCGGAGGAACGCGATAAAATGACGGTAAATTTCTGGAGACCTGTAATGAAAGCAGGCGGAGTGATCGAATTCCTTCGCCCGGAAAAATGTCCGGAAAAGCGTTTTATAAAGGAAATGAAACGCAGGGTTTTCGGACAGAAGGACGCTTCCGGATCTCAGAAATTGAATGAAGAGAAGGTGACAAATTGAGCTGGGAAGAGGAACTGATCCATTTATACGACAAGAATACTTCACAAATCGGGAGAATCCAGTTAAAGTCGTTTCAGAGCAGCGGAAAAGAGGAGCAAATCCCCTATGTTCTCCTGCCGCCTTTCCATACTACTGTGACGGCGCAGATTCAAGTGACGCTCAGTGCAGACGGAGACTTTCTGGGGGCGTCAAAGGTAGAAAGCAAGGACAAGCTGACGATGATTCCGGTGACAGAGAAGTCTGCCAGCAGGACAGCCGGAAAGGCGCCGCATCCGCTCTGCGACAGCTTGAAATATCTGGCCGGCGATTACGGAAGGTACGTGCGGGATACAAACGGCGATGCTGAACGCTGTCATAAACTATATATGGAAGAACTGAAAAAATGGCATTGTTCTTCCTTTTCGCATGAAAAGGTGGATGCGGTCTGGACTTATCTGGAGAAAGGAACGCTGATGCAGGATTTGCTGCGGGAAAAGGTTCTGCAGCAAAATGAGGAGGGGCATCTGGATGATGCGGTCAAGCTCGAGGGAGTGGCGCAGGACAGCGCATTTGTCCGCTTCCTTGTCAGAGGAAGGGCTGGGATGCGGGACGGACAGACCAGTGATGCGTGTTGGAAGGATTCCTCTCTTTGGGACTGCTTTATCCGGTATTATCAATCGATGGAAGGGATAAAAGACCTGGATTATCTTACAGGAGAACGGCAGCCGCCTTCTTATCTTCATTCTAAAAAAATTCGGAACGAAGGGGATGGCGCTAAGCTGATTTCATCGAATGATGAGGCAAACTTTACCTTTCGAGGCCGCTTTGCAACAAAAGAACAGGCCTTTGCCATCGGAATTGAGACGTCGCAGAAGCTGCATAATGCTTTGAAGTGGATCATCCGGAAACAAGGCAGGAGCTTTGATACCCTGACTATGGTCACATGGGAGTCCGATCTGAAGGAAATGCCGCCGTGGGATGCGGATACAGAGACGATCGCTTCCGCGGCGTTCCCGGAAACCCTACCGGAAGCAGCCGGAGAAGAGTTTCAGGATCCGTTTCAGGATGATTTGCCGGACGGCTGGGAAGAGGAGCCGGAGGAAACTGCAGTGCCTGATGAAAATCCGATGACTGCAAGGCAGTTTTACAGCGCGCTTGCGGGATACAGAAAGCAGGTGGAGAATCCTTCGCATATGATCCTCCTGGCATTTGACGCGGCGACAACGGGAAGACTTTCTCTGGCAGAGTTTAAAACGCTCGATACGGCAAGATATTTAGAGAATATCCAAAAATGGCATGAGCAGTGCGGATGGATCCAATGGAAATACAAAGATGGGCATAGAAAAGACTTTTATGGTGTGCCCGGCCTACGCGATATCACGGAGCTTTTATATGGCGCAGAATCAAATGGGAGGCTCCTCCTCGCTGACAAAAACGGGAAAAGACTGTGTGCTGAATTAGGCCGCAGACTGCTTCCCTGCATTTGGGACAACAGGGAGCTCCCTTATGATCTTGTTGCGGCGGCTGTGAACAGGGCGTCTATGCCCCAGGCGTATAAAGAACGGCATAACTGGGAACGGGTTTTGACTTTGGCCTGTTCTTTTGTGAAAAAGCACAGATATGAAAAAGAGAAGGAGGAATGGAACGTGGCATTGGATAATGAATGCAACAACAGAGATTATTTATATGGAAGGCTGCTTGCGGTGGCAGACAGAATCGAATATAAGACATTCGACAAAGAAAAAGACGCTGCGAGAATGACGAATGCAAAACGGTATATGAGTACCTTTTCCCAGAGGCCGTTTGAGACATGGAAGATTATTGAAGAAAATCTGCAGCCATATCTCAATAAGCTTCCGATTCAGGAGAGGCTGTACTATGAAAATCTGCTTGACGGCATCTGCGAGCGGTTCTCTGTGGAGGAGTTTCGGAGAAATGACAAATTGGACGGACTTTACCTTTTAGGATTCCACAGTCAATCTTATGCTCTGAAAAATAACAAAAATAAAGCGAAGGATGGAGGCAGCGAGAATGAGTGAATTAAAAGGCAAAATTGATTTTACATTATTTGTGAGCGTATCGAATGCGAATCCCAACGGCGATCCGTTAAACGGCAACCGTCCCAGAATCAATCTTGACGGCTACGGAGAAATTTCAGATGTATGCATCAAAAGAAAACTCAGAAACCGTTTTCAGGATTTAGGACAGCGTGTTTTCGTTCAGCCGGATGACAGGACAGACGACGGGTTCCGCAGCTTAAAAGACAGAGCGGATGGGTGCGTAGAACTGAAGAAAGAAATCGACAAGAAGAAAAACGCAGATAGAGATTTGTGCGCTCGGATTGCTTGCAGGGAATGGCTCGATGTCAGAAGCTTCGGACAGGTCTTTGCATTTAAAGGAGATGACGTATCCTTTGGCGTACGCGGGCCGGTATCGATTCACCAGGCGGTGAGTCTGTCCCCGGTGGATATCATCAGTATGCAGATTACCAAAAGCGTTAACAGCGAGGCCGGAAAAGAGAGCAAGGCGTCGGATACGATGGGGACAAAGCATCGGATCGGATTTGCCGTATATAAAGTGATGGGAAGCGTCAACGTACAGCTTGCGGAAAAAACCGGGTTCTCACAGGAGGATGCGGAAATCTTGAAAGAAGCTTTGAAAACCCTGTTTGAAAATGATGCTTCCTCCGCAAGACCGGAGGGAAGCATGGAAGTGTGCAGAATGTACTGGTGGCAGCATGGAGAAAAAACGCCTGCGGTCTCAAGCGGAAAAATACAGAAAAGCTTTAAGATGAATGAAGTACGCAGACCTGCAAGATTTGAAGATTATGACATTCAATGGGAGTTGGAGGGATGTGTAAAACCGGAGGTATTTGATTTTGTATAAGGAAGACGATTTCCTGCAGCTTTCCGGAATTCAGCATTTTGCCTTTTGCCGCAGACAGTGGGCGCTTGCTTATATAGAACTCCAATGGCAGGAAAATGTAAGGACGGTGGAAGGCCATCTTCTTCATGAAAATGCCCATGATGCGGCGATAAAAGAAAAACGTGGGGATCTTATTGTCGTCAGAGCCATGCCGGTACATTCAAAGGAGCTTGGAATCAGCGGCGAGTGTGATGTTGTAGAATTTCACAAAGCAGAGGATGGGATTCCCATCTCCGGAAGGGAAGGAAAATATACCGTAATTCCTGTTGAGTATAAGCGGGGAACGCCAAAATCCAATGACGCTGATGCGCTGCAGGTCGCGGCGCAGGCACTGTGTCTGGAAGAAATGCTATGCTGCGACATCCCTTATGGATATGTTTATTATGGAGAGATCCGACGCCGTGAGAAGATAGAATTTACAGAGCGACTGAGATACAAAGTGAAAGATCTGTTTGCAGAGATGCATAAATATTACAGTCAAAGATATACGCCGAAAGTAAAATGGAGTAAAAGCTGCAATGCATGTTCGCTGAAAGAGATCTGTCTGCCAGTATTGAACAAAAAAGTTTCTGTAAAGAAGTATCTTGACGGCAAAATGCAGGAGGAGGAATCGGATTGAAACGATTATTAAATACTCTGTATATAACAGGAACAAACCGATATCTTTCTCTGGATGGGGAAAATGTAGTCGTGCTGGAGGAGCAGAATGAAATCGGAAGAGTCCCTCTGCATAATCTGCAGAGCATTGTAACCTTTGGCTATACAGGTGCAAGTCCGGCTTTGATGGGAGCCTGTGCGCAAAGAAATATAGACCTGGCATTTATGTCCGGAAACGGAAGATTCCTTGCAAGAGTAACAGGTGAAGTAAAGGGAAACGTTACTTTACGGAAGGAGCAGTATCGTGTCAGCGAAAATAAAGAGAAAAGCATTGCTATTGCAAGAAACTTTATTTTTGGGAAAGTATATAATGCAAGATGGATCCTGGAACGTGCTGCACGGGATTATTCTCTGCGGCTGGATGCTGAGAAGCTTAAAGAAAAATCAACGTTTCTTTACCACAGTCTTCAGAAAATTAGAGAATGCAGTGCTGCTTCGAAATTACTGGGCTTGGAAGGAGAAGCGGCGTCTGTTTATTTTTCCGCGTTTGACGAGCTTATTCTGCAGCAAAAAGAGGAGTTTTCTTTTCGAGAGCGCAGCAAGAGACCGCCTCTTGATAAAGTAAATGCTATGCTTTCTTTTGCTTACAGTCTTCTGGCAGGCATGTGCGGTTCAGCGCTGGAGGCGGTAGGACTTGATCCCTATGTAGGATTTTATCATACGGATCGGCCGGGGCGGATATCTCTGGCGCTAGATATGATGGAGGAACTGCGCGGGGTTATGGCCGACAGGTTTGTCATTACTATGATTAATAAGCGAATTGTAAAAAAGGAAAATTTTATTCAGAGGGAAAATGGCGCTGTTATACTGGATGACAGCGGCAGAAAACTTTTTCTGACTGCGTGGCAGGAGCGGAAACAGGATATGATAAAGCATCCTTTCCTGAGCGAAAGGATTGAGTGGGGAATGGTTCCTCATGTACAGGCTATGCTGCTTGCGAGATATCTGCGTGGAGATCTGGACGAGTATCCTCCGTTCTTATGGAAGTAGGTGGAAGATGTATGCTTGTGCTTATAACATATGATGTAAATACACAAACCCCCGCAGGTCGCAAGCGTCTTCAAAAAGTGGCGAAGCAGTGCTTGAACTATGGCCAGCGAGTACAGAACTCTGTTTTTGAGTGCCAGTTCGACGCGACAAAGTATCGCCAAGTAAAAGCAATTTTGGAAGGAATTATAGACAAGGAAGCGGATAGCTTGCGGTTTTATAATTTAGGGGATCGATATAAAAATAAAGTGGAGCACATGGGAATAAAGCCAAGCTTTGACGTGACGGAGACGTTGCTGCTCTAGTGCGAATGCGCAGCGAACAGGAAATGTCTTGGGATTCGCACCAATAAAATGAAACAATAGGGGGGAAAAGAGAAGAAGTATAATACATAAAAGGAAATATAATGTATTATTTGTGTATAAATTAATAAAAAATATGCGGACACGGTGAAAAAATAGAGAAATTTGCTGTCGACCTCCATGTGAGGTCGTGAGTTGAAAGGTTCGCGAAATCTCAGACGATGAAATCGCACAGTTGTCGACCTCCATGTGAGGTCGTGAGTTGAAAGGCACATTTTGGGCGCGCACCAGAATGGGAATCAGTCGACCTCCATGTGAGGTCGTGAGTTGAAAGGCTTTCGCACGTCCCGCTCCAGAGCCCTTTGCACCGTCGACCTCCATGTGAGGTCGTGAGTTGAAAGTTTCGCCATTTCCTCGAAATTGGTGGACCATGGGCTGGTCGACCTCCATGTGAGGTCGTGAGTTGAAAGAAAGCCTACGACTACGCCACCAGCGCCGATTAGGCCGTCGACCTCCATGTGAGGTCGTGAGTTGAAAGGATTCTCCTGTTACTCTTATTTTTGGTGCTCCTGTCGACCTCCATGTGAGGTCGTGAGTTGAAAGATACCGGCATGCGTAAGGGCGAAATCAATGCGCTGTCGACCTCCATGTGAGGTCGTGAGTTGAAAGTTCTATCCCCAGTCGTGGGCGGAGCTGCCGGCAGTGTCGACCTCCATGTGAGGTCGTGAGTTGAAAGACCGAACTGTGAAAATGCTGTAGCAGTGTGATGCCGTCGACCTCCATGTGAGGTCGTGAGTTGAAAGGCGAGCATCCCCGACCACAAGAGGCCCCTCAAATGTCGACCTCCATGTGAGGTCGTGAGTTGAAAGGTTGATCGCCTTGGCAGGTCATATCTTGTACATGATGTCGACCTCCATGTGAGGTCGTGAGTTGAAAGTGCTCGTATCGCTGCATAAACAGGATTTCCGTCTCTGTCGACCTCCATGTGAGGTCGTGAGTTGAAAGTCATCCACTAGGATGCCCAGTGCCTTGAGCGGTTGTCGACCTCCATGTGAGGTCGTGAGTTGAAAGATTGCTTGTTATCTCTGTTGCTACTATTAAGACTGTCGACCTCCGTGTGAGGTCGTGAGTTGAAAGATCTACGAGGGCTATCTGTACCGCTTCACGGCCGAGTCGACCTCCGTGTGAGGTCGTGAGTTGAAAGACTCATGAACAAGCGGTATATGGTGCTAAATCAGTCGACCTCCGTGTGAGGTCGTGAGTTGAAAGGATACCCCCCAAAAAATTGGCCGTCTTTTTAAAGTCGACCTCCGTGTGAGGTCGTGAGTTGAAAGATCGGTTATTGGTTCCTTATGGCAGTCTGCTGTGCGTCGACCTCCGTGTGAGGTCGTGAGTTGAAAGTGAGAAGAGCCTGCATTCGTGGCAATTGTCCCGGTCGACCTCCGTGTAAGGTCGTGAGTTGAAAGAGCTCCTGCATCGCCGGACGCGGCGCCGCTGCATTGTCGACCTCCGTGTGAGGTCGTGAGTTGAAAGACTTTTTCCCTGAATTGATCAGCCAGTTCGATGGTCGACCTCCATGTGAGGTCGTGAGTTGAAAGATTGAAGGCGGAACAATATTCGGAGGGACATTCAGTCGACCTCCGCGTGAGGTCGTGAGTTAAAAAAGAGGAATACGCCTGAAAAAGCGCGGAGGATGCCGTATCTGCAAGAAAACGCAGCTCTGGTTATAACCTTCGGGTATAAACAGAGAAACAAATCGGGACTTCCGCGGGAATCCCGGTTTTTTTATACTGTAAGAGGATACCAATTGCTGACGCAAGGAGGGAAGCACATGGGAAAAAGAATTCTGTCGCTCGGTATCGCCGCTTTGTTTACTGCAATCCTTGCCGCCTGCCATAATACCGCCGCTCCGGACAGGAACACGGCAGCAGAGCAGGAAACGGGCGCGCCGTCTGCCGTTCCTCAAGAGCTAAAAACCATCCCGGAGGAATATTATACTCCCGCAGACCGTCAGGGCACGCTGGAGGAATTTTATTACGACACGTATGAATCCAGAACCTATATGCAGAAAACAACCAGACTTCGCAAGCGGGCAATCATTTATCTTCCGTACGGATACAATGCGGAGCAGAAATATAATGTATTTTATTTGATGCACGGCGGCTGGGGAAACGAAACGACAAGCCTCGGAACGCCGGACGATCCCTCTGCTTTTAAAAATGTCATAGACCATGCCATTGCAAACGGAGAATTTGAACCGCTGCTGATCGTCTGTCCTACTTACAATAATGAAAGCCCTCAGGACAGCGCAAACTATACGCTGGCATTTTATACGCTGACAGTTAATTACCATAACGAACTGGTAAACGATCTGATACCGGCGGTAGAAGGGGCTTATTCGACCTATGCCGAAGAAACGGATTCGGAGGCGATCAAAGCTTCTCGCGGTCACCGTGCATTCGGAGGGTTTTCTATGGGCTCCGTAACGACCTGGTACACTTTTATCAACTGCCTTGACGAGTTCCGTTATTTTCTTCCTATGAGCGGAGCCATGGATTATGAAGGCGAAGACGTAGATGCGGCGGTAACGGCCTCTGGACACTCGCCGAGCGATTTCTTCATTTATGCGATTACAGGAACGAATGATTTCGAAGCCGATCATTTTACGCGCCAAATCGAAGGCATGCTTCAAATGTCCAGCGGGAATTTCATTGATGCGGATCAGGAGACCGCGGGAAATCTAGTGCTGAGAGTGAAAGAAGGATATTCGCACGACAGCCTTGCTTCTATGGAATATACCTACAACGGCTTGCTTTGGCTTTGGAGGAATGAAAACGCGTAGTAAAACACATCGGAAGCATAATCCGGTTTGCAGATAAAAAACAATGTGAGGTGTATTATGAAAAAGAAAATTATTATTACTGTCAGTATTGCGGCCGTTCTGATTCTCGTGGCTGCAGTTGTCTGCATGAATTTATTTGGCGGATCTCATACGGCGATTGACAATAATCCGGAATCGGAAGTGACCGGCGAAAGCTCTGTGCTTGTCGCCTATTTTTCCTGGTCGGGCAACGGACAGCAGATGGCAAGATGGATCTCGGAGGAAACGGGCGGAGATCTGTTCCGAATCGTTCCGGCTGAATCCTACGGGGAAGATTACGATGCGTGCGCGGACCGTGCCAAAGAAGAACTGGACAACGGAATCCGTCCCGAACTTTCTGAGCATATAAGCGCCGATATCATGGCACAGTATGACGTAATCCTTCTCGGCTTTCCGGTTTGGTGGTATGACCTGCCGATGCCGGTGTGGACCTTCCTCGAGGAATACGATCTGTCCGGAAAAACTGTGATTCCGTTTTTCTCTCATAACGGAAGCTCCAGCGGAGCAAACAGCTTAAACAGAGTATCAGAGCTTGCAAAGGGCGCTGACGTTTTGAGCGGGGACGCTCTTTCACTCCGGGGCAGCGCCGTTTCCGGATCCGAGCAGGAAGTGAAAGCGTGGGCAAGAAAAATTCTGGAAGAGACTTCTTGAGCCGGCGCGTACGGACAGATGAAAAAACAGGCGTGACATTGCTGCGCCCATCCCGTATAATAACATATTAAAGAAACTTAAAGTAAAGGCGCCAAACGCCGATAAGGAGATGGAATGATGAGAAAGAATTTTGGAAAGAAAACATGGATGTATCCGCTCCCGGTACTGATTGTCGGTACTTATGACGAAAACGGGAAAGCAGACGCAATGAATGCTGCCTGGGGCGGCATTTATGATACAAATCGCGTAATCCTCTGCCTCAGTGCGACGCACAGAACAACGAAAAACATTAAAGCTAAGGGGGCGTTTACCGTAAGCTTTGCCGACGCCGCCCACGTTGCCGCCGCGGATTATGTGGGGATTGCTTCGGGAAATGATACGCCGGACAAGATGGAACGCGCCGGCTTCCATACCACCAAAAGCGAATTCGTGGACGCCCCTGTCATTGAGGAACTGCCGATGACGCTGGAATGCCGGCTTATTAAATTCAATGAGGACGGAAATATTATTGGAGAGATCGTCAATGTCAATGCAGACGAACGTATTTTGGGAGAAGACGGCCTGCCCGATGCCCAGAAGCTTCAGGCGATTTCTTTTGACCCCGTTCACAACGCATATCTGAAGTCGGGCGAAAAGGTGGGGAACGCCTTCCAGGATGGAAATGCCTTAAAAACACGGCGCGCTCCCCTGGACTGAAGAAGCAGCGTAAGGAGGTCTTGAGATGAAGGTTCTTTTAATCAACGGAAGCCCTCATGCAAAGGGAAACACTTATGTCGCGCTGCATGAAATGGAGAAGATTTTCTCCCAAGAAGGCGTGGAAACAGAGCTTCTGCACATTGGCGGCAAAAGCATCAGGGGCTGCATTGCCTGCCGCGCATGTGCCAAAACGGGCAAGTGCGTATTTGACGACGCAGTCAACGAGATTGCACCGAAATTCGAAGCATGCGACGGAATGGTTGTTGGAAGTCCGGTTTATTACGCTTCTGCAAACGCAACGCTGGTCGCTTTTCTGACGCGGCTGTTTTTCAGCACACATTTTGATAAAACCATGAAAGTTGGCGCTGCCGTTGTAGCCGCGCGCAGAGGCGGCCTGTCTTCAACCTTCGACGAGCTGAATAAGTTTTTTACGATTTCAGGGATGCCCGTGGCATCCGGCCAATATTGGAACAGCATCCACGGCAGAGAGCCTGGCGAGGCCGAGCAGGATACAGAGGGCCTGCAGGGCATGCGCACGCTTGCAAGAAACATGACGTTCCTGATGAAAAGCATTGCATTGGGAAAAGAAGCTTACGGCTTTCCGGAAAAAGAGGCGTTCCGGCCCATGAATTTTATCCGCTGATCTGAAAATCTTTTGAAAATCCCGCTGCGATTCAAGCCGAAAATCTGTTTTTCCTCTTTACAAAAACGGAGCGGTATCCTATACTTCGCATAAATGTGAAATGCGTTTATAGATACCGATATGAAAAAGACGGCGAAAGGCGGGATTTTCTAATGACGAAACGAATTCATTTAATCAGCAATGCCCATATTGATCCGGTCTGGCAATGGGAATGGGAGGAAGGCGCTGCTGCGGCGCTTTCGACATTCCGGACGGCCGCGGACTTCTGCGAGGAATACGGAGATTACGTGTTTAATCATAACGAGGCGCTTCTGTACCAATGGGTAGAGGAATACGAGCCTGAACTGTTTGCCCGGATCCAAAAACTTGTCCGTGCGGGGAATTGGCACATTATGGGAGGCTGGTATCTCCAGCCGGACTGCAACATGCCGTCCGGAGAAAGCTTTATGCGGCAGATTTCGGTCGGAAAGGCGTATTTTCAGGAAAAATTCGGCATTTCTCCTACAACTGCCGTGAATTTCGACTCGTTTGGCCACAGCAGAGGACTGGTGCAGATTCTGACGAAAAACGGCTTTGACAGTTATATTCATACGAGGCCGGGACCGGACCGCCTTTCCTTGCCGGGCAGCGTTTACGAGTGGGTGGGCTATGATGGCTCTTCCGTCGCCGCTTTTCGGGCGGACTGCTACGGAAACGGATACGGCCAGCTGGAAGGCAGGCTCCGCAGACTGATCGCGGAATTTCCGGAGGATGACTTTACTCTGCTGTTATGGGGAATGGGAGATCACGGAGGCGGCGCATCGCGGCCGGATCTTGAGGCGATCGCACGTCTGCGGAAGGAATTTCCGCAAATCGAGCTGCTGCAGTCCACGCCCGAGGCATATTTCCGGGAGCTGAAAACGAGCGGTAAAAGCCTGCCGCGCCACTGCGGCGATTTGAATCCGTGGGCTCCCGGCTGTTATACCACGCAGATCAGAATCAAACAGAAATACCGCCAGCTGGAAAGCTGGTATTTCATGACGGAGAAGATGGCCGCTGCCGCTTATTCGCAGAATCTGATTCCTGATGTGGGAAAAGAACTGGAGGAAGCGCTGCACGACTTGTTGCTGGCGCAATTTCACGATTATCTGACGGGCACCTCCGTACAGTCAGCGGAAGAAATGGGAATCCGGATTCTCGATCATGGTCTGGAATTATGCAGCCGCATACGGGCGCGCGCATTTTTTGCGCTGGCGCGGGGACAAAAAAGGGCGGAAGCCGACGAGATTCCTATTTTGATTTTCAATCCGCATCCGTATGCGGTAGAAGACGATTTTTCGTGTGAATTTATGCTTTGGGATCAGAATTGGTCCGATCAGTTTTCTCTTCCTCAGGTGTTTGACGAGATGGGGAATGCTCTGCCGTCGCAGGCGGAACAGGAAGAAAGCCATATTCCGATCGACTGGAGAAAGCGCGTGGTTTTTCATGCCGCGCTTGCTCCGATGCAGATGAATCGTTTTAACTGCAAATTTACGCTTGTTCGGGGCGGCAGGCCGATCGCCCCGCTGCGCCGGGAGGCAGATTGTCTGATTTTTGAAACGCCGCGGCTGAGAGTCGCGATTAACTGCGTCACCGGATTGATTGATGAATATCGAAGAGACGGGGAGCGTTATACGGCGCCGGGGGCCTTTTGCCTGCGCGTGCTCCGCGATTCCTGTGACGCCTGGGGAATGACGGTCTCGGAATTTCGCGATTACATCGGAACGTTTACGCTCCTTGATGAAATAGCGGGCAGCCGCCTTTCCTGCCTTGACCGTCCTTTGCCCTCTGTACGCGTGATCGAAAACGCGGACGCGCGCGCTGTGGTGGAGGCGCTTTTTGGATATGAAGATTCAAAGGCAGTCGTTCGCTATATTCTTTCAAAGCACAGCACCGCGATCGACATTGAAGTACGTTTATACTGGAACGAAAAGCAAAAAATGGTAAAGCTGGAAATTCCTTCGCTGCTGGACGCGCCGCAGTGCATCGGCCAGGTGGCGTACGGGCTGGAAAATCTTCCGGAAAACGGGCGGGAAAACGTCTCTCAGCAATTTGTCATGCTGCGGGAGCTGCAGGAAGGAGAAACCGGTATTTGCTTGGAACGCCGCACCGTGACCGGTCACACAAAGGGAAACGGCCTTCTGCTGATCAATGACGGGACGTACGGCTCTTCTGTGGAAGAAAACGCGCTGCTTGTTACGCTGCTTCGTTCGCCGGGATATACCGGCCACCCGCTTGGCCCGGATCGGAGGGTGATGCCGGACGATCGATTCTCGGCGTATATTGACCAGGGAGAACGGCTGTTCCGCTTCCGCTTTGAGGGCGGGCCTGCGGACGCTCTGCTTGCGGAGGCCGGCCGGAAGGCACAGGTATTTCACGAGGCGCCGATGGGACTGTCCTTTTTCCCGCACGGAACGGAAGGCGAAAGGAAGCCGCTGCCGGGATTGGAGCTTGACAGCGCCCCTTCCGTGGTATGCACCGCATTTTACCGGACAGCGGATGGAAAATATCTGCTCCGGCTGTTCAATCCCTTGGATACCGCCCAGACGGCGGTCGTACGGATTCCGCCTTTGGAAAGAATGGATTGCGTACGGATCCCGCCGTATGAATTCGTAACAAGAGAGTATCCGGCGCAGACGTGAGCTTGCCCGCTTTGTAAAATTTGCAGGGATATAGTATAATGGATGCGATTTTACAGGAAGCGAGGAGATTCCCCAAATGGAACTCTTGATGAAATTTCAGACGGACAGTGAAAAAGAAACGGAGGCCGTAGGGGAGAAGCTCGGGCGGCTCTTGAAGCCAGGCGATATCGTAACGCTGAACGGAGAACTCGGCGCGGGAAAAACGTGCTTTACGTCCGGCGCGGCAAAAGCGCTTGGCATCCGTGATTATATCACCAGTCCGACCTTTACCATCGTAAACGAATACCGCAGCGGCGAAAGCCTGTTATACCATTTTGATCTTTACCGGATCGCCTCCTATGAGGAGCTTTTAGACATCGGCTTTGAAGAATATGCGGAGAATGGCGCCGTGCTGTTCATCGAATGGGCGGAACGCGTGCCGGAAATCAAAAAATATTACAGGCAGAGAATTACGGATGTCAGGCTCTCGCGTCGCGACGATATTTCGCCGGAGCGCCGTGAAATCGAGATCAGGAGGTATGCGGAATGAAGCTTCTTGTGATGGATACATCCTGTAAAACGGCAATGGCGGCGGTATGCGAGGATGGCAGCGTTCTGGCTTCCATTCAGATTCAGGATCAGAGGACGCATTCGGTCAAGCTGCTCCCGGCGGTGGAATATATTTTGGCTGCCGCAGGCGTTTCGCCGTCTGAGCTAGGACTTGTCGCGGTTACAAACGGACCGGGCTCTTATACGGGACTCCGAATCGGCGTTACGACGGCAAAAGCGTTTGCTTATTCTCTCGAAATTCCTTTGATTGGATTGAATACGCTCGAGGCGCTTGCGGCGGCCTGCGCTGTGGGGGAAGAACAGCTGGTCTGCCCGATGATCGATGCGCGCAATGCCCGCGTGTATGCGGCGCTGTACCGGGGAAGCGCGGAACTGCTTCCTTGCCGCGCCCTTTCCTGTGAAACGCTTTGCGAAACGCTGCGGACGGAATACGCGGGAAAACGCATCCTGTTCACCGGAGACGGCACGGCTGCAAATGGCGCTCTGCTTACGGATTTGCTCGGCGAAATGTACCGCCCGCTTCCCTCGGAGCTTTCCGCAGGAAACCCGGCTGCGATCGCTTTGCTGGCCCGCGAAAAATATGCCGCCGCAGAGGCCGCAGGCGTCATCGGCGAATACACGGCGGAACGTTTGAAGGTGGAGTATTATAAAAATTATACGGATTCAATTTGAAACACTGACAGCAGAGTTGCTTCGGAATATTGCCGAGATCGAGGCGGAGTCCTTTCAGAAGCCGTGGAGCGAAGCGATGCTGGAGGATGAAATACGCAGCGAGGGAACGCGCTGTTTCGCGGCCGCAGAAGGAAAAACGGCGGTTGGCTATTGCTGCGTTCAGGGAGTCCTGGATGAGGCGGAGCTGCTGCGGATCGCGGTGCGGAGGGAATGGCGCGGAGCCGGGATCGGGAGGGCGCTTTTGCAGGAAATGAAACGCACGCTCGCGGCGGAGCACACCGCCAGGCTGTTCCTGGAGGTCCGGGAAACGAATCTGCCGGCGAGACGGCTGTACCAGACAGAGGGGTTTGAGGAAATTGCGGTTCGAAAGAACTATTACGGAACCGAAGACGCCGTCATAATGCGGTGCATCTTGAACGATGAATGAAATTTACTGTAATCCTTATATTCTGCCGATAAACTTCACATTCCGGATTGGTTGACAAAAAAACTCCCGTATGGGAGTATAAAAATGGAGCGGGTGAGGGGAATCGAACCCCCGTAGTCAGCTTGGGAAGCTGGAATTCTACCATTGAACTACACCCGCTCAGATATGCCGTACAACGACAACATCTTTATCCTAACATATTTTGAGGTGTTTGTAAATGGAATTTAAAAATAAAATTCTTACGCTTTTTTCTTTTCTGTCCGCCGTGCTGTTTACCGCCGCTTCCTGCGGAACGCGGAGGCAGGCCGCGTCCGCAACGGGAACCCCCTCTGTCCTGTTTTATACGCCGGCTGCAGTTACGCAGCCGCCGGTAAGCGCAGCTGCGACACCGACCGAATCGGCCTCCCTGCCTCCCACGCCGGAGCGGGTTCCAGAGGCGGATGAATTCGTACGAATTGTGGATTATGTGCCCGAGGCGGTCATCGATCTCAAGTATGCCACTACGGAGAATTTTACGGGGCAGGTGATATATGATTTTACAGAAGCATATGCGCGTTATGGAACGGTTGTAAAGCTTGCGCAGGCGCAGGAAATTTTTTCACAGCAGGGCTACCGGATAAAAATCTGGGATGCTTACCGCCCTGTTTCCGCGCAGTTCCGCCTCTGGGAAATCTGTCCCGACGGAAATTTCGTATCTAATCCGAATGTCGGTTATTCCAATCACACGCGAGGCTGCGCGCTGGATCTTACGCTGATCGATTCGGAAGGAAACGAAATAGAAATGCCCACCTCCTTCGATCATTTCAGCGAAAAGGCGGATCGAGATTACAGCGATGTCAGCCCGGCGGCGGCTGAAAACGCGCGGCTGCTTGAGGACGTCATGACGTCCTGCGGATTTCAGGGATATTATAACGAATGGTGGCATTTTAACGACACGGTGAGATACGAGCCGGAGCTGGAATTCCAGCCGCCGCGCTGAATCTCAGATTTTTACCAGACATAAAAAAACTTCCGTCGAAACGGAAGTTCTTTCTGGAGCCTTCAGCCGGGATCGAACCGGCGACCTCATCCTTACCATGGATGCGCTCTACCTACTGAGCTATGAAGGCGAAGTATCGTTACTATAGCATATGCGCAGATAAAATTCAAGTCTTATTTTGCAGAAAAATGAAACTGTTTTAAAAACGCGCAGAGAAAATAAAGGAAATGATTTTCGGAATTGACAAAAACCGACGGATAGATGTATCATAAAACGGTCTATTCAGTTACAATAAGCTGCAAATCAGGAGGAAACGGACTTATGAAAAAGGCTGATACGATGGCGAAGGTTTATGATCCCGCCGGCGTTGAGAAAAGAATTTATCAAAACTGGGAAGAAAAAGGATACTTCCGGGGAAAGGCGGAGCCGGGCAAAAAGCCTTTTACGATTGTGATCCCGCCTCCGAATATCACCGGGCAGCTGCATATGGGCCATGCGCTGGACAACACGCTGCAGGATATTTTGATCCGATTCAAAAGGATGCAGGGCTTTGCGGCGCTCTGGGTGCCGGGAACCGATCACGCCAGCATCGCAACAGAGGCGAAAATCGTGGACGCCATGGCGCAGGAGGGCCTGACAAAGGAGAAGGTCGGCCGGGAAGCCTTCCTGAAACGTGCCTGGGAATGGAAGGAGCTCTACGGAAACAGAATCGTGAACCAGCTCAAGCGTCTGGGCAGCTCCTGCGACTGGGACCGTCTTCGCTTCACCATGGACGAGGGCCTGTCCGAGGCGGTTCTTGAAGTGTTTGTAAGATTGTATGAAAAAGGTCTTATTTACCGCGGAGAACGGATCACGAACTGGTGCCCGCACTGTAATACCTCGATCTCCGATATCGAAGTGGAATATAAAGAGCTGGACGGCAGCTTTTGGTATATCAATTATCCGCTCGCGGACGGCAGCGGCTTCCTTACGATTGCAACGACGCGTCCCGAGACCATGCTGGGGGACACGGCGGTGGCAGTAAACCCCGCGGATGAAAACTATAAGCATTTGGTTGGGAAAACGCTTCTCTTGCCGTTGGTGGACAGGGAAATTCCGATCATCGCCGACGACTATGTCGAGCTCGGATTCGGGACGGGCGCCGTTAAAATCACCCCCGCGCATGATCCGAACGATTTCGAAGTGGGCCGCCGCCACAATCTTGCGGTTATTAAAATTCTGGACGATCACGGCTATGTCAACGAAAACGGCGGAAAATACCGCGGCATGGAACGGTATGAGGCGCGGAAGCAGATTGTACGCGATCTTGATGCGCTGGGATTGCTCGTCAAAACGGAGCCGCACCGGCATAACGTCGGAACGTGCCAGCGCTGCGGAACGGTGGTGGAACCGATGGTTTCCAAGCAGTGGTACGTGAAAATGAAGCCTCTGGCCGGTCCTGCAATTGAGGCGGTACGATCGGGTAAAGTCCGTTTCGTACCGGATCGTTTTTCTAAAATTTACTATAATTGGATGGAGAATATTCAGGACTGGTGCATATCAAGGCAGCTCTGGTGGGGACACAGAATCCCGGCCTATTATTGCGACGAATGCGGCGAAACGACCGTCTCCAAAACAAAACCGGATTGCTGTCCGCACTGCGGATCCGAGCGGCTCCATCAGGATCCCGATACGCTGGATACATGGTTCAGCTCGGCGCTTTGGCCGTTTTCCACGCTCGGCTGGCCGAAGCAGACGGAAGATCTGGACTATTTCTATCCTACGGATGTATTGGTGACGGGATACGACATCATTTTCTTCTGGGTGGCGCGTATGATTTTCTCCGCCTGCGAACAGATGGGAGAGCCTCCCTTCAAATATGTACTGATCCATGGCCTGGTCCGCGATTCTCAGGGCAGAAAAATGTCGAAATCCCTCGGAAACGGCATCGATCCACTCGAAGTGATCGACGAGTACGGGACGGACGCGCTGCGGTTCGCGCTGACCTCCGGAAACGCGCCCGGCAATGATCAGAGATATTTGCCGGAGAAAGTCGAAGCCGCGCGGAATTTCGCGAACAAAATCTGGAACGCCACACGCTTTGCGCTCCTGAATTTTGACGATGAGCCAGATTTTTCCAAAATCGATCCGGAACGCTTTACCGCGGAGGATAAATGGATTCTCTCTGCCTGCAATACGCTGATTCGGGAGGTCACGGAAAATCTGGAAAAATTTGAACTGGGCATTGCGCTTGCAAAGGTATATGATTTCCTCTGGGACTGCTTCTGCGACTGGTATATTGAATTCGTCAAGCCGCGGCTCTTCGACGCGGCCGCTCCGGCCAGACTCGAAGCGCAGTACGTGCTCAACGACGTACTGATCCGCTGTCTGAAGCTGCTGCACCCATTCATGCCGTTTATCACAGAAGAGCTTTATCAGAGCTTGTATAAAGACGCGGAAAGCATCATGATTTCAAAATGGCCGGAATATGATCCGGCTCGCGAGTATCCCGAAGAGGAAAAAGATACGGAACTGGTGATCAGCGCCATTCGCGCCATCCGGAATATCCGGCAGGAAATGAACGTTCCCGCTTCCCGCAAAGCGCACATTGTATTTGCCGCGTCCGGGAGGGCCGCCGCAGTGCTCCGCGATGCGGAACCGCTTTTCGCAAGGCTGGCCTCCGCTTCCGGAATTACGGTGCAGAACGATAAATCCGGCATCCCGGAGGACGCCGCCGCTGCAGTCGTAGACGGGGCCGAAATCTATATTCCGCTTGACGAGCTGATCGACTTTGAAAAGGAAATAGAACGCCTTTCAAAGGAAAAAGAAAACCTCGAGCGGGAGCTAAGCCGCGTAAAGGGAAAGCTTGGAAACGAAAGCTTTGTATCCAGAGCGCCGCAGAAAGTGATTGACGAGGAAAAAGCAAAGCTGGTAAAATATCAGCAGATGTATGAGAATGTAACCGAACGGCTCGGAAACATAAGAAAGAGGTTTGATGTCTGATGCTGAAAGTGAGAGAAATTATTGATATTTTAGACGCACAGGTTCTCACGGGCGAGGAAAATATGGAGCTTGAGATTTATTCGGGCTGCGGGGCGGATCTGATGAGCGATGTAATGGCGTTTGTTAAAGAAAGCGTCATTCTATGTACCGGCCTCGTGAATCCCCAGGTCGTCAGAACGTGCGAAATGATGGACATCAAAGTAATCTGCTTTGTTCGCGGCAAGGTGCCCGGGGAAACGATCATCTCTCTTGCAAAAGAAATGGGGATTACGATCCTTACGACCAAACACCCCCTGTTTATTACCTGCGGCAAGCTTTACAGCGCCGGAATCGTCGGAAAGGGTGTCTGGGATTGAGCAATCAGTCGTTAACGTTACATTATGATATTGATGCGGTGGACTTTTCCGCAGCAGGGGAAGCGTCGAGCGGCGTAAAGCGGACGCTGAATAAAATCGGCGTAAATCCTGCTATCGTCAAGCGCGTCGCCATCGCCATGTACGAGGCGGAAATCAATGCAATTATTCACGCAGGCGGCGGCGAGGCGGACATTGAAATTACGCCTGAGAAAATCACCGTTAAAATATCGGATCACGGACCGGGAATCCCCGACATTGCGCAGGCTATGACGGCCGGATGGTCTACTGCGCCGGAAACCGTTCGGGAGCTGGGATTCGGCGCCGGAATGGGACTTCCAAACATGCAGCGTTATACGGACGATATGCAGATCGAAAGCACGGTCGGAAAGGGCACCGTCGTGACGCTGACCGTCAACATCGTCTGATCGATCGAATCCAAGAGGGGGGCTTCAGAGTGTCCGAATCATACAGTCATTCCGTCCTGCTTGACGAAAAGCTTTGCAAGGGCTGTACAAATTGCATCAAAAAATGCCCGATGGAGGCAATCCGCGTTCAAAACGGAAAAGCAAAAATACTGAACGACAGATGCATTGACTGTGGCGAATGCATCCGGACCTGTCCGTATAAGGCAAAAGTCGCGCATACGGATTCCTGGGATCTCCTCGCCGAATTCAAATACACGATTGCTCTGCCGGCGCCCTCGCTCTATATGCAGTTCGACGCGAATCTTTACACCAGAAAACATATTGTTGCGGCGTTGAAGGCCTTGGGCTTTGATTATATCTATGAGGTCGCGCGCGGCGCTGAAATCGTTACGCATCAAAGCAACGCCTATCTGCGCGCTTACCGCGGTGAGTTCCCTCTGATTTCCTCGGCATGTCCGGCTGTGGTCCGCCTGATTCAGCTCCGCTATCCGAATCTGATTCCGAATCTGATCCCGATTAAATCCCCGATGGAAATCGCCGCGCAGAATGCCAGACGGGAATTCTGCGCTTTGAATAATGTTTCTCCGGATGAGGTAGGCGTGTTTTTCCTTTCTCCCTGCGCTGCAAAAATGACGAGCACGAAAGCGCCGCTTGAGGTGGAGCGGTCGAATGTAGACGGCGTGATTCCGATTAAAATGGTATATTTCAAGCTTTTAAAGCAGCTGGCGAAAATGCGGGAGGATAATGTGGATGAAATATTGCTTCAGGCTGGAAAGTATGGCGTCCGCTGGGCGTCTACAGGAGGAGAGGCGCTGGCGATCGATACGAAAAAGGTTCTTTACGTGGATGGAATCCAGAACGTCGTAAAGATCCTTGAGGATCTTGAGGATGACAGGATCAAGGATATTGATTTTATTGAAACCTCCGCATGCATCGGGGGCTGCATCGGCGGGCCGCTGACGGTGGAAAATCTGTATGTTGCAAAAAACAGAAACCGCCAGCAGATGGAGGATACGCCTGCCTTCTACCGCGAAATTGAAGCGGAGGAGCTGCGGGATACCGCATGGGAAAAGCCTCTGATTCATTATGACGTCAGCACGCTCGATCCCGATATGATGAAGGCAATGGAAAAGCTGCGGAAAATGAACGAGATCTATGAAAGGCTGCCTGCGCTGGACTGCGGAGCCTGCGGCTCTCCGAGCTGCAGGGCGCTTGCCGAAGACGTCGTTCGCGGAAAGGCACGCATGACGGACTGTATTTTTATTCTGCGCAGGAAAATTAAACGGCTTGCCAATGAAATGATGATGTTCGACAATGGTTTTACGGACGGAACGGAGGAGGAAAATGAAAATCAGTGACATTCTGGAGCCGTGCAGCTTAAAGCTGGTAACGGGCGATCCGGAGCGGACGATTTCCGGTTTTTATGCGTGTGATCTGCTGAGCTGGGTCATCTCGCATGCAAAAGAGGGCGATTTGTGGGTAACGGTCATGAATAATATTAATATTTTGGCCGTTGCTTCGCTTGTAGACGTGGCCTGCATCGTGATTCCGGAAGACATCGAAATTCCGGATTCCCTGACGGAGAAAGCGCGTGAGCGCGAAGTTACGCTGCTTTCCACGCCGCTGCAGGCTGCGGAGCTGATCATAAAAGCGTATGAGCTTTCGAAAAATTTCAGTTGATCTTCATATCCATTCTGCACTATCTCCTTGCGGAGACGATCTGATGACGCCAGGGAATATTGTCGGAATGGCGGCGCTGAATGGACTTTCGGCAATTGCCGTTACAGATCATAACGCTTCGATGAATTCGGAAGCGGCGGCCATATTGGGGAAAAACTATGGAATTACGGTCGTTCCCGGGCTTGAATTGGAAACTGCGGAGCAAATCCACGTTGTCTGTCTGTTTCCCGATCAGGACGGCCTTTCTCGTTTTCAGGAAATCCTTCTTTCGTCGTACGGCGGCGCCGTGCCGCTGAACCGCACTGATATATTCGGAAGGCAGCTTCTGTTTAATGCAGCGGATGAAGTTTGCGGGGAGCTTGACCGGATGCTTCTGGCCTCAACCGGCATCACAATCGACGATTCCTTTGGACTTGCGGCGTCTCTGGGAGGGATCGCTTATCCCGCGCATGTGGACAGAGATTCTTACAGCGTGCTTACAAGCCTGGGCGCGCTTCCGTACGGGTATCCGCATGGATTCGTAGAAATTTCCTGCGGCTGCGACAGAAAAATTTTATTGAAAAATTTCCCGGAACTGGAAAATTACAAGCTTTTGCCATCGTCAGACGCTCATTATATTGATAAAATACAGGAGGAAGGCGGAGCAGTGCTCGAGGTAGAAGAGCCGAGCGCCGCCGGAATTATAGACGCTTTGCGGCAGGGGAGGATTTTGTGAGCGAGGCCGAATTTATCTGTTGATATTTACAAAAAGCTGCGATATAATTATAAGGTTGGTAAGTATATATTTTACAAATATTTGCTGAAGATGGAGGTTCAACTATATGGGAAACACTTGTGACTGCAGCTGTGACGAGAAGCTCGTCAAGTTACAGGAGATCATTGCGGAGAACAAAGACAAGCAGGGCTCCCTGATCCATGTACTTCATGAGGCGCAGCTGATCTATGGTTATTTGCCGATCGAGGTTCAGAAGATCATCGCAGAAGGCATGAATATCCCGCTGGCGGAAGTATACGGCGTGGTGACGTTTTATGCCCAATTTTCATTGAAACCAAAGGGAGAATACAAAATTTCCGTATGTCTCGGCACCGCGTGTTATGTAAAAGGCGCGGATCTCGTTTTAGATAAACTGAAAGAATCGCTGAATATCCAGGTCGGAGACTGCACTGAGGATGGAAAGTTTTCTTTGGACGCCTGCCGGTGCATCGGCGCCTGCGGTCTTGCTCCGGTGCTTACAATTAACAACGATGTATATGGAAGGCTTGTTCCGGATGATATTCCGGGGATCCTGGCCAAATATTGACGTCCCATGCTGCGCGATATTTCCCTGCATATTCTGGATCTGACACAAAACTCCATTTCCGCCGGAGCGAGCGAGATCCGGATCGATGTCGCGGGCGATGCAGAGAATCAGAGGCTGAGCGTCCGCATCGAGGACAACGGCTGCGGAATGAGCGAAGAGTTCCTTGCGTCTGTGACGGATCCTTTCACTACCAGCCGAAAGACGCGCAATGTCGGAATGGGAATTCCTTTTTTTAAGCTCGCCTGCGAGCAGAGCGGAGGCCGCCTGGAGATTCGCTCTCAGGTAAATGTCGGTACGGTACTGTCGGGGGACTTTGAGATTTCCAATATCGACAGACTGCCGCTCGGCGATCTGGGAGAGACGATGCGGTTTTTAATCTCCGGCGCTCCTCAGACGAGATTCGTACTGACGCTGCGGTCTTCCAAGGGAAGCTTTCTTTTCGATACGGCGGAGGTCGAAAAGGAACTGGACGGCGTTCCCATCACGGAATATGAGATTCTGCAGTGGATCTGCGATTATATCAATGAGAATGTACAAATTATTTTCGGAGGTGTTCTGAATGAAATCGTTAGCTGAATTGAAAGCTATTAAAGAAAAAACGCAAAACGAAATATCCATGAGAAACGGCGCGGAGGGCACAAGGATCATCGTGGGAATGGCGACCTGCGGAATCGCCGCCGGAGCCAGACCGGTTATGAATGCGTTCGTGGACGAAATCCGCAAAAGAAACATCACAAACGCCACGGTTGCAATGACGGGCTGTATCGGCATGTGCAGGCTGGAGCCGATTGTAGAAGTGATCGACAAAGACGGAACGAAGGTAACGTATGTGAAAATGACGCCGGAGAAGGCCGTCCGCGTCGTTACGGATCATATCGTAAACGGAAAAGTAGTCAGTGAGTATACCATAGGCGCCGTGGAAGATTGACGGCAAAGGAGGACATCATATATGCAATTTTACAGATCACACGTACTGGTGTGCGCGGGAACGGGCTGCACATCATCCGGTTCGGCAGTTCTGTTCGATGAATTTGAACAGCGCCTGAAGGATGCCGGAATCGAAAATGAAGTAAAGGTCGTCAAAACAGGCTGCTTTGGTTTATGTGCAGAGGGTCCGATCGTCGTTGTTTATCCGGAGGGCGCGATGTACTGCCGCGTTACGAAAACGGATGTCCAGGAGATCGTAGAGGAGCACCTGGTGAAGGGCAGAATCGTAAAACACCTGCTGGAGCCTACGGAGAAGACGGTTGAGGAAACGGACGTACAGGAAAGCGAATTCTTTAAAAAGCAGATGCGCGTAGCTCTGCGAAACTGCGGCAGAATCAACCCGGAAAATATTGACGAATACATAGCGTACGACGGATATGCAGCGCTTGGAAAAGTCGTTACGGAAATGACTCCGGAGGAAGTGATAGACACGGTGCTGAAATCCGGCCTTCGGGGACGCGGCGGCGCCGGGTTCCCGACGGGAAGAAAATGGGATTTTGCGCGTAAGAGCGTTTCCGATAAGAAATATGTGTGCTGCAACGCGGATGAGGGCGATCCGGGAGCTTTTATGGATCGAAGCGTGCTTGAGGGAGATCCGCATGTTGTGCTTGAGGCAATGGCCATCGCCGGCTATGCGATTGGTTCGGATCAGGGCTATATTTATGTCAGAGCGGAATATCCGATCGCGGTATCACGTCTTCAGATTGCGATCGAGCAGGCAAAAGAATACGGGCTGCTCGGCAAGAATATCTTCGGTACGGATTTTTCGTTTGACATCGAGATCCGTCTCGGCGCCGGTGCGTTCGTATGCGGAGAGGAAACAGCTCTTATGACGAGCATCGAGGGGCACCGCGGCG
Organism: uncultured Clostridia bacterium; assembly: GCA_904420095.1. Taxonomy (GTDB): domain Bacteria; phylum Bacillota; class Clostridia; order UBA1212; family UBA1255; genus Egerieisoma; species Egerieisoma faecipullorum. The sequence continues at coordinate 27,203 of CAJFUB010000044.1, forward strand.
AGCCGCGTCCGCGTCCGCCGTTCCCGGCGGTGAAAGGGCTGTTCCAGCAGCCGACCATTTTAAACAACGTGGAGACGTACGCCAATATCCCGCAGATCATTTTGAAAGGAGCCGATTGGTTTTCTTCCATTGGTTCCGAACGGAGCAAGGGCACGAAGGTCTTCGCGGTAGGCGGAAAAATCAAAAATACGGGACTTGTTGAAATTCCGATGGGCACGCCGCTCCGGGATATTATATATGACATCGGCGGCGGGATTCCGAACGGGAAGAAATTTAAGGCGGCGCAGACGGGAGGTCCTTCCGGAGGCTGCATTCCGGCCAGTCTTATAGATACGCCGATTGAATACGATACACTGATCGAGATCGGATCCATGATGGGCTCCGGCGGATTGATCGTTATGGATGAAGATACCTGTATGGTCGATATCGCAAAGTTTTTCCTGGCCTTTACCGTCGAGGAATCCTGCGGAAAATGTCCTCCGTGCCGGATCGGTACGAAAAGAATGTACGATATTCTGGATAAGATCACCAAGGGAAAAGGCGAATTAAAGGATATCGACGATCTTTATGAGCTGGCCGCTGCGATCAAGGCGTCCGCGCTCTGCGGACTCGGCCAGACCGCGCCGAATCCCGTACTTAGCACGCTTCGGTATTTCAAGGATGAATATGTGGCGCATGTCGTCGATAAGAAGTGCCCCGCAGGCGTCTGCAAGGATCTTCTGCAATATAAGATCATCGCGTCGAAGTGTAAGGGCTGCAGCGTTTGCGCCAAGAATTGTCCGGTAGGCTGTATCCAGGGAGAAATCCGTTCTCCGTACGTCATTGACAGCACAAAATGCGTAAAGTGCGGAGCCTGTATGGAAAAGTGTAAATTCGGCGCAATCGTGAAGGAATAAAGGAACGGAGGTTTTTAAGGTATGGTCAATATTAAGATAGACGGCGTTTCGATGCAGGTCCCGGAGGGCATTACCATCCTTGAGGCGGCGAGAAACGCAAACATAAAGATCCCGACGCTTTGCTTTTTAAAAGGCATCAATGAAATCGGCGCGTGCCGTATGTGCGTTGTGGAAATTAAAGGCGCCAGGGCGCTTCAGGCGGCCTGCGTATATCCCGTATCGGAGGGATTGGAAGTAATCACGAATTCTGAGAAGGTACGGAAGGCCAGAAAAATTACGCTGGAGCTGATTCTTTCGAATCATGACAGACAGTGCCTGACCTGCGTACGTTCCGAAAACTGCGAGCTGCAGCGCCTTGCGAAGGAACTGAACGTTACGGATATCCGCTTTGACGCTATTGGAGGAAAAGAAGTGCTGCCGATCGACGACCTGTCTCCTTCCATTATAAGAAATCCGAACAAATGTATTTTATGCCGGAGATGCGTCAGCGTCTGCAAGAACGTTCAAACGGTCGGCGTCATTGATACGATGGAGCGCGGCTTTAAAACAGTGGTCGGCTGTGCGTTCGGCAAACCGCTTGTGGAAACGCCCTGCGTAAACTGCGGACAGTGCATCGCCGTCTGCCCGACGGGAGCGCTGCAGGAGAAGAGTGAAATTGAAGAGGTCTGGAACGCAATTGCCGATCCGGAAAAATATGTAATTTTCCAGACTGCGCCGGCAGTGCGCGTCTCGATCGGAGAGGCCTTTGGAATGCCGATCGGTTCCCGTCCTACAGGCAAAATGGTGACCGCGATCCGCAGACTCGGAGCGGACAAAGTGTTCGATACGGATACGAGCGCGGATCTCACAATTATGGAAGAGGGCACGGAGCTTTTGGAGAGAATCAAAAATGGAGGCAAGCTCCCGATGATTACGTCGTGCAGCCCTGGATGGATTAAATTCTGCGAGCATAATTATCCGGATTTCCTGGAAAATCTTTCTTCCTGCAAATCGCCGCACGAGATGTTCGGCGCGGTACTCAAAACTTATTACGCGAAGCAGGAGAACATCGATCCGGCCAAGATTTATGTGGTATCTGTAATGCCCTGTACGGCGAAGAAATTCGAGGCTGACAGGGCGGAGCTGAGCGCTTCCGGATATCCCGATGTGGATGCTGTTCTTACTACGCGCGAGCTGGCGCAGATGATCCGGGAAGCAGGAATTGATTTTGCAAGTCTTGAGGACACGGATTTTGACAGCCCCATCGGAAACGCTTCCGGAGCGGGCGTCATATTCGGCGCTACGGGAGGCGTTATGGAGGCGGCGCTGCGTACGGTCGCAGATATTCTGACAGGAGAATCTGCTCCGGTAGATAAAATTGAATACCATGCGGTACGCGGCGTGGAAGGCATTAAAGAGGCAACCGTAAACGTAGCGGGGACGGATATTAAGCTGGCCGTTGCAAGCGGACTCGGAAATGCCAGGAAGCTTCTGGATAAGATCCGCGCAGGAGAAGCGGATTATCATTTTATCGAAATCATGGCGTGCCCGGGCGGATGCGTAAACGGCGGCGGACAGGTGATTCAGCCTTCCTCAATCAGAAGCTGGATCGACCTCAGAGCGGAACGTGCAAAAGCAACGTATGAGGAGGACCGTGAGCTTCCGATCCGGAAAGCGCACGATAATCCGTTTATTCAAAAGCTCTATGCGGAGTATTATGGAGCGCCGGGAAGCCATCAGGCGCACCACGATCTTCACACGCATTATCAGAAAAGAGCAAATTACTAATTTGCCGGCGGCTTCGCCGTTTCGGCAAAAGAAGTCGTTTGATGCTTCTGCATGGCGGCATGGCATTTGCTGTGCCGCCATATTTTTTATCTCAGCAGGAAAGCGAATCCTTTTTATTCAGAGGGAATGGAAAGATTCCTGCGCCTTATACCATATCGTGATTCGGTAATTCAAGCGGCAGGGGAAACCAGCTGTTTTCCAGGAAGGAGTCATACTGCCAGAGGTTCGAGACTGAAACGATACGATTCTGCATCTCTACCGCGTCCAGCGACCAGTCAGCCGGCTTCGCCGTTTCTTCTATTGAAACCACGCCGCTTTCTACAGCAGCTTCATATTTTCCCTCGCCGGGGATTTCCAGAACCAGAGCGCCGTCGGACAGCCCTGCCTGCCTCGCCTTCCGCTGCAGAAGCAGCTTCAGCATCCGCGGGAAGTTGAGCAGCCGGAACATTTCTCCGTCGTTAATAGCGCCGGCCTCGCTTACCAGGCTGAGAGCGCGATTCAGCTCTTTCTGCCAGCTGAAGGGAGTAACGCTCAGGTCTTTTCCGGTTTTCTCGGACAGGGCAAAAAGAACGGGGAGTACCTCCTGCCAGTCGCCAAGCAGCAGCTCTGCGGCGGCAGTACAGTCCGCATTGAGGATGCAGTAGCCCAGAAATTGCCCGCTTTTGCGGATCACCCAGGCTTCACAGGACCAGCTGCGGCAGACCTCGGCGAAATTCTCGATTTTTCGCTTTGCGTGAATGGGCAGCGCTTGATGCAGCTGCCAGCAGCCTTCTGCGTACTCGCGGCTTTCCGACAAGGGGAGAAATTCAATCCCCTTGGTGCTGATCCGTTTCCAATGGCGGCGGTTATTTGGAGTGAGGATGTAACTGCGCTGAATGCAGGCTTTGGAAAAGCCAAAATATTCATACCGCTGCCGCTGGCCGCCCAGGCACATCAGATCGGCGCCATCCGCCTTGGCGTCGGCAATGGCGCGGTTCATCAGCTCTTTCATGTACCCTTTGCCGCGCGCCTCCGGGTGGACGGACACTGTGCCGATGCCGAAGGCTTTGACCGTTTCCCCATCTATCGAGAATTCCAGCGGGATGGAGGCGACCAGTCCCTTGATTTTGCCTTCCTCCAGCGCGAGATAATGGTACTGTGCCAGCTCAGGATGACCGTTATAGAGCTTTGGCAGCAGCTCAGCAAAATTTATTTGGAAAACAAAATTTGCAAAGTCGATCAGAGCCTCGTATTCTTCTGCCGTCGCACGGCGGTATTCTGTCGTCATTTAAGCCCCTCCGTTTGTTCGATGTATTTTCATAATTGAAACGGCTGAAAAATATCGCATCCCAGTTTATGGGGCTGCAATGGATTTGTATTGCCAATGTTTTACACATTTTTTTATCATTTGTCAATCTGATTAAAGCCTGAATTTCTTTCTGCAGAGAACCTAGTGAATGGGCTTTATTTTAAAATTACATCCTTTTGAAGAAACACATGATATGAGGCTTTTATCTTGGCGTTTGGCGGAGCCGTTTTCTTTTTTTGGGCAAATATTTTAAGCGCTTTGTTCATAAATATTCATATAATCATAATTGAAACATTTATATTCATATTGTACGATATAGATGAACTATCAGATGGAGTGTGAATATATGAACAAGAATGGTATTGAATCGAAGATTCAAATTAAACCGTCTGCTTTTCTGAATCCCGTGCCGGTCGTCATGGTGACCTGCGGGACGATGGAACGATCCAACATTATAACGCTTGCCTGGGCGGGCACGGTGAACTCGGAGCCTCCCATGCTTTCCATTTCCGTGAGGAAAGAGCGCTATTCACATGATATTATAAAAAATGACGGCGTATTTGCCGTGAATCTCGTGTCCGAAGAGCTGGTTCGGGCTACGGATTACTGTGGAGTGAAATCTGGCAGAGAAATTGACAAATTTTCCGAGCTGCATCTGACGAAGATCCCGGGGGAGAAGACGGGCGTCCCGCTGATCGCGGAATCACCCGCATCTCTGGAATGCCGCGTGAAAGAGGTGATGGAGCTTGGATCACACGATCTGTTCCTGGCGGAAATCGAAAATGTCGTTGTGGCCAAAACTCTTTTTGACGAAACCGGCGCAATCGATCTGAGAAAAGCAAACCTTGTCGCATACAACCACGGCGAATATTACGCGCTGGGAGATTTTCTGGGATTTTACGGGTATTCTGTAGCAGGTCAAGACGCTCTGAATAGAAGAATGAGGAAAAACTGAAATCGTATTACGGAGGTAACCCATGCTGAAAAAAACAAAAATTAAAATTCTCGCGCTGATTGCGGCAACGGTGCAGGCAGCTTCCTTGTTGTCCGGCTGCTCCCTTTTTCCTGCGGAAGAAGAACCGTCGGTTCCGGCACTGAAAACGCCGCAGCCGATTGAGTATTCCTTTTACCGTGTGAAGGAGGATACGCTCAGGAGTACGGTCACGGGCGTCGGAAAGGTTACCTCTATTTATTATACAAATCATTCGTTCCCCTCGGGAGGAGGAAAGCTCAAGGCGATCCATGTGACGCTTGGTCAGACCGTTTCGGCGGGAGACCTGTTAATGGAGCTTGACAATTCTGATCTGGAAATTGAATATCTGCAGGCGGAAATTGATTATGAAAAGGAAAAAATGACGTTTGAAACACAGGAAAACGCATATCGGAACGGCAGCCTTTCCGCCTCCGAATACCGTGTCGCCCAGCTGGAGCTTGAAAGCGCTCAGAAGCAATACGAAGCGCTGAAGCTTGCTTATGAAAATACAATGCTGTATGCATCGGTGTCAGGGAAAGTAGTCTACATCAATACTTCCTATACGGCGGCCACGGAGCCGAAGGAAATCGTTGCCGGTGAAACGATGATTGCCATCGATTCCGAGGATCCGAAATATACATATGTTGTATTTGATAAATATTTGTCCCATGAAGAATATACGCCTCAGCAATTCCGCGTAGGAGAAACGCTTACGCTTACTCAGGTAGACAGCGAAGGCGCTGTAATACCTGGGGCGGAATCGTTTACGGGAACGATCGTGGGAACGGACGCGGTAATTAGAGAAACAGGCCTGGACTTCATATCGGAGGCCGTTTACTACTGCAAGATGGAGAATCCGCCGGAGGGCGTTACGCTTGGTTCCTCTGTGAAATATGACTATACAGAATTTGAAATTGAAAACTGTCTGGTGATCCCTACGTCGGCGCTGTATGAGTTTAACGGCAACCAGTTCGTATATATGCTTGACAGCAGTACAAACCTGAAGAAAGAGGTTCCGGTTCAGATCGGATACAGAACGTCTTCTCAAGCGCAGGTCCTCGATGGCCTGAAGGTCGGTGATACGATCATAGAAGGATAATGGGGCCGGGAAAATGATAAAATCCGTATTTCGAAAAATTGCAAATAATTTTTGGCTCTTTTTCTGCCTGATTCTCGGCTCTCTGCTGATTACGGCGATTCTTGCGGCAATTCCGATCTATACCGACGGGGCGCTTAGAAAGATGCTCCGGATAGAATTGGATAAATTTTCCAACAGCGAAGACGGCTACGCTTCGCCGGGTGAAATGTATACGGAGCTTTATTTCCGCGGAGAATACGCGCCCAGCGGCGTTCTTTCTGTTATTGAAGAAACAGACAGCGTCATCGAACGGGAGTTCCGTGAAAACAATATCGAGCTGAACGATTCTTTTCAGCGCGCGACGATTTCCAATCTTATCAGCGCTGACGCAAGCATAAATCAAAATTATGCGTACAGTCTGCAGTATTTGACCGGTTTTGAAGAGCATGTGAAGCTGCTGACCGGAGAACTGCCCAGCGCTTCTGTGCAAGACGGCGTGATCGAGGTCGTCGTTTCTGCGTCAGAATATAATGCTAATTTTTTTAAACTGGGAACCGTTTATCCCCTGAGCCAGGGACATCAGCCGGAAGAGGGGGGACAATATCTTCAGTTAAAAGTTGTCGGTGTATATGAGCCCAATTACGATGATGTCAATTACTGGCGCAAGTCTGAGATTGATTCCGGGATGCGTTCCGTATTGATCGCATCTGAAACGGCGTTTCAGGATTATTTTTTCAATTCCGAGAATGCAAGATATCTTTCGTCCGCGTCCTGGTGCTATAATGTCAATCTGTACGGACTGAAAAAGGATGAGCTGGGACCGTATCTTACAATTAATGAAAATCTCAGATCCTATTTTGCAACTTTATACGAGGGCACCTGGAATTTTTCTGTGCCGATCAACGAGACGCTGCTGCAATATATCGACAAAAGTGAAACGCTGGAGCTGACGATGTGGATTTTGAACGCGCCTGTGCTTGTCATGCTGCTTTTCTATACGTATATGGTTGCCAAAATGATTATAGAGGATGACAAAAATGAGATTTCCTCTCTGAAATGCAGAGGCGCCTATCCGAAACAGATTTTCTACCGTTATTTTTTGGAATGCGGCGTTATATCGATCTTTTCCCTGATTGCCGGACCGCCTCTGGGACTGATTCTGTCGCAGCTGATCGGATCGGCAAATGGGTTTCTTGAATTTGTAAACCGAACGGGACTGGATCTGCGTCTTCTGCCGGAATCCTATCTGTATGCGCTGATTGCAAGCGCCGTATTTATGGTAATGGTATTAATTCCGGCGTATCAGGCAACCAAAACGACGATTGTTCAGCACAAACAGAAGAAGGCGAGAAAAAACAAGCGTCCTATATGGGAAAAAGCATTTTTAGATATCATACTGCTTGGACTTTCCATTTATCTGCTTTATATTTACCAGATGACGGATTTGATTACGCCGGACGGCAGCTCCGATATGACCGTCTATTTTATCTCAACCGTTTTCATCTTCGCCTGCGGAATGCTGTTTCTCCGTCTATATCCGTATTTATTGAAGCTGATTTATCATTTTACGAAAAAACGCCTTCCGCCTACGGTCTACGCTACGTTTATTCAGGTTTCCAGAAACGGCAATGAAAACCGTTTCCTGATCATGTTTTTGATTCTTACCATGGCAATCGGAATTTACAGCTCGAATACGGCGGGGACGATCAATACAAATGCCGAGGATATTGCAAAATATAAGAGCGGGGCAGATATTGTAGTAACGCCGGACTGGGAGCTGGATTCCGTGGTGACATATACGGCATCGGACGGAAGCACCGTCACGGGTACGCTGGCAGATATGCCGGCCCAGTACCGGACGTTTTCCACGGATCCGTTCCTGGAAGCGGACGGGATCGAAGCGATGACAAGGGTTTCTAACATCACCGGCGCTTTTGCGAGAAAAGCGCTGCGCACGGAATGGCAGAGAAACGTCCGTCTGATGGCGATCGAACCGTACGAGTTTTCTCAGGTATCCTGGATTCGTCCGTCGCTTTTTAATACGGACATTCACTGGTATTATTATATCAACCTCATGCAGGATTATCCGACCGGAATTCTGGTTTCCCGGGAGCTGGCGGAGCTGTGCAGTCTGAACGTGGGAAATTCGCTTGAAATCAGCTTTTTGAACACCCGGCTTGACGATCAGACGCTTTTGCCGGACGTGTCCTGCTACGTGCTTGGAATCTTTGACTACTGGCCGACCTTTTATGAGGATTATCAATATGCCGAGGTCACGGACTGCATGGTGGTAATGAATCTCAATTACCTTCTCACGGTAGACGATGCGGCAACGTACGACGTGTGGTTTAAAAAAGCGGATGGGGCTTCAAGCGACGCGATCTACCGGCAATGGGAGGAAGCCGGCCTTACGGAAAATATTGCGGCAATTACGGATCGGCAGACGATCCTGAATGAGGAAAAATCCGATTCTCTGATTATGGCGCTGAACGGACTGTTTTCCCTTGGATTTGTGGCGACGATGATCATCAGCTTTATGGGCTTTCTGCTTTACTGGCTGCTGAGCGTCCGAAAGCGGCGCCTGCAGTTCGGTGTTCTGCGTGCCATGGGCCTCAGCAAGGTCAAGCTTTCCATGATGCTGCTTTGGGAGCATTTGATGACCTCCGGCGTCTCCGTTGTGATCGGGATCCTGATCGGCTATCTAACGTCCTATCTGTATCTTCCGGTGCTGAAGAAGACGTTTACTACGATGCTGCCGCTTACCCTTACGTATAACAATACAGATAATATCAAAGTCTATGTGATCGTAGCAATCATGATCCTCAGCGGCATTGCCGTTCTTTCCGAGTACATCAATCGTCTGAAGATCAACGAAGCCGTAAAGATCGGGGAGGAGTGAGAAATATGCCGGAAGCTATTTTGCGCTTGGAGGATGTTGTAAGAGATTTTAAAAGGCAGACGGAAACGATTCATGCGGTACGCGGTGTATCGCTGGAAATTCGGAGGGGAACGTTTAATATTCTGTGCGGAAGATCCGGTTCCGGGAAAACGACGCTTCTGAACATGATCGCGGCAATCGATCTGCCTACTTCAGGAAAAATTTTCTTTGAAGATCAGGAAATAACGCGTATGAAAAGCGCCGAACGCGATGCGCTCCGCAGAAAGAAAATCGGAATTATTTTTCAGAATACGGCGCTGATCGCACAGATGACGGCGCTTGAAAATGTTGAGTTTGCGCTTTCCGTTGCCGGAATCAAGCCGGGAAAGCGGCGCAGACAGGCCGTTGACTGGCTGGAACAGATGGGCATCAGAGAACGGAAAAACCATATGCCGGCAGAAATGTCCGGCGGCGAGCAGGCGCGCGTTGCAATCGGGCGGGCGCTTGCGCACGAACCGATTTTGCTGCTGGCCGACGAGCCGACATCGGAGCTGGATACGAAAACCTCGTTTCGCGTCATCGACATGTTCCGCAGTCTTGTTGATACAAACGGTCTTACCATCGTCATGACGACGCATGACGTCAACATCATGGGGGCGGCGGATCTGATTTATACAATGGAAGACGGGGTGATCATAGATGTCAAATGAACCGATGATTTTTTGTGAGAATCTTGTAAAATTGTATAAAATTGGAGATATTGAGGTAATGGCGCTGCAGGGACTCGACCTTGCCGTCGAGAAGGGCGAAATGCTTGCGATTATCGGAAACAGCGGAAGCGGAAAATCCACGCTGATGAATATTATCGGGGGCCTTGACCGCCCCACCGCCGGAAAAATTCATGTGAACGGCACGGATCTCCTGAAATTGAGCGACAAGGAAATGATGCATTATATGCGGGAGACCATCGGCTTCGTATGGCAGAATACGGCGCGGAACATGATCCCGTATTTGAACGCAATCGATAACGTTAAGCTCGTGATGCAGATGGCCGGGAAGCTGGATGTGAACCGTGCAAACATGCTGCTGGAGACGGTCGGGCTGGCGCATCGGAAGAAAAATAAAATGCACGAGCTCTCTGGGGGAGAGCAGCAGCGCGTCGCAATTGCAATCGCGCTTGCCAATTCTCCGGAAATATTGCTTGCAGATGAGCCGACCGGCGCGGTAGATACGAAAACGACGGCGCAGATCATGAACCTGTTCCACACGGTAAATGCAGAGTTCGGGATTACGACGGTCATTGTAACGCATGACCGGCAGCTTTCCCACATGGTGCCGCGCGTCGTAACGATCAGCGACGGCAGGATCGGTACCGAATTTATCCGCCGCGAGGAAATCGATATGGAAAGCGATGAAATCATGGACGCTACCGCCGGCCACGATCAGGGCTCGCACGTTGAATATGGTTTTATTGACGGCAGAAAGCGCCTCTTTTTACCGGAAAATTATCTTGCGGCAGTAGGACTGAAAGAGAAAAGCAAGGTTCGGATTTTGATCGAGGGGGATCAGCTGATCCTGAGCAGGCCAGAGGAAGAGGAGGTTCGGAAACATGGTAAAAAGTAGCATGCAGAAAGCGATTTTGCTCTGCCTGTCTCTGTTTTTGTCAGTATATTTCACGGGATGCGTCGATAACAGCAATAAAAATCCGCTTGTAACTGTAACCATCGATCCGGAAAATGAGAATAACGGTGAAAATGGCGAACCGATCAGCGGCTCCTTTCAGATTGAGCTGTATCCGGATAAAGCTCCCAATTCCGTGGCGTATTTTATTGACTTTGTCATGAACAAAACGTACGACGGCTTCTCCGTCACCAAAGTGAATCCGGGTCATATTGTACAATTTGGAGATCCCTGGATGAGCAAGCAGATCCACACAGAAATCGAAGGCGAATTCAAGGAAAACGGTTTTGAAGGAAATGATATCGAATTTAAACCCGGAACTGTCGGCTTGGATCGTTTTGTAGCCGACGATTACGATTCGGCTTCGGGTGATTTCTTTATCGTTCTTTCCGAGGAAGCAGGGGAGAGCTTTGATGGAAAATATGCGGCGATCGGCGAGGTGGTTTCGGGACTGGAATTACTGCAACAGATCAGCAATATTAAGAATTTACCGGATTACGCGCCGGTATATAGTCTCCGAACGCTTACGACGACCGTGGACCTTAAGGGCGTGACGTATGAAAAACCGATCACGCAGGAAAGAAGAACGTATCCGGGACTGAACCTTGATTAAACCCGTGCGGGAAAAAACGTTTGACAGGACTCCGGCGCTTTGCTATAATAGCATGCTGTAAATGCTGCTGGTGTGGCGAAATCGGCAGACGCAAAGGACTTAAAATCCTTCGGGGGCAACTCCGTACCGGTTCAAGTCCGGTCACCAGCACCATGCGTAAAAGAAACACTGAACATTGCTGATGCGTCTGTTCAGTGTTTTTTAATTATACAAAAGAGGTGCGGAACGTGCGGAAAGCGATTACAAAAGAACAGCACAGACGCGTGGCGGCGATCCACGATATTTCCTGTGTCGGCAGATGCTCTCTGACGGCGGTTCTGCCGCTTTTAAGCGCGGCGGGCATCGAGACGGATGTGATCCCGACGGCAGTGCTGTCCACGCATACCGGCGGCTTCAGCGGTTATACGTATCGGGATTTGACGGAGGACATGCTTCCCATCGCGGAGCATTGGAACAGCTTAGGGCTGACATTCGACGCAATATATACCGGCTATATCGGAACGCCGGAGCAGCTTACGATTCTGAATGAAATCGTATGCCTTTTAAAGACGGACCGCACGCTTTTATTCGTCGATCCCGTTATGGCCGACAATGGTACGCTGTATAAATGCATTCAGCCGGAATACATAGAAGAAATGAGAAAATTCTGCCGGAAAGCAGATATTATTACGCCGAACATGACGGAAGCAATGTTTCTCCTGGGGATGGAATACAGCGAGGGCCCATATCAGGAAAAGCTCGTACGTGAGATTTTACGGCGATTGTCAGAATTCGGAAGCGACTATGTGATTTTGACGGGTGTTTCTTATGATAACGACCGCCTTGGCGCAGTTGCTTACGACTGTGCCGCAGATCGGTATATCCATGCGTTTTCCAGCGTGGTGAACGGAACCTTCCACGGGGCGGGCGATGTGTTTGCCAGCATCCTGCTGGGAGCCCTTTTAAACGGAAAACGCGTGGAACAAGCCTTGAAGATCGCCGTGGATTTTACAGTGTCCTGCATTGTTTCTACGAAGAAGGAGGGCGCGGATCTGCGGTATGGCTTGAATTTTGAACAAAACATCCCGCGTCTGATCAAAAATCTGGGACTTGACTGAGCTTATGTCTTTACGATGAATTCCTGCCTGCATTTGGGACAGGTCAATTTGATCTTACCTTTTCCTTTTGGAGCGCGAAGATACTGCCTGCATTTTGGGCACTTATAATATTTGTGGCTTTTCCTGTCCTTCCACATCCTTTTTCTGATTCGGAAGAAGGATGCGACGGGCCGGAAAAATGCCTTGAATTTTTCGTTTTCAGCATATCGTTTCTGGATGTTTTTGGAAAAACAGCGAAAATACGTATAAACCACACAAAGAAGCGGAACAAAGAGCAGCCAGTTCCATCCGAGCAGCGCGAAAATAAAGTATATTACGACTCCGGCGATCAGAATAAAATTTGAAAGCGCATCGAAGCCATATCTGCCGTACATCAAGCGTCTGAGCCAATTCATGGGAAAATCCTCCATTTCAAATTGCCGATTCGATACAAGTATAATTGAAATTTTTTGCGTGTCAATAAAGTTATAAATATGGCGAAAAGGGACAAGATACTTCCGAGGTGAACATTTATGGAAATCAGGACGGATCTCGCTCTGGAAGCCAGAGAAATGATTGACGAAAAGCGTTCCGGAAGCATGAAACGGAATCATGCGCTTCCGGAAGGAATGCAGGTGAACAGCCGCGAGACGGAATATATGACAATTACGAATATTGACATCACAAGTGAAGCCGCAGAAAAAACGATCGGAAAGAAGCGTGGGAAATATATAACGATCGAGCTTAAAAATCCGGAGCTGAACACGACCGAGGTCCAGGAAGGAGTCTCAAAGGTTCTGGCGGATGAAATTCATCAATTCATTGCCGCCCTAGGCAAAAAAGAGCCTGAAATCATGATTGCAGGACTCGGAAACTGGCACATCACGGCAGACTCGCTGGGTCCTAAGGTGATTGATAAAATCGTAGTAACGCGTCACGTCAAAAACATGGAGAACGTTGAAATCGACGGCAGACTGGGAAGCGTGTGCGCCGTCTCTCCGGGCGTTATGGGAATCACTGGAATTGAAACCAGTGAAATCATCCGCGGCATGATTTCAACGGTCCGACCGGATATTCTTTTTGTAATCGACGCGCTGGCATCGCGGAAGGCCTCTCGCGTCAACACAACGATCCAAATCTCGGACACGGGGATCATACCTGGTTCGGGCGTCGGAAATCACAGAATGGAGCTCTCAAAAGAGGTGCTCGGAATTCCCGTCATTGCAGTCGGTGTGCCAACTGTGGTCGACGCAATGACACTAGTACGAGACATTCTTGAAAAAGCCGGCATCAAGGAAAGCGATGCTATTTTAAAGGAAGCGGAGGCAAAGGGCACAGAGGAGATGGTCGTAACGCCCAAAAACATTGATATTGCAATTGAACGGATGGCGGCGGTAATATCAAACGGCATGAATCTTGCAACGCACAAGGGCTTTGAAATTGAGGAAATCAATGAATATCTTATTTAAAAGCAGACTCGCCGCTTCGCGGACAAATTTTATCGGAGAAAGTACGCTGGTCTTTCTTCTCACTCTTCTCCTCATCATTGCGGGAATCGCCGTGCTTGCCGCCATCCGAAAAAGAAAAAAGCAAAAATAATTGACAAACGGATGGTTATACAATATAAGTATAAACATCCTTATTTTTTGTTGCAGGGAGTGGCGGAGAACCATGGAAGGAACAGAGAGCGCGGCGAAAAGAGCGGCGGAACTGAGAAAAATTCTGGAGGATTATTCCTATCGGTACTATGTGCTGGATCATCCGGCCGTATCCGATTTTGAATACGACGCTTTATACAGAGAACTTGTATCTCTGGAAACGGCGCATCCAGAGCTCATAACTCCTGATTCTCCGACACAGCGCGTGGGCGGCGCCGTGTCGGAGGGCTTTGAGAAATTTACGCATGTCATTCCTCTGCAAAGCCTGGATAACGTATTTTCGGAAGACGAAGTAAAGCAGTTCTGCCGAAGAATCATAGAATCCTTTCCGGAAGAAGACGTCAGCTTCGTCGTAGAGAAAAAGATCGACGGGCTTTCCGTATCGCTCACATATGAAAACGGCCTGCTCGTAACGGGCGCCACGCGCGGCGACGGCTTTGTGGGGGAAAACGTCACGGCAAATGTTAAAACGATAAAAACGATCCCGCTGCGCCTGAAGCAGACGGTCCGGCGGCTTGTTGTGCGAGGGGAAATATACATGCCGCGCAGCTCGTTTATGAAGCTAAACGAAGCGCAGGATCTGAAAGGACTTCAGACTTTTGCAAATCCCCGCAATGCGGCGGCCGGCTCCCTGCGCCAGCTCGATCCCAAAATCGCGGCACAGCGCCACCTTGATATTTTTGTTTTCAATTTGCAGGAGATTTCGGCGGATGCGCCGGAGCTCAGTACGCATAGCGAATCTCTGGAATATTTAAAAGAGCAGGGCTTTCGCGTCAGCAGCATGTACCGCGTCTGCAATACGCCCGAAGAGGTTTGGAGCGCCGTGCAGAAAATCGGGGCGGACAGGGAACGTCTGGAATACGAGATCGACGGCGCCGTGATAAAAACAAATGCGTTTTCACAGCGAGAGCGGCTTGGCGCAACTTCAAAGTTCCCCAGATGGGCTACTGCCTACAAATACCCTCCGGAAAAGAAATTTACACGTTTGAAGGAGATCGAGATCCATGTCGGCAGGACCGGCGTACTGACACCTCTGGCGCTTTTGGAGCCCGTTTTCCTTGCTGGCTCGACGATTTCGAAGGCAACGCTCCACAATATGGATTATATCAGGGAGCGTGATATCCGAATCGGAGACATGGTGCAGATCATGAAAGCGGGCGACGTAATCCCCGCCGTGGTATCGGTAGACCGGGAGGCTCGGATTCAGGAACGGGAAACCGTTCCCCGTACGGAATTTACCATGCCGGAAACGTGTCCCGAATGCGGAGGCCCGGTACTGCGGGAGGCCGGTGAGGCGGCGTTCCGCTGCACGAACCCGGAATGTCCGGCTAAAATTTACAGAGGGCTGATCCATTTCACATCCAAGGACGCCATGAATATCGAAGGCCTTGGTCCGGCGGTTTTGCGGGTGCTCTGTGATCAGGGGCTGATTACGGGAATCGGCGACATCTATCGCCTGAAGGATCGAAGAGCAGAGCTGATCGGAATCGAACGCATGGGAGAAAAATCGGTAGAGAATCTGCTCAATTCTATAGAAAATACGAAGAAAAACGAGCTGTACCGCCTCATTTTCGGTCTGGGAATTCGGCAGGTGGGAGCGGCCGCGTCAAAAGTATTGGCAAACCATTTCGGATCCATGGATGCCCTGATGCAGGCCGATCCGGAAACGCTGGAATCTCTGGAGGACTTCGGTCATATCACGGCAGAAAGCGTGTATGAATTTTTCCAAAACCCGAGAACGCGCGCTTTGATTGCGGAGCTGAAGGAATTGGGGCTGAATATGGTTTGCGAAACCAAAGCGGCGCCTTTGGTCCATTCGGAAATAACAGGAAAAACCTTTGTTCTGACCGGAACGCTCCCCACGCTCAAACGCGCCGATGCGCAGAAGCTGATTGAAGAGCGCGGCGGGAAATGCTCCTCCAGCGTTTCCTCGAAAACCGACTATGTGCTTGCGGGGGAGGAAGCCGGCAGCAAGCTGGAGCGGGCGCGGCAGCTGGGAATCCGGATTCTCAGTGAGGAGGAGTTTCGCGAGCTTCTGAAATAACGTCGGCTCCGTTTTTTACCGCCAGCAGCCCCTGCACGGTATATTCGTAAAAATCGGATAATACTGCGGAGCTTTGCCTGCCGCTGCGCAGAGAAACGACAAGATTTCGTTTGCATTCCGGACTGCGGATTGGGATCAGCGCGATATTCTTTCTTCGTGCGGTGCCCCAGGAGAAGGACGGCCAGAATGCGATCCCCAAGCTGGCTCCGATGAGGTCACGTACGGCCTCCGGACTGTCGCTTTCAAATGCGATGTGCGGAACAAAACCGACGGAAATACAGAATGCATCACAGATTTCTCTCAATGGAAGCGATCCCGCAAGGCTGATAAAATCTTCGTTCGCGACCTCCTTCAGCTCTACGGAGCCGGCGCGCGCGTATTTTGAATCAGCGGGAACAGCCAGCATGATTTCTTCTGAAATGGTTGTTGTATCCTTTCCGACGAGCTTGCTTCCGTGCGGGAGCGTTGTGATGCCGATATCGTAATTGTCTTCTTTTTCACTGTGCATAAGCTGAAATTCTACCTGCGGATGCAGCGCCTTGTACTGTATGATGATTTTTGTAATTAAAGCGGAAGCGGCCACGACGTTCATGTGGATCGTTCTGCGAAAAATCCCCTCGGCTTCCCGAATTTCCTCCGGGATTCGATCCAGCTCGGCCAGAATCGGCGCAATGCGCTTCAGAAAAAGCTTTCCTGTTTCGTTTAGTACGATATTGCGCCCGCTGCGGTTGAAGAGCTTTACGCCAAGCTCCTCCTCCAGCCTGCGGATGGACTGTGTCAGCGCCGGCTGTGCAATGTGCAGCTGCTCTGCGGCTTTTGTAATGTGCTCCTGCGCTGCAGCTGCAGAAAAATATTTTAACTGAAGAAGCTCCACGGTAATTCCTCCTCGATATATAACATAAAAATTATTGTTTCAATCAAAATTATATATTATACAATATGGTTCGTCAACGATATAATAAAAATCGTAAAAAGAATCACGGAGGGCTTTACGTATGGATTGGAAAAATTTAGGTGAAATTTTGGAAATGGTTATGATTGTGTGCTTTGGAATTTCCTGGCCGCTTTCTGTATATAAATCCTATAAAGCAAGAACTGCGAAGGGGAAGAGCTTTGTTTTTTTGTTTGCAATCTGGTTCGGCTATGTGGCGGGGATCTGCGGCAAAATCATGCAGGAAAATATAACGCTTGCGTTTTATTTTTATATTGTTAATATTATCGTCGTTTCTGCGGATATCGCGCTGTATTTCAGAAACAAAGCGTTGGACCGCAAAAGAGCCGCAGAAGAAGTGCCGCTCGAGATACCGGCCGAGCGTGCCGTAAAGACGGCGTTTACAAAAGCATAAGTTCCGTTTTAACGATCTGGGAGTGTGAAACAATTTCGGTAAATTGTAAAGGATGAAAATCTAATTCATAGAGAACTTTTTTGTCATGAAAAAAGAAATCTGTACAACGAGTACAAATAATGGAAAGAAGGATATCCTTGGAATGTATTGGAATGAATAATCGTGGCATGACAACTGGGCAACGCTTTCGACCTATTTCAAATATCCTGTGAAGCAGTACGGCGCCTTATCTACACCACAAATGCGATAGAAGCAACCGTCAGCTGAGGAAAGTAACGAAATCCAAGACCGCGGGTTTCTTGCTGTTAGGCGCTCATCAAAATAAATCTCCAGCTGGGAATGAATCTGACACCAGTCCTGCCGGTGCCCTTTCTGTTTTTTCGTGATATCCATCATGGCCAGGTACAGCATTTTCAGCGGGCTGTCATCTGTCGGGAATACGCGGAAATGACCTGAAAATGCAGTCTTATTGACATGCAGAAAAATCTCTGTATTCAGTATAAATGCTGACAAGCAGATGCCCAAAAATTTCGGATTTTGTCCTTCAGTAACCATTCACACATATCTTATATCAGATTTTTGAGTTTACACAAAACTTGAAACTCTCTCCATTTTTTAAATTTTTCCTCATACGTATCATAGAAAAATAGATTTATAGACTTTTCTTCATCCCCTCAACGATCTGGCCGTCTTTGATGACCAGATGCTTTCTGCAATAATCCGACACGGCCTTATCATGCGTAACCACAATGACGGTAGCGCCTTCCGCGTTCAGCTCTGCCAGCAGCTCCATAATCTGCACGGAGGT
>CAJFUB010000045.1 GCA_904420095.1 uncultured Clostridia bacterium
CAGCGCCGCGGCAAGCAGCGCGCTCATGGCGCGAAGTACACGGTTCGTTCTTCTTTTCATAGTACCGACCTCCTTTGTGCGGTTCTACGGCGTTTCGGAAGCGCCCAGATAGGAAAGGGAATAATAATCATATTTAATCAGGTCATCATTTATCGGATCGTTCTGCGTTACTACAATCCAGCAGCTTCCGCTGAATTGCGGCGTGTACCGAACCACCTCCGTATTGCTGTCAGACGACGAAGAGGTAGCAACCGGCTGTCCATACAGATTACTATATATTTTCAAATCATAATCCGTTATATACTTTTCTTCCTTTTCAGGATCTGCTGTGATCAGCCAGCAAAGGCCTGCCTGTAATTCTTTCCCTGCGGTTACATAAACCTGTTTCGTGACGATATTCCCTGTATAATCATTATTATTGCTTCCGTCAACGTAATTCGCCCCTACCTCAAACATTCTGTCCATATTAAGAATACCCCAGCCGATCTTGTCATTGAAATTTTCTGAAGCAGAAAAGTCATACGTTTTCTCTGCACCGGTCACGACAACGGCAAGCGCACGCTCCGGGGAAAGCGAATAAATATAATCCCACCCCTGCAGCAACGCTATGGCTCCGGTCACCTGTGGCGCAGAAAAACTCGTGCCTGTTTTAACGCCAATGTTCGGGATATTTAACGTATAAGCCGCAGAAAGATTCGGTTTCGACTGCTGATTTGGCGTTACATAGCACGCCCGCTCCGCATGCATCCATCGGTAGGCCGAATTCACATAAGTAAGATCCACACCGCCGACGGTGATCGCGTTGTACGCATATCCCGGTGAAGTGATCCGGCTCTGCGGATTCATCGTTGCATTGTAATTCCCCGCCGAAACCACGACTGAAATATAATGCGCCAGTATCTGATAATCAAACAGGCCGTCTCTTCCATAATCATACGTCAGATAACCAGAATTTCCAAAGCTACAGTTTACTACGTCGCAGACTTCATCCAGAAACCATTCTAAAGTAATAGTTTTATCATTTATCACATCAATATAATACTCCGCGTCCGGGGCAATTGTCGCGATGACGGACGTAACGCTGACAAGATGGCTTGTAATCGGATCGGAACTATCTTTCATCGTGATATCCTTATCCGCCAAATTGACATGTGACAGACTCCCTGTCGTATTTTCATTTGCCTCATAGACGCCGATTCTTACGCCCTCTCCCGTATGAATTCCGTCAATCATAGTCTGCGACATGCCATTCAAAACAGTAGGGAAAATATCTCCCTCCGCAGCGGCCGTTGATACCTCTGCCGTTTCCATAACTATCTGGGATGCGCAGGAAAGCGATATATTCAGCACATCCTCGCTGCACGCCACCTCCAGAAGCGCTTCCGCTGTTAGATTCTCCGGCAAAACGCTGAAATTGACAAAAGGAGCGTAACCCACAATTTCTGCTTTATAATAGTCCAGTCCAGATGCGAGAGGCAGCTTCTGCCGAACAAGCTCCGCATGATATTCCTTTGAATAATCGTTTAGTCTTCTCCTGAAATCCCGGACATCTTCTATGCTGCGCACAGAATTCCGTTCCTCGCTGAATGCAATAAATTCATCTGTTTTAAAATAATCGCTGTCAAATTGCACAGTAATGCAAATTTCCTCTGCTGAAGTGCTGTCTTCCTCGTCTGTCAAAGCAGACTCCGCGTCCATTGCCATTGCGTTATACCGCTCGGCGGTCACAATCATCGCTTCAGTCGCTTCCTGAAGTTCCTGCTTGCTGTCAATCATTTCATGATCGCTGTTTTCATTATAAAAATGTATTTTATTATACACGGTATCCTGCGTAACGGCATCCAGATATGTTGCTATCCGTTCAAATTCATCCGAACCGGTTTCAGTAAGGGAATTACCCCATGGCAAAAGAAGTACAATACATATAACAAAACTTAATATTCTCTTCACGATAAGGCCTCCAATCTATCACATTTCATATGCTGTATAAAATTGATTTCAGAACTACAAGTAAAACTTTACCCAACGGAATCATCCTCCTTTCTTCAGATAATGATACATATGCCTCAAAAAACAATTATTTTGCTATCTTTCCTTCGAAGCAAAACATTATTATATATTTCATCTAAATACATATATATAATATGCAACATTTGTTTTTTGTCAATATAATTTACGTGTTATTTTTAACAAATATCTTTCATTTAGTGAAATACTCTGAGTATACTGCTTTCACTTCCACTCCTATCTTTGGTTGTCCCAGTTATATGCAGAAGCGCCCGCCCGGATCGTCCCTTTCAAACAGGCGCTTTTCTAAATTCATGCCATGTGTGTTCATAGGCAATCTAAAAAACGGACGAGAATCCGGCGGCATGCCGGCCGGGATGATCACAAAATGAAAAATGCACTCATAGCGGATTCTATTTTAACAGAGGCCAATCGCTTTTGCGTTCAGCATCCGGCGCCTGTCAAAATAACACGCAAAAAGGCCGGACCGTCTTTTCAAGTAAAATTTGTTTAAATCTGCCGAAAGGGCCTGATGTCTGGGAACAAGCAGGCCCTTCCTCCGCTCACCGAATCTCGACGCGGAACGTACGTTCCTCCTCGGGCGAATCCATTTCATAGACGAAGGAATATCCGTATGTTCCATCCTCATTATAATGGATGCAGTATCCGTCGTATGCGTAGTATGAAGGATCATAGCGAAGCTCCGTCCCGTTTTTGACCTCATAGATCACGGGCACACCGAATACGGTAAAGCCGTCGATCCGAACCACATTGCGGTTGCGTCCGCCCGTCACCGTAAACTCCGCTGCGTTGGACTCCGCGCGGACGTTCGGCAGATAGGCGTCCTCCACTACGCTCCCCGTCCGCGCCGTGACCGCGACAGGCTGCAGCGCGGAATCCTCGCGGACGTACCGGACATTGGCATCGTCCGTATCGTTATGATCTCCCCACGGCAAAAGAATAAAATGAATTTGAATCGAATCTCCCTTCCGGAAGGCTACGTCCCCCTCATCGAAGGAGAGATACGCATAATTCAGACTGCCGTCATACGTATTCCGCAGGACGAGATTCCCATCCCATTTTTCGCCGGAAAGCATAATCTCATAATCCTTGACAATATAAGCGAAATTCATGATCGACGCGCCGTCCGCGCCCAGCCCGAAGTAGCTGAAAAACGGATTTTCCTTCCCCAAAACAAGCGTCTCTGCAAACGGGGCGGATAAATCCAGGTCTTTATAAACGGCCGCTCCCGAAGCGTCCAGATAGCTCAGCTTTCGGAATGCAGCGGCGCGCCCGTCCATGCTGAAGAGCGTAAAATTCTCTTTTACATTCTTTACCTCAAGATCCTTCAGGAATGTGAGCTCAAGCGTATAATACGTCCTGTTCTCGTCGTCCTGCGGGAACTCGAGGTGGCGCAGCGTGTATTCGTATGAGCCGCAGTCCGAGAGATAGCTGTAGTCCATATCCGCGTAAACCGGCCCGGCCGAACGGATCTCCGTTCCCGTGTACTCGGATTTTACCTTTCCGGCATCGGTCTGATAGGACACGAAGCGGAGGCGGCCGACGGCGTTGAACTGCGGCTGAGACGCCCACATGTTTCCGCTGCAGCCACGGAAATCAGGAAGCGTCCACTCATCCTTTCCGTAAACGAAATACGGAGCGATGCAGTTTGATTCCGTAACGCCGGTCGATAAATGATAATAAGAAATATGAAACTGAATAGAGGAAATCTGCTTCAAAGGAAATTTCCCCCAATTCTGGTAAAGCTGAATGGAAGTATGAGAGACGGATTTATACGGCTCGACGCGGATCGGATAGAAGCTGTCTCCGTACTGCGTATCCGCCGGGTCATAAAACGGTTCTTCGATTTCTCCGGTAAAATTCTTGCATACCTCCACGGGAATTGGCACCTGCATCTGTCGATCGTCCAGGATTGCCGCGCTTTCAAGGCAGCCCCCCGTGCTGTTCATCCAGACGTACACGATTCTGTCGTATTCGTCTCCCTCCATCCGGATGTCCGCCGTAAAATGCTTGTTTGGCTCCCTGTAGTAGGCCGTATTAAAGTCCGAGCCGTTCAAGGTAAAATGATATGCGCCGCGCAGCTTGTCATAGCCCACATAACGGCATCCGGAGGAAGCGGCGTTGCTGACCGTGACGCCGTCAAGCGGATTCCGTTCGATTTCCGCCTGCGTCTCAATGCCGGAGTAAGAATGTCCCGAATCGGTGTAAAGCCTGTTCCCAAACAGGAACTCTCCGCCGGAGGGAACCGCGCCGGAAAGAAAAATCTTCTGTCGGAATACAATAAAGCCGTCCTCAGCCGTTACGCTGACTTCCGAGGTAAGACCGTCGTCCGGAATGATAAAGCCGACAATTCCCGCATTTTTCATGTCAAACGCTGCAAAGCGCACCGTGCTGCCGGAGTATGCTCCGTATTCGCTCTCCCTGCCCGATTCCGTATGCACCAAAAACGACGCGACGTCTTCCTCCGGCAGCTTCACTTCAAGTCCGGCCTCCGTAATGCCGGAAACGGAATCCGTTGCGATAAACCGGTATTCCTGATGAAGCTTATCCGGGTAAGTGTGGAACGTAGTGTCCAGCTTGAACGGAAGTGAGACGACGTTTGTTTTGACCGCCCGGATCGAACGGAACGTGACCGTTTCTCCGATCCCGGAGCCGATATCAAAGCGGATTCCGCGCAGCCGCCCTCCCGTTTGCGCGGCCGCAGAAAGATCAATAACATAAGTATGATATTCGCCGTCATTTATTATGGAAAACGGTACGCGCTGCTGCGCGTTGAACGAATTCGTCCGATCCGTAAAGAAAAAGAGCTCTCCCGTATTCGAAGCGCCGTCCGTTTTCAGCGTCACCTCTATGGCGTTGTATTGTTCCTCCGGAATGTCAATTCCCGCGCGGTACACGTACGGATCATACGTGTCCGTTACGCGTACGGACATCGTCCCATTTTCATAAGAGGGCGCGCTCATATCGTTCGTAAGCCAGACGGAGCCGGTAAAGCCGCTGACGTCCACGGCGCGGACGTACTCCTCATCCGCAGAAATTTTCCTGCCGAAGCCGAGATCCCGGATATGCGTCTCATAATAGTAATATCCCAGGCGGGTTGTATTCATCCTGCCGCTTGTCTGAGAATTTCCGGCATAATAAACGGATCCGTCCGAGGTTTTAAGATAGGGCTCCATGGTGCTTTCCAGATAGATGTTCCCCGTCTCCGCATTTTCAAGATATGCAACTCTTTTCTCCTGATATCCGGTAAGCCCGTGCGCAAGTCTGATCCGATCGTTCTCCACGACAAACCGGCTTCGGCCGCCGTCCTCATAATATGCCTGCACGCCGTTGGCCGCATCGTTTGCATATACCACCGAAGCACCAAGTGCGCTGTCTCTATAAACCTCCGCCCGGTCATACGTCGGACTGCCATTGGGATCATTTACGGAAGCCGAGCCATCCGCAGAGGAATCGCTTCCCTTTCCTGAGGCGGTTCCGTCTCTGCTGCTGGTACACGCAGCCGCAAGGCAGACGGCCATGCACAGCAAAATACTCCCGCAGACTACATAAATTCTTTTTCTCATACCCGTCATGACGACAACAGTTCTCCCTTATAATTTTGCTAATTTATTAATATATTGTTATTTTACAAGATTTCCTGTCAAAACACAAGCCTCTTTATACCCTTGTATAAGGAGAAAAAATGAAATATAATACGAAAAACAAGAAAGGCGGCTTCGGGACAGAATGGACGAAAAAAAGCAAAAGCGCGCTGCAGACTATCAAATAAAAATCGGAAGCTTTCCATGCGGCAGATATAACAAAATTACAGATGTCAGCGGAATTCGCGTCGGCCACGCAACAATCAAAGATTCGAATAACTATACGGGTGTGACGGTCCTTCTTCCTTCGCCCGATAATCTGTTTGTGCATAAAATGCCGGCGGCCTCCTATGTGCTGAACGGGTTTGGGAAGAGCGTCGGGCTGATCCAAATCGACGAGCTGGGTACGCTGGAGGCGCCGCTTGCCCTGACGGCGACGCTGAATGTCGGAAAAGTCCTGGACGGCATGATGGACTATGTGCTGGATTTATGCGAAAAAGACGGGATTTCTGTTCGTTCGGTAAATATTCCGGTTTTGGAATGCAATGACGGTGTCATCAACCACATCCGAAACCGGGCGGTTCGAAAGGAGCACGTATTCGAAGCAATCCGAAATGCCCGTGAGGATTTTCTCGAGGGAGATGTCGGGGGAGGCACCGGCATGATGTGTCACGGCCTGAAAGGCGGGATTGGATCGGCCTCCAGGATAGTAAACATCGACGGAGAAGATTTTACGATCGGAATCCTCGTCCAGACAAATTACGGCGCGCTCGCGGATCTCAGGATCGACGGTGAAAAAATCGGAGAACGGATCCTGGCCGGCAAACCCCGAACGGAGGAAAGCGAAAAGGGCTCCGTAATCGTTATCCTGGCCACCGATGCCCCGCTTTCCTCCCGCCAGCTCCGGCGCACGCTGAAACGGATCGGCGTAGGTCTTGCAAGGGATGGCTCCTATACAAGCCACGGCAGCGGAGAAGTTTTTTTAGGTTTTTCTACTGCAAATATCGTTCACGATGACGGCCAGGCCTTTCATACCGTGCGTCTGATCAAGGACGATTATCTGAATCCCGTGTTCCGTGCCACCGCAGAGGCCACGGAAGAAGCGGTTTTGAATTCCATGCTCTGCGCAGAGCCGGCCGTGACGATAGACGGAACGCCGGTTCACAGTCTCCGTGAATACCTCCAGCAGGAAAAGCGTCGGGATTAACTGCATAAAATTTCCGCCGCGCAGGAATTCTATCGGCCGGACCCACATATAATATAGTGATCTTAGGTTAAAGGAGGCACGCCCGTGGTTCTTTCCGGGATTTCCAGCAGCCGTGCCGTCAGAGCGCGGAAAAAGTTAAACAAAGAGGCGTACGGCAGATTTCGGCGTTATACCGCGATGCAGGCAAAAAAAACGGCCGCGAGGTTTACTTCCTTCGCAGCCGTAGAAATCGTATTGATGCTCGTGCTTTTTTGTCTGCTGTGAAAAATCACCCGATATAGTCGGCGGGATCTACGCATTCGCCGTTTCGGATCACTTCAAAATGCAGATGCGGTCCTGTGACACGGCCCGTAGCGCCCATCCGCGCAATCAGGTCTCCTTTTCCAACTTCGTCTCCGACCGAAACCAGCATTTCCGAAAGATGCGCATATTTTGTAGAAAGTCCGTTTCCGTGATCAATGCAAATATGATATCCGTATCCGTCTTCGTAGCCCACATAAGAGACCGTTCCCTTGGCCGCCGCCCAGATCGGCGTTCCCGTGCCGCTGCCAATGTCCTGCCCCGAATGCAGCTTCGTTTCACCTGTGATTGGATGACGCCGATAGCCAAACGGGGAATTTACTTCTCCGATCGTCGGATAAAAATCAGGATACCGATCCATGGTATCCTGAAGCGCTTCCGCCTTTGCATGGAGCTTCGCCACCAGGGCGTCCGCAGTTTCCGTATAGCCAAGCGCGTCCCGAATCAGCATTTCCGTCTCTGCAAGGCTGTTTTTTGCATTGCTCAAATCAGCCGAAGAACGGGAAGCCGCCCCTCCGGTCAGATCAAGGTTATTGATCTGCTCCGTAAACTCTGCAATCAGATCTTCCTTTTCCGCCTCGCTGTCGGCAAGAGCATTTTTCTGTTCTTCAATGATTTCGTCCTTCGTCTCAGATTCCGCCCGATTGGATTCCAAAGAATCCGTCAAGACCTCTATGTCCTTTTCTAACGCTGTTTTCGTATCCGTAAGCTCCTGGGCAAGCTGTGTCTTTTCCGACTGCAGCGCGGTAACCTCCACGCTCAGAACGCAGACGTTCAAAGCAAGCGCCGTAACAGCCGCTCCTACTCCGACAAGAAGCGCCGAGCCCTTCGAAACAGTCCTTGCCTCGTACAACGCGCTGCACAGTCCGTTCTTTATTGTGCAAAAAAATCTTCCTGCCTGGATTCTGAACCACCGGAATAAATATTTTTTCGGCAACCGTCCGCTCATCGCCGCTTTGCGCAGATATTTGAAAAAAGTCCTTGTCTGTTTGCCGCTCTTTATGTAATACATGCCTCGGCGTTCCTTCCCTTTCCTACAAATCTTTTTCTTCAAAGTCCTCCAAATCGCCATGAGATGTATTATATCAGTTTTGTTTCTGTTTGTAAATCATCTTTAAGAAATGTTCACATTTCCGTCAGTCAGCGCCGGGAAAAGGCCCGAACAGGAAGGAAAATGCGGGCGATTATCTTCTTCCCGGCCGCCCGCCCATCCCGCCGGGGCCGTTCATGCCTCCAGAGGTTCCTACGTAAGAAAGAATCGTTGAAACCGTAACGGAGCCGAACGCGGAGCCGCCGGTATAGGAGCCGTCCGCCATCAGTCCGTCGCTTTCGGTGCCGCCGGAATAAGATCCCCCGGTATAAACCGTATACTCCATTCCGCTCTTGATGTCCGGCGAGCTGAAAACCAAAGAATTATACGTTTTTGTCGATGTAAACGTTAGAAGATCGTTTCCGTCCGCATCCTCGATCCGAAGGAGAGCGCCGGCCTGCTGCTGGGAAAGCGTCGCAACGATTACGTTTTGTTCAGAGCTGCCGCTGGGATACTCCGCCATACCGCTGCTGCCGGATGCAACCAGAAACCCGCCGTTGACAAGAATGGTTCCGTTTGCGTCCAGAGCTCCGTTACCGCTGTTCGTAGGACCGTTTATGATGACGGAACCGCCGCTGATCGTCAGATCCCCATTTGAGTCGATACCGTCTCCGTCGGCGTCCACATACAGATAGCCTCCCGAGATATAAATCTGGCAGGAGGAGTCATACTGCATGCCGCCCCCTCCGCCGAAGCCTCTCCAACCATCCGTTCCCGAAGCGCTGCCCGCTGAAGCGTTGAGTCCGTCGTCCTCAGCCGTCAGGTGGATTTTTCCGCCGCTGATATCGATTTCCAGTCCTTCCAAGCCTTCATAGCTTTTTTCAATATCGATCGTTCCGCCGCTGATGGAAAGCGTTCCGTCCGCATGCATCCCATCATCCTCGGCCGTAATCAAAATCTCGCCTCCCGAGACGGAAATACCCCCGTCCGAATGGATTCCATCCTTTCCGCATGCAAGCGATATGGCGCCGCCCTTCACAACGGCAATGGTCACTGCCTGAATCCCGTCATCCCCCGCAGTAACGGAAAGCGTTCCATTCTCTATATATACGTAGCCTTTTTCGGCATGATCCGCCTTCGTCGACTTGATCCCGTCGCCCTCCGAAGCTGCAACCGCAATGCTTCCGCCTTTTATCACGACAAAATCATTTCCGCGGATCCCGTGATTTTTTGCCGTGACCGTAATCGTACCGTTCATAATCTTAAGCTCGTCTTTACAAGTAATGCCGTTGTTAAAATTCCCCGTAACGCTGAGGGAACCGCTTCCGTTCATCGTCAAGGCCTTCTTGCTGAACAGCGCGGCGTTCGGCTCTCCGGTGACCTCGCCCGTTTCCGCATCGGTCTCGGTCACGGAATAGGTGTAATCCGTTCCGTCGGTCAAAATATTTTCCGTGCCTGCGGCAAGCGTGATTACGGTTTTTCTCCCATTATTTATATAGATCGGCGCACTTGCATTGCAGGAAATCGCCGCTCCGTTTAAAACAAGATGAACCTGATTTTCCCCTGCTTCCACATAAATCTGGCCGTTTTCCAGCGAACCGCTGATTACATACGTACCGCCCTCCGTAATTTTCACGACGTAATATTCGCGCTGCTCTGCCTCGGCGCCGCTGCCGGAGATGGAGGCGCCGCCGTCCTGCAGCTCAATTCTGCACGCATCGTCGTCCCACGTGTCTAAGACGTCAAAATCGCTGTAATCAACGGTCACATTCAGATTCGCGGGCGTGCCGGCCGAGGCGCCGTTCTCTTCGCTGTTCCAAAAATTGCTGCCGCCGCTTCCACCGGCGTCGGTTCCCTCGGCAGCCGCCTGATTTCCGCCGGAGCTGCATCCGCAAAGCGCCAAAGCCAGCGCGAGCAGAACCGCCGCTGCTGCAGTAAACCGATAATAGCACTGTTTCATCTGAATCCCCGCCTTTCTTTTCTAAGTATAAAGCAGCATCTGAAGCCGCAGCAAAAAGGGTACATCTGTATATTTACAGTGTACCCATACATGTTGTCATTTTTATGGCGGATTTGTAGTTTTAAGCGAACAGCGGCGCGGCCTTTACTCTGCTATATTCTCTGAAAACAAATGAAATTTCACCCTCGGCTCCGCCTGCACCTCGGAATTTGCCGAAAACCGGCTCGCTTTCACAGACGAGCCGCCATTCCGGAAGCTCGTCCAGGTTTGGGAACCAGACGTCTTTTTCAAAGCAGCGGCGGAATACCGTGACATATGCTTTCTCACAATACGGCAGCAGCTGCCGGTATACGCTTGCGCCGCCGATTACAAACACGTCATCCAAACGCAGTCCGTCCCTCTGCAGCGACTCCAGACAAGCAAAAAGCTCCTCCAGAGAATGGACGACAACCGCACCTTCCGGGGCATATTCCGGATCCGGGTTCAGAACGATATTTCTCCGATCCTTCAGAACGCGTCCCCCGGGAAATGTTGCAAGCGTATTAGAGCCAAGAATGACGGTTTTTCCCGTCGTAAGACGCGCAAAATTTTGCAGATCCTCTTTCACTCTGGCAAGCAGATCGCCTTTATATCCAATTCCCCATTCGGAATCGACCGCAACGATAATATTCATGCTTCCGCCCCCTCAAATCGCCATTTCGATTTTGCCGATCTTCTCGCCATGCCTGTAATTGCTGACGGTAAAGCTTTCCGGTGTAAAATCATAAAAATCTGTTATCGTTTTGTCCAGCTCAACCTGCGGCGCGGGATAAACGGGACGCCGGATCAGCTCCTCTACAATCGGGATGTGTCTGTCATAAATGTGTGCGTCCGCGATAACATGTACGAACTCTCCGGGAATCAGACCGGAGACCTGGGCAAACATATGGATCAGCGCCGCATACTGCGCCACATTAAATGCGTTTGCCGCCAGCATGTCCTGCGAGCGCTGGTTCAGGATGGCGCAGAGTCTTCCGTCCGTCACGTTGAACGTCATGCTGTAGGCGCAGGGATACAGCGCCATTTCATGGAGATCCTCAAAATTATAAAGATTCGTCAGAATTCTCCGGCTGCACTGGTTATATTTCAAATCATACAGCACGCGGTCTACCTGATCGAACATGCCTTCTTTATATTGATGCTTGATCCGCAGCTGATACCCGTACGCTTTTCCGATCGAGCCGGTTTCATCTGCCCAGAGATCCCAAATGTGGCTGCCAAGGTCATGGATATTATTCGACTTTTTCTGCCAAATCCACAGGATCTCGTCCACCGCCGCGGACAGCTTCAGCGGCCGGATGGTGATCAGAGGAAATTCTTTTTCAAGATCATACCGGTTTACGATGCCGAATTTCTTTTTTGTATAGGCGGGCGTCCCGTCCTCCCATTTAGGCCGGACGCCCTCGTCCTTTACCCAGGTGCCGTTCTCTAGTATTTCTTTACAGGTATTGATAAAAGCGATATCCGCCGAGCTCATGCTCCTGCCTCCTTCAGTTTCTTTTTAATTCTCTGCAGCGCGTTGTCGATTGATTTGCTTTCTTTTCCGAGGAGCATTCCGATTTCCTCGTAGGTTCCGCCTTTCAGATATTGCTCCAGGACGTTTTTTTCGAATTTACTTAATTTCCCGTTGATTTTCTCGCGCAAAATATCTCTCGCTTCCCGATTGATTATGATTTCCTCGGGATTCATCTGTCCTGTCAGCGGTTCCTGACTGCCGGCGGCTTCGATCGAGGAGGCGTCGGCCCCGCTGTTCAGAGAAATATAATCGTTCAAGGGCATGTGCTTCTGCCGGGCGGCTGCCTTAATTGCGGAATAAATCTGCCTTCTGACACAAATATTGGCATACGTTTCAAATCCGGCCCCTTCCTGGGCGGAATCCGTTTCAGACGGAGAATGATACGTACAGACAGCCCGGTACAGGCCGATCATCCCTTCCTGTACGACATCCTCCCGGTCGCCGCCAAGCAGAAAATAAGCCCGTGAAATCGACCGCACCATTGGCTTGTACTTGTTCAGAATGTATTCGCAGGCGGCATCGTCCCCGTTTCTGGCCCTTAAAACGTATTCCTCGTCACGCATAGCTATTCTGTTACGATTTTCACGCCTTCCTTCGTATCGATCAGCGTGACGCCCATCTCCTTGAGTCGGTCCCGGATCGCGTCCGCCGTCTTAAAATCCTTCCTTTTCTTAGCCTCTGTCCGCTGATTCACAAGCTCGCGTATTTCCGGAGAAAGCTCTGCCTCCTGCGGGTTTTCGTTCTGCGCCGGCTTTTCTGCGTTTTCCTCCATGGAAAGGCCCAGAATCTGATCCGTAAACAGTGCGAAATCATAAATTTCTTTACTTTTCACCGGGAAGCGGAGCGCCTTCCAGAGAATTCCAAGTCCGAGCGGAACGTTCAGATCGTCGGAAACGGCATCTGTAAATTCCTTTTTCCATTCTTCTGCAGTGCCCTCCGGCAAGCGCTCTTCTGCATTCTTATGCTTTGCGAGCGCTTCGTATAATCGATTCAGGGACACCTGAGCGGCATCGAGCGCCTCCCAGGTAAAATTCAGCTTATTTCGGTAATTTCCGTTCAGGCAGAAATACCGGTACGCCAGAGGCGAATACCCTTTTTCGATCAAATCCGAAATTGTGTATGTATTCCCCAGGCTCTTTGACATTTTTCCGTTGTCGACGAGGAGAAATTCGCCATGCATCCAGTAATTGACGGAGCGTTTGCCCGTCAGCGCCTCAGACTGCGCGATTTCATTTTCATGATGGATCGGAATATGATCCACGCCGCCGGTATGAATGTCAAAGCAGTCTCCAAGATATTCGCGCGACATGGCGGAGCATTCGATGTGCCAGCCGGGATAACCCATTCCCCAGGGGCTCGGCCACTGCATGATATGTTCTTTCGGCGCTTTCTTCCAAAGCGCAAAATCGGCGGGATGACGTTTTTCCGTGTTCACCTCTACGCGTTCGCTGGCGCCTGCAAGCTGCTCTTCCAGATTCGCGCGCGACAGGCGGCCGTAATGCGGAAATTTTGAGATATCAAAGTAAATTCCGTCACTTGTCTCATAGCCGTAGCCTTTTTCACACAATTCCTTGACAAATTCAATCATGACGTCAATATGCTCCGTCGCTTTCGGCGTGATTTCCGGAGTTTCAATGTTCAGACGCTTCAGATCGCCGAAGAAAACGCCGGTAAAATATTCGGCGATTTCCCAAGGTGTTTTTTTCTGGGATTTGGCTGCCTTTTCCATTTTATCCTCGCCCTCGTCCCCGTCCGACGTCAGATGTCCCACATCCGTAATATTCATAACATGCCTCAGCCGGTAGCCATTCAGCTTGAGCACGCGTCTTAAAATATCCATAAAAACGTATGTCCGCATATTTCCAATGTGCGCATAATTATATACGGTCGGACCGCAGGAATAGATCGTTACACATTCGCTGCGAATCGGCTGAAATTCCTCTTTTGTACGCGACATCGTATTGTATACCTTCATGAATCTTCCTCCTGTATCGTATCGTTATTTCCCGCGTCGTTATTTTCCCGCAGCTTTTCAAGCTCCTTCTCGATCATTTCAAGCTCTTGCGCTACGGGATCCGGTACTTTATTATGTTCAAGTGCAATAGAGGGCGCGACCGTAGGCTTTCGGTCCACTCGTTCTCCGTCCATTTTGATGACGCGGGCCTTCATTCCCGTAACGGTAGAGTTCTCCGGCACATCGTCCAGCACGACGGAGCCTGCTCCGATCATGGCGTTGTCTCCGATCGTCACAGGACCCAATATTTTGGCTCCGGCTCCGATCAGAACATTGTTGCCTACCGTAGGATGACGTTTCGAGTGCTTCTGGCGGCCGGTTCCGCCCAGCGTCACCTGGTGATAAATCGTGCAGTTATCTCCGATTACAGCCGTTTCGCCGATTACAACACCGTGTCCGTGGTCAATAAATAATCCTTCCCCGATCTTCGCGCCGGGATGAATTTCGATTCCCGTCCTTCGGTTCGCGATCTGAGAAACCCATCTTGCAAGAAAAAACAGCTTGTGACGATAGAAAAAGGACGATATTTTATGGTAAATCAGTGCATGCAGGCCAGGATAGAGAAGGAAAACCTCCGCCGCATTCCGCGCCGCGGGATCTCTTTTTGCTATTGATTTTGCGTCTTTTATAATCCCCATATTTTCACCAGAAGTCTTTCGCTCTATTCTGCATTATATGCCGGCGGGGCGTAAGATTCTCTGCCATGACGCGGGAAAAAGCGCGGTAAGGAAAACGCATATCGGAGCCTCCGCAGCGGGTACGGTCATTTTACCATAGGTGAAATATTATTACAACCGATGGTAAAATCATTCATATGCGCCCAGCTCGTAAACGGCGCATTTCCCGCCGGCCTCCACGCGGATCTGTATATATCGCGTCTCGATATCTGTCAGTACGCGTTCCTCTTTGCGGAACGCAGCCGTATAACGCGCAAGCTCCGTCCATTCGTCCGTTTCGTCAAGTCTGGCTTCAATAACATATGGCCTTGCGACAGATTTCCAGCGGATCCATACCTCAGACAAACGAACCGGCTCTCCAAAGTCCACGCAAAGCCAGTGATATGATTCGTCACAGCCGCCGTCCGACTCCCACCAGGTGGAAGAATCACCGTCCACGGCATATTCCGGACCTGCGCCCATTTCGCGGCAGTCCGAGGAAGCAACCGTGCCAAGCGCCAGATTCGTCCGCTGATTCTGCGGCACAAAAGCGTTCTCGCCGGAGCGGGTATACGTTTCCACCGTTTCGAAAGGCACGCAGACATTCGTGACGTTCTGCAGAACAATTCTGTTTTCCACACGGAACCTGAAGCGCAGCAGTTCTGAGCCTGTATCTTTTACAGACGGCGCAATGTAAGCTGAATACTGGCCGGCGCCGACATACCACTCTGCATTTTCTTCACTGTAAGAACGCATGGAATAATTATTGATCGTAAGCGTAACCTTTTGCGTCTCACCCGGTTCAAGCAGCTCTGTTTTTGCAAACGAGGCCAGAACCGTTTCGGATTGCTCAGCTTCTCCCTCCTCGTACGGCTTTTTGATATAAAGCTGTACGACGTCTTTTCCTGCCGTATCCCCTGTATTTTTCACATTAACGGTTACGCTCAGGGAATCCGTATAGATATTAGAGGATACAGAAACGTCGGAATATTCAAAGGTCGTATAAGAAAGCCCATATCCGAACGGATATGCGGTTTTGACGTCAAACGTTTCGTAAAATCGATATCCCACATAAATATCCTCCGAATAATTTATTTCGTTTTCTTCTTCGGAAAAATTCGCGTAGGAAGGCACATCGGCATAATAAACCGGGAAAGAGACGGTAAGCTTCCCGCTGGGATTGATCTTGCCGGAAATGATCTCCGCCGCAACAGTTCCGGTTTCCATCCCGGCAAGTCCTGTGTACAGAATCGCGTCGACCTGGTTCTGCCAGGAAGCAACCTCGATCGGATTGCCGGCGTTAAGCAGCACTGTGACGGTTTTCCCTTCATTATGGAACGCTTCCGAAACACGCTCGATCAGGAGAGCTTCTCGATCGTTAAGCAGAAAATCGCCTTCTCCGGCCGAATGATCGCTCCCTGCGCCTGTCTGCCGCGAGATACAGATTACCGCAAAATCATTCTCAGCGGCTGCACGTGCCGCCTCCTCAGCAGAAATGGAAAGCTCTCGTGCGTCTACGGCGGGATTTTCACCCTCCGGATCGTCTTTGCATTGAGAATAAAGATTTTTCAGCACCGCATCCGGCGTATAGCCTGCATTTTCAAAGCCCTCGAGAAAACTGACGGAATACAGCGCATTTACGGCGCCGTCGCCTGTTCCGCCGACTCTGGTATAAATCTGTGCGTTTCCGAAAATCGCTGCCTTTTCTCCGGTGGCAGGAAGCGCGCCGTTATCATTCTTCAAGAGAACCATTCCTTCGGAAGCGGCTTCCTTGGCTATGGAGGCGCCGCCCTCCGCGTCAAGCGCGCCGCCGTTCCGTTCGTTAAACGTATTGGATTTTGCCACAATGCGCAAAATATTTTCACAGCACGCATCGAGCTGTGCCTGCGTGATTCTTCCCTCTTCGACGGCGCTGAGGATCCGTTCCACGTCCGAATTGCTGCCTGGCAGGGAAAGATCATTCTGCGCCGCAATTTTGTCCGCCGCATCGCCGGAGGCGTTGGGAGCTGACATAACGAAGCCTCTGTATCCCCATTCCGTACGCAGAATGGTACGCAGAAGATCTCTGCTGGTCGACGAATCGACGCCATTCATTTTATTTGGAGAAGAAATAAGCGCATACGGCGCGGAATTTTTCACTGCTATTTCAAAAGCCGTCAGATAAATTTCCCGAAGCGCGCGTTCGGTTATATTCACGTTTACCGTTTCTTTTTCGGTATTCTCGCTGCCCGCCGCAAAATAACCGGCGGAAGCTCCTACCCGTTCGGATTGGATCCCGTTGATGTAAGCGGCGGCCATATATCCCGACAGGAGCGGATCTTCGGAAAACAATTCATAATTACGACCGCCAAGTACGTCCCGCTGAAGGTTCAGACTTGGAAGAAGGACTACGTCAATATTAAAATGCTTCGCATCCCGGCCTAGAGAGGCTCCGACCTTTTCCGCGAGCGTCTGATTCCAGGTGCTTGCAAGGACGGAAACGGACGGGTAAAGCGTCGTCTTCTCCTCAACCGAAATTCCGGCGCTGCCCCAGGCAAATAAAATCGAGGGGATTCCGTATTTCTCAAAGGCGGCGGTCGCACCGGCCGCGCCGGGTACGGGGGAGTCATGTTCCGTAAGAATGTTATATCCCGTTACCAGCGTGGCTTTTTCTTCCGTGCTCATCGCATCTACTACGCAGAAAACCGTATCCGCCCCCAGCTGTACGATGTAATCCTTCAGCTGGATGACGGCTCTGTCCAGGGGATCCTCATTCAGTTTATCGTCGGCGTTTGCTTTCCCGTACAGCAGAACCTCTGCGCTCGCATCGCCCGATATTTTTCCATTGAATTCTTTCAGCTCGAGCGTCAGATTCGTTCCCTGCTGCTTTGTCACAGAAATATCCTGTTCGACGGTCCCTACCGTTTTGCTGCCGTTGTATACCTTCATTACGATTCTGTCGGCCGTGCAGTCCCGAATAATCATACGCAGAGAGAATGCATCCTCCGAGGCAGATACGCTTACGGGAATGATATATTCCGGACTTTCGGATTCGTCCGCGCCACCGTTTTTCTTTTTGCAGCCGCCGGCAAACGCGCAGACCAAAAGGACTGCCAAAGCAGCCGCAGCAACAAATATTAAACGTTTGCGAGCTCTTTTGTCCATCTTTATATCGCACAGCCTTCCGGAAATTTATCCGCATGGAATCACATTTGAACTACATATTGTATTATAGCAATTTTTTGTTTATAATTCCATATGTCATATAAATTTAAAATAAATATTTCAAAGGAGATGCCATTATGTTTTCCGGCAAAATGAAAGCAGTGACGTTCAGCTACGACGACGGCGTGACGCAGGATATCCGTCTGGCTGAGCTTTTTCACAAGTACGGCTTGAAGGCGACCTTCAACATCAATTCCGAGCTTCTGGGACGCCAGGATTTTCTGGACGCAGGCGGAGGAAAGCGCGTAACGCATTATAAAGTCAAAGCGCAGGATGTGAAATCCATTTATGAAGGACATGAGATTGCTGTCCATACGCTTACGCATCCAAATCTGACGCAGCTTGACGAGCCGGAGGTAATCCGCCAGGTGGAGCAGGATCGTCAAAACCTTTCCGCGCTCTGCGGCTATGAGGTCGTAGGAATGGCGTATCCCTGCGGCGGAATCAATAACGATGACCGCACTGCGACAATTATAAAAAATAACACGGGCGTCCGGTATGCCAGAGCGCTGGAATCTTCCGGAAATTTCGAGCCGCAGGAAAATCTTTACCGTTTCAAATCGACCGTTTACCATATGGATTTTGAAAAAATGATGGGGCTTGCAGAAGAATTTATCTCCATGGCACCCGCTTCCCCTAAAATATTTTACGTCTGGGGGCACAGCTACGAGTTCGATGTGGATGACACGTGGGATCGTTTTGAGGACTTTCTAAAATTGATCAGCGGGCGCGGCGACATCTTTTACGGGACGAACCGTGAAGTATTGCTGTAGAGAGCACCGAAGCCGAATACATAAAAGAAGGCGGGCCGGGAGGGCTCGCCTTTTTGTCAGGGGGCCGGCGGATACTCGTTGCAAAGCAGCCGGTACGCCGGTTCGTCTTCTTCGATTTCAGGAAATCTCCCGACTTTTTCATAAAAGCGGTTGTCGTGTTCGTCGTCGTTGCACATGGATACTTCTCCAAGCAAAACGGCGCCGCTTCCTTTTTTTACTGTAAAATCGTGATACAGGTACTGCTGAATCGTGATGCTTTCTCCCGGGCGCAGTTCTATCTGCGTCCCGGCCGGAACGGTGAAATTCCGCCCGTCTTTATGGACCGCGACATCCGTATCCGCAAAGCTCTCATCCGGCGCAGAATTATAGACGCGGATCAGTACGATTCCGCCGCCTCTGTTAATGATGTCCTCCATTTTCGACCAGTGAAAATGCATCGGCGCGCTTTGTCCTTCTTCCAGCATCAGAAGCTTTTCTGCGTAAGGCTTTGGATAGGCGGGATTTTTCAGGTTGCCGTTGCGGATGGTAATTAAGGAAAAGCCGACCTTTTGAAAGTTTCCCAAGCCGTAGTCCGTAATATCCCAGCCAAGCATGTTGTCGCGAATTTCATTATATTCGCTTCCCTTCTGTTTCCATTCCTCCGGCGTCCATCCGCAGAATGGAGGAAGCGCGAAGCCATGCTGCGAGATCAGCTGTTCCATACGTTTAAGTGCCCTGTTGATTTCAGATCGTTTCATTGTATATTTCCCTCCGGCAGTCTCACAGAGAAGCAAGATATTTGCGGCTTTTCTCCAGGCCTTCCCACGTTTCCATTGTTTTTATGCCTTCCTGCTCTACGATATAGACGACGTCGTCGCCAAGCAGCTCGTAAATTGCTTTGAAATCTACGATTCCGTCTCCGATTGCCGTCCCCTCATAGGGATTTATGGTAAGAACTTCCTTCATATGTACTGTGGAAACTCTGTTTTGATATTTTTTGAGGTATTCTACCGGATCCTGTCCTCCGACGACGGCCCAGCAAACGTCAAGCTGCATGCTTACGTATTCCGGATCCGTATTATCGTACAAAACGTCCAGCGTCCAGCCCTTATCTCCGTTTTTGGTAAATTCATGGCTGTGGTTGTGATACCCGAGCCGGATCCCTTCTTCGCGGAATTTTTTCCCCAGCGCATTCATTTTTTCTGCAAGCTCCAGGACGTCAGCTTCCGTCGCAAAAGAAGGTCCTCCCGGCAAAACTGCATTCTGCGCGCCGACCGTTTTCAGATAGCCCGTCTCCGCCGCAAAATCTCCAAATACGTTTGTATGGCTGCTGTATGCTTTTAAGCCGAGTTCATCGAGCCATGCCTTCATCTGCTCCGCGGGGACACCGAAATAGCCGGCAAATTCCACGCCCGTATAGCCCAGCTCGGCAGTCCTTTTCAGCGTCGCATAGACGTCCTTGCCCATATCCGCTCCGACAGAATATAATTGTAATCCTATATGCTTCATATCGCGAAACCTCCATGAGTGTTTTTTTATGCCGCTATAATAGCACAGTTATAAACTGCGTGCAAATAATGTTTTCCGAAAAAAATCAGCGGCGGTTCGTCAAAATTCGACGGACGGCGGGAGGGCGAAGGCGTAAAATGAAGGACAGAGCAAGCCAAGGGGGAGGGCGTTTGCCATGGCAAACAGACTGTATCGGGAAGAGGCGTACCTGGAAAAGCTGGAGCTTCTGCTCCGCACCGCGAAA
>CAJFUB010000046.1 GCA_904420095.1 uncultured Clostridia bacterium
TAACACATTCCCTGTCTATCCGCTGTCCGCAAAACCATTGATTTTATTAGCTTTTTGCCGCTATCGCTATCACACCTCATTATTCCGTGAACCGGATTTTGGGGGCGCCTGTGGCTTGCCTTTTCAAGCCGGCCGAAAGTATAATAAGCATATTAAAAATAATTTTGATCAATCGGCATATAAAGAGAAGAGGCGGCAGGACGTGAGCAATCTTTATCATTATACAAGTGTTCAGGGATTTGAATCAATTATTAAAAATCAATGCCTTCGCATGACACGTTCAGATTTTATGAATGATCCGCGCGATTGTCAGGTCTTTTTTGATATCGTGGAGCGATACATTGAAAAAATCTCGGTGGATGAGATATCTTATTCCTTAAACCTAAATCACAGAGAATTGGTGCTTAAAACGGTAAAACAATATCCTGCCGCGGATTATCTGCGCTTTATCGTCGACAATATTCCGATTTATGTTTTGTCTTTAACGACAGAACCGGATTCGCTTCCTATGTGGAACTATTACAGCGGAGACGGCGTGCAGTTTGCATTTGATAAAGCGCTGCTGCTTGGGGAGATCAGCAAGAGACTGTGCAGGAAAAATTTCGACTTTGTAGCCGCCACGGAAATCGAATATATCGACGCGGAAAATAGCGCGCCAATTGATTTAAAATTAAATTCGTTTTCTGATTTTAATGTTTACTATTATTCAGAATCCAAAAACACGGCGGTCCAATATATGCAGGATCTCAAGCATCGAGCTGAAGGAGATTTGGAATTTTTTGTGGACTCTTTTGTAAAGAGCTATTTAAACACGGCTAGCTATTGTCTGGATTTTACGGAAAGCCGGACAGAATTTTTCTCTAAAATTTTTTATACAAACAGAGATATCGTGCAGAACCGTCCGCAATTTAACCTTAAATTTAAAGCGGACATAGATTTATATATGCTGATTCTGGCAACGCATTTCAAGCCGAAAACGTTCAGTAATGAGAAAGAGCACAGAATTGTGTTTTTTCATTATGATTTGAGCGGGCGGGCGCGCAAACTGGAATGCTATGCTCTTTCTAATTATCGTTTTGGAACGTGCCTGCGTCCTTACATCGAATGCAGGTTCAACGAAGAAAACAGGTCTTTTTTGGATATGATCCGCAGCGTCACTTTATCTCCGACCACAGTTAAAATGCCGTTTGATTCAAATGCATATAGAGGTGTTATCTGCAATTTTCTCAATCAATACGGCGGGGATTTTTCCGTGGAGCAAATCCATCTTTCCGGTCATGACATTCGCTGGTAAAAATATAGCGGGACTCTCCTCCGCTCGGCGGGAAGCCTGATCCGCCGTGCTGACTTCGATTTTTTACAAAATCAGAGACATCGTCTCGATTTTCTTTCTCAATGCTTTGAAAGAAGAAATTTGTGCTATAATGGTTCAAGTGTTTAAACCATTTGTTAAAGGAGGGCGCGGATGGACGAGTGCAGAGCGCGGCGGCAGTCCCTGGCGGATGAATTTAAGGCGCTGCAAAGCTTCTTTGCGGCGCTGGGAGACGAAACCAGACAGCAGATTTTTCTTGCGCTGCTGGAGCATGAGACCGTAGGAATGCGTGTGCCTGAAATCACCAGACGCACCCATCTTTCCCGTCCGGCTGTGTCCCATCATCTGCGCGTCCTTAGGGATGCCGGATTGGTTAACATCCATCGGCAGGGCGCCATGAATTATTACTATGTGGATGCAAATTTGAGCAAATGGAGCGAAATCAAGGCGCTGGTGGATCATGTGTGCCGGGTAGCCGGGGATGCCGCACGGGCACATTACCCTCGTTTAGAAGAATAGAAAGGATGATTCCCATGACGATTTTAGAAGCGATGCAGGCCCGCCACGCGGTGCGAAGCTATAAAGATCTGCCGCTGAACCCCGAAACAATTTCGATTTTGCAAAAGGAGATCGACGCCTGCAATAGAGAGGGCGGGCTCCGGATTCAGCTGGTGACAGGCGAGCCAAAGGCCTTTGACAGCTTCCTGGCACATTACGGAAAATTTTCCGGCGTGCAGAACTATATTGCCCTTATCGGTAAGAAGAACGCCGATCTGGATGAAAAGCTGGGCTACTACGGAGAACGGCTGGCTTTGCAGGCGCAGATGCTGGAGCTCAACACCTGCTGGGTGGCCATGACCTTTGGAAAAGGCGCGGCAAAAAGCTTCTGCACCATCGCTCCGGGGGAAAAGCTGATATGCGTGCTGTCCTTGGGGTACGGGGCGACACAGGGAACTGCGCACAAGAGCAAGCCAATGGACGCACTCTGCCAGGTTGAAGGGGATATGCCGGAATGGTTCCGTAAGGGCATGGAGGCGGCGCTGCTGGCTCCCACGGCCATGAACCAGCAGAAGTTTTTGCTTTCCCTGAGCGGAAACGAAGTGACGGCAAAAGCTCTGGGCGGTTTTTATTCCAAGGTGGATTTGGGCATCGTTAAATATCACTTTGAAGCAGGCGCGGGAAAAGAAAATTTTTCCTGGGGCGGCCGATAATTTCTGCAAAAGTGCACGGCAATTCGGCGCTGATTCTGGATACGCCGAAAAATACGGAACAGGCGCACAAATTTTATGAAAAAGCCGGATTTCAAAAAGTCGAAGAAGCACGGTTCCCCGTCCGTTATGATCATCCCTATGACGACAGCGGGCTTCTACCGCCTGGATCTGTGAGATACGGAGCCGGGGGCTTTCAGACAAAATTTATCGTTCGTTTTTTGAAAATATAGCAAAAGTCCAAAAAACAGATGGTATTTGCATTGATTTTTCTGTAAAAATAAAAATAAGACGTTTTTTCATACGGCTCATTCTGTGATTTGTCTATTGTAATTGTTGAAAAAATATGTTATTTTAATCATTAATCAAAAAACAAAATACTTGGAGGTATGGCTGTATGAACAAAAAAAGAAAAAAATATAGCGTATTGACGAGGGCTTTTCTGCTGTTTTCCGCAGTAATTCTGGCGCTCTCTTTCTCCGCCTGCTCGGGCGGAACGGACGAGGACGCGGAAAAGACGCCGACGGCCGCCGCTGCGACGCCTACGCCGCAGGAAACGGCAAAGCCGACCGAGGCGCCTACAGCGCCGCCGCCGGAGAATACTGTGGAAATTACAGTCGAAAAATACCCTTCTTTGTTTACTATATTTGGAGAGGCAACGACGCTTGCGGAAAACGACGCGGGAGTTCCGTATCCCTGTATAAAGCTGGAACAGTCTGACGAGGATCTCTTTAATGAAGAATATTATAATTCCGGCGTATATGTTACGCTGAACGCCTCCGAGGAATGCAGCGCGGCGGTCTATGTCACACTCGCGGCGCCGGACGCCGTAAACGGCGCATCCGGTTATATGCTGAAGTATTGCATGAATGAGGAGTTTGAAGATCCGGATCTGGATGCGGATTATGTTGATCTTGATATGGAGTGCCTGGAGCCGCTTCAGACCGTTCAGGAGTTTGTTTTTGACATTGATCTCAAGCAGGGCGAGAATAAGCTGTATCTGTTCCAGAGCACCGTAGGCGAGCATGGAGGATGGCGGATCTCCGTAACGGGCCTGCGTCTGGAGCTGAGTGCGGGAGACATCGCGCTTCCGGAAGTGGAGGAGAAGCCGAAAAACGTAATCGATTTTCCTGCCGAGGGGCTCGTGCTCGACACAACGAATTATAATACGGCCAGAGGCATCCGTCCGGAGGATACGACGGACGAAAAGACGCAAAGCGGTCAGAATTTCGGATATTTCGATGTGGGAGCCGAGCTGACTTATGTATTAAACGTGCAGAAAGCCGGCACATATGAAATCAGCTATCGACTTTCCTCCCCGGATGGAACCGGCGTGCTGGAGGTATATGTCGACGACGAAGAGGCCGGAGCAATGGAAAACAGCGAAAATACAGGAGACTATCAGGCATGGATCGATCTCGAAGATAAGACGGAAATCGAGCTTTCCGAGGGAGAACATACGTTAAGATTCACGGTTACCGAATCCGGCTTTAATATTTCGTATTTCACGGTGCTGCCGAAGGCGTGAGGCAGGGAACAGGAGTCGGTTTTATGAAAGCATATGAGGGACCGTATTCAAAAGTAAATGGCGCGTACGGAGGCATCGACGATCTGGGGCGGGCGCTGACGACGGATGCTTCGCTTCCGCTGCCGCGTGAAAATCGGTCGGTCGGCATCTTTTATTATCTGGCCCCGGGAAATCACGGCCTGCGAGGACCGTATGACAACAGTAAAATCGTAGCGGCGCATCCGGACGCGACGGATTCGGAAGAAGCGTGGACGGCCGCGGGCGGCGGCCCGCGGCATGCGGATCATCATTGGGGAGAACCTCTGTTCGGCTATTATTCGATGCATGACGAATGGGTTATCCGGAAGCATATTCAGATGCTGACGGATGCGGGCGTCGATTATCTTATTTTTGATACGACAAACGCCGTAACGTATGATGAAACGGCACTGAAGGTTTTCCGGATTCTGGATGAATTTTACAGGCAGGGAATCACAAATGTTCCGAAAGCTGCCTATTACACGAACTCGGCTTCAGGAAAGACAATCAATCATATTTACCATCATATTTATCAAAAATATCCCGAATACGAACACCTCTGGTTCCGCTGGGACGGCAGGCCGCTCGCGATCGGACACCCGGATGATCCGGAGCTTGAGGAAGAAGCAAAACGCTTTTTCCGGATTAAGATCAGCTACTGGCCAACGGAGAAAAGAAGCAGCGACGATCAGTGGCCCTGGGTAGAATTCGGAGGGATTTATTCGCCGGATGCGGTATATGGGAGGAACGGACGCAAAGAAGTGATCAGCGTTTCCTCGGCGCAGCATTGCTACAACGTATTCAGCGCAAGCGCTTGGTATGCAGAGCGCAATCGAACGAAAAGCTACAGGCGGGACACGGGAGAAAACGATCCTGCGGAGGATGCCGTATTGTGGGGATACAATTTTGCCGATCAATGGAAGTGGGCGATCGAACAGGATCCGGAAACGGTTTTTGTAACGCAGTGGAATGAATGGCTTGCAATGAGGATGGATCCCATGGGCGGCCACCCGATCGTTTTTGTAGATCTGGCCGATCCGAACAACAGCCGCGACATAGAACCGATGCGCGGCGGATTCGGAGATAATTATTATATGCAGCTCTGCGAGTTTGTTCGCCGCTATAAGGGCGCTCCTCCGCGCGTGGAGGTCGGAGAGAACACAACAATTTCTATAGGGGGCGATTTCTCGCAATGGGATTCGGTGACCGCATGCTACCGGGACTATAAACGCGATACGCTCCCCAGAGATCAGCAGGGATTTGGAGAATACCACTATACCGACAATTCGGGACGCAATGACTTTGATTTGATGAAGGTCGCACGAGATGAAGAGAACATA
Source organism: uncultured Clostridia bacterium (assembly GCA_904420095.1). Classification (GTDB taxonomy): domain Bacteria; phylum Bacillota; class Clostridia; order UBA1212; family UBA1255; genus Egerieisoma; species Egerieisoma faecipullorum. Next base: position 5,407 of record CAJFUB010000046.1, read on the forward strand.
TATTTTTATGTGCGAACGGTTGATCCGATCACTCCGCCGGACCGAAGCTGGATGACGCTGTTCCTGCGCAGCGGCCGTGCAGGAAATCCGAATTGGCACGGCTTTGATTACGCCGTAAACCGCGTGCTTCCTGGCGGAAAAGGCGCCGTGATCGAAGCGTGCGAGGGCGGCTGGAACTGGCGCACCGTAGGAATTGCCGAACTGAAAACGGAGGGCAATCAAATGATGCTGCGCGTTCCGCGAAACCTTATCGGAGCGAACGAAGGACTTATAAATCTGCAATTCAAATGGGCGGATAATTATACGGAGGATGATATCTGGTCGTTCTACGAAAAAGGAGACGCGGCGCCGATCGGGCGTCTTACCTATGTGTTCAGAGAAGCGGACTGATCGGCGGAAAGGGAAGGAACTATGAGGGGAAAAAGACTGCTTCTTTTTGCTGCGGCGTTCGTTGCGGCTGCCGGCATTTCGCTGCTTACGGCCGCAACGGCTGCGACCTCAGAAGATGGCCCGGTTACTTTGGAGAAACGGGAAACGACGGTATACCAGTACGATTTCGAAGAAGACACTGCGTATTATCTGGAGGCGCCGGGGCTGACGGGCATGGATACGGCGGTTTCGGTATCGGATGGGAAGCTGATCCCGCAAAACAAGCTCTTTCTGTTCGGCACGGAGTACCGTTTGGGCGACGATTACGGCTTGTCCGGAGGAAGCGCACAATTTGATCTGGTGCTGGAGGACGGCACGGTAGATATCGGATTGCGTACGATCGTGCAGAGCGCGAGGCGTTCTTATAAAGGCATATGGATATCAATCGGTTCCGAGGAAATCTCGGTAAAGCTGCAGCCCGGCAAGGAAACGGCTTCTGCAAAGCATTCCGTCGAATTTGCGCAGGAGCAAACGCTTGTGATCCGCGATTCTGTCGATGAGATCACGATCCGTGCCGGCGCGGAAGAAACGCTTCTGATGCAGATCCTTTATTCCTCCGACCGGATTCTTGTGAAGGACGGAGCGGGCAATCCGCTTCTGGAAGCGGAGACGGGAGACATCCCGGCCGCGGGATATCTCAGGATCGGAGGCAGCAGGGATTTTATCGGGACGTTCGACAATCTGCAGTATGAGCATACGGAGATCGAACGCAGCCTTCCGCCGCGAGAGCAAAGAATCGTTTCTTATAACAACTGGGTCGCGACGGATGATCTGGGGCGCTCTGTCGCGGGCAATTCCGAGGCCGGAGATCCGAAAGAGGATAAATATGTCGGGATTTTCTATTTTATTTCGTTTGATCAGCTTGACGGAGGAATCTACGATCACACGAAGGCTTATCTCGAGGGCGGGCTCAGCGGCCTGTGGGAGCAGCTGGAATCCGGTCCTGTTGGCTACGGCAGATATTGGGCGGAGCCGTATTTTGGATATTATATCAACGGCGACACGTGGGTTTACAGGAAACACGCATATCAGCTAACCGCAGCGGGCGTTGATTTCGTGTTCCTGGACATGTCAAACGCTCTGACGTATCCTGAGGCGCATATTCCCCTGTTTGAGACATGGCTGCAGATCCGCAGAGAGGGCGGACAGACGCCGCAGATCGTGTGCTTTACGGGGGATCGGGCAGACGTTTTTATTAAAGACTTCTATACGCTGTACGAAAATATTTACAAGCACGAAAAATATGACGAGCTGCATTTCCTGTGGGAGGGCAAACCGCTGCTGCTCGGAAATCCGTTTGATGTAGATGGAAATCTTGACGCGCAGAAGGCCATAAAAAGCAACGCGGAACTGCTGGACTTTTACAACAACGAGTATGAAAGCGTTCTGGAGCAGTTTACGATCCGGAAAAGCTGGGCATGGAAAACGGATCCCGGCTACTGGCCCTGGCTGATGGATCCGCAGAGCCCGGGGACGGATTTTGAGGGCAACGTTGAGCAGATTTCGGTTGCCATCGGTCATCATGCCTCTACCAGCAAAGGACGCAGCTATGTGGACGGCGTGCAGCCGGACAACGGAAAGGATGACTTTGAGTTTTCTTCGGATACCGCCAGGTACGGCCTGGGCTTCGAAAGTCAGTTCCGGCATGCTATGGAAATGGAGGGAAACCCGTCCGTGATGATGATTACCGGCTGGAATGAGTGGACGGCGGGCAAATGGAAGGCGGAATCCGAAAACCAGATTGTCGGGAATACGCCAGTGGATTTTACGTTTGTGGACCAGTTTAATCCGGAGTTCAGCCGGGATGCCGAAGCAATGAAGCTCAGAGACGGCGTAGGCTTTGGGGATAATTTTTATTATCAGATGACGGACTATATCAGGCGCTTTAAAGGAATTGAAGAGCCTGAGCAGGCGTCCGGACAGAAGGAGATTTCGCTGGACGGAGACATCCTGCAATGGGACGGCGTAGGACCGGAATTCCGGGATACCATCGGAGATACGATGTACAGAAGCGCACAGTCCTTCGGCGGAGAATATCAGTATATCAATACAACAGGCAGAAACGACATTGATTATGCCAAGGTATCTGTTTGGGACGGAAATCTTTATTTTCTGGCTGCCGCCGTGGACGATCTTGTCCTGGCAGATGACGAAGCCTGGATGAATCTCCTGATTGACTATGACGGCGATCCGGAAACCGGCTGGGAGGGGTACGACTTTATATTGAACCGCAGCAGGGAGGACGGCTTCCTGAGCGTGGAACGTTTCGTAAACAACAGCTGGGAGTTCGAACGGGTGGGCTCCGCGCCGTATACGGTATCCGGCAGATATTTGACGGTTCAGGTCCCGGAAAGCCTTTTGGGAGGAAGGCAAAACGATTGGTTTGATTTTAAGTGGACGGACAATTCTACGCGAGACGGAAACATTATGGAATATATGGATCTGGGGGACGCGGCGCCCAATGATCGCTTCAATTTCAGATTCATATATGAAAAGGGCTTTTTTGGAAAGCTTCTGGACCATACGGCAGGTAAAATTTTATTTGCTGCGGCTGTCGTTCTGATTTTGGGCGGAGGCATTGCCGCCGCTGTGATCCTCGTACGGAGAAAGCAAAGAACCGCTTCTTAATACGCAGGTGCGCGCTTGGGGCTTGCCGCTTTTTGAAAGATCCTGTATAATCCGGAATTACGGGATTTTCGGATCTTCGTATATTTTCCGGAAGAGAGGATGGCGGCAAGTGGCGGCCGTAACGTATGAACTGATAAAAATCTGCAAACAATCGGGGGCGCGCCTTGGCAGGCTGCATACGCCGCATGGCATCATAGAAACTCCTACGTTTATGCCGGTGGGAACGCAGGCCTCCGTGAAAGGTATTTCTCCGGATGAGCTGCGGGCGCTGAACGCGGGCATCATATTGTCAAACACATACCATCTGTATCTCAGACCCGGCCATGAGCTCATCCGGGAGGCAGGAGGGCTGCACCGGTTTATGAACTGGGACGGAGCGGTTCTGACCGACAGCGGAGGATTTCAGGTTTTTTCTCTGAGCAAGCTCCGGAAGATCACGGAGGAGGGCGTGCAGTTCCGATCTCATATTGACGGTTCCAAGCATTTCCTGTCACCTGAAAAGGTTATGGAGATTGAAAACGCGCTGGGGGCGGATATCATCATGGCATTTGACGAATGCGCCCCATATCCGGCTGATTATGAATACACGAAAAAATCGATGTACTTGACCTCCAGATGGGCAGAGCGCTGTTTAAAAGCGCATACGCAGACGCAGCAGCAGGCGCTGTTTGGCATTGTACAGGGGGGAATGTACGCGGATCTGCGGAAGATTTCGGCGCGGGACCTAGTTTCTCTGGATTTTCCCGGTTACGGGATTGGCGGGCTGAGCGTCGGAGAGCCGGCGGAGCTGATGTATCAGATGCTGGAGGAAACGGTCCCCGTTCTTCCAGAAAACAAGCCGCGATATTTAATGGGCGTCGGTTCTCCGGATTATCTGATCGAGGGCGCGATCCGTGGGATCGATATGTTTGACTGCGTGCTTCCGACGCGGATCGGCAGAAACGGAACCGTGATGACGTCAAAGGGAAGAGTCATCGTAAGAGACGCAAAATACAGCAGGGATTTTACGCCGATGGATGAAGAATGCAGCTGCTTTGCATGCAGAAATCATACAAAAGCGTATGTCCGCCATTTGCTGAAGGCCGGCGAAATGTATGGGCTGCGTCTGACAACGATCCACAATCTTTCTTTCCTGATTAACTTGATGAAATCTATCCGCTGTGCTATACTGGAGGACAGACTTCTTGACTTCAGGAAGGAGTTTTATGCGAAATATTATAACATCGGAGGATCTCAATGAAAAGTAATGTGAGAAAAATCTTATCTTTTGTGATGCTGATCGCGGTGCTGGCATTGTCGTTTTCCATGACGGCATTCGCGGCCGAGGAGTCCGGAGCGACGAGCGGAACGGATGCAAGTCAGGGACAGACCGGAGGCGCCAATATGTGGCTCGTGATCGTACTTTACGTGGCGTTCTTCGGAGTAGTGGGTTATTTCCTCATTTTCCGTCCCAATAAAAAACGCAGAAAGCAGGAAGAAGAGCTGCGTAGCAGCATTATCCTCGGAGACGAGGTGACGACGATCGGCGGAATCGTGGGACGAGTAGTAAATATAAAGGACGACAATATCACGATTGAAACTTCTTTAGACAAGACGCTGATGGAATTCAAGAATTGGGCGATCCGCGAGGTTAAGAAGCCGATTTCGGATGATGAACCGGAGAAGCCGGAGAAAGAAGAAAAGCCCGCTGAAATTGAAGAAAAGAACGAGAAGAACGATAAGAAAGACAAAAAAGATAAGAAATAATACAGAATCACAATACATGCAGCCGTCCGCCGCGCCCGGAATCGTTCCCCGATCGGGTGTGGGCGGACTGTTTGGATTTTATAAGAAGCGGAACGATTCGGAAGAAATGGATGGAATATGGAAGCAAATACGAAAAACGTACGGAAAGACGTAAGAAATATCGCCATTATAGCGCATGTGGATCATGGAAAAACGACGCTTGTAGACGGACTGCTCAAGCAAAGCGGCACCTTTCGGGAAAATGAGGCCGTGCAGGAGCGCGTCATGGATTCCAACGATCTGGAACGGGAGCGCGGAATTACGATTTTATCTAAAAATACAGCGCTGAATTATAACGGATATACGATTAACGTTGTAGATACCCCGGGACATGCCGATTTCGGCGGAGAGGTAGAACGCGTTCTGGGAATGGTAGATGGCGTGCTGCTGCTGGTAGACGCATTCGAGGGATCTATGCCTCAGACGAGATTCGTGCTTTCCAAAGCGCTGTCCATGAATCTGAAGCCGATCGTCGTCATCAATAAAATCGACCGGGACGGCGCCAGACCGCTGGAGGTGCTCGACGAGGTCCTGGAGCTGTTCATGGATTTGGGGGCGGATGAAGATCAGCTCAATTTTCCCGTGGTCTATGCCTCCTCCCGCGACGGCTATGCTTCTCTGGAGCCGGACGGCGGCGAGAAAACTGATCTGCGCCCGCTGTTCGACACGATTATCAAAGAGATCCCGGCGCCGCGCGCGGACGTAGAAGCGCCGTTTCGGATGCTGGTGTCCAACGTAACGACAGACGAATACGTCGGGCGCATCGCCGTCGCACGCGTCGACCGCGGCAGAATCGCGGCAGGACAGCCGGTGGTGGTATGCAACGCGAAGGACGGAACCAGGAAAAATGCAAAAATCACATATCTTTATAAATTCCAGGGGCTTCGGCGTGTAGAAACGCAGGAAGCAATGGGCGGAGACATCGTTGTGATCGCAGGGCTGCCCGACATCAATATCGGCGACACGGTCTGCAGTCCCGAGGCGGTGGATCCCATTCCGTTTATAAATATTGACGAGCCTACGATTTCCATGAATTTCAGCGTAAATAACAGTCCATTTGCCGGACAGGAGGGAACGTATGTCACGTCGCGCCATATCCGCGAGCGGCTTTATAAAGAGCTGGAAACAAACGTCAGTCTGAGAATTGAAGATACGGATTCTCCTGACACGCTGAAGGTATCGGGGCGCGGAGAGCTCCATCTTTCTATTCTGATTGAAACAATGCGGCGGCAGGGCTACGAATTTCAGGTATCGCGTCCGCGTGTTATTTATAAAGAATCCGAAGGCGTTTTATATGAGCCGATGGAGCTCCTGACAATCGATGCGCCGGAAGACGCCGTGGGCGTTGTAATCGAAAAAATCGGACGCAGAAAGGGCGAAATGCTGAACATGCATCCGGCTTTGGAAAATTACGTCCGGCTGGATTTCAGAATTCCGTCAAGAGGCCTGATCGGTTATCGATCGGAATTTTTGACGGATACCCGCGGAAATGGTATAATGAATCATATCTTCGACGGATTTGAGCCATATAAAGGCGATCTGGACGCCAGACAGCACGGCTCTCTGATCGCGTGGGAACGAGGAGAAGCCGTAACCTACGGGCTATACAACGCGCAGGAGCGCGGAAAGCTTTTTATCGGCCCCGGGGAAAAGGTGTACGAGGGAATGGTGGTCGGCGAATGCGCGCGCGCCGAGGATCTTGTTATCAATGTCTGCAAGCGCAAACATATTACGAACATCCGCGCCTCCGGCTCGGACGACGCCCTGAAGCTGACGCCTCCCGTAGTATTGAGCCTGGAACAGGCGCTTGAATTCATATCCGACGACGAGCTTGTAGAAATTACGCCGAAGAGCATTCGGCTCAGAAAGAAAATATTGGACACGGAGCAGAGAGCAAAAGCCAGAGCAAAGGGGTGATTCCTTGAGCGGCGGGATCAGAAAACCGGGAGCGGTTCAGAATAAAAGAAAAACGGCAAATCAGGGAACGCAGAACGCCGCGTCCGCGCGCGGTGCACGAAACACGAACCGCAGCGTATCGGGCGGAGGCATTCCGAAGCCGGGCGCCGCGCGCGGCGGGAAGAAGGACGGCAGAGCGCTGAACGGAAAAGCCAGAAAGATGAACAAGCGGTATAAGGTGCCGCTGACGATCCTTTTCGTTGTATTTCTGGTCGTCATCGTGTTTATGAGCAGTTTTCTGTCTTATACGTACCTGGTCGACAAATATGCCAATCCGGTCAGTGCGGAATCCATAGCGCTGGACGAGGAAACGTCGGTCAAATTCAGAATCGACAAGGGCATGTCTACGAGGGATATTGCGGAGCAGCTGTATGATCTCGGCCTGATCCAAAATAAAACGATATACCGTTTTCTCTCAAAATTTAACGGATTTGACGGTCAATATAAGGTGGGGACGTATACGCTCTGCGAGGGCCTTTCCTATGATGAGATTATGACGCTTCTGGCGGGAGAGCCGGAAACCGTCAGAGTGACGTTCCCGGAGGGCTTTACAACGGAACAGATCGCGGCCCGGCTTGAGGCGAACAACGTGGTTACGGCGGATGAATTTCTGGCGGCGCTGGAAACGATCGATGTGTCTTCCTATCCCTTCCTGAGCGAGCTGGCCGGGACCACGAGAGACCACCGGCTCGACGGGTATTTGTTCCCGGATACGTATGAGTTTGACGTGAAAGCAAATGTGGAGGACGTCATCTACAAAATGCTGAACCGCTTCAACGAGCTTTACCTGCCCGCCTATTACGAAAAATCTGAGACGATTGGTCTCACGACGGATCAGGTTGTCATCCTGGCTTCGATTGTAGAACGGGAAGCAAAGCTCCAGTCGGAACGGCCGATCATTGCGGGCGTCTTTATGAACAGACTACACAGCGACGATCCTTCCCTCAAAAAGCTGCAGTCCTGCGCAACGATCCGATATATTTATAAAAAGCTTTACAACGAAGACGTCATAGACATCACGGAGGAGCACGAAAGAGTGGAAGATCCGTATAATACGTATCTTTATGACGGACTGCCGCCCGGCCCGATCTGCAGCCCGGGTATTGAATCCATTAAGGCCGTCCTGAATTATGAGGAGAGCGATTATTATTTCTTCGTGCTCAATGCCAAAGACGGCGTCGGCTCCCATATCTTTTCAAAAACGTACCAGGAGCATCTGGAAGCCCAAAATCAATATGGCTGATCCGATAACTGCATTTATTGAGAGCCTTCTTCCGGAGGAAGCTCCGGAAGAACGGCTTCTGAGAAAATACGCCGAGGACCGCGGCATCCCGATTCTGAGACGAGACGCCGCGGCGTTTCTGCGCGTTCTTGCCGCGGCCTGCCGTCCTGCGCGGATTCTGGAGATTGGAACGGCAATCGGATATTCTGCCGCCATGCTTGGCAATCAGCTGCCCTGCGCGCAGATCGACACCGTTGAGAGCGATCTGGACCGCGTCGTGGAGGCGCGCGAAAATCTGACCAGACTGAAGCTTGAAGACAGAATCCGCGTGATCGCAGGAGACGGAGCGGACGTTCTGGCTTCGCTCTGCGTTCCCTACGATATGATTTTTTTCGATGCCGCGAAAGGCCAGTATATCCGGCTGTACGAAGATGCGCTTCGCCTGCTGAATCCGGGCGGCCTGCTGGTATGCGACAATTGTATTTTCTATGGAAAAGTAACGGAAGCACCGGAAGAAGCGGCGCATAAGCACCGTACCATCATTGCGAATCTGCGTGCCTTTTTAAATAAAATGATGACGGATCCCCGGCTTCAGGCATCCCTGGTAAACGTGGGAGACGGAATGGCGGTCGCATGCAAAATAAAAGGAGACTGTTTGAACCATGATTGAGCTTCTGGCCCCCGGCGGCAGCGAGGCAAAAATGCGCACGGCGTTTGAATACGGCGCGGATGCGGTATATCTTGGCGGAGAGGCATTCGGACTGCGCGCCAATGCGGAAAATTTTACATTGCAGCAGATTGCGGACGCCGCGGCCTTTGCCGAGCGGCGCGGGAAAAAAATATATGTCACGATGAATATTTTTGCCAGAAACGGCGACCTGAAGGAGATGGCGCGGTACGCCGCGGCGCTTTCGCAAACAAAGGCGCATGGCGTAATTCTGTCAGATCCCGGCGCTTTCCTGACCGTGAAGGAGGCCGCCCCGGAGCTGCCGCTGCATGTCAGCACGCAGGCAAACACGCTGAACTGGCGCACATGCGAATTTTGGAAAAAGATGGGGGCTGTTCGCGTCAATGTGGCGCGTGAGCTGACACTTTCTGAAATTGCAGAAATCAGCGCTGCGCTCAGGGAACGGGACTGCCTGCTTGAGCTGGAAGCGTTTGTACACGGCGCGATGTGTATGTCCTACTCCGGACGGTGTATGCTCAGCGATTATCTTGCCTCGCGTTCCTCCAATCGCGGCGACTGTGCGCAGCCCTGCCGGTGGAACTATAAAATTACGGAAGAAAACAGGCCTGGCGAGCTTCTGCAGGCAGAGGAAACCGAGCGCGGGACTTTTCTTTTCAATTCCAAAGACCTTTGCATGCTGCCGTACCTGCAGGAGCTGAAGGACGCCGGAATCACATCTTTTAAAATAGAAGGGCGAATGAAAAGCGAATTTTATACGGCAGTCACCGTGCGGGCGTACCGGCTTGCAATCGACGCCATGGAATGCGGCCAGCCTCTGCGGCCGGGTGAACCGGAGACGGAAGCGCTGATGGAGGAGGTCTGCAGCGTCAGTCACAGAGATTACTCCTCCGGCTTCTATTTGGGAGAACGCGGCAGCCAGATCTACGAAACGTCGTCATACCGGAGAACTGCGGATTTTATCGGTACGGTTGACAGCTGCGAAGCAGACGGAGCGGCATACCGAATGACAATGACGCAAAGGGGAACCTTTTCCGAAGGTGATTCGCTGGAATTTGTACCGCCGGACGGACCGGTGCTGATGCATACGGTCCGCGGGCTGTATAACGCGGCCGGGGAAAGGATCGCCCGCGCTCCGCACGCAATGATGAAGGTCACGACGGAGCTTCCGTTTTATGTAAAACCGGGATGCGTCATTCGGCGCAGAAGACCTACAGATTGTCGAAAAGAGTAGGACGCCCGCCGCCGTCGTTCGGCGCGCCGTCCGTTCCCAGCAGGCCGGAAAGCCCCAGGTGCTCGTATGCACGCGGCATGGCGACGCGGCCGCGCGGCGTTTTGCTGATAAACCCAAGCTGCAGGAGATACGGCTCGTAAACGTCTTCAATCGTCGTAGCTTCTTCTCCCGTGGAGGCGGCAAGCGTGTCCAGCCCGACCGGACCGCCGCTGAATTTTACGATAATCGTATTCAGCAGATTTCGGTCAATATTGTCAAGCCCAAGCTTATCCACTTCAAGAGCGTCCAGCGCCATTGCCGCGATGGCTCCGGTAATGCTACCGTCTCCTTTAATCTGAGCAAAATCGCGCACGCGCTTCAGGAGCCTGTTTGCAATTCTGGGCGTGCCGCGCGAGCGCAGGGCGATCTCGTGCGCTCCCGTATCATCGATTTCTACGTGTAAAATATTTGCGGAACGCCGCACGATCCTGGAAAGCTCAGAGGCGTCGTACATTTCCAGCCGGCTGATAACCCCGAATCGATCGCGCAGCGGCGCAGTCAGAAGCCCGGCGCGCGTGGTCGCGCCGACGAGCGTAAACTTCGGAAGGTCCAGACGAAGCGAACGCGCGGCGGGGCCTTTCCCCATGATAATGTCGAAGGCGAAATCCTCCATTGCGGGATATAAAATTTCTTCTACCGCACGGTTCAGCCGGTGAATTTCATCGATAAACAAAACGTCAAAATCGTTTAAATTTGTAAGAAGCCCTGCAAGATCGGCGGCCTTCTCAATCGCGGGCCCCGTGGTGATCCGCAGGCTGACGCCGAGCTCGGAGGCAATAATCCCGGCAAGCGTTGTTTTGCCGAGCCCCGGCGGCCCGTACAGGAGCACATGATCCAAGGGCTCCTTCCTCTGCTTAGCGGCCTCGATGAACACGGAAAGGTTTGCGCGGACTTTCTCCTGGCCGATATATTCTTCAAATTTCCGGGGACGGAGACTGACCTCCTCCAGATCCTCCGGCGTCTCCGCGCCCGCTACCAGACGCTGGCTTTCTTCGTAATCCATAGTATCTCAATCCTATTCTGGCTCAGAGCCCCTGCCGGAGCGCCTCGCGCACCGTTTCTTCCAGAGACATTCCGTCTTTATAAACCTTTGCGGCAAGCCTTGCAGCCTCCTTGGAGCCGTAGCCAAGGACCATCAGAGCCGAAACCGCATCGCTTGCAATATACCCTGCCGGTACCGGCTCGGGGCTTTCGTCCTTTTCTGATTCCGCGGATTTCAGATCCCTGCTGAGCTTGTCCTTCAGCTCCAGAACAATCCGCTGCGCAAGCTTCGGCCCGACGCCTTTACTTCGGCTGATGGCTTTGTAATCGCCCGTTGCCACTGCCAGGCTGAATTCCGAGGGAGACATGGAGGCCAGCACGGCGACGCCGACCTTCGGCCCCACGCCGCTGACGCCGATCAGCAGTGTGAAAACGGAAAGCTCTTCCTTGGAGGCGAAGCCGAATAAGGAAATTTCATCTTCCTTGACATTCATATAGGTATATAACGTTACCGTCTGCCCGCTTTGCCCGATATTGGCCACCGTCAGATACGACGTGTAGATCCTGAAGCCGACGCCGCCGACGTCGATTACACAGAAATCGGCTCCCTTATATTGCAGAATTCCCTTGATATATTCAAACATCCGTCTTTCCTCCATAGATACAGTCCTGTGTCTATGCGATCATTATACACACTCCGCCGGTATTCGTCAAAGCGGGGACGGTTGGCTTTTACCGGCGGAAATGTTATAATTTCGGAGGGAAAATTTTTCTGGCGGTGAAGCATGATTATCATGGGCGTGGATCCCGGCTTTGCTATTACAGGCTACGGGATCTTGGAATATCAGAACAATAAACTAAAATTAATGGAGGTCGGAGCGGTTGAGACGAAAGCGGGTGAGCTCTTTACGTGGCGTCTCCTGCAGATTGATGAAAAGCTCACGGAAATGATTCGAAAGCATGAACCGGACGCGTTTGCAATCGAAGAGCTTTTTTTCAACAACAATGCCAAAACGGCCATTGCGGCCGCACAGGGGCGCGGCGTTGCCGTCATGGCGGCGGTAAAATGCGGGATCCCTGTTTACGAATATACGCCGCTCCAGGTCAAGCAGGCCGTAACGGGCTACGGCCGCGCGGACAAGAACCAGGTGCAGCAGATGGTAAAAGCAATCCTGCATCTGGATCGGATCATAAAACCGGACGATGCGGCGGACGCGGCGGCCATTGCGATCTGTCATGCGTTTTCCCATCTGACGGCAGAAAGGATCTGATGCACATGGAACGGATTTTGCTGCATATCTGCTGCGGCCCCTGCAGTCTGTCCTGCATCGATGATCTGCGCAGGGATTTTCCAGGCGCAGTTACGGGTTATTATGCAAATCCGAATATTCACCCGTACGACGAGTTCCTGCGGCGGCAGGGCTCGGCGCAGGCCGCCTGCGCGGCAAAGGGAATCCCGCTTCTGACGGAGAACACATACGATTTTGCAAGTTGGGCAAGCTTTAAAAGTTCCCGTGCAGAGCGCTGCAGAATGTGTTATACTATAAGAGCTGTGCTGACCGCGCAAAAAGCGGCCGAGCTCAACTGCAGATATTTTACGAGCACCCTGTTCGTAAGCCCGTACCAGGATCACGAGGCGCTGAAGGAAGCCTTTTTGCGGGCGGCGCAGGAAACCGGAACGGAATTTTTGTATCGGGACTTCCGGCCGGGCTTCGCCGAGGGGCGGCGTCAGGCCCGGGAGCTTGGGCTTTACAGGCAGAAATACTGCGGGTGCATCAAATCATTTTACGGAGATTCGCCATGAACGAGACGGAAGAAAAGAGAGACGAAGCGACAGAGCCGGAGGAACCGGCCTGCGGGATTCCGGAGGAGGCGCCGGCAGAGGAAGCGGCGCAGCCGGACGCCCCGGAGAAAAAGCATTTCATAAAAAACAAGGTCGTGAGGGAAATTTTAAGCTGGCTGCTGACCATCGTGCTTGCGATGCTGATCGCAATTATCATTAATACGTATTTCTTCCGGATCAGCAGAGTGTCCGGACATTCGATGCAGCAGACGTTCCAGAATAACGACATCGTATACATTTCCCGCGCGCCCTATCTTTTCGGAGACGTGAAAAGAAATGATATCGTAATTTTCGATTCCACCTTCCGCGAGCGGAATTTTCTGCTGGAAATTCGAGAAGCGTTTCAATATAACGTAATCTCTTATAAATTATTCAATGTAGAGCAGCCCACGAATTATTATATCAAGCGCGTCATCGCGGTAGGCGGAGATACGATCCAAATCCTGGAGGACGGCGTTTACGTAAACGGAACGCGTCTGGAGGAGCCGTACGTCAATCCTGAGGAAACGCCGAAATATACAAACGTTTCGGAAGAGCTGAAAAACGGAACGACTGTACCGGAGGGAACGGTCTTTGTTATGGGGGACAACCGGAATCACAGCACGGACAGCCGTGTGATCGGCTTCGTACCGGAGGGAGACATTATCGGAAAGGTCATCGGAGGGTGAAATGAACGGGACGCTGATTCTGATCGCCGCTACGAAAAACAAACATAAAACAGCGGAATTCCGCGATATTTTCACGTCAGTATCCGACGGAAAAATTGAAGTTTTGTCGGAAGAGGCGGCGATCGAAAGATATTTTGCCGGCGCACGGGAATACACCGCGCCGGAGGAGACAGGAAATACATTCGCCGCAAACGCATTTTTGAAAGCCGCGGGTCTCTACACCTTCCTGCGCGAGCCGCTGCGGGCCGCTGCGAAAACGGATCCGGTTTTGATCGCCGCAGACGATTCCGGACTTTGTGTGGACGCCTTGAACGGTGCGCCGGGCGTTTTATCGGCCCGCTACGCCTCCCGGAACGGAGAGAACGCTTCCGATCGGGATAATGTCGAGAAGCTGCTTTCGGAGCTGGAAGAAGTTCCCGACGGAAAACGGAGCGCTTCTTTTGTATGCGCAATTTCCGCGATTCTGCTCAGAAATCCGGAGGGGCCCGTAGAGCTATACGCTACCGAAGGACGGCTCCCCGGAGTAATATCCCGCGCGCCGCACGGAACAAACGGATTCGGCTACGATCCGGTTCTGTATCTGCCGGAATATGGAAAATGCGTGGCAGAGCTGGAGCCGGACTGTAAAAATGCCGTCAGCCACAGGGGAAAAGCACTCAGACAGCTTGCCTATCGATATTATGGTATATATTAAACACTGCGAAACCTACGAGAGAGATACGGTGCTGGAGGCGGTCCGGCAGATTTTTGATGCCTGCGGGGCGCTGGAGGGGATCGCAGGCCTTACCGTTGCGGTCAAGCCGAACTTGGTATCTAAAAAGAAACCGGAATGCGCAGCCACCACACATCCGTCGATTGTGTGGGCCGTGTGCAGGCTGTGCCGCGAGGCCGGCGCACGGGTGATCATCGCAGAGAGCCCGGGAGGGTTTTATGATGCGGGCGTGCTCCGCGCTGCATACAAGACCTGCGGAATCGAAGAGGCGGCGCGGGATAGCGGCGCGGAGCTCAACTTCGACACTTCCGAAACGCAGGTGGAAAATCCGGACGGAAAGTACCTGAAGAAGCTGAACATCTTGACGCCGCTTGCGAAGGCGGACCGCGTCATCAATCTTGCAAAGCTCAAGACGCACGGCATGATGGCGTATACGGGCGCCGTTAAGAATATGTTCGGCGCGATTGCCGGACTGGAAAAGGCAGAATATCATCTGCAGCTATCCGACTACGATGAATTTGCCGACTGCATCATCGATATTTTTCTCGCCGTAAAGCCGACCTTCCATCTTATTGATGCAGTCGTAGGAATGCACAAGGACGGGCCCACGGCGGGAGAGCCGTATCCGCTGGGAACCATTCTCGGCGGTTCCGACGCATTTGAGCTCGATCTCGCGGGCGCACGCCTGATCAAGGCGGATTACCGAAGGATTCCGGTACTGCGGCGCGCCGCGGAGCGCGGGCTTGTAAAGACGGAGCCGGATGCGATCTCATTTTCCGGGGATGAGATGATCGTAGCGGAAAACTTTGTGATTAAATATAACGACTCTCTGAAAAGACTCCATTTTGCGGATGGAATTTTGGGACGCCTTCTGTCCGGAGCAATTCGGCCGCGCCCCGTTTTTGACAGAAAGCTTTGCCGCGGCTGCGGGGAATGCGTGAAATGCTGCCCTGCGAAGGTCATCCGGCTCGTTCCGCCTCCGGAAGGACAGAAGCCGAACGGACGCGGCTATGCGGAGGTCGACTTATCCGGCTGTATCCGCTGCTATTGCTGCCAGGAGCTTTGCCCGTTCCGGGCGGTCCGCATCAAGCGTCCTCTGCTGAATCGGCTTGTCATACGAAGATAGTACAAAGGAACTGATGAAATGAACGGAATCAATATTGTGCTGGTGGAGCCTGAAATTCCCCAGAATACGGGGAATATCGTGCGTACCTGCGGCGGGATCGGCGCGCATCTGCATCTTGTGCGTCCGCTCGGCTTCGAGGTTACGGACCGGCATCTCAAGCGTGCGGGGCTCGATTACTGGCATCTGGTGGATATTACGTATTATGATGCCTTTCAAGACGTGCTGGACCGGTACGCCGGCCGGCATTCCTTCTACTACTGCACGACAAAGGGCGCAAGACGGCATACGGACGCGCAGTATCGGGACGGGGATTTTTTTGTGTTTGGAAAAGAAAGCCGCGGCCTTCCGGAGGATCTTCTGGCCGCGCATTATGAGAGCTGTATCCGGATTCCGATGCGCCGTGATTTCCGTTCTCTGAACCTCAGCAACGCTGTTGCGGTGGTTGCCTTCGAAGCCATGCGGCAGCTCGGTTTTGCGGATCTGGAGGATACGGGACGGCTGACCGGCAGGAAAGAGTTTGGCGGCTAAGATCGCTCTTTTTTGATTTCCTCGTACAGGGCGTAGGCCCGATTTTTGGAAATTCCCAGCCTGGCGGCGGCTTCTTTGAGTGCATCGCTTTTTTTGATCGGAATGCCGGACGCTTCCGATTCTTTCATGATTTTTTCTGTTATTTGATAAACCGTTTCCGGCGCGGCCGCAGCGGAGGTCTGCTCCCGCGGCGCGCCTTCAATGACGATTACGAATTCGCCGCGCGGCTCCTGCTCCGTAAAATAAGCAAGCAGCTCGGCGGGTGTTCCGCGCCGGATTTCTTCGTGCGCTTTGGTCAGCTCTCTGCATACGGCGGTTTGTCTGCCGGGGGCGGCGCCGCTTAGGAGCTCCAGCGTTTTGATGAGACGGTGCGGCGCCTCATAAACGATTACCGTGCGTTTTTCGGAAGCGATCATTCCCGCAAATTCTTCGCGGCTTTTACGATCCGTACCGATAAAGCCCTCGAAGACAAAGCGCTCCGTGGGCAGTCCGGAAAGGACGAGTGCCATAATGCCGGCGACGGGACCGGGCGCCATGGAAACGGGCAGGCCCTCGGCGACTGCGGCTCTGATCAGATCTGCGCCGGGATCTGAGATTCCGGGCGTGCCCGCATCGGAAACGAGCGCGACTGTCTGGCCGCCGCGCAGCTTTTCCAGAAGCAGCGGGCCGCGCGAGGCTTTATTATGCTCATAATAAGAAATGAGAGGCTTCCTGATCTGAAAATGCGTCAATAGCTTTTGTGTGCGCCGCGTATCCTCCGCAGCGATCAGATCGCATGCGGACAGAATCTCCAGTGCCCGGGCCGAAAGGTCTCCTAAATTTCCGATGGGGGTGGCGACGACGTACAGCATTTTATTTTACCTCAATTCCTTTTTCGATCACCAGGTTTTTCCCGCCGAACAGAACGGCATGCACGAGGAAAAGAATTGGGCGGGCCTGAAGATCGGAGTATACAAATTGCAGCTCTTTGGGCTCCAGACGGCAGGCGCGCAGCGCTTCCAACGCGTCGGCGAGCCGCTCGGGATGATGAACCATAAGAAAATCGCCTCTGCTTTTCAGTAAAAACGATGCGCTTTGGACGATCTGGGGGAGGGTGCAGGAAATTTCGTGGCGCGCAAGGTCCAGCCGCTCACTTCCGCTGCGGATCCCTGTGCCGTTTCTTTTATAGGGAGGATTGGTAACGACAACGTCGAAGCTTCTGGGCGGAAAATACTCTTTGACGTTCCTGATATCGCCTTCTACGATTCTGACGCGTCCTTGCTTCAAAGCGCCGCTTTGTTCATTCAAATGCACGCTTCTTTCCGCCAGAAGCACCATTTCTTCTTGGATTTCCAGGCCTACAAGCTCTGCGGCTTCCGTTTTTGCGCTCAGAAGAAGCGGCAAAATTCCGGTGCCTGTGCCGACGTCGAGCAGACGGCTTCCCTTTTTTATATATTTTGCCGCAAAATCGGAAAGCACTACGGCGTCGGTTCCGTAGCGGAAGCAGCCTTGCTTTTGTATGATTTTGTAATTCTTCAGGAACAGATCGTCGATCTGTTCGTCCGGATCGATTGAAAATGCATTCATATCCAGTCAATAAAAAAAGTTTGCGGTTGCCTGCAAACTTTTTCGTCCATTGAGCTTACTGTAAAACGGCGGGCTCGTTTTATTCTGCCTGCGCCGCTCCGACAGGACATGCGTCTGCGCACGCGCCGCATTCAATGCAGGTGTCTGCGTCGATCACGTATTTCCCGTCTCCTTCGCTGATCGCCTCTACGGGACATGCTCCCGCGCAGGCGCCGCAGCTGATACATTCGTCGCTAATTTTATATGCCATTTCAAAGCACCTCCCATCCATATTAAAACGCTTGTATTTTAGCACCTTGGAGCGATGTTTGTCAAATCGATTGGCGTATATTTTCCAGAAACAAAGCAGGAAAATATATTTTACGTGATTCGGCTGCAAGAACCGTCAAGATCAATTTAACCGTTATCTCGCATCCTCTATGGGCGTACCGATGCCAAAACTGTTCCCTAATGGTGTGTCGGCGCATTCCTTGTTCTTAATAATCATACAAAAGCTCGAAAGCGAGTGCATTTCGGACGGTTCCAGAGCGTGCAGCGCTTTTGATCAGCCGTTTTCTTGAAAGCTTCCGGGAAGCTCGCCCTTTAAAAAATCAGACGGCGCAAGGCAGGGCGCTTCCAGATGATACCCTTTGTGTTTTAATATGCGAAACTTAAAGTCCAGCAGCTCTGCGGGGATGTACAGCTCTCGGGAAATCCCGAAAAACGTCTTGTCTCTGTCGTTCAGCAGTCTCAAAAGCTCCTCGTCGGAAACAAGCAGCTCCGCGGCGAATAAATTGGCTTCGTACTCGGCGGGGACGGTCCTGTCGAAAAGCTCCAATTCGCGGAAGCCCCGCATTGCGGCAAGCTTTCCGTGCAGCACGGCATGTCCGAGCTCGTGCGCGCATAATACTCTTTGCACGATGCTGCCGGAACGGGAATTGAGAACAATGTTTTTGATTCTGGATTGATAGAAGTAATAAGCTTTTACCGCCGTTCCCAAATCCTTGTATCGTACTCGGATGCGGAGCTCTCTGCACAACGCAAGCGGATCTCTCGTATCATATTTTTTGATCAGCGCATCTGCTTTTTCCGATATGTAATAAATGGATGACATTCGTGCGGACACCTCCTGCCGTCTGCAGCATGACTGGCCATCTTACGGCCCGTTTTTCTTTTTGCGGGCGCGTTTGGGGGTAAATTTGGCTCTGGCCTCTTCTTTGGATTCCAGATACACTTCCATAAGGGATTGAAAAAAAAGATCCTTGGCGGAATCGTCCAGCTCTCCGCCGGCAAACAGCGCCGAGGCGCGGGAAAGGATGTCGGCCGCTTCCTTTGCGCCCTTGCAGCCGTATTTGTTCCTGGCATTCGCAATAAAGATATCATGGTCGAGGTCTTTTTTTGTGTCCGTTTCCTCTTCGTCCAAAAGATATCCGACCGAAACGTTCAGTGCCTCCGCAAGCTTGAGGATATTTCCGCTTCTCGGCATGGTCCCGGTCTGCTCATAAGTATACAGAGAGCGTTCGGAAATACCGGTCTTTTCCGCAACCTCGCTTTGGGACAAATTCAGCGCCAGTCTTGCCTTTTTTATTTTTTCTCCGAAAGTCATAAAGCACCTCAACGATTTTATTTTTACAAAAGTTCCGATTATACATTGACAAACTTCCGATTCGGATGTATACTGGACATGCAAATAACTTCCGATTAAATTCTATAGAAGAAATAACTTTCTGTCAAGGGTAAACGGAATTTTTTTGGTTTCGGCGGCGGAAGGAAACGAAGGGAGGGATTAAAATATGGAAGAGAAACCGGGATTCCTGTCAGGCTGCCCGATTTGCGGAAGAATACTTTTCCGCGGGACGCCGGAGTCGCATATAGAAGGAAGCTGCCCCAAATGCCTGGAATATTTGAGCATTACATATATGAAGCGGGGCGTTTATGTCGTTATAAAAGAAAAAGAAGACAAATAAAAAAATATAGTTGCTGAAGAGATACGTCGGACTTGTTAAGGAATCAAGAGGGACCTGGCAGACTGGATTGCGCGGGATACGCGCTTCCGTTTGCCGGGTTTCTTTTTTTTGTGTTTTTCGTTTTAAACAGGACAGCAGCTGTCCTGTTTACCCGTTAATCTATGCGCGGAAAGGAGGTGGGAAGATGCAGGGAACGGCCGAGCGGAGAGTCGAAATTATGAAAAAGCTTTGTCGCCGCAGAAAAGATACGATTGGGAATTTGGCTCATGAGCTTGGCGTTTCCGAGCGCACGGTCCGACGGGATCTGGAAGCTTTGAGCTTAAGTGAGCCGATTTATACGCAATCAGGGAGATATGGAGGCGGCGTATATGTCGACGAGGGCTACTCTCTATCGCGCATGTATATGACGGAGGAAGAACTGAACGTATTGCATAAGCTCGCAGATTTTGCGGACAAGCAGGATCCATGTACGCTCAGCGAGGAGGAAAAAAAACAGCTGAGAGCCATGATCGCTGTATATACAAAACCAAAAATAAATAGAAAAGGAGTATAAGTTTTAATGCAAAAGAAAGAAAAAGAATTATTCAAGCAGCTTTGCAGCTTTCGATCGGACAGGTTTGATAAGGAGCTGCTGCAGCATGCATCGCCGGCGGTTCTGGGGCATCTCTTTTTTAACCGTATGCAGGGCGCCGCTTACAGCGTGCTAAAGAAAAATGAATGTCTGGGCGCCGTAAACCGGGAATTCCGTAATTCGCTGAAAGGAGCATATGAGCAAAATGTCGAGAGGAACCGCAGCTTTTTCCAGTGTGTAAGGCTCTTGTCAGGACTGCTTGCGCAGTGCGGCTGTTCTGCGGCAATGCTAAAAGGCGCGCTTCTTTGCAGGCTGTATCCGGAGGGCTGCCGTACCGCAAATGATATCGATTTGCTGGTACACCCAAGGGATGTCGGCCTCCTGGGCAGAGCTCTGTCGGAAGCAGGCTTCCGACAGGGGAATATCCGAAATGGAGCGTTTATCCCTGCCGCCAGAAGAGAAATTATTGAATCAAAGCTGACGCGTGGGGAGACCGTTCCGTACATTTTGGAAATCGGACTTCCGTACATGCGATTTTTAGAAGTCGATATTAATTTTTCACTCGATTATAAAAACAGCGCTCCCGACGTACTGGAACGGATGCTGAACGATACCGTTGTAAACGAAGGCATAGTGACGCTGAACAGGAGCGATTTTCTGATCCATTTAGCCTGTCATCTATATAAAGAAGCGGCAACGCTGCCGTGGGTGAAAATGAAGCGCGATATGACGCTCTATAAATATGCGGATCTGTATCTGCTGCTTGATAGGATGAGCGATTCGGAAATTTCCGAATTTTTCAGATGCGCAGAAGAACGGGGGCTGGGAAAAATCTGCGCCTTTGCCATCCTGCAGACGGCGGAGCTTTTTGACTTTAAAGCGCCGGCGCTCCTTACACAGGCAAAAGAAGCTCTGCTTGAGGAGAAGGATTTTCTGCACCGCGTTGTTTCACCCGGAGAAAAGAAAACGTATCTATATCGCACAAGGGATATCACAGAGCGCTTTTTTCTGGACGACCGCGTATCGGATCTGCAGGAGGAGGACGGGCGATGAAAGCACTGAATATGCGCCAAAATGAAAAAAAAGGCTGGCTGATTACGTTTTGCGGGCTGGACGGCTGCGGCAAAACGACAATGATCAACCGGCTGACGGCGGATTTAGAGAACGATTACGCTGTCTTTCTAACGAAGCAGCCTACCGATTTTGTCCGAAAGTCCGATATTTTTCGAACGTATATGGACTGCCCGGATCACGATGCCTACGATTATCGCAGTCTGTCTCTGCTTGCGGCAAGCGACCGGCTGCAGCATGTGAATAAAGTGATCGGGCCGGCGCTGGAGGAAGGGAAAATTGTGCTGAGCGACCGCTATTTTTACTCATGCCTCGCTAATTTGCGCGCAAGAGGCTTTCAGCGAGACAAATGGATTTATGAGATCGCCGAATCGGTAACGAAACCGGATGCAGCCTTTTTCTTTGACGTGCCCGTCGGACTGGCGGTAAAGCGCGTCAGGAGCCGCGCGGCAGAGAAGAATCGGTATATCGATATGGAGCTGCAATATAAGCTGAGAAAGGAATATGTCGAAATATGCAAAGCCAACGACGGAATCCTGATTTCTACGCAGGCGCCGGAGGGGCAATGCTATTCTATCGTAAAACAGACCGTGGAAAGGATGATAAACAAATGAAAACAAAAGAAAGGGTGTATGCAATTTTACGGGAACTCGGCCATACGGAAGCGCTCCGCGAGGAAGATGGCCTGCAGAGCGACCTGGGGCTTGACAGTCTCTTAATGGTGACACTGCTTGTAGAATTGGAGGAGGCTCTGCAAATTGAGCTTGACGAGTCGGATATGAATCCGTTTGCTCTTGCAACGGTCGGAGACGTTGTCCGCCTTGCCGAAAAGTACGGCGGTGACGGCAATGAATAAATTTGTTGAATTGCCGCTCGCAGAGCCGATGTACGCGACCTATCACTTTCAGGGGACGTGCACGGCGACTGCCGTGCAGAATCCTTCTATTCGCAACTGGGTATTGAACGAAGTCATGATCCTCGCGTGCAACAGAAGCTTTTTGTCGGGGAAAACGACGCCGAATCTTAATGTCCTCAGGTCGGCCTGGCAGGATAATCCGTATTTGGAACGCATCAGTTATCCTCCGGAATATGCGGGCGGATATATTAATCCGATTATCCGAAATCTTTTAGACCATGGCTATTACGTTTGCTTTGGCGGCGTTGACGATTACTATGTGAAAGGGAAAAGCTGGTATAAAGTAAGGCATTTCCGCCATGACGGCCTGATCTGCGGATATAATCGGCTTGATAAAACATATTGTATCTACGCGTACGACAGCAATTGGCTGTACCAGAAATTTTGGACTCCGCAAAGCGCCTTTGACAGAGGACGGGAAGCAATTCTGAAGAAAGAAGGACACGGCGAGATCTATGGAATCCGCGCAAAATCTGAACGTGCGGTATTTTCTCCGGAAACGGCATACAAAAAGCTGCTGGAATATCTCAATTCCTCTTTAGAAAAGTATCCGATCGACGGGACCGGGAATGTATTCGGAATCATCGTACAGGAGTATATCGCTATGTACATCGGAAGATTGTATGACGGTTCCATCCCGTATGAGCGTATGGACCGCAGAGTGCTCCGTCTGATTTGGGAGCACAAGAAAGTGATGCTTGAAAGAATTGCGGCCATGGAACAGGCTCTTGGAATCCGTCCGGTGTTCAGCAAAGAATATCAGCCGCTGGCTGCTGAAGCGAATACGCTGCGCATGCTTTACGCTTCTCATTTTATGAAGCGGCGTGATGCCGTACTGCCTGTTATTCGCAGAAGACTGTCGGCCCTTATGGCGGCGGAGCGTGAAATTTTAACCGCACTAACGAAGGAAGCAGAAAGGAGTTTGGAAAATGGAGCTATGGCGATTTCTGAGGGCTGAAATGCAGCGGAATTTGAAGCGGAAAATCTGTGAGAACGATGCGGAGCTGACCTTCGAGGAGCTGCTCATATTTGCTGAGGCGTTTGCCAAACGGTTAAAGGGGATCCACTGCTGCGCGATTTTCTGTCAATCGGAAATGGCTGCGGGCATGGCTCTTTTGAGCTGCTTTGCCGCAGGCGTGACGGCGCTGCCGCTTTCTGAACGCTACGGCGAAATTCACTGCAATAAGATATTGGAGGCGATCAGTCCGGATGCGGTTATTACGGACCGCGGCGGTGCTTTTCAGATTGTTCGGATTGCGGATTCCCGGTACGTCGAGCCGGCGCGCAAACCGGCGCTGATCCTCTGCACCTCCGGGACCACGGGCGCGCCGAAGGGCGTGATGCTTACGGATGAAAACGTCGTTACAAATGTGTCGGACATCGCGTCCTATTTTGGCCTCGGCGCACAAGACACAATTCTTATCTCGAGACCGCTCTACCATTGCGCGGTGCTGACCGGAGAATTTCTTATAGGGCTTGTAAAGGGAGCGAAAATCCGCTTCTATTCGAAATCCTTCAATCCGCCGGTCATGCCGGCGCTGATTCAAAAATATGGCGTTACCGCTTTGGGCGGGACGCCGACGCTTTTCGGCCTGATGAGCCGGTTTGTACGCAGCAAAGCGGAGCTTCCGCTGAAGCGTATTTGCATCAGCGGGGAATGTATGAGCAAAGAGCTGGGACTTCGGATTGCCGACGCTTTCCCGACCGCCGATATTTATCATGTTTACGGCCTGACGGAGGCCTGCCCGAGAGTTGCGTTCCTTCCGCCCGAGTTATTTCGGAAATACCCGGACTGTGTCGGGATCCCGCTGCGATCGGTGGAACTCCGCGTGGTGAATGCCCAGGGCGCATGCGCAGAACCGGAGGAGGACGGACTTTTGTATGTCAGGGGCGGCAGCGTGATGATGGGGTATTATAACGACCCGGAGAAAACAAACGCTGTGCTGCAGGAGGGCTGGCTGTGTACGGGAGACATTGCCGCAGTCAATTCCGCGGGGCTGCTTAAAATCAAAGGCCGAAACGATGATCTGATTATCAAAGCGGGAATGAATATTTATCCGCAGGAAATAGAAAGCTGCCTGAAGGCTGACCGCCGGGTACGGGAGGCGCTGGCTTACGGATACCACGCTTTCGGCAGCATACAGATCGGACTGAAAATAGCAGGAGATTTTGCAGGCCCGGAAGAGGTGAAGCAGCTTTGCGCAAAGATCCTGCCGCCGTATCAGATGCCGGCGAAAATCGAGCTGCTCCCGGAGCTTGCCAGGAATGAATCGGGTAAAATAAAAAGAGGGGAAAGCAATGCTTGAATTTGAAAAAAAAGTGCTTCTTTCGGAGCCGGAATACCGTTTTTTAAAAGAAAACAGATATCGTGCGGGAAAGACTGCCGTACAGGTCAACCATTATTATGATACGGATGACTTTGCACTGAGCAGACAAGGCATCACGTGCCGGATCAGGGAAAAGAACGGCGTCTGCACAGCGACCGTCAAAGAGCATCAGCAGACCTGGGCGGATTGCAGCGTGGAGAACTCCCGGAGCGTGAAGGACCGGTATGACGACCTTTTGTTTCGGAACATGAAGCTTCGGTATCAGGGCAGTCTTGAGACGGTCCGGACGATATATTTTCTGCATAAGGGGATTTCTGTGATGCTGGATAAAAACAGTTATCTGGGCACGACGGACTACGAATTGGAGATTGAATACGTTCGGGATGCGGAGGCCCCGGCGCAAAAGGAGCTTGACGGCGTAATTGCCGATCTGGTCAGAAGCAGGATTGCTGCAAATGAAAAAACGCTTCGACTGCGTATCGGGCAGGGAGGCAATAAATCTGCTCGCTTTTTCCGGAGAAAAGCGGAAACGGCGGCCCAGAGGGGCGGCGGAGGATCTGCGATCCGTTCTGAATAAAGGTTATTAAGCTGCGCGGCAGAGAGTAAAAGCAAATTGTCGGCAGCAATAAAAAAATTTTTTAATCCGGACAGTTCCCGTCCGGGTTATTTTATAGAATCAAAACGCTGCCGAAATCAAACGAAAGGAGATTATAAATGGAAGCTACACAGATTGTTCTGGAGCGGCACGAACAGCGGATTCAGACTATGGAGCGGGAGCTTTCGGATCTGAAGGCAGTACAGACCGAGATCCGCTCGATGAATGAAACGCTGGTCACGCTGGCGACGGAGCTGAAACACACAAACGAACATCTTGCAAGGCACGAACGGAAGATCGACGAAATGGAGAGTCAGCCCAAAGCGCGGCTGCAGCAAATCGTCACGGCGGTGATTGCGGCGCTGGCCGGGGGCCTGATCTCTGCGGCGATCGCGCAAATTCTTGCCTAGCGGAAAGGAGTAACTAAGCTATGAATTATCAGGAATATATCAAATCCGAGCTGCTGATCCTGATTCCCGTCTTGTACTTTATCGGAATCGGACTGAAGAAAAGCAGACTGCCGGACAAATGGATTCCCGTCACGCTTGGCGCTGCCGCCGTACTTTTATCGGCGGTATGGGTGATTGCAACCTCTGAGATCGGTACGTGCAGGGAGCTTTTCGCCGCAATTTTTACGGCTGTGACACAAGGCGTTCTGGCAGCCGGAGCCAGCGTATATGCAAATCAGTTATATACGCAGGCGAAGAAGGACGGATAAAAGCAATCAAAACGAAGAAAGAAAGGAACGATGCGCATGGAACATATTACGATTCTATTTTTGACGGCGGTTGGTCTTCAGACTGTCGGTATCATTTTGCTGCTTTTTCAGCTCGCCGCCGTAAAACGGCTGAAAGCGCCCCGGGCTCCAAAGCCTTACTGCGAAGACGCCGCCCCTCCAAGATTTTTTATTACGGGCGATAAGCACCGGGACTTTTCGGAAGTCAGACAGTTTTGCAGGGACAGGAATACCCGCAGAAAAGATGTGCTGATCATTCTCGGAGACAGCGGCTTCAATTATTATGAGGATGCCCGGGACGATAAACTGAAAGCCGAAATTTCCAGGCTGCAGATTACGCTGCTCTGCCTGCATGGAAATAAAGAATGCAGACCGGAGCGGATCGGCACGTACGGCGTCCGCACCTTCTGCGGGGGCAGGGTATATTATGAGCCGAAATATCCGAATCTTTACTTTGCAATCGACGGCGAAATTTATACCTTCGAGGGGAAAAAGTATATCGCTGCCGGCGGCGCGCACAGCGTAGACAAGCTTCGCTGCCTTGAAAAAAACCTTCCCTTTTGGGAAGACGAAATGCCGGACGAGGAAAGGAAGAAGCGCTTCGAGGAAAGGCTTGCGGCTGAACACAATAAAATTTTTGGTATTTTGACGCACACCTGCCCGATCCGCTACCTGCCGACTGAAATGTTCCTGTCCGTCAGACAGAATGCGGCAATCAAACAGAAGCCGAGAAGGGCAAAAGCCAAAAAGTCGTTCAAACCGGATATAGACCGCTCCACCGAGCAGTGGCTTGGAGAAATTGAAAAGAAAACGGACTATCATGTGTGGTACTGCGGGCACTACCATATTGATAAACAGATCGACAGGGTTACGATGCTGCACAGAGAAATCCGGTGCCTGCATGGAGAAGCCTTTCCGCAGTAGGCGCCGCCTGCCGCGGAAGCCGCCGGATGCCCGCGCTATAAAATCGGTTCAATTACCGCTAAAAAGTATTCGGTGATCGTTTCCGGAGCCTCTTTTCTCTTACGGGCAATCCACCAGCTTACCGTTTCGACAAAAGACGAGGAAATATGGTTTACAAGATAATCCTCCGGCAGCGCCGGGTTCCGGAGACGGCCCTTTTCCGCATACTGCGAGATAATGAGCTTCCTGAGGCTGCTCTTAAAATATCCGAGAAACAGATCATTATTCCGGGAGGAAAGCAGCTCCAGGATATTGCGGTCATTTTTCTCCAAATGCTGAAAAAGATGCAGAAACACCGGATCGGATGCTTTCCCGTAGGAGGTGTGGGAGTGGCCGTGGGGAAGTCCCATGGCAGTATCGATAATATGACCGAACAATTCTTCACACAGCTCCTTCAGCAGGAGGTCCTTCGTTTCAAAGTGAGAATAAAAGGTCGTCCTTCCCACGTCAGCTTCATCGATAATTTCCTGCACGGTAATCTGATTGTACTTTTTTTCTGAAAGAAGCTTGGTAAAGGCTTTAAAAATAGCTGCTCGTGTTTTTCTCTGACGTCTGTCCATATATGACCTCCGAACAAATCGGTCTGAATGTTCCATAACGAACGCCGCAGGACATTTACTTATTGAAAAGGCGGCGGCGGATCCGTATTATGGGAGAAGAAACAGAACACTTTGTTTCTTAGCAAATATATTTTACCTTATTTAAGGATGATGTCAATCCACGGGAGGAATGCATATGCTGAAAAAAATCAATGATTTCCTTGCGGGAATTCCCGCAACGCTGGCGGGCGGCGTTTTTCTGGCGCTCAGCTTTATACTCCCCAGGGCGGGAGTTACGCTTCCCGCAGATCCTGCTTGGGTTACTATCGTTATCTGCGGAATCCCGCTTCTGTATCTTGCTGTCTGGAGGCTGATCTATAACCCCGGCATCAGCAAAATTTCCTCCGCTCTGCTGATTACGATCGCAATGCTTGCGGCGATTGCGATCGGAGACCTGTTTGCCGCGGGAGAGGTTGCTTTCATCATGGCGATCGGCGCGATTCTTGAAGAAATGACTACGAAACGGGCCAGAAAAGGCTTGAAAAAGCTGATCTGCCTTGCCCCGGCGCAGGGCAGAAGAATAACGGACGGCAGGGAAGAGCTGATTGCGGCAGAGGAAATCCGAACCGGTGACATTCTGCGGATCCTGCCGGGCGAAACGATCCCCGTGGACGGGACGATCGTAAGCGGGGAATCCTCCGTCGATCAATCCGTACTGACGGGGGAATCGCTGCCTGTGGAGAAAGCCGTCGGAGACGATGTATTCTGCGGTACCATCAATCGGTTTGGAGCAATTGACATTCAGGCAACCAAGGTCGGGGCAGACAGCTCGCTGCAGAAGCTTATCCGTATGGTGCAGGAGGCGGAGAACAAAAAAGCGCCTATGGCGAGAATCGCCGACAAATGCGCAAGCTGGCTCGTTCCCGCAGCTTTGCTGATTGCTGTAATTACCGGTATTGCAACACAGGATATCGTGCGTGCCGTTACTGTTCTCGTTGTGTTCTGCCCCTGCGCGCTCGTTCTGGCGACGCCCACGGCAATTATGGCGGCCATCGGCCAGGCGACAAAGCACGGAGTTATTATCAAGTCCGGAGAGGCGCTTGAGAAAATGGGCAAGGTCGACACGATTGCCTTTGACAAAACGGGGACGCTTACGTATGGCAGGCTGGAGGTCAGCGACCTTTTGTCCTTTGACGACGCCCTTGATGAAAACGGGCTCCTGTCCCTTGCGGCGTCCGCCGAGGCGAAAAGCGAGCATCCTTTGGGAAAAGCCATTGTTTCCTGCGCAAAGGCGCGCAACGTTAAGCTCAGCGAATCTGAGACCTTTCAAATGACGGCCGGCAGGGGCGTAAGCGCGAATGTCTCCGGCCGGCAGCTTCTCTGCGGCAATGAAAGATACCTCAAAGAAAACGGCGTTGTCCTTACGGAGCCCGTTCGCGCCGCACTCGCGCGGCTGCGGGAGCAGGGGAAGGCGCTCGTTCTGGCGGCAGAGGGCGCGCGCTGCATCGGTGTGATCGCCCTGTCTGACACGCTGCGCCCCGAAGCCGCGAAAATGATTCGAAGACTGAATGCAATGCGAACAAAGACCGTATTGCTGACGGGAGATCATCAAAAGACAGCCGACTATTTTGCAAGCCGCGTCGGAATCGAGGAAGTCCGCGCCGAGCTTTTGCCCGAGGAAAAAGTTGCGGCTATCGCAAGGCTGCAGTCCGAAAACAGAACCGTCTGCATGATCGGCGACGGTATAAATGACGCGCCTGCTTTAAAATGTGCGGACGTCGGCGCCGCCATGGGCAGCATGGGAAGCGACATTGCCGTTGAAGCGGCCGATATTGCGCTGATGAATGATGATCTTTCCAACATTCCGTATCTCAAGCGGCTGTCCGACGCCGCAGTCCATACAATCAAGCTCAGCATATTGCTTTCCATGTGCATCAACTTTCTTGCCGTTGCGCTTTCCGTAATGGGCTTGCTGAACCCGACGACGGGGGCGCTGGTACATAACGCGGGCTCCTGCCTCGTGGTCTTTATTGCCGCACTGCTGTACGACAGAAAATTTGACATGCCGCCGGACGCGGGCTCCGCTTGAAAAACAAGACGAAATCCGTTATAATACGCGCGGATTTGCTTGATAAAAGCATCATTTTTCCAATATATAGATATTAAAGGAGTTTTGCTTGTGAAAATCAGAATCGGCATTGCAGGCTACGGAAATCTTGGGCGCGGCGTAGAAAGCGCGCTGGCAAAAAGCAGCGACATGGAGCTGCGCGCGGTTTTTACCAGAAGGGATCCGTCGTCCTTGAAAACACAAACCGGCATCCCCGTATATTCCATAACGGAAGCGCCAGATCTGCGCAGTGAAATCGATGTAATGATCCTCTGCGGCGGCAGCGCCAGCGATCTGCCGGAGCAGACGCCTGCTCTGGCGCGGTATTTTAACGTTGTGGACAGCTTCGATACGCATGCTAAAATTCCGGAGCATTTTGCACGCGTGGACGCGGTCTGCCGGGAAAATCATACGGTCGGCATTATCTCTGCGGGGTGGGATCCCGGCCTTTTTTCTCTGAATCGTTTATACGGTCAGGCGGTGCTTCCGGACGGAGAGGATTATACCTTCTGGGGAAAAGGCGTAAGCCAGGGGCATTCAGATGCGATTCGCCGCATTCCGGGCGTGAAGGATGCAAAGCAGTATACGATTCCGGTCCCCTCAGCGCTTGAACGCGTGCGGAATGGTGAAAATCCCGTTCTTACGACACGGGAGAAGCATACGCGGGAATGCTTTGTAGTAGCAGAAGAAGGAGCCGACCGTTCCGCCATCGAAACGGCGATCAAAACGATGCCGAACTATTTTTCCGATTATGATACGACCGTCCATTTTATCGATGAAGAGGAGCTGCGGCAAAATCATTCCGGGATTCCTCACGGCGGCGTGGTTTTCCGTACCGGGAAAACGGGGTTTGCCGGAGAACACCGGCATGTCATTGAATACAGGCTGCAGCTGGATTCCAACCCGGAATTTACATCGAGCGTATTGACCGCTTACGCGCGGGCGGCCTGGCGTCTTTCCCAAAAGGGCAGCTGCGGCTGTATGACCGTACTGGATATTGCGCCTGCGCTTTTACATCCGGAAGCGCCGGAGGAGCTCAGAAAGAAGCTGCTGTGACGTTCGGGAAAACGTCGATTGTAAAAGATTCTGAAATTCGTTATAATCGTCCCTGCAGGCGCGTGCAGAAAAACGCCGCTCAACCTGCAGGGATATTTTGATCATTCATTACGGATGAACCGAAAGGAGCAGACATATGAAACAGGATATGATCCTTATTCTTGACCTTGGAAGCGATAAAAACCCCCAGATTGCCCGTGAAATCCGCGCGCTGGGCGTCTATACGGAAATACATGCCCATGATTTATCGGCCGCGGAGCTGGCGGCGCTCCCCAATGTAAAAGGAATCATTTTAAACGGCGGGCCAAACCGCATTGTGAACGGCGCGGCAATCGATGCGTCGCAGGCAGTATACGATTTTGGCTGCCCGATCCTTGCCGTCGATCACAAAGATGCGCCCGCGTTTCCCGCAGAGGAGGCCGCCCGCAGAGAGCGGCTGTCTCAGTTTGTATTCGGAACGTGCGGGGCAAAACCAAACTGGAATATGGAGCATTTTATCGACGACCAGATAGAGCGGATCCGCGGCCAGGTAGGCGATAAAAAAGTATTGCTTGCTCTGTCGGGCGGCGTGGACTCCTCCGTCGTAGCCGCGCTGCTAATCAAGGCGGTCGGCCGGCAGCTCACCTGCGTGCATGTGAACCATGGCCTGCTCCGTAAGGGCGAGCCGGAGCAGGTGGTCGAGGTGTTCCGAAATCAAATGAATGCCAATTTAATCTATGTGGACGCCGCAGATCGCTTTCTGGACGGGCTGTCCGGCGTATCGGATCCCGAGAAGAAACGGAAAATTATCGGCGCAGAGTTTATTCGTGTTTTTGAAGAAGAAGCGCGGAAGCTGCATGGAATTCACTTCCTGGCGCAGGGCACGATCTATCCGGATATCATCGAATCCGGAACGAAGACCGTAAAAGCGGTCAAAAGTCATCATAATGTGGGCGGGCTGCCGGCAGACCTTGATTTCCAGCTTGTGGAGCCGCTGAAAATGCTGTTTAAAGATGAGGTTCGCGCGTGCGGGACGGCGCTTGGACTGCCGGACAGTATGGTTTACCGCCAGCCGTTCCCCGGGCCCGGCCTCGGCGTGCGCTGCCTGGGAGCGATTACGCGCGATCGCCTGGAGGCGGTTCGGGAATCGGATGCGATTTTACGGGAAGAATTTGCAAAAGCGGGGCTGGAGGGCCAGGTCTGGCAGTATTTTACGGTAGTTCCAGATTTTAAATCTGTGGGTGTTCGGGAAAATATCCGTACGTTCGAATGGCCGGTGATCCTCCGCGCGGTCAATACGGTGGATGCGATGACTGCTTCCGTTGCGGATGTGCCGTTTTCTCTGCTGCAAAAAATCACGGCGCGGATTACGTCTGAGGTAAAGGGCGTGAACCGGGTTCTTTACGATCTGACGCCGAAGCCGACCGGAACGATAGAGTGGGAGTGATTGTAGAGCATTTATTACAAGAAAAAAGTGCAGTACAAAGAATTATTACAAAAAATACTTATGGAAATATTTCGGATTATAGTGTGCCGGAGCCGGAAAATGAGGTGTATCTGGCGGTTTTTCGTGCTGTTTCGTTCAGATTTTGTGGACAGAACGATACTAAACGGATTGGATGATACCAGGCGGACAAAATGATTTTGTGACTTTTTGCAGGAATATTTCGTAATGATAAAAATCTATTGAATTTAAAAGTGAAGAATATAAAAATATTTATAGTGTGCTCCTCGGCAGCAGAGTATCTGACATTTATTACTGCCACAGAAAAAAGTGATGTCAGTTATTCGAAAATTTCGAATAACTGTTTCAGATGGGAAAAGCTATCACACGAATCACTTCAATTTAAAGTCGATTATCGCTGTTGGAAATAAGGACGATTCTCCGAGAAAAGTCGATTTCGAAAAAGGGAGAATGGAATTACAGAAGAGTTTATAATTAAGGGCTATACTATGAATGATGAACAACTAAAAATTTTGGAACTGTACTGACAAAGGACTATTAGAAGAGGTGTTAGATGAAAAAGAAGAACAATAAAATATATTATCATTATTGCTCTGTGGATACATTTTATAATATTTTGCAAACAGGTACCATCAGATTTGGAA
>CAJFUB010000047.1 GCA_904420095.1 uncultured Clostridia bacterium
GGAGGTGCTCAGAGGCTTGTGTATAGGGAAAGCGCCGCCGGGGATTGAAGCGGCGTATGGGAAGAAGGCAGTGTAAAGGATAAACAAGAGGAAAAAAATGGCCTTGGAAGGAAGGCCTGGATCAGTGCGGCCACGGGACCTCGAGAAGTCGGGGTTCTGTTTTTGTATTTGGAGAAAAGTAGGCAGGAGAAGCCGCTTGGCATGGGGAGGAGGGTGCGTTTTTACTTGCGGACCTGGCTGGAAGTAAAAACAGAGGAAAATCAGTCGGGAATTTGCCTGGCTGGAACTATCCAGAGGCCATTTTTACTAAACTCGTCCTCTTTAGTAAAAAACAAAAAATTACATACCAGAAATATTCGAGTTTTTTACTCGGTGCAATCACGGAAGTAAAAATAAAAAGAAACACAAAATCCACACCATATAATTTGGTCATTTTATGGAATAATCATGCCGGAAATATAATATCTATATACCACACGAATCTTCAGACGAGGTGTAAAATAATGGAAAAGAAAATCAAAACAGTGGCCGTAATTTTAGCTTTACTACTACTTACAGTATTTACGGCCTCCTGTACGGCACAAAAGGACGACGACACAAATGTAGGAGATCTTGGAAACGACGAGTATAGCCCGGTAAGCAGCCTGACCTTATCCGAAACAGAAGCGGCGGCTTTGAATAACAGTGTAAAAGTCAAAGTCTACTATAAGACGTTAAAAGGAGATAAAATCTCATGCGAGACAAAACTGCTTCAATTTACGGATAAAGACAGAAAGGCCGACGTACTGGCCGGCAAAATCATCGAGCTACTGATCGCCGGCCCGTCCAATACCAGTCTGACAAAAACAATCCCGGACGGAACAAAACTAAACAGTGTAAAAATCAAAGGAAACGTCGTTTACATTGACTTTAACGAAGCCTTTGCAAGCGCAGTAAAAACGGGCGAAGACGTCAATCTAATCGCTTATTCCATCGCAAACACCCTGACCGAATTTAAAAACATCACGGAAGTTGCCATTACCTGCGAAGGCAACAAAATCGAAACTCAGTCCGGCTGCAACTTTTCCAAACTGAACAGAAATATGGATCTGGTCACTGATATCGAAAGCGCCATGCCAGAGACAGACTACTCCGAAAATGTTTTCCTTGAAATAGAGCTGGAATAGAGGTAAAATCCAACAAGCAAAAATTATTCCACGGAGGCTTTTCTATATGAAAAAAAAAGTAGCCGTCCTCTTCGGCGGCCGCTCCACAGAGCATGAGGTTTCGAGAATTTCCGCGTATTCCATTATAAAACACATAGACAAAGAGCTTTTCGACGTCATTATGATCGGCGTTACAAAGCAGGGAGAATGGCTTCCGTATCAAGGAGATCTTGAAGCGCTTCCGGATGGTTCTTGGGAGCGCTCTGTAAATCCTTCTGGAAAATGCTCTCTCCAAAAAGGAATCGAAGCCCTTGAAGCATGCGACGTAATTTTACCGGTATTACATGGACAGAACGGTGAAGACGGAACTGTCCAGGGCCTTTTCGAACTGTTGGGAATTCCGTACGTAGGCTGCGGCGTATTCGCATCCGCCGCCTGCATGGATAAGGTTTATACAAAAATCATATTGAAGAACGCGGGAATCCCGCAATGCCGGCACGTCGTGGCATATCGTCACATTCTGGAGCGGGATCCGCATGCATATGATCAGAAAATCGCGTCAGAGCTTGGTTTCCCGTGCTTTGTCAAGCCGGCAAACAGCGGCTCTTCTGTGGGAGTACATAAAGTAAAAACGGCGGAGGCTCTTACGGAAGCGCTCCTGGATGCACAGAAATACGACCGCAAAATCGTGATCGAAGAATTTATAGACGGACGTGAGATCGAATGCTCCGTGCTCGGCAACATTGCCGCAGCCGCGGCGACGCCCGGCGAGATTAAACCCTCAAAGGAATTTTATGATTACGAAGACAAATATATTAAAGGCTGCAGCGTCACTACCATTCCGGCCGATATCCCGCCCGAGGCCTTGGAACGAGTCAAAACCTTGGCGCTAAAAGCGTTTGCGGCAATGGATTGTTCCGGACTGGCAAGGATTGACTTTTTTTATAAAAAGGATGGAAGCGTTATTCTCAACGAGCTGAACACACTGCCGGGCTTCACGGATATCAGCATGTACAGCAAACTTTGGATCGCAGAAGGAATTTCGTATACCGACCTGCTCACGAGACTGATCCACCTCGCGTTTGAACGCAAAATCGAAAACCAGAGGTGCACCGAATGATTTTACGAGAGAAAGACCGCCCAATCGGAATATTTGATTCCGGCCTGGGCGGCCTTACCGTACTTAAAGAAATCCAAAACATGCTGCCCAACGAAAATTTGATTTATTTTGGCGACAGCGGCCGTGCGCCCTATGGAACAAAATCCAAAGAAACCGTCATACGGTATACGTTTCAGGATATTGGCTTCCTGATGTCTAAACACGTCAAAATGATCGTAATCGCCTGCAATACCGCAAGCGCCTGCAGTCTTCCCCGCGTGATTGCAAATTGCGACATTCCGGTCGTTGAAGTCGTCGGACCGGGTTCCCGCGCGGCGAGCGGAGGAAAAAAGGTTGCGGTTATCGGCACATCCGCAACCATTGAAAGCGGAGTTTACAAGACCGCGCTTTCGAATCTTTCACCGGAGATCACATATTATGGAAAAGCCTGTCCGCTTTTTGTGCCTCTGGTCGAAGAAGGCTGGTGGGACAACGACATCGCGAAAGCCGTTGCAGCCGAATACTTGGCGCCGGTTGCCGAATCCGGAGCGGACACCCTTATCCTTGGCTGTACCCATTATCCTTTACTGATCCCGGCAATTCGATCCGTACTCGGCGATTCCATTCGGCTGATTAATTCGGCGCGGGCTGTGGCTGAAGAAGTCGCCCTGCGGCTCCGGGAGCTAAATCTGCTCCGCATTGAGACGCCCGGGCAAATATCATTTTATACAAGCGACAGCGCCGAGAAATTTGCATCGCTTGGCAGTGTGTTTTTAGGAAGGCCTCTGGAGGATGTGAGTCGGATTGACATTGAAGCATTCTAAAATTTTTCCTTATGGCACGGAACTGACATGTAAATATTTTACCGGCGTAAAGGACAACCGCTATGGCGATCTCCAGACGAGGCGCCCTGCTGTTTGGGATGCCCCCGGAGCGCAATACAGTCTTCGGGCAGAGAACGGTTTTGTCAACGTCACGCTCACAGAAGAGTTTCTGGAGAACTATGTCGTTGAGCTGGCGGACGGTACGTTTCCGGAGCCTCCGGAGCCATGCGAGCTGGGGGGCGCTTACCGGACTTACGTTTTTTCCGTATACGTCCGGGAAATTTGGGAGAATGAAACGCTTTGCTCCGCTGCCCTGGGCGCGCCGCTGGAGCCCCCGCTCAGGCGCCTGTATGTAATGGCGTTTTTTCTTTCCGAGCTTTCCAAAGTAAAAATCCCGCCTTGCGGCGGGCAGTATACAAAATTGTACGATATTTTTACAAAAGAACTCTATGAACTGCTTTCTTCCGGAACGCTCCGGGACGCCTCGCCGGCACTGAGGGTTCTCACTGCGGCCGCCGTCAAACTCCGGGCTTCCCCAGAAGCCGAAACATGTTTTTCTTGTATGCCTCCACGCCCGGCTGATCAAAGGGATTGACGCCGAGAAGATAGCCGCTGATCCCGCAGGCTTTCTCGAAAAAGTATACCATGGCGCCAAAATGATATTCGCTGAGATCCGGAACCTGCAAGATCAGATTCGGCACACCACCGTCGTTATGCGCCATCGTTGTCCCCCGCATTGCCTGCTTGTTGATATAGTCGAGATCCATTCCCGCCAAATAGTTCAGGCCGTCCAGATCCGCCGGATCCTCTTTGACACAGAGACTGCGGCGCGCCTTTTGAACGTCGATTACCGTTTCAAACAATACGCGCATTCCGTCTTGAATATACTGTCCCATCGAGTGCAGATCCGTGCTGAAGTCCGCTCCCGCCGGGAAAATTCCTTTGTGATCCTTTCCCTCACTTTCTCCGTACAGCTGCTTCCACCACTCCGTAAAATAGTGGAGCTGCGGCTCGTAGTTGACCATTATTTCGATAAACTTTCCTTTCCTGCAAAGTGCGTTCCGCGCGGCGGCGTAACGGTAGCAGTCGTTGCTCTCCAAATTTTTATCCAAATACCGGTCGAATGCATCCCGCGCGCCCTCCAGGATTGCGTCGATGTCGGCGCCGGCTGCTGCGATAGGCAGAAGTCCGACCGGCGTTAATACGGAATATCTTCCTCCAATGTCATCCGGTATGACGAACGTTTCATAGCCCTCCTGCTGCGCCATTTTGCGAAGCGCCCCTTTGGACTTGTCGGTGGTCGCGTAAATCCGCCTTGCCGCCTCCTGCTTTCCGTATTTTTTCTCCATAAATTCTTTTAAAATTCTGAAAGCAATAGCGGGCTCTGTGGTCGTTCCCGATTTGGATATGACGTTGACCGATATATCGTAGCCGTTGCTTTCCACAAGATCCATTAAATCCGCAATATAATTGACGCTGATGCTGTTTCCTGCAAACAGTACGGCAGTTCCCTGTTTGTCACGAATTCCTTTTAAATTTCGGAAGTTCGGCGTTAGCATCTCGATCGCGGCCCGCGCCCCGAGATAGGATCCTCCGATTCCGACAACGACCAGGATATGAGAATCCCTTTTTATTTTTTCGGCGCATTCTTTGACGCGCTGGAACTCTTCTTTATCGTAATTTACGGGCCAATCAACCCAGCCGGTAAAATTACTGCCCGCCCCAGTTTTCTGATGAAGCATATCATGGGCTTTGGAAACCTGATCATGGAGGCACTCCAGCTCATGCTTTGCCAAAAAATCGGCCGCCTTCTCCAAATCCAGACGCAAAAATTCATTCGCCATGTTTTTACAATTCCTTCCCTTTTAGAATCCAAATCACATATTACATTCTAGCACTGGGAAAAGAATTTTACAAGCTACGGACGGCAGAAGACCGTGTTTTTACTTGCACCTCTTCTCCAGGTAAAAATACGAAAAACACGTCAGCCATAGAGGTTAAGACCGTTTTTACTTTCAGACTGGCCTCCAAGTAAAAAGCAGAAAAGAATAGAATCTCTCAATTGATTTTTTATGGTTTTCTGCTATACTTTACACAGGCGGTGAGGATCATTTGAAATTATTTAATTCAAATAGATATACAAAAGAGGGGAAAGGAATCGACAAGGACAAGCCTGAAAAGAAACCCTTTTTTAAATTTTGGGAAATCGTATGGCTGAAACGCTTTAAATTAGTGGCTCTGAATTTTATGTATTTTATCCCGAATCTGATTGCAGCCGCATTGGCGGGACTCAGCTATTTTACAGCCACATCACTTTTCTACACATTGAGCAACCAAAAATCAATTGCTGAATCTGCGGAAGCGGCAGAGAATACCGCAACCATCCTCGGAACTGAATTCGGGGCAGAGCTGTTCAACAAAATGCTTTTATTTATCATAATATTTTTTACCGTCCTTCCGGTATTTGCCGTCGGCCCCTTCCAGTCCGGCATGACATATATTCTGCGGTGCTTTACAAAAAGAGAACCGTGTTTTCTGTGGACGGACTATATCAGTAAAACGAGGAGCAACCTGAAGCTTTCCATACAGGCGGCAGTGATTAACGCAGTAGCGGGATTTTTCATTATTCTTGATTTTTCCGTATATTTTGCGTTGTCCAGTACAACATCCGTTGCAAAGGGCGTTTTCCCAGACTGGCTATTGACGGCATCGCTGATCATTTTGATTTTTCTGACGGCTTTGTTTTTGGTTATGTCCATGTATATTTACCCCATGATCGTAACCTTCCGCCTTACCCTGAAACAGCTTTACAAAAACGCGATGCTGTTTGCTTTCATTCGATGGCTGCCGAATCTCGGAATTGTTTTGCTGGACGCAGTGCTTGTATTTCTGCCGCTGTTCTTTATCAACGGCGCGTGGTCTCTCTACATTTCGGTGCTTTTATACGCAACAATCGGGATCGCTTTCATCGGTTTTATTAATATTTCTTACACGTATCCTGTTATAAAAAAATGCTTAATTGACAATTATAAAGCTGACAAGTCAAGACCGGAATCGGAGAACGAGGAGGAATCATGAACAGAAATAATCTATACGGGAAAAAACGCAGCATTCCGCTGAGCAATAAAATACTGATGATCGCAAGCCTGGTTTGTGTCGCTGCTGCGATCGTCGTCTTTATTTTTTTTAACAGGCATCAAAAAAACAAAAACAATAGCGATCCCGATATCGTCCTAAGCAGTCAGCCTCCGACGGAGACTCCTTCGGAAGCGACGCCCGCTCCTGATCCGATTGTTCCCTCCGCAACGACCATTTCTCAGCGGTTTAACGTACCCTCGGGATACGAACGGGTACAGGCTGAGAGCGAGAGCTTTGCGGAGTATTTACAGAATTTTTCTCTGCGCGACTATGATACGAAGCCTCTGGTATACGATACGGAAACTAAGACCTTGATCAATAACGAATCCGCCCCTTCTGCCAGTGTTCTCGCGCTGGATCTGATCAACAGGGGAAATTTGCAGCAATCTTCCGACTCGCTGCTCCGCTTATATGCGGAATATCTTTACGGAAAAGGACGCTATACGGACATAGCATTTAATTTATTGACCACGCCGGTGTTCCGGTGCGATTTTGACACGTGGTCTAAGGGCGGCCGGCTGGATCTGTCTAAAATTAACGAAGGAAATCAGATCTCATGGTGCCTTGATCATAGCGGTGACTGCGGGCATAAAGACGTGGAGCTGGGAACGTCGGAAGGAACATTCCGTTATTATCTGCAAAACGTCATGACGTATTCCGACACATCCTCCCTTGTGACAAACATGAACAAATTATCGGCTCCGCAGGATGCGTCAGTCGGTGACATCATTGTTTATGCGGATCCGCAGGAAGCGCCGGCGATCATCGTAGATCTGGCGGTGAATCCCTCGGACGGCAGCAAGGCTTACATTATGGCAAGAGGCGGTTCCCCGGCCTGTGAAATCTACATCGTTCGCAATGACAGCGATGCGGCGCTCAATCCCTGGCATAAGCTCTCAGAGCTTCCGATCGGAGCCTCTGTCTATCGATTCAAATAAAAAACTCCGGGAAATATTTCCCGGAATTTTACTTTTACGGCAGAATATAATATCATATTTCCTCCCGATAAAAATTATTTCCACAAGGAGGAGCTATGGAAAATGACGTTGCCGAATACGGCATCCTCGTTACCGTCAGATCGGCAAAGGATACGTATCTTTTTCTGGACGGTACTGATAGAGCCAGATACATGGCCATATTCATTAAAATGCTCGGCCGCAATGCAATCGGAGATGCCCGGCCGCTGATTGCGGGCTTAAATAGCGACACCGCGCAAATTCTGTTTCAAAACGGATATGAAGAACCACTCCGGCTTCTTGTCAGAATGATGCATGCATCGTACGCCTCTTATCGAAAGGCCAAGAACTGCCCGGTTCAGCTTGCCCGTTC
This sequence comes from uncultured Clostridia bacterium, assembly GCA_904420095.1. Taxonomy (GTDB): domain Bacteria; phylum Bacillota; class Clostridia; order UBA1212; family UBA1255; genus Egerieisoma; species Egerieisoma faecipullorum. The sequence goes on from CAJFUB010000047.1 coordinate 7,536, forward strand.
GGCTTTCGATTTAATCGACGGCAAGAAAGAAGTCGCCGGCGCCGTGAAAAGCATTCGAGACAAATCCGATTTTATCTGTACGATTTTTGACCGGGAGGGGGAGCATTGCCCTCCGCCGGGAACACTCGCCGAGCGGATTAAAACGATTCCGGGTAAAATCTCAGGAACACTGCTTCTGGAGCTTGCCGCCGCATACCAAAGAGCTTCCTTCGATGAGCTGCTGCGGGACGCCACGCCGGGACAGCTGCGGGAGCTGATTCAAACCTTCCGAAAGCAATACGAGCTGTCGTTCCGGGAAATCGGCAGACTTCTGAACTGCAGCTGCACGACGGTACACCGAATTTTGAATAAACCCATATAAACGTGTCAATAATAACCTCTGTCAATGGATCACAATACATTAACGGAGGTTGTGCTATGATCGCGCGGAAACAAAAAAGAGAAAACGGAACATGGAAAGCAGCTGCAATTATCATGATCGCCGTGCTGCTGGCAGGGATCATCGGAATCTGCATTCTGGCGGAATACGGTTCGGAGCAATACGCTGATAACGTACTCCGGCTGCACGTGATTGCAAACAGCAATACCAGTGAAGATCAGGCTCTGAAATTAAAAGTGCGCGATGCCGTCGGAAGCCTTGTAAGCGAATTGGCAGCGGGCGCTTCCAGCGCAGAGGAAACGGAACAAATCGTACGGGAGCATATCGACGCCATCCAGGCTGCGGCGGAAGAAAAAATCCGAGAGGAAGGATACAACTATCCCGTCGAGATCGAAACCGGCGAGTATTATTTTCCCACAAAGTATTACACGGAAGGCGCGCTTCCAGCAGGCAGCTATGAAGCCGTGCGCGTAGTAATCGGCCAGGGAGAAGGAGAAAACTGGTGGTGCGTATTGTTCCCTCCATTATGCTTTTCCAATGGCGCCGCGGATCCCGAACTGGACCAAGAACAGCAAGAAAACGACGGCGTAACGCTGCGGTTTAAAATTGTCGAGGTTTTCCAGGAAGCAAAGCACAGCTTAAGCAAATTCTTTCAAAAAATTTTCAAATAGAGTGGCAATAACACATTTTATATGGTAAAATACCGATTGATTCAATCATAGCATAGTATTGGAGGACAAGCCATATGTCAGAAAAAATAAAGGTCGGTATTATCGGCTGCGGCGGGATCGCAAACGGAAAGCATCTGCCCTCCCTGAAAAAGCTCGATAATGTGGAAATTGTCGCGTTTTGCGATATCATTGAAGAAAAAGCGCAGCAATCCGCCAAGAATTTTGGAACCCCCGACGCAAAAGTTTACACGGATTATAAAGACCTGCTCAAGGATGAATCCATCGTTTCCGTACACGTCTGCACGCCGAATAAGTCGCATTCCTTTATAACCATCGACGCGCTCAACGCAGGAAAGCACGTACTTTGTGAGAAACCGATGGCAAAGACGGCGGCAGAGGCCGAAAAAATGCTGGAAGCCGCAAGAAAGAATAAAAAGCTTCTTACGATCGGTTATCAGGGACGCTACAACCCGGATGTTCAATATATGAAAAAGGTCGCGGAAGCAGGAGAACTGGGAGATATGTATCTTGCAAAACCTCATGCAGTCCGCAGACGCGCCGTACCGACATGGGGTGTTTTCCTGAATGAAGAAGAACAGGGCGGCGGCCCCCTGATTGACATTGGGACGCATGCGCTCGACATGACGCTTTGGATCATGGACAACTATAAGCCGAAGTATGCAGTGGGGACTACATACAAAAAGCTGAACGATCAAACGGATACGGCAAACGCATTCGGCGACTGGGATCCTAAGGAATTTACGGTCGAAGATTCCGCTTTCGGCTTTGTTGTGATGGAAAACGGCGCTACGATTATTCTCGAAACCAGCTGGGCGCTGAATACGCTGGATGTCGGAGAAGTCCGAACGATGATCTGCGGTACTTCCGCGGGAATCGACAACTGGGACGGTGTGAGGATCAACCGAGTTCACGCAGGCAGAATGACGGTCGAACGCCCGGATCTCGGAGCGGGCGGCGTCGCGTTTTATGACGGAACCTCCTACACGCCGGAAGTAATGGAGCAGAAAGTATTTTACAGCGCGATTCAAAACGGAACGCCGCTTGTGACGCTCCCGGAGCAGGCCTTGGTAGTATCGCAGATTTTGGAAGCGATCTATATATCGGCTAAGACCGGCAAACCCTATTATTTTAATGCCTGATGGGTTCCGGAAAAACTCAGTGGAGGATTTCAGTCAGTGAAAGATGAAATAACGCTTAAAGGGCTCTTTGAAATCATCAAGAGTAAAATTCTTATTATTATTTCCGCCACGGTTCTCGTAACGACTGCCGCGGCGGTCATTACGAAATTCTATATATCGCCGGAATATACCTCTTCCATCAAGCTTTGCGTGGTGGGAGACTTTGATACAGAGGGCGGATCCTCCGTGTCAAACGAGAACAGCACGATCAATTACGTTAAGAATCTGATTGAAACGTGTATTGAAACGCTCAACGCGCAGGATGCATACGTCCAGATCAACAGCAATCTCCGGGAGCTCAATGCGTCCTATGAAAATACGAATATCGACTCCTCGAACGTCAGGATCGAGCAAGTCGGGAACAGCAACGTTCTGCGCGTTACCGCTACGACGGAAAACGCGCAGCTTTCCTACGATACCTGTCAGGCGTTCGAAACAATGGCCAAGGAACGAGTGCCGATCATCGGCGAGGTACAAATCGAAAAAATCGATTCTCCCGTGCTGGCCACGGCGCCGTCTTCTCCCAATATGCTGAAAAACTGTATTCTCGGCGCGCTGATCGGTTTTGTGGTAAGCTGCGGAATCGTAATCTTGATTGAGATGCTTGACAATACCGTTAAGGACGGTGCGGAGACGGCACGGCAGCTGGACATTCTGCTGCTTTGTGAAATCCCGGATTTTTATTCGGCAACGGAGCGCGAAAGATATTACGAGTACAAGCTGAACAGCGGAACGGGAGGAAAGAAGCGTGGCAGATAAGAAGGTCAAAGCGCGAGAGCTTTTAATTACGAACGAGAATTTTCCCTTTGCAGTAAGAGAAGCATACAACACTTTGCGGACGAACGTATTATATGCGCTTTCTCCGATAAACGGGAAAATCGTCGCGGTTACATCTCCGAACGCCGGCGAGGGAAAGTCTACGGTTTCCGTCAATCTTGCAATCGCTTTAGCGGAAACCTCGGCAAGAGTTCTTCTGATCGACTGTGATCTCAGAAAGCCGACGATTCATAAAAAGCTGGGCTTAAATAATTCGTCGGGGCTTTCAAAATTCATTGTCGGCTTCGAGACCATGGCAGACGCGCTGACGCGCGAAATCCTGCCGAATTTGGATGTCATGACGTCAGGCCCCATTCCGCCGAATCCGTCTGAGCTCTTAGGAAGCGCAAACATGCAGACTTTTTTAAATAAAGTCAGCGATTATTACGATTATATTATCCTTGATACGCCGCCGATCAACATCGTTACGGATATGGCGGTAATGGCGAATTTTATTTCCGGTGTATTGCTTGTCTCGTATTACGCATCCACGACGATCGAGGATGTGCGCCGCGCACAGGAAGCGCTTAAAATCGTAAACGCCAAAATATTGGGACTTGTAGTCGCCGGCGTGATTCGTAAAAAGGGAAATAAGGGGGACTATTACAGAAAAAGCCGATAATCGGCGTCAGGGAGGTTTTATGGAATACGTAGATTTCCACTCGCACATTTTACCGCACATGGACGACGGATCGAAAAATCCGGAAATGTCTTCCGAAATGCTGGAAATGCTGGAAGAAGAGGAAGTTTGCGTCGTATTTGCGACACCCCACTATTATTGCTACAGAGAAAGCGAGGCTTCTTTTCTTACAAGGCGAGCGGATGCTTTCCGGGCGCTGCTTGGCGGCATTCGTGAAACCGACAGAGAATTTACCGGACCGGAAATCCGTTTGGGAGCAGAAATCCGTCTGATCAGGGAAATGCCGGAATCGCTGGAAATAGAACCGCTGATGCTCGAGGGCACGAACCTGGCGCTTTTCGAACTGCCATTTGATAAATATGATGTATGTATGGGCGAGAACATACATAATCTATCAGTAAAATATCAGCTGACTCCGGTCATCGCTCACGTCGAGCGATATGTCGGATTGTTCCGGAAAAGCGACTATGAAGAACTGCTTTCCATTCCAAACGCCGTTTATCAGATCAGCACGAACTTTATGGAGTCGAAAAAAACGGCGGAATTCGTCGCCGGGCTGATCCGGTCGGGGCTTCCGCTGCTCTTCGGAAGCGATTGTCACAATACGACAGTCAGACCGCCGCTCATGAAAACGGCGTTTCGGAGCTTAAAGAAATTTTGTTCAAAATATAAAATCTCGGAATCAGAAATGGCTGATTTATTTGAATATCAGAAAGGCTTGGTGCAGGAGGGACCTGTGAAGTGACGCTTCGAGAACTGGGCGCATCTTATTTTAAAACGTGGAAGGGCAAAATTCTGCTTGCGGCGACGCTGCTTGCAGCGGTGCTGTTCGTGTGCTTTTTTGCCGATACGCTTGCGCTCAACACTTATGTTCCGAAGGCAGGGCAGAGCGTCATCGACACGTTTTATTCTGAATATAATCCGGCAGAGGAAACGGCGAATCAGATTCAGCTTTCTAAGACATACGCATCCCTGACCGCGAACCAGGAGGCATGGACTTCCGCCGAAGACGGCCTGACGGAGGGAATTTTCTGCATTTCCTCGGAGTATATGGAATATCTCGTATATCAGATTGACAGCGCGGACATCGCGGCGCAGGGAAAGTCGTTTGGCGACTTTAATCATCTGTGGATCGATTCCAAAAGCGACAGCTTTTACGCCGTACTCAATATTTCCGGAAAGCAAATTGATTTGACTGACTATTATATCCTTATCAGGGACGCGACGGGCCTTTACGGGTCGAGAGCTATATTGAATTTCTATGAAGCAGAAAGCGTCAATCTGACAAACGCAATCGTAATGGGCACTGTGCTTGCTCCCTATGCGGAGATTCTCTGCGACGGCGCATCGGTATACGGTCAGCTCAAAGGGAAGGAATTATCGGGAGAAACGGAATTTTATAAGGATCTGCGCTTCACAGGGTACAGAAGCGTTATGGATAATCTGAACGTTCTTTCGCTGAAAAATGATGCGGTTCGAATCGCGGCGATCGAGTACCTGATCAACAACGATCCGGATTATAAATATCAGGATTACACAATATCGAGCGCCGTACGTGTCCGGGATGCCGGCGCGGTCAAAAAAATTAACATCAATGCACAGGATGTTGTTTTCGATGCGTTGGAGGAGGATCTGACCTTATTCCCGAATCTTGAAGAGATTACTGTCAGCGGCGGCGTACTGCCCTCCTTTTCTCTGGAAAAGCTTCCGGGAATAAAATCGCTGGCGATTACGGGAACCAATCTGGAAATTCTTGACCTGTCGGCGGCTACGGAACTGGAGCGCCTTGTGCTTGACGATAACCCGTCCCTGACAACATTGGATTTTACCAACAATCCAAAGATCAAAATATTGAGCTATTCCGGGACGCCGCTCGGTTGGCTGGATTATTCGCCGCTTCCGGAACTGTATTACTTGGACTGCAGCAATTCAAGGGTAAGGGACTATTTGACAATTTCCGGGGAAAATCTTCAAAATGTACGAATGCTGGATATTTCGGGAAACAATAACATTCAGACGTTTTATCTCCAGACGTTTCCGCTTCTGGAGAGCGTAAACTGCTCGAACTGCAGTATCTTGGAGCTTGATTTCTCAAACAGCGCAAATCTCACTTATTTTAAGGGAAGCTATAACAGATTAACCGACATTGATTTCCGGGGAGCGAGCAATCTAAGATTTATCGAAGCTTATGGCGGCACGGTGACGAGCCTCGATTTGAGAGGCCTGCAGCCGCAGACGGTATATTGTACCGTTAAAATGATTACGGATGAAGGAGAGGTGTATCCAAGTGGCTTCGAACCAGCACCAACCCCAGCGGAAGAGCAGTCCGCAGAGGCAGGGGAAACAGTCGAATAAGAAAAAAAATCAGAATCAGACCATTGGAAACAAAGTATTTTATATTGCTACGCAGGCGCTGCTATGTGCAATTTTGTTTTTCACCGTGGGAAAAATCGGGGAAAAAGCGTACGCATATATATCGGAAAGTCAGGATAACGCGAAATTAAAGGAGGATTACGGTATTTCGTTTGCGTCGCCGACGCCTTCTTCGACTGCCGCGGGCGCCACGGCAAGGCCAATTCCGTCTTATCCGATTCCGACGCCGAAGCGGTATACGTATCCGCAGGGCGTGACGCTGGAGCAGGTTCAGGCGCTGAAGGAAAAAAACGAGGATTTTGTCTGCTGGCTGTATATTCCGGATACCACAATCAGCTATAATGTAATGCAGGCGGAGGACAACGACTATTATCTTCATACTACGATCGATCATAAATATGCAAGCTCCGGCTCTCTGTTCCTGGATTTCCGCAACAACGCCGAGACGCTGGAGGGCCACACGATTATCTACGGGCACAATATGCAGGACGGATCCATGTTCGGAAATCTGCTGAAATATTATGACGGAACAGACGACACGTATCTCAGAGAACATCCCTATCTGTATACGTATGCCGAGAACGGCGTGGGGATCTGGCAGATTTTCTCCGTTTATGAAACGACGACCGATGAGTATTATATTGAAACGTATTTTGAAACGCAGGAAGCATATTACAATTTTATCAAGGACTTGCAGAACAAATCCGTTTATAAAACAGATGTTTTGCTGAAAGCTACGGACGACGTTATGACGCTTTCGACGTGTTATAAATTCCACAGTGAAAACGGGCGGCTTGTAGTAAATGCCGTACGCGTCGGAACGGCGCCGCTGTTATAAGAAGGTTGTTTATGAAAATAGAAAAGATACAGAACAAGCTATTCGGAAAAACTTTAATTTCGGATCTGTTCATATGTGAGTATATGCCGGGACTTCCGCCGCTTGCCGTAAAATTATATCTTTATATCGTGTATGCTTCCGAAAACGGGCTCGAGTGTACGGAAGAAACGCTTTCCATGATTTTGAACAGCGAGCCGGCCTCTGTAAACGAAAATCTAATATTGCTGGAAAGCGCGGGGCTGATTTCCTGGCAAAATGATACGATCCTTATCACGGATCTGATCCAAAAGGAAATCGAGCGAAACTACCGCCTGCGCACCGTTTCGCGCCCGGACGACCTCTGCGTGAACGAACGAGAAAAAAATCTGGCTCGTTCCAAGGTACAGAAAGCAATCAGCGACAAATTTTTTTCCGGACAGATGCCGGTGTCCTGGTATAACGAGATCGATTTATGGTTTGAAAAATACGGCTTTGAACCCGACGTCGTGTTTATGCTGTTCCAGCACTGCGCAAACAATCGTGTTATGACAAAACCGTATATCAGAAAAGTGGCGGAAAGCTGGGGCGGAAAATACCATATCCATACGTCAGAGCAGCTAGAGGCCTATCTGAAATCCTATGAATCCTACAAAACGCTCCGCAGCGAAATCCTGAAGCGCCTGAAGTGGCGGCGGAATATGAATGTTTATGAAGAAGCGGTTGTTGAGAAATGGTTTTATACATACGGCTACGATATTGAGATCATCGATATTGCCATGAAAAAATCCGTCTCGAAAAATAATGCGACGCTTGCAACGTTCGATGCGATTATCACATCCTGGCACAAAAACGGACTGAAGACAAAAGAGGAGATTTTAAACTTTGAAGAGGCCAGAAAGCAGGCGTATCAGGCGGCCCGGAATGGGGAAGGCGGAAAGACAGAACCGGCGAACGCCGGACAAAAGGGAAACTTTACCGAACGCAGCTATGATGAGGAGTTTCTGAACAGCTTTTATGTTGACGGGGATAAAATAAAATGATTTTGCAGGAAATCAACAGGACAATTCAGCAGGAATACGAAAACAGGCGCCAAAGGGCAGATCGCCTGCGGCTGGCCCGCACGGAAGAAATTTACGCACGCCTTCCTGCTGTTCAGGAGCTCGACAAAACGATCAATACATTAGGAATCCTGATCGGTTATTGCGCAATGAAACGCCGTCCGCCCGTCCGAATGACGAAAGAACTGCCGGAGGAATATCTTTCCCTTGGAGCGGAAGAGCTGAATCGGGAAATCAATCGTCTGAAGGAACAGAAAAGAAAGCTTTTGCAGGAGGCAGGATATCCCTCGGATTACATGGAGGAGGTCTATCAGTGCAGGCAATGTAAGGATACGGGCACCATCGGTTCCGGAGAAAGTCAAAAAAGCTGTTCATGCAGAAAAATTCTGCTTGCGGAAAAGCTGAAGAAGGCAGCGGGTGTCCCGCCGGGAGACGTTTTTGCAAAATTTGACGCCAGCTTATACCCATCTGAGGCGGATCCCGCCCGGTACGGAATTTCCGTAGCGCCGAAAACGCAGATGGAAGCAATTTATAAAAGGTGCCGGAGCTTTGCGGAGCATTTTACCGATAGAAATGTCGGAAATATGGTATTCGTCGGGAATTCCGGAACCGGCAAAACATTCCTCGGGAATTGCATTATGAATGTTTTGACTGACCGCGGCATATCCTGTTTATATATGCCGGCGACTTCTCTATTCAAGCCGTTTGCCCCCGGATTCTACGGACAGGAGAAAGCGGCGGAGCTGGCGGATTTTATTTTGTCGTGTGCGTTTTTACTCGTAGACGATCTTGGAAGTGAAAAGCAGACGGGCGCCAGGTATGGCGAGCTGCTTGAAATTTTGAACGCCAGAGAGCTGCGCGGAAGAACGTCTCTTTGCAGAACGGTGATAACGACAAATCTGACGCCGGCGAATCTGTTTTCCTATTATGGAGAACGCGTGGCTTCCAGAATTTTGGGTGGCTACGATATTTTAAAATTTGCAGGAGACGACATTCGCCTGAAACGAAAAAATACCGATTGACAAATATTGCGTTATCGATTAGCATAACAAAATTGTAGGGCGTTTTCCCTATGTCAGGCATGCATTTAATAAAGTCTTTCCTTTCATAACTGAATCATGAATAAATATAAGGTTGGTGTATCAATGGATCTTGAAGATCTCAAAAAGAAAAAAATCAGCGATCTGCGTTACATTGGCAAAATGCTCGGCATTAAGTCCATGACCAAAATGACAAAGCAGGAGCTGATTGAAGCAATTTTAGACAGCGAACAGAAATCTGCGAAACCCGAAGAACCGAAAACGGAAGCCGCGGAATCGAAAGAAGAAACGGCGGAGCCGGCGGTCGAACCGGAGCAGGAGCAGGAACAGGAACGTCCGGCTCCGGCAAAAGGTAAGAAGAGCAGGAAAAGCGGCACGTCGAAACGCCAAAAAAAGAATGAAGCTTCTGAGGGTGCCGCCTCCAAAACAGAGGAAAACGCAGAACAGGAAGAAAAAAAGGATGACGCCAAACCACAGGATAATACAGAAGAGGCGGAAGGACTCTTGGAAATTTTACCGGAAGGCTATGGATTCCTCCGCGTTGGAAAATATCTGTCGGGCAGCAAGGACGTTTACGTCCCGCCAACGCTGATCCGAAAATTCGGATTGAAAACAGGCGATCAAATCCGCGGCAGAAGCAAGATGCAGCGGGAAAACGACAAATATCACGCTCTTTGCTTTATTAATACGATTAACGGAGATTCGATTGACGTGGCATTCAAACGGAAACCCTTTGAATCGCTCACACCGATCTATCCGGACGAAAAAATTCGTCTGGAAACGGTTCAGAACGAGCTTTCCACCCGTCTGATCGATTTGATTGCACCCATCGGAAAAGGGCAAAGAGGCATGATCGTGTCGCCGCCGAAGGCCGGAAAGACGGTCCTCCTCAAAAAAATCGCGAATGCCATATCGGAAAATTATCCGGAAATCAAGCTGATTATATTATTAATAGACGAGCGCCCGGAAGAGGTAACCGATATGCGCGAATCGGTCAAGGGAGACGTTATTTCTTCTACCTTTGATGAAATGCCAGAGAAACACATTAAGGTATCGGAAATGGTATTCGAACGGGCGAAACGCCTTGTAGAGCACGGCAACGACGTCGTGATCCTTATGGACAGCCTGACGCGTCTGGCAAGAGCGTATAATATTACAATCGCTCCAACGGGCCGCTCGCTCTCCGGAGGTCTTGATCCGGGCGCCCTGTATAATCCAAAACGGTTTTTCGGCGCCGCAAGAAATATCCGCGGCGGGGGGAGCCTGACGATTGTGGCAACCGCGCTGATCGACACGGGCAGCAAAATGGACGACGTTATTTTTGAGGAATTCAAGGGGACCGGAAACATGGAGCTTCATCTTGACAGAAAACTCTCTGAAAAACGGATTTTCCCAGCCATTGACATCAACAAGTCGGGCACGCGGAAGGAGGAGCTTCTGCTTTCCGAGAAAGAGCTGAACAGCGTATTTGCCATCCGCCGCGCAATGTCGAACCTCGGTACGGGAGACGTTACGGAAATGATCGTGAACAAAATGACAAAAACAGCCAATAATGAAGAATTTATCAAAAAGATCAATATCCCGCAGGATTCTGCGAAGGTCTGACGAAGGAATCGGGTGATTGTGTGAAAACGCTAACGGATCACGCCGGAAGGAACGATCGCCGTCTGCCTGCCGTACTTTTGCTTTTTGCGGTGCTGTCGCTTTTTATCGGCGCGGGGACGGAGGCTTTTCCGACGGCGGCGGAAGACATCAGCGCAGATTGCACGCTTTCGCTGTCCGGAAAGGGAGGAGAAGACAAAGCTTTGGATTCGGGCCGGCTCTTAGATGCGGACTATACCACATATGTCAGTCTCTCGGGAGAAGACCAGCTGAAAATCAGCAGCGAAAAGGCATTTGCCTCGATCTATATTATTTGGAATAAAATTCCGGGCGAATGGACGCTTTCTGCCGCCGGTACTTCCCACACGCTCGGACAGTACGGCTATCTTCATGAATTTGTGGATCTCCACGAACGGACGGGGACGGTAGTGAACGAAGCAACGGTGTCGATTCCAAAGGACATTACCGTCTGCGATATCTATGCGTTTACAGAGGGTAGTCTTCCGGACTGGGTTCAGGTATGGCAGCCGCCCTGCCAGCAGGCGGATCTGATGCTGTTTTCGACGCATTCAGATGATGAACAGCTTTTTTTCGCGGGAATTCTGCCTTATTATGCCGGCGAAATCGGCGCCGCCGTACAAGTCGTCTATTTAACGAATCACTGGGACGTCCAGAACAGGCCTCATGAGCAAATCAACGGCCTATGGACGGTCGGAGTACGAAACTATCCGATTGTCGGACCTTTTCCGGATGATGCCGATACGCTGAGCAGGGAAGGAGAAACTCCGGAAGAAACACTGCAGCGCACGCTGGAAATTTTCGGCGAGGATGCGCTCATTGCATTCCAGGTAGAAATGATCCGCCGGTTTAAACCACAGGTTATCGTTGGGCACGATATCAATGGGGAATATCAGCATGGCGCGCATATCGCAAATACGTACAGTCTCCAAAAGGCTCTGGAGCCCGCCGCTGATCCGCAGGCCTATCCGGACTCGGCGCAGTACGGAACCTGGTCTGTTCCGAAAACTTATATTCATCTCTGGGAAGAAAACAAGATTGTAATGAACTGGGACGAACCGCTTTCCCGATTCGGCGGAAAAACGGCGTTTGAAGTTTCTAAAGAGGGGTACGCCTGCCATCGTTCCCAGCAGTGGACCTGGTTTACAAGATGGCTGACCGGTACCGGAGATGGTGAAGCAGATACCATTACAAAGGCGTCGGAAATCACACGGTACAGCCCCTGTGAATACGGCTTGTATCGGACCACCGTGGGGCCGGATACAAAGGCGGATTTTTTGGATCATATTACGCTGTATCGCGATCAGGTTCAGGATCCTCCATTGGAAGAACCGACGGCGGAGCCGGAAATGCCGACGACAGCGCCGACGGCCGTTCCCTCCCCTCAGCAGACCGCAGAACGGACAGAATCAGAGCAAAAGCCGGAAATCCGTACGATTCTGATATACTGCGCCATGGCCGCCTGCGTACTTTGCATTGTCATAATGGCATTGCTTTCCGCGCATTCCCAAAAAAAGAAACGTTCCCGATAAAACACACGGATCCCCGCGCCCAGTTTGACAATTCCCCTGATTCATTATAATATCGACAAGAAACTTTTCTTATTGAGAGGAAATGGGAAATGCCAGAAAACAGATTCCGGAAAAGCTTATATTGCCTGATCCCGCTCGTCTTTGTTTTGCTCCAGTATGTTCTTTTCTACTTCTGCGCAAAATTTCTGCATATGCCATACGGACCGTTTAATTTTGAAACGGCGCTGGATCGGCAGGTGCCGTTGGTCGCATGGTTTATTTACATATACGTGGGCAGCTATATTTTCTGGCTTGTCACCTTTTTCGTGGTGGCCTCGGGGGATCGGGACAATTTTTATGCGCTTGTCGCATCAGTAACCGTGACGTTTTTTGTTTGTTTCTTATTCTATGTCTTTTTGCCGACGACAATTGTGCGCCCGGAGATCGGCACGGACACTTTTACGCTGTGGCTGCTGGATCTGATTTACAAGGCGGATACGCCGGCGCTGAATCTGTTTCCTTCCATGCATTGCCTTGCCAGTTGGCTGTGTTTTATCGGCGTCCGCCGAATGAAAAATATTTCGCTTTTCGGAAAAGCGGCCGTCTGTTTCTGCGCGCTTGCTGTATTTGCATCGACGCAATTCGTAAAACAGCACTATATGGCCGATCTTTTCAGCGGGGTTCTGCTTGCGGAACTCGGCGCTTTCTTTGTGCGCAAAAAGCAGCTGCAGCGCGTTTTTGCAAGAGCATTTACAAAAATAAATAAAAAGCTGCTGAAGCTAGAATAATACAGAAGAAAAGACGAGCTCGGAGCGGGAGGGAGAATTACGAGAAAATCTGTAAAATACATTATCAACGCGGTAGTCATCATCGTACTGCTGCTGCTTGCCGCTTATCTGATCCTGAGTGAGCAGGAGCTGCCGGAAATCATAGAGGCAATGCGCCAGGCCAAGCCGGAATATTTGCTGGTCGGAATCGCGCTTCTGATTCTCTATGTGGCTTGCGAATCGTTTATCATTAAATATCTTATGAAAAATATGGGGACAGATCTGCGCTTCCATAAATGCTTCAAATATTCTTTCGTAGGATTTTTTTTCTGCGCGGTGACGCCCTCAGCAACAGGCGGACAGCCGGCTCAAGTCATCTGGATGGCAAGAGATGGGGTGGATGCGGGGCTTTCCTCACTGGTATTGTGTATCGTTACGATGGTATACAAAACCGCACTTGTCGTAATCAGCGGCGTGCTTGTACTGCTTCATCTTCCGTTTGTCAAAGCGCATATCGGATATATGGGGTACGTATATATTTTCAGCCTAGTGCTGAACGTGATCTTCATCGCAGCGCTCGGACTGCTGATCTATAAGCCGGTCATCGCCGAGAAAATTACGATAAAATGTATGAACCTGCTCTCAAAAATCCGACTGGTCAGAAACAAAGAGAAAATTATGGGGAAAGTATATGAATCCATAGACAGATATAAATCGGGCTCCGGATTCATTAAATCCCATTTCGGCGTGATGCTGAACGTATTCCTCATTACCGCATTTCAGAGAATGTGCTTTTTCTCTATCACATATGTCGTATACAGATCCTTCGGACTCAGCGGCACTTCATTTTTTGAAATCATAACGCTGCAGACGATTCTTTCGCTGTCGCTCGATATCCTGCCGCTGCCGGGCGGTATCGGAGCAAACGAAGAGGGCTTTTTGACGATGTATGACCAGATTTTTACAGGAAATTTTTTGGTTTCCGGCTTGCTTTTCAGCAGAGGAATCAATTATTATGTACTTGTTATCATCGGCGCAGCAGTTACGGTTATATCCTATGTGACCGGAAGCAGACGAATTGCGTCGGCAAACAAAAGAAAAGGTGATCGGAAATGATTGGATATTATAATGTCTCAGTGATACTGACCTACATAGGCCTTTTGTCTTCCCTCTTCGGTATGGCAAATTTAAGCGTCGCCCGCAGCAATCCCTGGGCAATCAAAATCGCCTTCCTCTGCCTTCTCTTTTCAGGTCTTTGCGATATGTTCGACGGCAAAATCGCGCGCCGTACCAATCGTTCCCCGGAAGCAAAGGAATTCGGAATCCAGATCGATTCGCTCTGCGACCTGATCTGCTTTGGAGTTTATCCCGCCTTTATCGTAACCACGATCAGCAGCAAGCATTGGATCAGCATGATTGCCGGAGCGTTGTTCGTGCTCGGCGGCGTCATCCGGCTCGCATATTTTAATGTCGTGGAAAACGAACGGCAGCATCAGACGAGTGAAAACAGGAAGTATTATCAGGGCCTTCCCATCACCTCATCTGCGCTGATCTTTCCGTTCATCTATGCGGTCGAGGGCCTTGTCAACCGTTATAAACCGAAAATTCCCATTCAGATCCCGAGTATGAATCTGATATATACCATCATTATGTTTCTTGTGGCCTTTCTGTTCGTATGGGATATCAAGGTTAAAAAGCCAGGCCTAAAGGAAACCGTAGTAATGGGGATTCTGGGCCTCCTGATTGTGGTTGGCATTCTTATCAGGTAGTCGTCATGCGGTATAAAGACAGAGCGGGAACCCTTATCGTCAGGGAAACAGGACAGGACAAATTTCTTCGATTTCTTTACGGCAGAAAGGCAGGGCGACTGCTGCTCCGGCTGCTGATCACAAGGCCTGTTACCCGAATTTGTGCATGCGCATTCCGCGCCCGCTTTTCCGCTGCTTTTATAAAAGGCTTTGTAAAAAAGAATTCGATTGACATGAGCCAATACGAAGAACGGAAATACACCTCATACAACGATTTCTTTACACGCAGGATCAGAGAAGGTCAACGCCCGGTAGATCACAGCCCGAACGTCTTAATCAGTCCGTGCGATGGCAAAGTGACAGCCTTCAAAATCGATGAAGACACAAGGTTTTCTGTGAAAAATACGGTGTATACCGTGTCCTCGCTTTTGAAAAGCAAAGAGCTTGCCGCTCAGTTTCACGGGGGAACCTGCGTCATAATCCGTCTTACGGTCGATGATTACCATCGCTACTGCTATGTTGATGAAGGCGTAAAAGGGGAAAACATTTATATTCCAGGCGTGTTTCATACGGTAAATCCCGCTGCGGCAGAGCATGCTCCGATTTATCAGGAAAACTGCCGTGAATATACCGTGATCGATACGATCCATTTCGGACGCATGATTCATCTGGAGGTCGGCGCCCTGCTTGTCGGTAAAATCGTCAATTATCATGGAGCCGCTTATCAAACGCATAGAGGCGAAGAAAAGGGGCGCTTTGAATTCGGCGGCTCTACCGTTATCCTGCTTTTCCAGAAAAACAAAGTAGAAATATCTCCGGATATTCTGATGAATTCCGGAGATGACTGTGAAACAATTGTAAAAATGGGAGAAGAAATCGGCCGGTGCTCGGAACCGCATTTTACCTGGGAATCAGAAGCTTCTGACCGGGGAGAATCAGATCCGGGTTTTTAAGCTGATTGACCTCCTTCAAAAGCTCGACCGGAGCATTATAACGCTTTGCAATCTTCCAGAGCGTATCCCCGGGCTGCACCACATATAGAAGAATAGAAGGCCTGTTATCGTCGCCGCAGAGATACGGATCATCGGGCTGCGTTACGTTGCTGATTACCGAAATTTTGCAGTATTTTACAACGGTTCCTTTCGCAGAAACAGAAATTCTCAGCTCGATTTCCGACGGCGACATGATATTGAAGCTTACATGATTAATATCAAAGCTCATGCAGGCTTCCATGCCGGTCTTTGCCTGGCGGCTGTCAAAACTCTGCGCGAAGGGAAGACGCGTCAGGAAAGAGGAAATCGGCTGCTCGCCGCTCGCGGACATGTATAAAATGTTGCAGATGATTTCTCCCTCCGCATTGACTCTTCCGTCCTCCACCTGTGTCCTGACCTGCCCGACCATTGCCGTAACATTGACAATCTGAGAAATTTCCGGCTGCTCTTCCGCCTTGGAAGCCGCATCGCGAAGCACGAACTGTCCGGTGACGTCATCCATAATCAGCATCCCCGTAATATCCGTTTTTTCGAGGGTGAAGGCCTGCGACAGGGAATACGCGTCGCTGAGCACCTCAAAGGTTTGGATTGTATATGCGTCGGCCGTTACCGCAATCTCCGCCTCGACATGCAAAATGCGGTTTTCGCCGTCGCTGTCCTGACAGATTTCTGCTTTATAGCTTTTTAAGATAAAATCCGTTTTCCATAAAATATCCTCGCCGATCGTTTCGACCTCGATGCTATGGGCAAACGGAATTTCGTTTTCAATGATCTGCACGCTCTGGATCCTGTCGTCCGAAACGTAAAGCGTGCAGGTTTCAAGATTTCCCTTCAAAAGCAGCTTATCGCCCGATACCGAGCATGTCATATCAGAAAGAATCGCATCCGTACGCAGCAATTCTTTATAGGCGGCCTTGCCTCCGGATAGCTCAATATCTTCGTCGACAATTATCGTATCGTCAGTGCTTTCCGACACCGTACTCAGCGTTACGCTGCTTTTTTGCGTTTGGACATCCTCAAGGCCGGAAATGCCGGTACAGATGCCTTCTTCATTTGTATTGATGATGGTAGGCTGAATCCGAACGGCCGTTCTGATCGCAATTTTACGGCTGTTTATGTATTCAGATTCAATGTTTTCTACGCAGCAGGCCGCGCGTACGATCGCCCCTTCTCCCATGGCATCGACGTCAAAAACGACGGTATGCTCGGAAAAGGCCGAAAACGATTTGATTTCCGGCGCTTCCGGGAGTTCTTCAGTCATATTGCCGACATCCGGCATATAAAGGATCTTATATTGAATCCTGAAATTAACGGTCAGGCTTCCGCTCCCTTTATTGATTGCCTCCGTTCCCGCAGCGGCGTCGATTGCAAGAATTTTTGCCATATCCGGTAAAATGTCGGGGATAATGCAGTCGAACTCGCATACGGCGCTCTGACTTTCCGTTTTGGAAATGCAGCTCAGCCGCATATAATCTTTTATTAAATCAAGCATTTTAACAGCCTCCTTCTACTTATTCCGCCGGTCCGCGGATATACTAAATAGTACGTTGCCGGTATCCGATTTATGACATAAATATAGATATGAAATTATGAATTTTTTCTTGGAAGGTTGCGCGTTGAGAAATAATGTGGTAGTATTTTAGTGGAATTTGACGATATGGGTTTGAACGGTTTATATCGTCCGAATTATCGGAGGCGGCACAAATGACAAAAAAACGATCGTATCGATTGGTAATTATATTCTCTCTTTTACTAGTAATGTTCATAAACACGGCGGCCGCCGTGCTGGCGATGAGCACAGATGAAATTCAAAATCAGATCGACAGCAATCAGGCGCAGCAGTCGCAGATTGAGGACGAGCTGGCGGAGCTTCGCGAGCAAATTCTGACGCAGAAAGAAAAGGATGAGCAGATTTCTCAGGAAATGGCTGCGATTCTAGAAGAAAAGCAGGTTTACGCATCGGAATTGGAGAAGATGCTTGACGATCTGGAATACATATATCAGCAAATCGAGGAATTCGACCAATCCATCGCAGAGACCGAGGAAAGATACAATGAAGCCCTTGAGCTTTTCTACAACAGAGCGCGCGTGATGTATCAGTATACGCAGTACGATTCTTTGCGCCTGTTTACGGAATCCAAAGATATTTTCGACTTTGCAAGCCGCGACAGGCTGTTTGCACGCATGATGGAGAACGACCGCAAAACATTGGAAGACCTGGAAATCATGCGGACGGATCTTGAAAACAAAAAGGCCCTGCAGGAGCAGATGAAGGTTGATGCGGAAGCCCTCGTTGCAGAAAAAGAGGCGGTCATTGCTGCAATCGAGAATAAAGAGGCCGTTGCTCTGGATCAGTTGCAGGCAAGCCGCAGCGCCCTTGAAACGCTGGAATCCCAAGAAGAGGCGATGCGTCAGGAATCGGACCGCATCGAGGCCGCAATCCGCGAGCTGCAGTCCCTGTACGAGCAATATACGACAGATTATGACGGAAGACTGATGTGGCCTTCCAGAAATACGCGCAAGATTTCGTCTTATTTTGGAATGAGGATCCATCCGATCTACGGATATCCCAAAATGCATAACGGAATTGATATCGGAGCTTCTTATGGAACGGATATTCTGGCATCCGCAGACGGGGTGGTTACGTCCGTTACATATAATGAGGGCGGCTACGGCTGGTATATTGTGGTTTACCATGGAGACGGAATTTCAACCCTGTATGCGCATTGCAGTTCTATCATCGCTTCGGTAGGAGAAACGGTAAAGCAGGGTCAGGTCATCGCACTGGTGGGATCAACGGGAGCCTCCACAGGACCGCATATCCATTTTGAGGTTCGTGAAAACGGTACGCCTGTAGATCCGCTGGGATATGTGAGCCCGTGATAACAGTTCAGAAAACAAATTGATTTTTATGCCGCCGAGCTCGTAAGTCCCTCGGCGGCATTTGTTTTTTCTGCGATGCCTTATGGACTTCGCAGTCAAAATCTTCCAAGAACTTTTTGCATCGCCGTCAGCGGCGACGAAGCGTTCTCGTCTCTAATAAGAGGCGGGAAAATTCGAAAAAGCCGTATAAAAGGGGAAAAAAACGGGAAAACTAGCAGGAGAAGGGAGAAAAAAGGCTCAAAAAATTTTTTTGTGAAATAACGCAAAAAAGGTATTGACAAAGGGGAGATGGAGCGATATAATAGGCAAGCTGTCACGAAAGAGACGGCGGATGAACTTAGAAAAGTA
>CAJFUB010000048.1 GCA_904420095.1 uncultured Clostridia bacterium
CAGTAAGTATCAAGCTGTTCTGCAGGGAGCATACGGCTTCACCTACGATGATTATGATTTAACCATGACGAAAGATTTCTGGAATACGTTTATGGAGGAATGAGTTCATCGGCCCCGGCGTGCGAAACCGCGCCGGGGCTTCTCTGCCCAAAAACAAATGGGGGTATTCGCAATGAAAAAAACAATTCTGGCCGTTTTTGCACTTCTGCTCCTGCTGCTCTGCGCCTGCGCGCAGACGGAGAAGGAGCTTACGTTCGAAGAAAAAATGGAGCTGCCCGGGTACAGCGAAGATCCGGATTATTTCAATTCTCCTATCAAAACGTTTGCCAAGTATGAAAAACATCTCATTAAAGAGGGAAAAGATTATGCCGCCGCCATCATACGCTGCGATAAAGTAATACATTATCTTGTCAACCGTAAATTCGATCAGGAGCAATATGGCTTTGTCTCCTTTTCCACCGGCAACACGGTGACGGTTACCAAAATTATAAGGAGTGTAGGTGCGCCGGATGTTTTCACAGAAGACATGCGAATTGAATTTTTCCAGCCGTATGGATATCGCCCGGAATCCTCGGAAGAATTTGACAGGTACTTTATTAAAGAGCTCTGCATGACAAGAAAGGATTTCACCTCGCTGGACAACGGTTTTCGCGTCCCCATTCAGCCGAACGGAGATTATCATTTCTTTATGCACGCCTCCGATCAGGCGATTGTTCCGCTTGACGAGGGCGAAGAATATCTCATTCTTCTAAAGTCAGACATCTCCCCGGAAAGCAATACAAGAAAATATTATTATGATCTTATTTGTCCTCTGAATGTTGAGAAATACAAAGACGTTTTCAACGGAAAGGGCGGCTTTTCTTTTCTCCTAGATGATTTAAACCTTTTAGAAGAGTTTTGGAACGCGTTTATGGATTGACCGCTTTTCTGTTTTCCTTCGTTCCGCGCGCTTAAACCAAGTTTCTGTTGAATTTTGCCGGGAAACGTAGTAATATACTTAGCGGTGTATTTTGCCGTATTTTACTAGGAACAGGAGTGTTTATATGAGTTCTTATAACAAGAAATGCGTTGAAGATATCGACGTGACGGGTAAGAAGGTTATCGTAAGAGTTGATTTTAACGTGCCGCTCAATGCGGAAGGTCAGATTACTGACGACAAGAGGATCGTAGCGGCGCTTCCCACCATAAAATATTTAGTCGATCATAAGGCGAAGGTCATTCTGGTTTCCCACATGGGGAAGCCGAAGGGCGAATACAATCCCAAGTATTCCATGGCGCCGGCCTCTAAAAGGCTCGGCGAGCTTCTTGGTACAGAGGTGATCCAGGCAAAGGACGTGATCGGTGAAGACGCGAAGGCCAAGGCCGCCGCTCTGAAAGAGGGACAGGTCATGATGCTGGAAAACGCGCGCTTCCATAAAGAAGAAGAAAAAAATGACCCGGCCTTTGCTAAGGAGCTGGCGAGTCTTGCGGAAATTTACGTGAACGACGCGTTCGGTACGGCGCACAGAGCGCACGCCACGACGGCCGGCATCGCGGATTATCTGCCGGCGGTCTCCGGTTATCTTATCCAGAAGGAAATCAGCATCATGGGGAAGGCGCTTGCAAACCCGGAGCGTCCGTTCGTCGCGATTCTCGGCGGCGCAAAGGTTGCGGACAAGCTGAACGTGATCTCCAACCTGCTTGAAAAATGCGACACGCTCATCATCGGCGGGGGCATGGCGTATACGTTCCTCAAAGCGCAGGGAAAAGAAGTAGGAAAATCTCTTGTAGATGCGACAAAAATTGATTACTGCAAGGAAATGATTGAAAAAGCGGAGAAGCTCGGCAAAAAGCTGCTGCTGCCTATCGATACGAAGGTGGCCGCAGCCTTCCCGGATCCGATCGACGCGCCCATTGAGGTAAAAACGGTTTCTGTTGACGCGATCCCGGCGGAGATGCAGGGACTCGATATCGGCGAAAAAACGGCGGCGCTGTTTGCCGACGCCGTGAAGAGCGCCAAAACAGTCGTATGGAACGGACCGATGGGCGTATTTGAAAATCCCGTTCTGGCGGAAGGAACGATTGCAGTTGCCAAAGCCATGGCGGAAACCGACGCGATTACGATCGTAGGCGGCGGAGATTCTGCCGCAGCCGTTAAGAAAATGGGCTATGCCGATAAGATTACGCATGTTTCCACTGGAGGCGGCGCTTCTCTCGAATTCCTGGAAGGAAAGGTTCTCCCCGGAATCGCGTGCCTTTTAGATAAATAATCATTTACAAGGAGCATAAACAATCATGAGCAGAACAAAAGTAATCGCGGGCAATTGGAAAATGAATAAAACCCCGGCAGAGGCCGCGGAATTTATAATGGAGCTGAAGGAATCCGTAAAGGGAATTAAAAACGAAATCATTGCAGCCGTTCCGTTCGTCTGCATTCCTGCGGCTCTGACGGCCTCGGAGGGCAGCAATATTAAAATTGCCGCGCAGAACATGCACTGGGAAGACAAGGGCGCTTATACCGGCGAGGTTTCCGGCGCAATGCTGAAGGACCTCGGCGTTGAATACGTGATCATCGGTCACTCGGAGCGGCGCGAATATTTCGGAGAAACAAACGAAACCGTGAACCGCAAGGCGCACGCGGCTTTCAAATACGGTCTGAAGCCGATTATCTGTGTCGGCGAATCGCTGCTGCAAAGAGACGAAGGCGTTACTGCAGAGCACGTCCGTTACCAGGTAAAGGTTGCGCTAAAGGATCTTAGCGCCGAACAGGTCGAAACGCTGATCCTCGCATACGAGCCGATCTGGGCAATCGGAACGGGCAGAACCGCAACGACGGAGCAGGCGCAGGAGGTCTGCAAAATCATCCGCGATACGGTCGGCGAGCTTTACGGAAGCGAAACGGCGGAAAAGGTTCGCATTCAGTATGGCGGAAGCGTCAACGCCGAGACCGCGGAAGGATTATTCAGCATGCCTGACATCGACGGCGGTCTCGTAGGCGGAGCAAGCCTCAAGGTAAAAGATTTTACGATCATCGCAGGCGATCGTTCTTAAAAAAAGCGCGCGGCGGGACACATGGCAGCGAAACGCAGCAAATACGATTCTTATGATGATGAAAGCAAGGGCAAGCTGCAGAAGGTTTTCAAGCCTCTGCTGATTGCCCTTGCAATCGTTATTGGAATTTGCCTGCTTTGTCTGGCATTTGAAGCCGCCGGCCTGTTTCCCGGCAGCCTTTTGAACCGGTTTGCCGTTTCGTCCTTCCTCTCGGATCAATACGGCGGGGAAATCGTTTCCTTTGAACGCTATGACCAGGAATCCGGAAATTATATTTATAAATGCACCGTAGACGGAAAGCCGTGCGAAATCGGCGCAAAGGGGTTTAAAATTCGTTACGACGGTTATTATAACGATTACGGCCGGAACGTCTATTTTGAAGGCGTCGTGGAAAACGATCTGAGCGCTTTTCTGAATCAGAGGTGGGCCGAAAAATATACCGATAATACGGCGTCCTGGACTTGTACGATCGATATCCCGCTCAGTGATTCCGCATATCCTTCCGCGCAGACGGAGGACACGGAGGAAAACGAGGAACTGATCAAGGCCGCGCTCAAAACATACGGCGGCAGTCTGTGCTTCACCGTAGAAGTCCGCGGAACAGAGCTTTCCATGGACGACTATAAAGGCGTGGTTTACCGCGCCGTCGATATCCTGCAGCAGGAAATGGACAACAGGCCGCAAAGCATGCAGATGTACTATTATCGGCAAAATGCTGAAGAGCCGGTGCTGCAATATGAATCGACCGTTCAGACGTTTCAGTTTAATTACAACGAGAACGGAATCCGCCGGGCGACGGATCTCCACAGATACGTGGAGGTCCCCAGTGAACTGAAAACAAAAGCAAACATATATTATACTGTCAAACGGATTTTCCTGATCGTCGTTTCCGGAACGGTTATCGCGCTTTCTGTTTTATGGTGCGTCCGCAGATACCGAAAGCACAAGCGTTACAAAAATTCTGGCGTTTGACGGAGCGATACGTATGTGGAGTGGTTTTTTTGCGTAAAATTTCTGTCGTTTTTACCGGCGGGGGCTCTGCCGGACATGTCACCCCAAATCTGGCTTTAATCCCTATATTAAAAACTAAATTTTCAAATCTGGATCTCCATTATATCGGCTCGGAGGACGGCATTGAAAAAGAAATTCTGGCAAAGCATCCGGAAATTACGTATCATAGCGTGCGCACAGGCAAGCTCAGAAGGTATTTTTCCTGGAAAAATTTTTCTGATCCGTTCCGCGTTATGGCGGGCTATCATGATGCCAAGAAGCTGATCAAAGAGCTCCGGCCAGCCGTTGTCTTTTCAAAGGGCGGATTCGTTTCGGTTCCGGTGGCGGCCGCGGCGCATTCCTGCAAGGTTCCCGTAATTGCGCACGAATCTGATCTCACGCCGGGACTGGCAAATAAAATTTCGGCGCGTTACGCGACAAAAATTTGTACAACGTTTCCCGATACGGTCAAGGATCTGCCAAAAGGAGTCGGCGTTTATACCGGCTCGCCCATCCGCCCCGAGCTTTTCCGCGGGGACGCCGCACGGGCGCGGGCGCGCTACGCCTTTGACAGGAAGCCCGTCATTCTGATTATGGGAGGCAGTCTCGGATCCGCAGCGCTGAATAAAGCCGTTCGCGAGAACGTGCCCGTTCTGATAAAAACGTATAACATCATTCATTTATGCGGGAAAGGCAACATCGAAGAAAAATACAAGAGTTATGCGCCGTCCTACCGGCAGTTTGAATTTATCTCCGAAGAGCTCCCCGACGCGCTGGCGCTTGCGGATTTCGTTATTTCCCGCGCCGGTTCAAATGCGATCCACGAATTTCTGGCGCTGCACAAGCCCATGCTTCTGATCCCGCTTCCCCTCTCCGCGAGCCGCGGCGATCAGATCCTGAACGCAGAATCCTTTGAAAGAAGAGGCTACGCAATCGTTTTGCGCGAAGAAAAAATTACTCCCTCCACGTTTCTGTCCGCCATTTCTTATCTGGAAAAGGACAAACAAAAAATGATTGCCGCCATGGAGTCCGAGCAAAATACGAACGGGGCTAAAGCGATCGCGGAAATCATTGCAGAGCAGATCCGATGTTCACTGAAGCAATAGACGGCTCTGTATTTTCCTTCGAAACGGATCCCGCCGTTTTTTCTCCCGGAAAAATCGACGCCGGTACGCGCGCCATGCTTTCCGAAGCCGACTTGCGCCCCGGCGATAAAATTCTGGATCTGGGGTGCGGATACGGCGTCGTCGGAATTTGGGCCGCGCAAAAGGCGGGACCGGAAAACGTGGTCATGTGCGATATTTTACCGGCGGCGGTCGCGCTGTCAAAAGAAAATGCCTTGCGAAACGGACTCGACGAGATCCAAATCATACAAAGCGACGGCTTCGAACGGATTGAAGCGCACGATTTCACGATCATTTTAAGCAATCCGCCGTACCATGCGGATTTTTCAGTTCCAAAGCGCTTTATTGAAGACGGCTTCCGCCATCTTGCGATCGGCGGCAGGATGCTGATGGTTACAAAGCGTCTGGACTGGTATAAAAATAAGTTGACTTCTGTGTTCGGCGGTGTCAGAATAAAGGAAACGGACGGATATTATGTTTTTACCGCCGAGAAGCGGAGCGAGGCACCGCCTCCCAAGGCCAGGAAAACACGGCATCTGTCAAAAAAGCTTGAAAGGGCCCGTCAAAATGAAAAAAATGTGGTTAAGAGGCGCAGAAGACAACACTGATCTTTATGCGGCGTTCCGAGGCAGCTTTTGCAGCGATACGGAGCGGGAACTTCCGTTTGCGGTTTCCGGCTGCTCCTGGTACCGCGTGTTTGTAAACGGAACAGAGCTTACGGAAGGACCGGATCGGTATGACGATGCGCATCCGGTTTACAAAGAAGTCTTCTGCCGCGTCCGGCAGGGAGAAAATATCATTTTTGCCGTCGTGCACAGCGTCGGTATTCCGACCAGGATTTTGAAGAACACGGCTCCGTTTTTTGCCTGCGAGTCGCCAGGCCTTTCAATCGAATGGAGCTGTACGCGTTTAGACGCCTATGAGCGGAAAGTCCGAAGGATTAATCCGGAGCTCGGCTGGATGGAATGTCGTACCATCAAAGAGCTTCCGCCGGACGCGGCGTGGGAACGTCCGGATTTTTTGGAGAAGGATCCGTACGGAGCCTTCTGCCGCGATTCCGCCAAGGCCGTCTCGCAGGTAGAGCTTGCCGCCGTTCCGATCGGCCGGGGATTTCTGATGCAGCGCTTTGGCTACGAATACGATGACATTCCGGCAGCGTTTTACCTGCGCTCGCTGGATCCTCCGGATCGTACGGATCGTCAGGGCGTTTGGTTCCGATTTGATCTGCGGAAAATTTGTCTGTTCCGGTTCGAGGCCGAAATTACGACTCCGGCGGGAACCGTTTTTGAAATCGGGTATGCAGAGACTCTGACCGACGGCCGCGTCGCCCCTTATATTACGCTTTCAGCAGGGGCCTCCTGCAATCTTGACCGTTATATTCTGAAAGAAGGGCGGCAGACGTTCGGCAATCTTACTCCCCGCGGCGGAAGATATGCGGAAATTCACATTCTCGGAGATCCAGAGGCTGTAACGCTGCATTCCTGCCGCTTTTGGCAGAGAACGTATTTCCCTCTCATTACGGGTTCCTTTTCCTGTGGTGACGAGCTGCTGGATAAAATCTGGAAAACGGGCGCCGTAACGCTGCAAAGCTGCGCGGAAGACGCAATTACCGATAATCCGACGCGCGAACGAGGCGAATGGACGGGAGACGCCGTCTCCGCGCCGATGGATCTCATTGCCGCAGCATTCGGCGATTTTTCCCTGATCCGCAGAGCGCTGAAGCACAGTGCGGATTGCGCCGGACCCGACGGCTGCGTAGCGGGCCTCTCCCCGGGCGGCGGACTCTGCGTTTCCTCGTATGCGCTGCAATGGGTTTCGGCGTGCAAAAGATATTTTACATATACGGGAGATGACGGTTTTTACAGAGAGGCGTATCCGGCCGCTCTGAAAAACATGGCATATTTCCGGGAGCATTATACGCCCGGTATCGGATTGGATCGAGAAATTCACTGGCTTTTTATTGACTGGGGATATGTTACAAACGACGGCCCCGGAGATTTGGCGGCGCTTCTTCTGCTCTGCGGCGCGCTTGACGCCATGTCCGAGTGGAGCGGATGGATGTCCGATCCGGAGCGGGAAAAAGACTTCTTAGCCTGGAGAGAAGACGCCGCCGGCGTAATCGGGCGATATCTTTCCGAACTGCAGTATGATTTTCGCCGGATCGGCCTGCACAGGACGGCGCTTTCCTATGGAGCCGGGCTGATTCCCCTGGAACACAGGCAGGCGGCGCTGCAGTCGATCAAGGAGCATTACCTGAATTGTTTTCCGAATCGAAAGGACGCGCCCCGCCTTTCCGCTCCCTCTGAAACCTGCCCGCAGCTGATTACGCCGTACTTTTCGCATTTTGTCTTTCCTCTTCTCTTCGAAGCAGGAGAAGGTGCGTTTGTGATTGAGCAATATAAAAAATGCTGGGGCTGGATGCTGACGCAGGAGGACGGTACCTGGCTGGAGGTTTTCGATCCGCGCTGGTCCCATTGTCACGAATGGTCCGGCTGTCCGACCTGGCAGCTGTCTGTGTATGTACTCGGCCTGCACCGCCGGTTTGATATTGAAACGAACTGCTTTGAGTACAGCGCGGCGGATGCCGGCATCCGCGATGCGGAGGGATCGATTCCCGCGGAGGGAGGCGCGGTCCGGCTCCGTTTGCGCGAGGGGAAATTTCTTTCAATTTCCTCGGATGTTGATATCACCGTGATCCATGGCACGAAGCGGATCCGCATTCCCGCTTGCGGCGAGCGGATCCTTTTAACAGAAAGTCTGGAGGAGGTTTCCAATGAAACAATATGAAAAGGTTCGCATCGGTCTTTACAGTGCCGGGCTGCGTGCCTATTGGGCGCAGTTTGAAGGCTTAAAGGAGCGTCTGGACGGATATAACGCATTTCTTTCCAGGCGGCTGTCGGAGCTTGGAGACGTGTATAACTTTGGTTTTGTGGATACGGAAGAGGCCGGCGCGGCGGCGGGGAATTATTTTCGGGAAAACGGCGTAGACCTTATTTTTGCCCACAGCGCTACGTATTTTACATCGTCCTGCGTTTTGCCCGTACATCAGGAATATGGCGCTCCCGTAATTTTTTTGAATCTGCAGCCCACGGCAGAGATGAATTATGCTGCCTCCGGAACGGGCGAATGGCTTGCGCACTGCGTGGCTTGTCCCATCCCAGAGGTTTCAAACGCGTTTGAGCGCGCCGGGTTAACGGCATCTTTCATAAACGGCCTTCTGGGGCAGGAACAAACCCCGGCAATTTCTCTTGCGGATGAAAATACCGCGGCGCGGCCGGAGGCGCTTAACGCCTGGAAGGAAATTCGGGAATGGGTGCTCGCGGCAAAAATCCGGAAAAATCTGGCAGGAAGCCGCTTCGGCTTCCTGGGAGGCTATTACAGCGGCATGCTCGACATGTACAGCGATTTTACGCTGCTTCAAAGCAAGACGGGAATTCATATCGAGATTCTTGAAATGTGCGATATTGCCAAGGCGCTGGAAAACGTTACAGACGCAGAAACGGCTGAAATGCTGGAAAAAATCAACGCATTTTTTGAAATTTCCGGCGATTCTCCTTCCGATCCGATCGCGCGGCGTCCTGAGGAAGCGCAGCTCCGCTGGTCCGCTAAGGTCGCCTGCGCGCAGCGGCGGCTGACGGAGCAGTATCGCCTGGATGCCCTCTCTTATTATTATCACGGGCAAGACGGCGGCTATTACGAGGAAATTCAAAGCGGCTTCATCGTCGGGAACTCGCTTCTGACCGCCGAAGGAATCCCCTGCGCGGGAGAAGGCGATATTAAAACGAATCTTGCGATGAAAATCTCGGATATCATAGGCTGCGGCGGCAGCTTCAGTGAAATCGTTGCGGCGGACTTTAATCGAAATACGATGATCATCGGTCACGACGGTCCGTTTCACGTCGCGATCGCCCGAAAGAAGCCGATTCTGCGCGGAATGGGCGTTTATCATGGAAAAAAGGGCAGCGGCGTTTCCGTAGAAGCAAAGGTTCGAACCGGGCCGGTTACGACGCTCGGCGCGGCGCAGACCAGGACCGGATTAAAATTTATTATCAGCGAAGGGGAGGCAATGGATTATCCCGTTCTGCTGAACGGCAATACGATGACGCATATCCGTTTCGGGAAAGCGCCGTCTGAATATATGGATCAATGGTTCCCGGAGGCGCCGACGCATCACTGTGCCGTTTCCGTAGGGCATAATGCGCCCGTTTTTGCAAAGGCGGCCAAGCTGATGGGCATTCCTTTCGCAATCGTGTAAGCGCGCGCCGCTCAGCGCGGAAGCAAAAAAAGAGCCGCTCGTTGCGCATTGGCTGCACGGGCGGCTCTCGTCAAATTTAATTTAAAAAATCGTATCAGTACAGCGCCCGGTAGAGCGTAAGCAGATCTTCCTCACTTACAGGCTCCGAAGCAATCACCAGCATGCTGTCCGTACGCGTTACCGTCTTGCCCGAGGCCTCCAGGGCAGCGGAGATGTCCACGTATTTTATGCCGTAATGATTGAATTCCGTTTCTCCCGAAACGTCAAGTCCCATTGTCTTTTCGGCAAATGCTTTCGGGACAAGCAGCCGCTGGCCGTCTCCCATAAATACCGCTTTCGTATTTGAGGAATCAAGCATCACCATCTCGCGCTGCACAAACGCATTGTACGAGCCGGCCTTGAGGACGATCATATCCTTACTCAGCGCGTCCGGGATGCGGATTTTCATTTTGGACGTTGTGTAACGATAATTAAATCTGTCGTTCGGCGCCGTATCACCCAGATCAATAAACTGCATGATGTCGCCGCCGTCCACGGAATTGTCCGCCCATTTGAAATCAAAGGAGGATACCACGCCGATCAGCGACGCGGAAACCTTTATCTGGATATAATTGTCCTTCACCACATACTCGGCGCGTCCGATCTCTTCCATTTCCCAGGAATTGTTTACAAACTTCATAACGGAGCACGTGTTGCCGCTTTGCGTGCGGTTCAGAACATAATCGTAGCCGTACCAGCCCGTGTTTCTGTCGCAGTCCGAGTCGATAAACAGATTCATCCAGTTCGTACCGGACGGCTCCGTAATGGTATCCGCGCATTCAGCATAGAAATACACGTATTTTTCTGTCTTGGAAACCTTGCACACCGCGAAATCATTCCGCCCGGTTTCGTTCGTATAATGAAGCTGCCCTACGTACGACTCGGCATCGCGGTGCGCCGTATCTCCCGTGTAATCACGGTACTCCGGGCCTACGGCATACCACTGTCCAACGGAGCCGTTCAGATCGATGCTCTTCTGACCGAACGCCGTCTGCACGTTGCGCGAGCCCTTATACTGGCGGATATTCTGCGCCATCTGATAATAATAGTTATCGTTATAAAGGCCTTTCACAGGCTCGATGTCCCTTGAAAATTCCGGATTAAACGCATCAACATAATAATGTCTCGTCCATTCGTTATTATCGGTAACGGTATACGTATTTGCGATGGTCTGGCCAACGGCCGCGCCCGCCTCCCATCTGCCGGCCCACCATTCGTTCCACCCGATAAGCATGATCAGGCCGGGATCCTGCTCGATGGCATAATCAAACTGCTCTTCAAACGCATACCCTTTTCCGGACGAGCCGCTTTCATAAAGGGAGAAGCCGAAATCCGAATCGGTTGCATTGGCAGGCTGCTTTCCGTCATGATAGCTGCGGCCTGCATTCGTTCCAAAGCTCCCGTTCACCCAGAAGCCGCTCATAACAATCATCTGCTCAACATCGCCCTCGGGAGACTTTCCCGGCTTCTGCGGATACAGATCCGCCCACGGCCAGGCATTTTTTCCATCGGATTTTGTATACCATTCGCTTCCCGTATACGCCCAGCTCCTCCGGAATGTAAAGAACGAACGGATTTCATCCGGAAGCTCAAGATACATTTCCTCCGGAGCAAAAATCAGCGGTTTTCCATCATATTTGAACCACAGCTCCTCGTATCTGCCTCGGGAATAAAGGTTGCTCCAGAGCGCCATAAGAGAAGAGCGGGAAAGGTCGACCTCGTTTCCGCAGTGGAACATGATCTGCGGCGTCCGGTATCCCTCCTCACGCATTTTACTCCACACCTTAAGAATTGTCTCATACGTGTTTTCATAGGTCTGACCGTTCGTAGCGTCTATGAATATAAAATCTATGCCGGCCGCGGTCAGCTGATAGGTGTGCTTTCTGATCACCCATTCATCGTCAGAGCGATAATATCCGAAATACGGTTCCGCCCAATAATGCGCAAAGCCAAGCGGTCCCTGCTGTATCATTTCGATCAGCTTGCTGCTGCCGCCCTCATAGTATGCTTTCGTATGGTCGTAAATGGGCTGCGACGAGGTTCCGTCGTGCCACAGAAAGTAAAAAATCCCTACCTTCTTGTCATTCACTGTATTGTTGCCGGTGCCGGTAAAACGTCCCTCATCGTCGGTGCTCACCCAGGTATCGGCAAAAACGTCTCTTGAATTCATCATGTTCGCTACCTCCATATTGTTTTCATATTCCAAGCCGGATATTTTTATATCCGAAAGATACGCGCAATCCTGCATATGGTGAAGCCATATATTAAAATATCCGGTTTCTTCTATACTGTCCGCGATTGTATCACGGATCGCAGGAGTATCCGAACCGGGGCCGTACAGATTGATCGTCCCGTTTTCTATTTTCACCGACGCAAGCTCTGTCTTTTCGCCGCTGTCGTTCTCTGCGGAAACGGTAATCGTGTCCGCGGCCATATCATCCTCAATATACATCCGGCGCTCTTTAGAAAAATCAATGCCGTCCGGTATGTCCATATATGTTGTTTCCGGCCAGGTCCCCGTGCGCATGCCGATCCGATCCTTTTGGATCGCGATCCAGATTCCGGACTGCGTCGTGGCGTCGGCAGAAGCATTGTCAAGACGGAGCCCGAAATAAAGCGCGTTCCACGGCGATTCCACGACGTCCGTGATTTGAACGGCAAACTCATAATACGCCGTCGTGCCGTCTGTAAACCTCCTGTTAAAATTCACGGCGCTTACAGTTTCCTTCTGCAGAGTAACGGTACCGTTTTCACTGCTCGCGTTATTCAGCTGAAAAATCCCGTCCTCCTGATTATACTCGTATACGGATGGCTCGCTGTCTGCGCCGTCGCCCAGACGCAGCGTTCGCGGCATGCTCAGCTCCGTAGTCGTATCCCATTCTGTCTGAGGAGGCTCGCTGCATCCGCACAGGATGCACACCGTCAGAATCATAAGGAAAGATAACATGCACAGATTCCGCTTCATACCATTCCCTTCCTTTTCCCTTATTCGTTAAGAAGCACATGCCTATTTTCCGCAGCGGCAAGCTCTGTGGGATCATAGCCTGTTTCAGCCTCATACGGCATAAAATACGCAAGCAGGCTCCAGCCCCAGAACGGGTCAAGGCCGCAGCCGCGCTTTGACTCGGTCGCGTAATACTCTCGATCCCCGATTTTCTTTACATTTTCGTAGGTCTCCTCCGCCAGTCTCCTGGCAAGCTCTGAATAGCCGTATTTTCTAAGTCCCTGAAATACATAGTAATTAGTTGGAATCCAGGTGTTGGCACGCCAGGAGCAGCCGAGATCTCCAGGCAGATATTCTTCGGAGTATCCGGGCTCGCTCGCGGAAAGCGCAGGGTAAACAAATCCGCGATTAAATTCATTCGGATTCATAAGATAGTCTTCAACCAGATGTCTTGCCATTTCCTGATCCGCAATGCCGGCCCACATCGAGGCAAAGACTCCGATATACCGCACTTTTATTTTCTCTCCCGTGCGTCTGTCTATATCGTAAAAAATTTTATCGTCGCTGTCCCACATATATTTTAAGACAGCATCACGCAGCTCGCGTGCATACCCTTTCAATGCGCGCGCGTCCTCCTCGCGGCCAAGTATGTGTGCTACAAGAGAAAA
Organism: uncultured Clostridia bacterium; assembly: GCA_904420095.1. Taxonomy (GTDB): domain Bacteria; phylum Bacillota; class Clostridia; order UBA1212; family UBA1255; genus Egerieisoma; species Egerieisoma faecipullorum. Next base: position 13,051 of record CAJFUB010000048.1, read on the forward strand.
CGCTTCGCACTCCCGCACAAGATAGCTGTTTAAATCTACACCGCAGCAGAAAGAGTCGTACCAATAGCCTGCTCTTTCGTGCTGATTGTCCATTCCGGTATGCGGTGCACTGTCCCAATACGCGAGTCCCTTATAATTTTGGGGATTACAAAGCCAGTACAGCAGATATTTCTTCATTCTATTATAATAGTAGAAATCATTTTCTCGAAGAAAGTCAAGCGTTCCGTCTCTGTTATAGATCAGAAGCGAGATTTGTGCAAGGAAAGGCTTTACGTGCTCGGAAAGCTGTTCCTCTCCGCCCTTGGAGGATCTTTGGATATGGCCGTTTTCCTTTTGCAGATCAAGAAAAATTTCAATTCCGCTTCGCGCATAAAATGTTGTCCATCCCAGATACAGCTGTACAATCGTTTCAAAGTACTGATCCCAATCGTAAAGGGTGGCATATTCATACCCCGTATAATACGGTTTCCCCGTGACGGCGTCTGTAAATACACCCTTTTGCTTCATCATTTCATTAATACGAATAAAATCCTCACAAGACATAAAAATCACCTATCCTTCTGTATTCTGCTGCGCAAAGATTCTTTGCTTCCTTTTCAAAAAGCGCTCCCATCCTCTCGCTGCAGCTTTGAAAGCATTTTAAAGTCTTCCTTCAGCGATTGATAGAGCTTTTTGTAAAGCTTCGCGTATGAATGATAGCGCTCGTGCCTGTTTTGGTCCGGTTTTGATACCGCGCCGCATTTTACGGCCTGCCCGCATGCCTGAAAAAGATCCGCGTACGCGCCGCCGGCCGCGCCTCCAAGGAGCGCCGCTCCGAGCGCGGCTCCCCCGCCGTGTGACATATCGGTGGTTTCCGTTCCAAACACATCCGCGATCATATCGCGCCACATCCGCGATTTTGCTCCGCCGCCGCACATATACATTTTATCTATTTGAGGACCTGTCGCACTTACGATCTCATACGCGTCAAGAAGCGAATACGCGACGCCTTCCAGAACCGCTCGATACAGATGCGCGGCCTTATGCATTGCGGACAAACCGAAAAACACACCTCTGGAATGCGGATCAAGATGCGGGGTTCTCTCTCCCATAAGATACGGAAGATAAATGAGTCCCTCCGATCCGACAGGCAGCTTCTCCGCCTCCAGGTCAAGCTCCGCATAGCTCTTCTCCGGCGCAAAATTGTTTCTGAACCACTGCACCGAGAGGCCGGCTGCCTGTGTGACTCCCATCGTATGATATTCCCCCGGAACCGCGCTGCAGAACGTATGAATGCGTCCCAGCGAATCAAAAGCAGGCGCCTTTGTGTGCGCAAATACGACGCCGCTCGTTCCGATTGTAGTAAACGCCTGCCCGTCGCGGATCACGCCCGTTCCTACGGCCGCAGCCGCGTTATCTCCGGCTCCTGCCGCAAGGATGGTACCCTCTTTCAGCCCTGTGCGCCGCGCGGCTTCCTTGCTAACCCTGCCCGCAGCCTCCGGGCTTTCTTTCGCAGGAACAAGAAGAGAGGGATCGATCTGCAATTTCGAGCAGAGCTCTTCGCTCCAGCGCCTCTGCCGGATATCAAACAGCTGCGTTCCGCTGGCGTCAGAAACATCCGTAAAATATTCTCCGCTGAGTTTGAAGCGTATATAATCCTTCGGAAGTAAAATACGTCTGCATTTTGCATAATTTTCGGGCTCATGCTTCTGTACCCAGCGTATTTTGGAAGCAGTGAAGCCGGTAAGAGCCGGCGCGGCAGTGATCTGCAGAAGACGGTCGATTCCTGCAAGCGCATTGATTTCGTCGCATTCTTCCGCGGTCCTGCCATCGCACCATAAAATGGCCGGGCGAATCACGCGATCCTTTTCATCCAGCATCACAAGGCCGTGCATCTGCCCGGAGAAGCCCACGCCGGCGATTTCAGACGCGTTGATTTCCGCCGTTACCTTCTGCAAGGTATAGCATACCGCATTCCACCAATCAGCGGGATCCTGCTCGGCCCAGCCGTTCCGCGGCTGATAAAGAGGATATTCCTTTGTACACTCCGCCGCAATATTGCCGTATAAATCATAAACGGCCGTCTTGGCTGCCGATGTGCCTATGTCGATTCCGGCAAGATACATCATATTCTAACCTCACTGCGCGCCGAACATAAGCTGCTGCAAAAGCGCTTCAAGTCTTTCCTGGCCTCCGCTTGCAATAGAAGTAACCTCTCCGAGCCGGTACGCGTAATCGCACAGATCTTCAAGCTTTACTTTTCCCGCAATGATATCGGCTCCTATGCCATTGCTCCAGGAAGAATATCTTTCTGATACAAAGCGATCCAGTCTTCCGTCTTTTATGATCCGATCGGCAATTTTAAGTCCCAGCGCGAACGTATCCATCCCCGCGATATACGCCAGAAAGATATCGTCGTGTGTAAACGAGCCGCGTCTTGTCTTTGCGTCGAAGTTCAGTCCTCCGTTTGTGAAGCCGCCCGCTCTGAGGACTTCAAGCATGCACAGCGCGGCGTCGTAAACATTGGTCGGGAATTGATCCGTATCCCAGCCCAGAAGCATATCTCCCTGATTTGCATCTATCGAACCGAACATACCGTTTATACGCGCCGTGCACAGCTCATGCGCAAAGGTATGTCCGGCCAGCGTCGCATGGTTTGCCTCTATGTTCAGCTTAAATTGCTTCTCAAGCCCGTATTTCCTTAAAAAGCCGATCACGGCCGCCGCATCAAAATCATACTGGTGCTTTGTGGGCTCCTTTGGTTTGGGTTCTATGTACAGATCCCCCTGAAAGCCCTTGCTGTACGCGTAATCGGCTGCCATGGAGAGCAGGCGGGCCATATTGTCCTGCTCCAGTGCCATATTCGTATTCAGAAGCGTTTCGTATCCTTCTCTGCCGCCCCAGAACACATAACCCGTTCCGCCGAGACGGATTGTGATATCAATTGCTTTTTTAATCTGCGCCGCGGCAAACGCAAAGCTGTCGGCATTCGGCGAGGTTCCGGCTCCGTGCATATAACGGGGCCTTGAGAAGCAGTTTGCCGTGCCCCACAGTAATTTTTTATTTGTCTCATGCATTTTTTCTTCAATAAAATCTGTCATGATATCCAGATTTTTATGAAACTCGGAAATACTGTTCCCCTCAGGCGCAATGTCCCGATCATGGAAGCAAAAGTAGTCGATATCAAGCTTCTCCATAAGCTCAAAGCCCGCCTCTGCTCTGCGGCGTGAGATTTCCATGGGATCGGTTGCGCCAAAAAATTTATCCTGCGTGCCGACGCCGAACATATCCGTTCCATCTGCACAGAGCGTGTGCCAGTATGACATTGCAAATTTCAGCTGCTCCCGCATCGGTTTCCCCGCGATCAGCGCATCGGCATCGTAATAATGAAACGCAAACGGATTTTGAGAACTCGCTCCTTCGTATTTTATATTCGGAATATGATCAAAATAGCCCATAAAAAATACCCTCTTTCTTTTCAAATTTATTTTCAATACAGGCCGGAATGGCACAAATCTCACCGCGTAAAAGCATCGTCTCCGTCTATTGCTCCATAAATATTAACGTTCTCCCTTCTACAATATCTTTTTAATATCATATGTGTAAATAAGTATCTCGCATAGCGGAAAAGAAAGCAATTTTATTGTTGCTTTAGGTATAGACAAATCTTGCTTTTTGAGATAACATACCCTTAACAATTTATAATTTCATTTTACACTGCGGAAGGAAAGTAAGGTGGAGACTCCATGGAATTTTTCTATGAGGAAATACACAGAGCAAAAAACGACACGCCTTATGTAGATACGGAAATGACAGATGTGGATTACCGCGCGCATTACCACGAGGAGGTCGAGCTTATATACATTCCGGAGGGAACCGTAGAAGTGACGGTTGAAAATACGTGTACGCTCATTCATACGGGTGATATTGCCATCATTCTTCCGTACCGTATCCATAGCCTGCGCAATATTTCCTGCAGCCGCCTGTATATTTTCAAGCTGCTTTGCGCCTCTTTTGATTTTTCTTCCCTTTCTTTGCCCGAATATTTTTTATCCGAAAATAAAAACGAACATGCATACGGCGTCCTGCACGGCTTTCTGATGCGGCTTGTAAATGAGTCAAAACGCCCCGATTCCGACGCTTTGAAAGAGCTGGCCTTAAAATGCGCCGCCGATGAAATTCTTTTGAGTATCGCCAGTATGCCGGGAGCCGGTCTTTCCGACCAAAATCATATGGATACGCGGCATAAGTATGCAAGCCTGCTGAATACTGTCAACGATTATCTGCAAAAGCATTATCGGGAAGAGATCCATTTAGAGGACGCGGCCTTTGCCTGTCATTTTTCTTCCTACTATTTCGCGCATTGCTTTAAGAGGGCTGCCGGAATGACGTTCAACACATATCTTACGGAATTCAGGCTGGAGAAAGCAGCGGATCTTATTAAAAGCAGCAGTAAAACGCTGACGGAAATCGCCCTCGCATGCGGGTTCGCATCCGTCAGAACCTTTAACCGTTCCTTTATGAAATTTTACAATATTACGCCAAGCCAGTTGAGAAAAAACAATATTTGACCATATGCAAAGCAAAATTGGAATAGCCGACCTGACGCTCTTGTGACAAAATAATCACATCTTATGCGAAAGGTGTTGTATATAATATCATGAGAGCAAAAAAATTTTTATTAATTATTTTATCGCTTATAATGGCGCTGTCACTTTTCACTGGATGCGGCGAAAGCTCCAATGATGTTACGGAAACGGCTTCTCCTGCGCCATCTCCAAGTACTGCGCAGCAAACGTCGACTCCCGAGGTCTCACCGACCGCGGCGCCGACGCCGACGTCGACGCCGGCGCCTACGGAAGCGCCTGGAATGAGTGCTGTCATCACCGTTGCCGACAGTAAAGAGAACTGGAACGTATACGGCTCGACAATCTTTGCGGATTCGGATGAAAATATTGAAAGGCCCCTTATAAGGCTGCAGCACATTCCGGATCCTACGGAAGACACACAGTATGATTCGTATGCATCCGTGACGTTCACGTCTGATAAGGCTTGTACTGCTGAGATAGCGATCGAGCTCATCTGTCCTGACGCCATGTTTGGAGCCTCCGGATATATTCTTGAATACTTTGTAAATGAATATAACGAGGATTCTGCGTTTGATATGATAGAGCTTGATTACGAAGCAGAATCGCTCCTGTATGAATTGCAGTCCTTTGTGTTCACGGTAGAGCTTCAGGAGGGAGAAAACACTTTATACTTTGTGCAGCGCACCGGTAATAATGCGGGCGGCTGGAGAATCGATATTACATCGGCAACCGTAACGCCGTACGGGGATGCCGTTATCAGCGGCTATACAGAACCTGCAGAAGAGATGCAGTGAACGGACGGCGGCAGGCGTCGTATTGGGCGCAAACAATTATAATGCGAATAAATCTGCCGGGGATCAGCAGACTTGGGTAGATGCGTCCATAAAAAAGGAAGTAACGTTTGAAAGCGCGGCACACATGAGCTTTCCTTCGAAGAATAACAGAAGGCTTTAATGTTTCCGCTTACAAAGAAATAGCAGATATTTTTTCACCGGCATGCCGCGCTCCTCGTTATGTTCGTTTTTTGCGGCTGCACCGTATGGCATTGCATTTTCTTTGTATTTAGTCCTGCGAAACAGCAGGTCAGATTTTAGGAACCGGCACCTTTTCAGAGGTAAGCATACCTATAATAGGCCGGTTCCTTTTTTGTCTTTCAAGCCTTAATACAAACACGGCGTTTTCCCAAAAGGCGTTGGAAGTCCGTTATAAAATTTCATAAAAAGCACCGCATGGACGTGTGACGCTTCCTTTTGCTTGTCAGCAGGCCGCAAAAAGTGTCTGGCGAAAAATCGTTGCGACTTTCGGCGGAGGTCTTATTTTCTGCCGCAGGCAAAAAATAAACCGGAGCAAAGCAATCTTTGCTCCGGCATGGGGTGGCTGATGGGACTCGAACCCACGACCCCCAGGGCCACAACCTAGTACTCTAACCAACTGAGCTACAGCCACCAAGAAATGCAAGTCACCCATGAAACCACGATCTTTCATAAGCAACAAGCGTATGCGATTATACGTCATCAAGCCGCTGCTTGTCAACTGTTTTTTGTAAAAAACGGCGCTGATTGCAAAAAACGAGGCCTCTTGCTATACTAGTTATAAAATATTTCGACGAAGGAGTTTTGTATGACGGATTTTACGGTTATCTATTCGAAGCGCCGCACGATCTGCGCTGAAATCGGCCCGGATGGATCGGTAAAGATCCGCGCGCCCCAAAACATGAGGAAGCGCGATATTCAGGAATTTGTAAGAATGAATGAAGCTCGGATTGTTCGAGCAAGGCAAAAGCAGGCCGCCCGCGCACAGGAAGCAGGCCGCAAAACTCTGACGGCCGAGGAAATTGCACAATTAAAAGAAAAAGCTCGTGATTTTATTCCGGCAAGGGTAAAATATTTTTCCGAGCAAATGGGGCTGTTTCCTTCCGCAGTTAAAATTTCATCCGCAGTCCGGCGCTTCGGCAGCTGCAGCGCCAAAAACAGTCTGAATTTTTCCTACCGGCTGATGCTTTATCCGCAGGAGGCCGTCGATTATGTGATTGTTCATGAGCTTGCGCACATCGTCCACCGCAACCACGGAAAAGAATTTTATGCGCTGATCTCACGCTATCTTCCGGATTACAAGCAAAGGATTGCTCTTCTGCGGCGGTAGTCCGATCAAAAAATTTTCCCCGGGGACGGCCTCCGGGGAAAAGATATTTTGTCATTCTATATCAAGCTTATTTAGGATTTCTTTTCCGGCCTCGAGATCCGGTTCTTCGTCCGAGGCGTCGCTCTTCTCGCCGCTCTGGCCGTCCGGTTCCTCGCCGCCGTTCTGCGGTTCGTTCTCATCCTCTGCGCCGTCTGCTTCGTCCGCGTCTTCTTCGCGATCCGTCTTGGCGCAGCTTACGATCAGATTATTTTCCGTGGTCCGCATCAAACGCACCCCGCTTGTGTTTCTTCCAATGATACTGATATCCGCCGCATGGATTCTGATAATAACGCCTTCCGTGGTAATCAGCATCACATCGTCGGCGTCGCTTACCATCATCATTCCGGCCAATTCTCCCGTTTTCTCGGAAATTTTATACGTAAGGAGACCTTTGCCGCCGCGCGACTGGATTCTGTATTCCTCAATATCGGTTCGCTTTCCGAAGCCCTTCTCTGTAATGATCAGCAGGGAGTTTGCCGGATCACAGATATCCATGCCAATAACATAGTCGTCGTCCCGCAGGGTAATTCCTCTGACGCCGATTGAGGCGCGTCCGGTCGCGCGTACGTCGGCTTCCGAGAAGCGAATCGACATGCCCTTCCTCGTTACAAGCATAACATCCCGATTCTCATTTGCAAGCCGTGCGTTGATCAGTTCGTCGCCCTCCCGCAGCTCCAGTGCGATCAGACCGCCTTTTCGGATGTTGCTGTATTCTTTCAGCTCCGTCTTTTTTATAATTCCCTCTTTCGTCGCCATTAGGAGATATTTTCCATCCTCAAATCCGCTGATCGGAATCATCGTGGCAATTTTTTCTCCGGCGCTCAGCTGCAGGAGATTTACAATCGCAATTCCCTTTGCCGTTCTTCCCGCATCCGGAATTTCATACCCCTTCAGAGAGTAGACGCGGCCAAAAGTCGTAATAAACAGCAGCATATTATGGGAAGAGGTGATCAGCAGATGCTCTACGAAATCCTCCTCGCGTGTGCTGAGCCCCATGATCCCTTTTCCGCCGCGGCGCTGCGCCTTGTACGTGTCAGCAGGCGTGCGTTTTACATATCCGAAGTGCGTCAGCGTTACTGCAATCTCCTGCTCGTGGATCAGATCGTCGATGTCAATCTCCCCTTCATACGGGATGATCCGCGTTCGGCGCTCGTCCGCGTAAGCTTTTTTGATTGCAAGCAGCTCGTCCTTGATAACGCCCATCAAAAGCAGCTCGTCGCCGAGAATACTTTGATAATATGCAATTTCTTTTTGTTTCTCCTGATATTCCTCCAGAACCTTCTCCCGTTCGATTCCGGTCAGACGGCCCAAGCGCATGTCTATGATATATTGTGCCTGACGCTCCGTAAAGCCGAAACGGTTCATCATGCCTTCTTTTGCAATCGGCTCGGTTTTGGAGGAGCGAATGATGTTGATCACTTCGTCGATATGATCCAGCGCCAGAAGCGTTCCTTCCAGAATATGCGCCCGGTCCAGCGCCTTGTCGAGATCAAACCTGGTTCTTCTCGTGACGACGTCTTTCTGGTGATCTATGTAATAGACAAGCGCTTCCTTCAGATTGATCAGCTGTGGCTGCGATTTTCCGTCCGCAGTAGGAATCAGCGCCAGCATGTTGACGTTGAAGGCCTCCTGCAAGGAAGTAAATTTATACAGCTGATTCAGAACTACGTTCGGGTTGGCTTCCCGTTTCAGCTCGATCACGATCCGGATGCCGGCCTTCGAGTATTCGTCGCGCAGTCCGCTGATGGTGTCGATCCGTTTTTCCTTTACCAGCTCCGCGATTTTCTCGACAAGCCGCGCATTGTTTACCTGATACGGGATTTCGGTGACGACAATGCGATGACGGCCGTTTCCCATCTCTTCGATCTTTGCTTCGGCACGCACAAGGATTTTGCCTCGCCCTGTTCTGTACGCCTCCCGAATGCCCTGTCTTCCCAGGATATTTGCGCCGGTAGGAAAATCCGGCCCTTTTATATACTGCATCAGTTCATCGATCGTGATATCGGGATGCTCCATCACCTGGATCACACCGTCGATCACCTCGCCCAGATTATGCGGCGGGATGTTTGTCGCCATCCCTACGGCAATTCCGGAAGAGCCGTTTACGAGCATATTCGGAAAACGCGCCGGTAAAACGGAAGGCTCCATCTCGTGCTCATCATAGTTCGGACGGAAATCTACGGTATTTTTATTGATGTCGGCGACCATCTCCATCGAAATCTTCGACATCTTGGCCTCCGTATATCTCTGCGCAGCCGGAGGATCGCCGTCTCTGGACCCAAAGTTGCCGTTTCCGTCTACCAGCGTGTACCGCATGGAAAAATCCTGAGCAAGCCGTACCAGACTGTCGTAGATCGCCGCATCTCCGTGCGGATGGTATTTTCCCATAACGTTACCGACGGTGGTGGCGGATTTCCGGTACGCTTTATCGGGCGTATAGCCCTGCTCGTACATGGAATATATGATCCGCCTGTGGACGGGCTTCAGTCCGTCCCTGACGTCCGGGAGCGCTCTGTCGACGATTACGCTCATGGAATAATCTATAAAAGATTTTTTCATTTCATGAACGATATCAATGGGCAGCACCTTGGACGGCTCGACCGTCGCTTCTTTGTTGATCTCATCACTCATTATAAATATTACTCCTTTTTGGAACTCGGCAATATACTTTTATATCCGCTATATTTTATCACTTTTCCACAAAAAAGTCCACTGTTTTGCCTTCCAAAAAGCAGCATTGTCCAGGAACGCTCAGCTTGTCCGCTCCTGCTTTTCCTGAAGCTTGGCGGCTCCGCAGGCCAGCTTGCCGGTGCCGCTGCTGTTAAGAACCAGCCCGTTCGCTTCCTTTGGAATCCGTACGATAAACTCATAGTAGTCTCCTCTATCGAACTGCGCCGCCTTTGCTTCCACACCGGAGCGCTTTAAAATCGCAACCGTTTCCTTAATCGTATTCACAAAGATTTTGATGTCACGAATTACAAACTTGATGTGTCCGCCCTTTTTGTTTTGGGAAGGAGGCACCGGCATCAGATAACCGGATTCCCCGCCGGAAGCGTTGTGCTTCTCGATCAGCCGGTCGATAATCTCCTCTGCCTCCTTCACGCTGCAGTGCTTTTCGCAGATAATCTTGAGCGCCTTGAGCTGAAGCTGTTCATCCGCCATGCGCAAAAGCGCTCTGGCGTGGCGTTCCGATAGTTTATTGTCGCATAATATTTTCTTAACCATCGGCGGTAATTTTAATAAGCGTACTTTATTTGCAATCGCCGACTGACTCTTCCCAACCTTTCGCGCCAGCTCCTCCTGCGTCATGCCATGGTCGATTAAAAGGCAGTAATATCCCTCCGCTTCCTCCAGAAAGCTCAGGTTTTCTCTTTGCAGATTCTCGATCAGAGCCAGAATTGCCGAATCATTGTCTCCGGCATTATATACGATTGCCGGAACAGAAGTAAGACCTGCGATCTTCGCAGCGCGCAGCCGTCTTTCCCCTGCGATCAGCTCGTATGTATTGTCGCCGCGCAGAGGTCTCACCGTGATCGGCTGTAAAATACCGTATTCTTTTATTGAGTTTGCCAGATCGTAAAGGGCGCTTCTGGAAAATTCTTTCCGCGGCTGGTACGGATTTGCTTTTATTCTATTCGTTGGTATCTCTGTAATGTAATCCCGCCCCGGATTACTTTTCAATGCGTCATGTTTTAAAACACTATTCATCAAAAACCCTCCTTTGTATAAACGCCGACTGAATTTGTCGCTTGTTACGTTTATACCGCATTTCTAACGAAAAATAAAGGTTTTCGACGCCTTCCGGACCCGCCTTTCCTTCGACCCGCGGGACGCTTCTCTGCCGCATTTTACTGCTTTTCGACGAATTACAACGGTTTCTTCCGTGGAATCCCGGCGCTGCGCGGATAGCGGGTCGACAAAAAGCCGTTCTTTTTTATGCAGACGATTCGTCTTGTAAACTCGCTTTGCGGCAGGGTGAATCGATCCTCTGATTCTACTTCGCCTTTCAGCTCGCGAAGTGCATTTTCATACGGCTCTTCTTCCGCCGCGCCCTTCATGGCAAGGAAACGGCCGCCGTTTCTGACAAACGGCATGCAGTATTCCAGCAAAACATTCATTGGCGCGACTGCTCTGGCTGACGCGCAATCAAATTTTTCTCGAAATTCCGGATTTCTGCCTCCCTCCTCAGCACGCATATGAACGGCGCGGATTTTCATCAGGCACAGATCGGAGATCACTTCATTTAAAAAATGAACACGTTTTCCAAGCGAATCGAGCAGGACGATATCAAGCTCCGGACGCAGAATCTTAACGGGGATTCCCGGAAAACCGGCTCCTGACCCGATATCCGCCAGCGTTCTGCAATGCAGGCGGTCAAGATAGGGGAGAATCGTGAGACTGTCGACGTAATGTTTAATGACAATTTCCCGTTCGTCGGTTACGGCCGTCAGATTCATGACTTTATTCCATTCCAGTAAAAGTTCTCCGTATCTGGAAAATTTTTCCACCGAATCCGGAGAAAGCTCCGTCCCGATTTTTTCCGCCGCCGCGATCAGAAGCTGCCGATGTTCCTCCTTTAGCATGAGGCTTCTCCCTCCCTGAGATTCAGATAAATCATCAGCGCCGTTATATCCGCCGGAGAAACGCCCGTGATGCGGCTGGCCTGTCCTACCGACTCCGGCTGGATCCGTGTCAGCTTTTCTCTTGCTTCCAGACAAATATTCGGCACGGTAGTATAATCAAACGGAACCGGCAAGCGTTTTTTCTCCAGCTTGCGGAATTGGCGGATCTGCGCTTCCTGCCGGCTGATATAGCCTTCATATTTTACAGATATTTCTACCTGCTCCGCTTCGCGGAAAGAAAGGGGAGATTTTCTGTTCTCGATTTCCTGCAAGATCTCGTAGCTGATTTCCGGACGGCGGAGCAATTCCGCGAAGGAGCAGCTGCCTTTGAGCGGAGCGGCTCCCTCACGTTCCAGAATCGTATTGACGTGTTCGCTTGGAGCCGCATAGGTATGCTTTAGCCGCTCGATTTCTCCTGCAATATTTTCCATTTTTTGCCGGAAGCGCGCATAGCGTTCTTCCGAGATCAGTCCCGCCTCATAACCCTTTGGTGTCAGACGGCTGTCGGCATTGTCCTGACGAAGGATAAGCCTGTATTCCGCGCGCGACGTCATCATCCGATACGGTTCGTTCGTTCCCCTGGTAACAAGATCATCGATTAAAACGCCAATATATCCTTCCGAACGGTCAATGACGAGCGGTTCCTTTCCCTGCAATTTTCGAGCGGCGTTGATTCCGGCCATAAGTCCCTGCGCAGCGGCTTCTTCATAGCCAGAAGAACCGTTAATCTGTCCCGCGCAGAACAGCCCGTCCACAATGCGGCTTTCTAAAGAAAGCCTAAGCTGCCGCGCATCAATCGCATCATATTCAATTGCATAGGCCGGGCGCATAATAGAAGCTTTTTCCAGTCCTTCTATGGAATGAATAAAGTCGCACTGTACATCCTCCGGAAGACTGGAGGACATCCCCTGAACATACATTTCTTCGGTATCGATTCCCATGGGCTCAATGAAAAGCTGATGCCGCTCCTTGTCGGCAAAACGCATAATTTTATCTTCTATTGAGGGACAATACCGTGGCCCTACTCCCTCTATCATACCGTTATAAAGAGGGGAACGATGCAGATTCGCCTTGATGATTTCATGGGTTCGCGCATTTGTATGCGTAAGATAGCACGGAAGCTGTACGCTTTGCGGCGCGTCCTCCTCAAAAGAAAACGAAAAAGGAAGACCGTCTCCGTACTGCGGTTCCGTCTTGGAAAAATCTACGCTTCTTCTGTTTACGCGGGGCGGCGTGCCCGTTTTCAGGCGGAGCAGAGAAAAACCGAGCTCTTTGAGACAGGCAGATAATTCATTTGCCGGAAAATGCCCATCCGGTCCGCTGCTGTAGCTGTGCTCGCCGATAATAACTTTTCCTTTCAAATAAGTGCCGGTGCATGCGATCACGCATCTGCAGCGATATTCGGCGCCTAAGTGCGTTACGACGCCGGCAACGGACGGCGCTTTGTTTTCTCCCGGAACCGTTAAAATTTTAATAATCTCTGCTTGCTTCAGATCGATGTTTTCCTGCAGCTCCAGCATATGTTTCATTTCCGTCTGATAGCGCCTGCGATCGATCTGCGCCCTGGGGGAATAAACGGCAGGGCCCTTCGCCTTATTTAAAAGCTTCGTCTGAATCGCCGTTTTATCGGCCATCTTTCCCATAACGCCGCCCATAGCGTCGATTTCTCTGACAAGCTGGCCCTTTGCCGTTCCTCCGATGCTGGGATTGCAGGCCATATTTGCTATACTGTCTATGTTTACGGCAAATATTACCGTTTTCAATCCGAGCCGTGCTGCGGCCATCGCGGCTTCGCAGCCGGCGTGGCCCGCGCCGATAACTGCAATGTCATATTCGCCGAATTGTGCGCTCATACGATCGTCCTCCGTTTATTTTCCAAGACAAAATTTGCTGAAAATCGTGTCCATTACGTCTTCTTCTATGGAGTCCCCCGTAATTTCTCCTAAAAGCTTGCCGCATTCCCAGATATCATAGGAAATACAATCCAGCGGCAAATTTTCCCTGTAGCTTTCTTCCGCCTTCCGCAGCGCGCCGAGCGCCCGGTCGATCAGGCTTTTATGGCGTTCGCTTGTTATCACCGTTTCATTGCTTTCCACGGCGCCCACCTGCATCAGTTCCCGGATCCGTCCCAGGAGGAGCTCCGTTCCGCGATCTTCTTTTACGGACATTCTGACGGAATCTTCTTCGAAAAACGAAGCCGCCCCTTCCTGTTCAATGTCGCTTTTGTTTAATACAACTATAATATTTTTCTTTGCGCCGGAGGTTTTCCTGATTTCCTCCAAGAGCTCTTTTGACTGCCGCGCACGGGCGGAATCAGAAATATCCGCCAGAAAGACGACGATGTCGCTGCTTTCAATTGCTTCATAGGAGCGATCTACGCCGATTTTTTCAACGACATCCGAGGTTTCGCGCAGTCCCGCGGTATCGGTTAAAAGAATCGGGATTCCCTCATAATCGATTGTTTCCTCTATAGTATCGCGCGTAGTCCCCGGAATTTCCGTTACGATAGCCCGATCGTATCCGGACAGCAAATTCAAGAGAGACGATTTTCCGGCGTTTGGAATTCCCGCGATAGAAACTCTGATTCCCTCTTTTAAGATGCGGCCTCTGTAAAATGTGTCGGAAAGCTTTTCCAGTTTTTTCCGAATTTTTTCCAGAAGCGTCATTGCCGAATCTCCGGCCTCCCCGTCCATTTCATATTCCGGATAATCCAATGCAACCTCTATTTGTGCAAGACAAAGCTTTAATTCCTCGCGAATCGCTTTGATTTCCCGGTACAGACGGCCCGACAGCTGCTGCACTGCGGCCTTTCGTCCTGCTTCCGTCTTGGCGCCAATCAGATCCATTACGGCTTCCGCTTCGGAAAGATCGATTCTCCCGTTAAGAAAGGCGCGCTGCGTAAACTCCCCCGGCTGTGCGGGACGTGCTCCGGCCTGAATCACAATCGAAAGAATTTTCCTCATCACGGCAAAACCGCCGTGACAATTGATTTCTACAACGTCCTCCTTCGTATAGGAACGAGGGGCCTTCATGATGCTGATCAGACATTCGTCGATCAGCTCCTCGTTGGAGGGATCAACGATAACACCGTATTTGATGGTATGAGAAGACATACGGGCAACCGCGTCTTTCCCGGCTGCCCGCTGTGAAATTCCTCTGAATATCTTATTTGCAATTTCCGCCGCTTCGCCGCCGCTGATCCGGATAATTCCGATTCCGCCCGTTCCAGCAGGAGTAGAAATTGCCGCAATCGTATCTTCACCGTAATATTTCATATAAAACCATCAGATTTTTTTGACATACGGTCTTGTTTTAACGACAACACAGCGGTTCGGTTCTTCCCCCTGGCTTTCGGTTACTACATTTCGATTGCTCTGCAAAGCCGAATGTATGATCCGGCGCTCCGACGCCGGCATAGGATCCAGAGAAACCGGTCTTTTATATTTTGCGACTCTTTCGGCCGCTCTGTTCGCAATGGAAACAAGCGTTTCCTCGCGATGCTTTCTGTAATTTTCTACATCTATATAAACGCGTTTGAATTCGTTTCTGTTTCTGTTTACCAAAAGGCTTGCGATATAATTAATCGCATACAGCGTTTCGCCATGTCTTCCGATCAGATGGGAAACATCGTTTCCGGAAATCTGCACTTTGATGACGTTTACACCGTCTTCCTCCTTTTCCGTAATCACATATTTCGGATAATCGTCTTCACTGCGCGATCTATTGATGATCTCATCCAAAAAATTCGCAACGATTTTCGTATCCGGAATATTAACGGTTACTCTGACCTTCGCTCCTTTTCCTCCGAAAATTCCCAGCTTTGCTTTACTGCCTTCCTCGAGGATTTCAACATCCGCATCCTCAAGCTCTATGTTCAGCTCATCCAGCGCAAGCTGAATCGCCTCGTCGACTGTTTTTGCTTCTTTCTCAACAAAATCAGGCATTCTTAACACTTCCTTCTTTCTTCTTCGAAAACACGCTTCTGATCAGATAAGTTTGTAATATGCTTAAAATATTTCCGATGGCCCAGTAAAGAGAAAGTCCCGCCGGAACCATAAAAGCAAAAATCAGTGTGGTAAAAGGCATAAACTTCATCATCCCGGACATCGGATTCGGCGCCGCTTTTTCTTCTTCCTCTTTTTTCTTTGCACGCGCCGTTCTCATGGAAATGATTTGTGAAAGATATGTCGTTGCAAACGCCAAAATCGGAAAAACAAGCAGCGGCAAATAAACTTTATAGTCTTCTATTTTCCAGATCTGCCACTGCGGCGTGAGACTCAAATCAAAAATTCCTAAAAAGACTTTGTTGACGCCTTCTCCAATATAGACGTCCGCATTGCGCACGATTTCATACAGCGCCATCAGGATCGGAAACTGAAGAAGAAGCGGCAGACAGCCCATCATCGGATTAATATTATATCTCATATAAAGATTCTGCTGTTCTTCGCTCAGCTTTTTCTGGTCGTTTCCGTATTTTTTCTTCAGCGCTTCTATTTCAGGCATCAGAGCCTGCTGCCTGTCCATACTTCTTTGCTGGCTTAAATTTAAAGGAAATAAAAGGATCCTCGCAAACAGCGTAAAAAGAATGATAGCAAATCCATAGCTGTCGAACGCAAGATACTCATAAATATATTTTATTAAGATTCCAAATGGTTTCGCTATAAAACTCAGCATAACGAGTCTGCACAATCCCTTCTTATTTTACAGGATCATAGCCGCCTTTGCAAAACGGATTACATCTGAGGATTCTCCACACCGCCATCAGCGAGCCCTTTAGTGCCCCGTACTTTTCAATCGCCTCCACGGCATATTCCGAACAGGTCGGGTAAAATCTGCAGCACGGTTTTTTGATCGGCGATATGTTTTTTTGATAAAAACGTATCATTTTCAAAAATACCTTTTTCAAATCAACATCCCCAATGCCGAAGAAAGTCTTTTCATTTCTTTTTCTATTTCATGATAAGCGGGTACGGAAACGGCCTTCAGCTTATTATTCGGAGATTTTGCTTTCCGAACGGAGGCCCTGGCCATAAAGATGATGTCATAGCCCTCCGCCATATGTTCTCGGGAAACCCGATAGACTTCCCGGATGATTCTTTTCATGCGGTTTCTCTGCACACTGTTTCCAAATTTCTTTCCCGCGGCGATTCCAATTCTGTTGATTCCTTCTTTATTTGGTAATACATACATTACCAAATACCGGCCCGCCTTATAAGTTCCCTTTTTGTATACTCTCTGAAATTCATTGTTTTTCCTGAGGGAAACGATCATGTCAAATCCTCCACGAAAAATGAATTACGCAGACAATACTTTTCTTCCTTTCAGTCTCCTTCTTCTCAGGACCTTTCTTCCGTTCGCTGTCTTCATTCTCGCACGAAAGCCATGCACCTTGCTTCTCTGTCTTTTCTTCGGCTGATACGGTCTTATCATATCGGCACCTCCTTTATCCATAAAAAAATAAGCTGTGTAAGATTGCTTTTATTTTTGGGCAAAAAGCACGCTATATTATACTTGTACACATCTAAAATGTCAACCTGATTAAAATTTTTTATGCTGAAAAATATTTTTCGGCTCCGTATCACAACATCTTGTACCCGCTTCCCGGAAAGGCACAAAAGATAGTTAAATGAAGCATTTTTCAGCTTTTTTTATCAAAAATAGCCTATTGCATTTCTTTCAGGTTTTCTGCTATATTAATACAGCACGAATTGAGAGACCACGGCTTTTCATGTATATTTTCCGTATATGCGGCTTACATAGGATAAAACTATTATAAATCTATTATTTACAAAAGATGCGGACATTAATATGGAGGCAACCTATGGAAACGCAAAACTACACCGAAGAAGAATTGTGCAATATTTGGAACAAATGCAAAGAAGAATTGAAGAAAACGGTTTCTTCACTCCATTATGAAACTTATATTTCATCCTTAAAATTAATAGAAATTCGGGGAGAGACTGCTCATTTTACGGTACCTTTTGATTTTTGCATCAATTTACTTGAAACGAAATATTATAATGACATTAAAAATGTCCTGATTGAAGCTACAAAGCAATATCTGACCGTTGCCTTTCATTTAGAAGGAGAATATGTTCCCGCCGGAGCCGCTGCCGCGCCCTCCGAGTCTGCAAAAAACACATCGGAAAACGTTCCGTATAAATCGAATCTGAATCCGAAATATACGTTTGATTCTTTTATTATAGGAAACAGCAACCGCATGGCCTACGCTGCCGCCGTGGCGATTTCCGATTCACCGGGAACCGCTTATAATCCTTTATTTATTTACGGTCAATCCGGACTCGGAAAAACGCATCTGATGCATGCCATCGGGAATCAGATCGTCAAAAATGATCCATCAAAAAAAGTCTTATACGTTACCTCCGAGATTTTTACGAACGAATTTATCGAAGCAATCGCAAATAAAAAAAATAATGAATTTCGAAATAAATACAGAAAAATAGACGTTCTTTTGATCGACGACATCCAGTTCATATCTAAAATGGAACGGACGCAGGAGGAATTTTTCTATACCTTCAGTTCTTTATATGAGGATAAAAAGCAAATTGTAATTTCCTGCGACAGTCCTCTGAATAAAATAGAAATTTTGGAGGACCGTCTCAGAACACGGTTTGGCTGGGGACTGATCGTTGATATCCAGGTTCCCGATTTCGAAACGAAGGTTGCAATTCTAAACAGGAAGGCATCCGAAAATTCTATCGATGTGGATAATGAAATATTAGATTATATTGCTTATTATACAAGCGATAATATCCGGGAGCTGGAAGGCGTGATCAATCATCTTTCCATGTCCTTAATGCAGGGAAAAGAAATCACGCTGAATCTTGCCAAAGAGGCTCTCAAGCATTATCAGAAAAGCGATATGCACGAAATCGATTCGAGTGTTATAATAGACAGCGTCTCCAGATATTTTAATCTGAGCGTTGACGATATCCTGTCCAAAAAAAGAACGAAGGAACTCGTATTTCCGAGACAAATTTCAATGTTTCTATGCAGAAATCTGACAAATATGTCATATCCTGATATTGGAAAGGCCTTCAACGGAAGAGACCATACAACGGTGATGTACGCCTGCGAACAAATCTCCAAGCAGGTGGAAATCAATCCGGAGCTCAAACATATTATGGACGAGCTAAAGAAAAACATTATTGTATAAGAACTTATCCACAGAAAATTGTTGATAAGTGGAAAAGTCCCTGTGGACAAGAAGTGGAAAACTTTTTAAATTGTGAACGCTGTGGAAACTGTGGAAAACTTTTCACAGTTATACACATACTTATACACAGCAAATTTTCCTTTGATAAAAGCAAAATTTTGAGTTTTCCACAATATCCACAGATACTACTATTACTACTACTAAAGAGAATTATATTATAATATAAATAACAATACGAAACCGGAGGATTTGAATTATGAAACTGACCTGCAACAGAGAAAATTTAATAAGCGGTGTAAATATCGTACAGAAGGCAGTTCCCGCCAAATCAACCGCTGAAATTTTACAGGGGATTTTGATAGAAGTCGGGGAAGAGCTTCGTTTTACAGGGAATGATAACGAATTCGGAATCGTATATGAAATTCCCGCAATCATAGAAGAAATCGGCAGCATCGTAGTAAACTCTAAAACATTCGGAGACATCGTCAGAAAGCTTCCCGATATTTATGTCACTCTCGAGACTATTAATGACGGTGCAATGTTGTCTATTACAAGCGGGCATGCTAATTACAAAATTAAAGCGTATCCTACGGAAAGCTATCCTCCCGTTGCATTTCTTGATACCTCCGTTTCTTTTGACATTAAAGAGAAAACGCTTGTGGATCTGATTCGTCAGACATCCTTTGCCGCGGCTGCGCAGGAAGAAAAAAGGATTATATTAAAAGGCGTATTTATGGAACAAAAAGAAGGAAAGCTCAGTTTTGTAGCGATCGATGGTTTTCGGCTTGCGAAAAAAACGATCGATGTGGAAGATTCCAGAGAATTTTCTATTATTGTACCGACTAAAATTTTAAATGAGCTGTCGAAATCCGTAAAAGGGGAGGACGATGTGATTCATTTTTGCTGCAACGAAAATCAGATTATGTTCTTTTGCGATTCTTTCCGTATGGTATCCAAGCTTTATAAAGGGGATTATATTGATTACAGAAAAATGTTTCCAAGAGAATATAAAACTTCCTGCGTAGTAAATAATAAAGCGTTTTTAAGCGCCTTTGAGAGATCCGCTCTTGTGATACAGGACGAGAAAAAGTATCCTCTAACGATTAAATTTAATAATAATGATGAAATTATCATGTACGTAAACGCGGAAAATGGAATATTAAGAGAAGTTATTGCCGCCGAAGTGACTGGAGATGAAATTGAAATCGGCATGTGTATCCGTAATATTTTGGAGTGCCTGAAGGCGATTGATGAAGAAAATATTATTTTGTCTCTTACACACGCTTTAGGTCCGTGCGTTATTACCGGTGCAGAGGACAAGAGTTATCAATACCTGGTAATGCCGGTTAAAATTACGTCAAAGTCGGTTTGATTAAAAACTGCATGTTTCTTAAAAGGATTTTATTGGAAAATTATAGAAATTACACATCATTGGATCTTTCTTTATCCAATGATGTTAATATTTTTTATGGCAATAACGGACAGGGAAAAACGAACCTGTTAGAGGCGATTTTTTATACTGCGATTGGAAAGTCGTTTCGGAATGCAAAAGATTCCGATGTGATTCAGTCGGGTAAAGAAGCTTTTCGAATTGATATTGAGATTTGCAGCGATATTACTGAAAATATATCTGTCAAATATAATAAAAATAAAGAAAAGTATATAAAAGTCAATGGACTGTATCTTAGGAAGCTTGGACATTTAATGGGAAGCGTCTTAGCCGTTATTTTTTCACCGGAAGATATGCAGCTTATTTCAGAAGGACCGTCGGTGCGAAGAAAATTTATGGATATTGCAATCAGTCAAAAAAATGCTTCTTATTATTTTGATTTGCTTCAATATCAGAAAATATTAGTTCAAAAAAATAATCTTCTGAGAAATATAAAATGTGGGAAAGTAAAGAACTATGGAGAAATTTTAAGCATCTGGAATGAGCAGCTTGCGGAATCGGGATCCAGGATCGTTTATGAGCGATTTCGACTAATTAAAGATATTTCTGAAATAGCAGAGGAAAAACATAGAAAAATCGCCGTAGAAAGTGCGGAAAGAGAAGAAAAATTGAAAATTTTTTATCACTCGGATATTCCCCGGGAAATCATTGAAGCCGAAAATCGAAATACTATAAAAAATGAATTGTTTTCAATGCTTGAAAATCGAAGGGAAAAAGAAATTGAGCGGGAGGCAACGCTGTTCGGACCGCACAGAGATGATATCGATTTAAAATTAGACGAGAATGATTTAAAAAGATTCGGCTCTCAAGGACAGAAAAGAACTGCTGTTTTGGCGTTGAAAATCGCGGAGCTGGAACTTCTAAAAAAGTCGACAGGGAGGAATCCAATTTTTTTGTTGGATGACGTTTTTTCAGAGCTGGATCATCAAAGACAGGAAGCTTTTCTTTCTGAGATTTGTGGCGTACAAACCTTTATTTCCTGCGTTGAAGCGCAATCGATACCTTTTTATAAAAATAACGCCGCGTTTTATGAAATTAAAAACGGAAGCGCAGTGTTGTAGACAAGATGATTTTGTGATACAATATATGGGATTATAATTGATTTCAAGGTGTATCATATGTATTTGCATATCGGTGAAAATGTATCAATACCGGAGAAAGATATAATAGGAATTTTTGATATCGATAAAACGACTACAACGGGAGAAACGCGTTCTTTTTTAAGTAATTCCGAGCATGCGGGAATCAGTATAACAATTTCTAAAGAAATGCCGAAATCTTTTATCGTCGTTTCAGATCGAAATGATAATCATAAGCAGAAAATTTATATTTCTCCTATTTCCGTATCAACGCTGAAGCAGAGAGCGGAAAAGGGTTTTAATTTTAATAGAATAAAGGAGTAATTCTTGTGGAAAATGCAAATCATTATAATGAAAATGACATACAGGTATTGGAAGGACTCGAAGCTGTAAGAAAACGTCCCGGAATGTATATCGGAAGCACTTCTGCAAGAGGGCTTCATCATCTTGTCTATGAAATTGTAGATAACAGCATTGACGAAGCCTTGGCCGGAAGATGCGATACGGTTAAGGTCATTATAAACAGCGATAATTCCATCACAGTAGAAGACAACGGCGCCGGCATACCAGTCGGAATTCATAAACAAATGGGAATCCCTACTGTTGAGGTCGTACACACTGTTTTACATGCGGGAGGAAAATTTGGAGGCGGAGGATATCATGTGTCGGGCGGTTTACATGGCGTCGGCGCTTCCGTCGTAAATGCATTATCGGAATATTTAGAGGTAGAAGTAAGCCGAGATGGAAAGATATATTATCAGCGTTATGAAAAGGGAAATACGGTGACAGAATTAAAAGTCATCGGAGAATCCTCTCATACGGGAACAAAAACGACATTTAAACCGGACGGAGAAATTTTTGAGGTTCTTGAATTTGATTATAATATTTTGTTGTCCAGATTTCGGGAAATGGCGTTTTTGAATAAAGGGATTAAAATTATTTTGATTGACAACCGGGCGGAGCATCCGGAAGAAGTTACGCTTCATTATGAGGGCGGCATTATTTCTTATGTAGAATATCTCAACCGAAAAGAAACGGTGCTGCATCAGCCTCCGATTTATATTTATGGGGAAAAGGACGGCTCAAGCGTAGAAATCGCGATGCAGTATAACGATTCTTATGTAGAAAATATTTATTGTTATGCTAACAATATTATCAATCATGAGGGCGGAACGCATTTAACAGGATTTCGTTCTGCATTGACAAAGGTTTTTAATGATTATGCGAGAAAATACAATTTTATTAAAGACAACGATAAAAATCTTGCGGGAGAAGACGTCAGAGAAGGATTGACTGCAATTATTTCCGTAAAGCTTGAAAATCCTCAATTCGAGGGACAAACGAAAGAAAAACTTGGAAACAGTGAAATCCGCACGTTGGTAGAAGGAATTGTAAATGATAAGCTGGAGGCTTTTCTTGAGGAAAATCCATCGACTTCCAAATTAATATTTGAAAAATGTCTGACGGCTGCAAGAGCCAGAGAAGCGGCAAAAAAGGCAAGAGAAATGACAAGAAGGAAATCCGCGCTGGAAGGAACCTCACTCCCCGGAAAGCTCTCAGACTGTTCGGAACGCGATCCCGCGCTTTGCGAAATTTATATTGTAGAGGGCGATTCCGCCGGTGGCTCTGCAAAAATGGGCAGACAAAGAGAAACGCAGGCAATTTTGCCGTTATGGGGAAAAATGTTAAACGTAGAAAAGTCAAGAATCGATAAAGTATACGGAAATGAAAAGCTTTTGCCCGTTATCACAGCGTTAGGAGCGAACGTCGGGCCTGACTTTGATGTTGAAAAACTAAGATATCATAAAATTATTATTATGGCGGATGCCGATGTAGATGGATCCCATATTCGTATGCTGCTGCTGACATTTTTTTATCGCTATATGAGGCCGTTAATAGAGCACGGATATTTATATATTGCCCAGCCCCCGCTTTATAAAGTGGAAAAAGGCAAAGAATTTTTCTATGCGTTTGACGATAATGAATTAGATCAAAAGGTCCAGGAAAAAGGTTGGTCAAGACAGGATAAAAATTTGACGATTCAGCGCTTTAAAGGTCTTGGTGAAATGAAACCGGAACAATTATGGGATACGACAATGAATCCGGCAACGCGAATCATGTTAAAAGTTCATTTGGAAGATGCTGTGATTGCAAACGAAATCTTTTCTGATTTAATGGGAGAGAAAGTAGAACCAAGAAAAGAGTTTATTCAGGAAAATGCAAAATTTGTGCAGAATCTGGATATATAATCAAAAATGTTTCACGTGAAACATTTTGAAAGGGTGTGTCCTGTTTTATGGCCAAAGTAATTGCGGTTGCAAATCAAAAAGGTGGAGTAGGAAAAACAACAACTTCAATTAACCTCAGTTCCTGTATTGCATATAAAGAAAAAAAAGTATTATTAATTGATTTGGATCCGCAGGGAAATGCTACGACGGGAATGGGAATCGATAAAAAAAATATAAATACTTCTATTTATGATGTTATTATTAATGAAGTTCCCATTCAAGAAGCGACGATAAAAACCATACAGGACAGGTTAAATATTTGTCCTTCTAGCATTAGTCTTGCGGGTGCAGAAATCGAACTTGTAAGTTTTATTTCAAGAGAAAATAGATTAAAATATGCATTATCAGATATTCAGACGGAATATGATTACATATTCATCGATTGTCCGCCTTCTTTAGGATTATTGACATTAAATGCACTCACCGCTGCTGACACCGTATTAGTTCCAATCCAGTGCGAATATTTTGCATTGGAAGGATTATCTCAGTTAATGGATACCGTTCGACTCGTTCAGAAGCATCTGAATCGCTCCTTGCAGGTAGAAGGTGTTGTCCTTACGATGTTTGATGCAAGAACAAATTTATCCATTGAGGTTGCAGAAGAAGTCAGAAAGCATTTTACCAATAAAGTTTACCAAACGCTGATTCCGAGAAACGTAAGATTAAGTGAAGCGCCGAGCTACGGTCTTCCTATTATATTATATGATAAAGAATCGAAGGGTTCAGAGGCTTATTTAAAGCTGGCGGATGAATTGATCAATATGACAGGATCGGGGGTAAAATAATATGGCCGTAAAAAAACCGGCGTTGGGCAAGGGACTCGGCGCGTTGATAGAAAATCGAATCGAGGAAAATCAAAATAGCGTTATTGAGGTAGAAATCAATCAGGTTGAACCGGGGCCGGGACAGCCCAGAAAAAATTTTGATAAAGAAAAAATCGACGCGCTTGCGGAATCCATTAAAGAGCACGGAATTATACAGCCATTGATCGTAACCAGAGAAGAAAATCGTTATTATATCATTGCAGGGGAAAGAAGATGGAGAGCCGCAAAGGCCGCGGGATTTAAAACGATTCCTGTTATCGAAAGAAATGCTACTACAAAAGAAGTTTTGGAGCTGGCGCTCGTTGAAAATATTCAAAGAGAGGATTTAAATCCCATAGAAGAGGCTGAGGCATATGCGAAACTGTTACAGGATTATTCAATGACGCAGGAACAGGTCGCAGCAATGGTCGGAAAGAGCAGATCAGCGATTGCGAATATGCTCCGGCTTCTGCACTTTTCTGAAAAAGTTAAAAATCTTCTGATTAGCGGAGAACTGACAACGGGACAGGCCCGCCCGATTCTGGCGTTGGAGAGCATACAGGAACAGGACTCTGCCGCGGAGTATATTTTAAAATCGGGACTCAACGCCAGACAAGCCGAACAATATGTAAAAAAATTAACGGAAAAATCAAAACAAAAAAGTCAATCAGAAGAAAAAGAAATTTCGGAACAGATCAAACAGCAGGAGGTTCGATTTGTACAGGACCGCCTCAGAACCTCTCTTGGTACGAAGGTGATTTTAAATGATCATAACGGAAGGGGAAAAATAACGATTGAGTATTATTCCAAAGACGAGCGAGAGCGTTTGATCGAATTTCTTACTAAGAAATAAAAGGTGTTGGGGTTATATGGAACAATATTATTTGTATGGATTCATAGCGCTTGGCGTTCTGCTCATTATAGCATTTATCATGATCTATCTTCTGTACGGAAAACTGAATCGAATTCAAAAAAAGCAGCTTCGGCTTGATGAAAAGCTTTCTGGGAAAAAAGCAGAAGATCTCTTATATGATGTTTTGGAAGAGGAAAAAGAATTAAAAAGAGAATTGAAAGCAATTCGGCATGATATTATGGAGCTTAGGGAAAAACAGAGCAGATGCTTTGATAAAGTTAAAATTGTACGTTATCATACAACCGCAGATAACGAGGCAAAATTAAGTTATTCGGTTGGACTTTCTAATGAAAAAGGAGACGGTCTTGTCATCACGGGACTGCAATACCGACAGGGCTGTAATATGTATTATAAGCAGATTAAAGAAGGCGTTCCCGATTTTGAGCTGTCTCAGGAAGAACGGATTTCGCTGGATCGTACAAATGCAGGCGATGTGATGAGAAGAAGAGGATAAAAAATGCTCGGATTTTTTCGAAAAAAAAACAGCGATAAAAATCGGGAAACATGGATCATTGCGGGCTTAGGGAATCCGGGCCCGGAATATTCTGATTCACGTCATAACTGCGGCTTTCGAGCGATCGACAAATTAAAGGAAAAAATCGCTCCGAATGAGAAAGAGCTGCAGAAATTCAAAGGAAAATATATTTCTTGCCTGTATAATGACGCAAAAATTATATTGCTGAAGCCGGAAACTTACATGAATAACAGCGGTGAAAGCATAAATGCGGCTATGCATTGGTTCAAGACGGATGAGTCTCGTCTTATTGTTATTTATGACGATTTTGATCTTCCGGCCGGCCAGATCCGCATTCGGAGTAAAGGCAGCGCAGGCACACATAACGGAATGAAATCCGTGTTACAGTATACGGATACAGATGAATTTGTAAGAATTCGTATCGGAATCGGGCCGAAGGAAAAAGAAATGGATATTATTAAATTTGTACTTGGAACTTTTCCTCGGGATCAAAAAGAACGAATGGACAATGCGTTTGACAGAGCGGCAGAGGCTGCGCTGGCAATTATAAAAAGCGGAGTCAACGATGCGATGAATCGGTTTAATCAAGCTTCTATTTCTTAGGATTCGGTATGAAAATTTATGAGCATATTAAAAAAAGCAAAAATTATGATTTGATAAAGAATCAGATCATAATGCAAAATTCTCGCTCTGCTCTTTCCGGGGCGATTCGTTCTTGCGCCGCAAATTTAATATACGCCCTCATGGAAGATTCCGAAAAAAAGGGAATCTATTTTGCTGCAAATTCACTGAATGCGGGGAAAATTGCCGAGGATCTGAGATTTTTTTCAGATGGGGAAGGGGAAGACATCCTTCTGTTGGAACCATATGAATATATGCTTTACGACGTGGAGACGAAAAGCACGGAACAGAGCGCCGCCCGCGTAGAAATTCTTTACAGAATTTTACGCGGCGATTGGAAGCTGCTTGTGATGACTCCTGCCGCAGCGGCGCAGTGGCTGCCAAACCCGTCATATATTCGTGACGCCGCGATAACGCTGAAACAGGGTGATGTGATCGAAATACAGGAGCTGACTCGCCGACTATCAGAAATTCGCTATAATAGAGTTCCTCAAATCGATGGAAAAGGCCAGTTCTCTGTACGCGGAGACATCGTTGACATTTTTCCGTATACTTCCGAAAATCCCGTCAGAATAGAGTTTTTTGACAACGAAATTGACTCTGTAAGGCTTTTTGATGTTCTTTCACAAAGAACGATAGAAAATACAGGGAAAATTTTAATTTTACCGGATAACGAAACGTATATTTGGAACTGGGACCAGGCCGATTCTGTAAGAAAAGAAATTTTATGTGATTTGAATACATTGGGATTGCGCGAAAATTCCTCCCTTTATAAGCGTGTGACAGAGGATCTTGATAAAATGCTGCCTCGAAGCATTTTTCAGGGGTATGACAGGTATTTGCCTTATATTTTAGAAAATAAATATGATATATTTGATTATACGGGATGCGTGCCCGTCTTTTTTGAGAATTGTTCTGCGTTTCGGGAAACGATTCAATCCACCAGAGAAGATTATATTCGGATCTGCCAAACGATTCAGGAAAACATTGGAATTCTTGCAAAATCCTATGAGATTATGATGACGCCTGACCAGGCGGAATGGCTTTGCGAAAAAAAGTCATATAATATAACGTATCTTGATGAATTTTTAACGCGAAGGGATCAATGTGAATTGATTCCTGTTTCGTGCCGAAGCACAGAGCCGTTTGCGGGAAATCTCCAGCTGATGCTGAATTCTACGCAAGAGCTTGCCTCAAAAGGCTACAAAACAATACTGGTAACGGAAAGCGAGGGGAAGAAGGCCCGGCTTCAGGCGCTGCAGGCGGAAGGCAGGCTGCACGCCGCGATCGAGCTCCTTGTGTCTCGCTACGGGCTATCGGAAGGCTTTATCTGCGACGACATATGCTTTGCAATTCTTACTGACTCCTCGCTGTTTCAGAAAGAGCGTGCGGCGGCAAAGAAAAAATTGAGAGGGAAACCGATCTCCAATTTTACAGAAATCGAACCGGGAGACCTTGTTGTTCACGATGTCCATGGCGTGGGCAGATTTGAAAAAATCGAAACGGTTGAGATTGACGGAATCAGAAGAGATTATATTAAAATCAATTACCGGGACGACGGCGTTTTATACGTTCCTACGCCGCAGCTTGACAGTATTCAGAAATATATCGGACCGGAGGGAACTGCACCAAAGCTGAACAAATTAGGCTCTGCAGAATGGAACCGGACAACGTCGAAGGTAAAAGAATCCCTGCGGGCATATGCAAAAGAACTGGTAGAATTATATGCGCGCCGTTCCAAAATAAAAGGCTTTGCATATTCCCCGGATACGGTCTGGCAAAAAGAATTTGAAGAGGCGTTTCCCTATGAAGAAACGGAAGATCAGCTTCGCTGCACCGAAGAAATCAAAGCTGATCTGGAAAAGGAACATCCGATGGAGCGTCTGTTATGCGGAGATGTCGGCTACGGTAAAACGGAGGTGGCTCTCCGGGCGGCGTTTAAAGTCATCTGCGACGGCAAGCAGGTTGCCTTCCTTGTTCCGACGACGGTCCTGGCGCAGCAGCATTATAATAATTTTGTAACGAGATTTGAAAAGTTTCCGGTTAAAGTAGATTATTTGTGCAGATTTCGCACGGCGTCTGAGCGGAAAAAGATTTTGAGAGATACAGAAACGGGTAAAATCGATCTCCTTGTGGGAACTCACAGCATTATTAAAAACAGCGTACATTTTAAAGATTTAGGACTTGTGATTATCGATGAAGAGCAGCGGTTCGGTGTGATGCATAAAGAAAAACTAAAGCAGGACAGACCGGAGGTTGACATTCTTACCTTATCTGCCACGCCGATTCCTAGAACGCTCCATATGTCGCTGTCCGGAATCCGGGACATCAGTTTACTGGAGGATCCGCCGCAAAACAGACATCCAGTACAAACTTACGTTGCGGAATGGGAAGCTTCTATGGTGAAAAATGCCATTTACCGCGAAATGGGAAGAAAAGGACAGGTCTTCTATCTGTATAATAAAGTGCGCACAATCGAAGAAAAAAGAAGACAGCTTCAGGAGCTGGTCCCCGAAGCGCGTATTGCGGTAGGACACGGACAGATGGGGGAACGCGAGCTTGAATCGATCATGGAGGCCTTTTACAAGAAAGAATATGATATCCTGCTCTGCACGACCATCATCGAGTCCGGACTGGATATGCCGAATGTTAATACAATCATTATCGAAGAAAGCGATCATATGGGTCTTTCACAGCTGTACCAGATCCGCGGAAGAGTAGGACGCTCCGGTAAAACGGCATACGCATACATCACGTATAAAAAAGATAAAACACTCAACGAAACGGCGGAAAAGAGACTTCGCACGATCCGGGATTTTACGGAATTTGGATCAGGTTTTAAAATTGCGCTTAGAGATCTGGAAATCCGCGGAGCCGGAAGCGTTCTCGGAGAACGGCAGCACGGGCAGCTGGCGATCGTGGGATACGATACGTACTGCCGCCTGCTCGGAGAGGTATTGGATGAAGAATCTGGAAAAATACCGGAGGAAAAGCTTCCCGTCAGCGTTGATTTTAAAGTAAATGCATATATTGCATCTGATTATATAGAAGACGAGGAAGCGCGTCTTGATATTTATCAAAAAATTTCCCGCATTGAAACGGAAAATGACGCGCTTGAAATGACGGACGAGCTGATCGACCGGTATGGTACGGTTCCGGAAAGCGTTGAAAATCTAATAAAAATTTCCAGAATCAGATATGTCTGCTCCTGCTGCGGAATCAATGCAGTCATACAAAAGCCGAATTTTATACAATTCATGCTCGCCCCCGGGAGCCAGGCCTTTTATGCTGCGCTGTACAGCTTCGCGGAGGGAAGCGGATTTACGGAAAAATATGGAGCGCGGTTGAAATTTATTTCTGGAAAAGAACCGTATCTTCAGTACACAGCCAAAGAAACTGACGAATTAAACGATATTTTGGGACTTGTGAGCCATATTTTACAATTTTACCATTGCAAAAAATAAAAAAGGGTTATATAATGACCAAAATGGTTTTTGTTGTATTGAATTGAATCCTACTTTATTAAGGAGCTGTAGTTTGGAATGGCTAGTAATTTGAAAGTCAAAAAAAGTAAGAAAAGCTATGATAATAAGGTCATCACATGGATTTCCATCGGCCTGGCGGCATTTATCGTAGTGGTGGTCGCAATCGTACTGATTATAACGCTTACCACCGGTTATGTTGCAAAGGTCGACGGGCTTAAAATATATGATTATGAATATATTTACTTTTTGCAGAGTGCAATGTATACGGAATATTCGGAGAATTTTGAGGAGCCGGAGGGCTTTGACGATCTGAGTACCGAAGAGCAGGACGCATTGACAAAAGAATTTTGGACGGACGAACGGAAAAACAGCTGCGCAGAAGCCGCTCTTGAAGATACGCGCCAATTCAAAGCGCAGTACAGGCTTGCAAGAAATGCGGGATACAGGCTTACTTCGGATGAAAAAGCGACATTGAAAAATAATATCACGTCGATGTACAACCAGTATCTGACTTACGGTTATACAGAGGAGATGGTACAGTCCTATATTTTGGGAGGCATGACGCTTTCGCAGTATAAAGATTTTGCAATCATCCAGAGCACGATCGAGAAATATAAAGAAGCCATCAAACAGAATTATAATCCCACGGAAGAAGAGCTCCGCGCCATCTATGATGAGAATCCGGATGATTACAGAACGATCGGCGTACGGCAGTTCAAAATTGACATCGACGCGACCAAGCCCACGGATGAAGAGGCGGATGATTATCAGACCAAATTGGACGAATATAATGAAGCATACGCCGAGGCGCTAGAATACGCCAAAGAAATTGCCGACACATATAATTCGGGAAATACGATGTCTACCTATAAAAAGGATGAGGACGGAAATTACGAGCTGGATGAAGATGGAAACAGGATCGTAGATTCTGCCGATTTATCTTTTGAAGATTATGTTACGAACGAATCGGATGATTCCAATTCCAGCAGCACGGGAGGGCTTTCCGAGATCAACAACCTGAATAAAAGCTCTGTCGACGAAATAACGGATTACGCGCTTTCGATGGTATGGAATGAAGACAGAACGAAAATTGTGAAGAAGGATCAGGCGGAACAGCAGGCGGAAGAAGCTGCGGAGGACGAGTCGGAGGATGAGGAAGAATCCGTTATGACGGATCTGGAAATTATCGAAACCGAAACGGCTATTTATGTCGTACGGGCCGAATCCATAACTGATTATGATAATTCCGTGGAATCCGAAGAGGGCGCTGCAGACAGCATTAAAGATACCATCAAAAGCGAATGGCTGGAAGACAAGGCTGTGGAAGATCTGGAAACCCAAGTGAACAATGCGGGAGACAAATACAAAATCACGGGAAGAAAAGACGAAGAAATCAACGAGCTTAACGAAGTATTGTTTTCCACAATTTGAAGTGATAGGATATAATTAAATTAAATGCAGGAAAAATCCGACAGCTTATATTACAGCGTTGGAAACTGCGGGGACTTAAGGAGGAAAAGCGATGAAAAAGAAATTACTCGTATTTTTAACGATTTTTGCGCTTGTGCTTTCGATGACAAGTCTTCTGGCGCAGGCGGCAGAGGATGCCGAGGTTACGGTCACGGTAAACGAAGATGGGACCGTAACAGTTACGGCGACGGGAACCTTTGACGAAAACGATTGGGTAGGGATTTATAAGCAGGGCGATACCGTGGATCCGGAAAACGGCGGTGTCGCTTCCATCGTGTGGTGGTATCTGCGCGAAGGAGAGGAAATCACGTATCCCGGTGAAAACGAGGGCATAACTGTTAATTCTGGAAACAGAGTAGCGGAGCTCACGGCAGGAGAGGGAAGCGCACTTGCTCCCGGCGATTATTACGCTGTTGTTTTGGGCGGTGAAAGCTCTTATGAAATTTTCTCGGAGGAATTCGAATTTACGATTCCTGAGGAGACAGAAGAGACTCCTACCGAAGCGCCCGCCACGGCTGAGCCTACGCCGGAAGTAACCGAAGAGCCGACGGAAGAGCCAGCTGAAAGCCCCACCACGGCTCCGGCAACGGCAAAAACAACGCCGAGCGCTGCAACGGCCGCGCCTACACAGGTTCCGGATGCCGATTCGGAAAGCGATAATACGGTTCTTATCATTGTGTGTATCGTAGCGGCGGTTATTATTATTGCGGCGATTATCGTAATTGTTGCCGTGAAGAAAAAGAAAAAATAAAGACGGCTTTTTTTACTTTATTTTTTAGAAGCGGGGCGGATATAAAGATCCGCTCCAAAATTTTTTTGTTGATTTTTATTTCACAATATAGTAATATTAGATTCCAATAAAACCATTGACCTAGAATTTTATCGGGAGGTTGTTTTTATGAAAAAGAGAATGTTATTGTTTGTTATTACGGTGGCGGTGCTTATCGCTTCTTTTTCCGCGCTTACTGCGTTTGCCGCGACGGAAACGCTTGACATTACGCCGGCTACGCTGAGAACGCTGAACGGCGCGGACGGAAAAGAGGGTGCGGATGCCGCGCAAGGGGATACGTACCAGGCTATCGGCGACTGGCATTGGACCGGCGGTGAAACGGGCGTAGGAACGAACGACTATCTGATGCCGTTCGACGAGACGTGGTCGCATTCCGGAACGGATGCCCACATTATAATGATGAATTATAACTGCTATATTTTAATTGCAAAGGATATTGATCTCAGCAGATATTCCAAGGCAACGATTTCGTATTCGACGGACGCTACGTTTACCTCCAGTGAAAACGAAATCGGATTTTTCAGCAAGGGCGCTTCCTTCGGTTCCCAGGATAATCGCTTGACGGACGGACTTCTTGCGAGCGGGACAACGACGCCGGCAACGGACGGCGGCAGCTGGAATGCAATCCGCGAAATGGAAATCGATTTAAGCGATGTTGATTATAAAGGCGATCTGTACCTGGCTCACTATATGAAGGAACCGAACGGCGTATGCGTCACGAATATTGAGTTTACGCTGGCGGAGGAAGGCTCTCAGGGCGGCGACGGTGACACGACCGGCGGAGATACGACTGGAGACAACGACAATCAGGGCGGTCAGACCGGAAATACCGAGACGGGCGATATGAGCTTCGCGCTGATCGTTGCGGCAGCCGCTGCGGTTATAACGGTTCTTTTCAGAAAGAAAAGTATGGTTTGATCGGAATCTCAGAAATTGAACTGAAATGAAAGGCGCTCTTCGGCTTCCGTGAGAGCGCTTTTTATATTAATTAAAAATATTGATTTTTTTTTCATTTTATAGTAACATGCAACATGTTAATGCATCACGTTAAGAGAAATCTGGCATTGACATTATGTTTGAGGAGGTTTTACAGATGAAAAAAAGAATCTTGTCGTTCGTTATCATGACGGCGGTACTTGTTGCGTCTTTCTCCGCGTTCACGGCATTTGCCGCGACGGAAACGCTTGACCTTTCAGCATCTGCGCTGAGAACCTTAAACGGTGCGGACGATCTGGATGACGAGGAAGCGCAGTCAGGAGCAACCTGGTCTCAGGTTGGCTTTTGGAGGGATCAGACGGGAGGCGATACCGATTGCCTGATGCCGTTTGCGGAAGAATGGCCGGCCGTTCCGGCTCTGGGGGATACGCATATCGTATTTATGAATTATGAAGGCTATATTTTGATCGCAAAAGATATTGACCTCAGCAAATATTCCAAGGCGACGATCTCGTATTCAACGGATGGCTCCTTTACGCAGGCTGAAAATGAAATTGGGCTTTTCAGTAAAAATGCGTCTTTTGGTAAGCTTGACGAGCGTAAAACGGACGGACTTCTTGCGAGCGGCTTTACGACGCCTGCAAACGGAGAACCGTGGGATACGCCGAGAACCATGGAAATCGACCTGACGGATGTGGATTATAAGGGCGATTTATATCTTGCTTATTATATGAAGGAAGCGAACGGCGTTTGTGTTACCGGTATTGAGTTTACGCTGGCGGAGGAGGGCTCCCAGGGCGGCGACACGACTGGAGACAACGACAATCAGGGCGGTCAGACCGGGAATACCGAGACGGGCGATATGAGCTTCGCGCTGATCGTTGCGGCGGCCGCTGCGGTTATAACGGTTCTTTTCAGAAAGAAAAGCGCTGTATAATGAAAAGTTAACGTGAACAGATGAAAGAAAAATGCTCCGGCAGCTGCCGGAGCATTTTTTGTTGCGCACGATACCATTTTTGTTTAAAATAGAAGAGACATACAGACTGTGATTTTATTGGGAGCGGTGAACATGGGCTTAATGAACGAAATAGGGAGAAGCGCAGGGCTGAAGGTTTCCGGCGTTGTCTCTTCGAATATGGTTTTCCAAAGAGCGGTTCCGATTTGCATCCGCGGTACGGCCGGCCGGAGCGGCTTAATGGTTTTCGGGGAATTCCTCGGAGAAAGAAAAACGACCGTTACGGACGAGGAAGGAAATTGGAGGCTCACTTTTTCCCCGCATTCGGCGGTACTCGAGCCGCAGACATTGAAGCTTGAAACGGAGGCAGGAGACCTCCTGGAATTTCATGAAATCCTGGTTGGAGACGTCTATTTCATAACAGGACAATCCAATGCCGAGATGACGTTAAACCAATGTATTGCCGCATATCCGGAAGATCAAAAGGACTTGACCTCCGATACGGTTCGCCTGTTTACACAGACTCGGGAATATGTTATAAATCATCCCGAAGTTTGGAAAACCCCTCAAGACGACGTCGTCAATCCTGCGTGGCGCTGGAATAAAACAACGGAAGAAACGGCATACGCATTTTCCGCGCTGGGGTATTATTTCGGCAAAGAATTAAGTAAAACGATAACGGATGTGCCGATCGGGCTGATTATGGCAGCCGCCGGAGGCGCGCAGATCTCGGAGCTGATGCCGGAGGAGACAGCAAAGCAGCAGGGCTATACCATATCCGCAGCAGTCGGAATCGCCGGATATTACAATACGCTGATTCATCCGTTCCTCCATACTCCTATCAGAGCGATGCTGTTTTACCAGGGGGAAAGCGAAAGCAACCCGCAGAACTGCGGACAATACGGAAAGGATCTTGAGGAATTTGTAAAAGCGCTGCGAACAAAATGGGGAAGCTCCTTTAAATTTTATAATGTTCAGCTGTCTTCGCACGGCAAAATCAGTTATGACTACTGGCCACGCATAGGAGAACTGCGCGCGGCGCAATTTGAGGCCATAAATCATATTCCCGACTATTATCTTGCCGCCGCTCTGGATTGCGGATTTCAGGAAGGCGATCCGGATTTTGCACATCCGCTGTATAAAAAGGCGCCTGGTCAGAGGCTGGCAAGGCTGGTGCTCTCAGCCGAATACGGCCTTCTGGATATGGAATATGCCGCATCTCCCCACCCCGTAAGCGCGCAATGGAAGGAGAACTGCGTCCAAATTGGTTTCCGCTACGTCGGCGATGGTTTAAAAATTTTTGGAGAATGCGCCCATCTGATCGGCTTTCAAATCGAGAAGAATGGAGAACGAAAAGACGCGGCAGCACGGATTACCGGCAAAAATATGGTAGAGGTATTTTGTGATGACGAAGCGGAGGCGGTCTGCTACGGAATGCAGCAGCTGGCCGGGCCTGACATTGCGAATCTTTCCAACAGCGAGAACTTGCCGTCGCCGGCCTTCAGACTCGAAAGAAAACAGGCATTTACGCCATAAAACGGGTATATTATTAATGAGCGCCATTTCCCATCCGGCAGAGCGCCGCGGTGGGACGTGCCGTATTTTGTAAAGGAAGAGGCATGAATATGAAAAAACATTTCACATATAGTGTTCTTGTCGTCTTGGCAATCCTTTCTCTGGGCTTGTCCGACGTGACCGCCGCGCCTTCTCCCCTGCCGACGGGTGAAAATACGGCAGTCCCGGAAAGTACGGCGACGCCGGAACCGACGCCAATCCTCAATGAAATCGATTCTATCGGAGATTTTAAATTGAAAGCAGGATATTCCGATAACAGTATCTTTGAAAGCGATATGGCGGTTAACGTAAGGGAAATCCGCGATGAAGCGGAAACCGAGCCGTTTATTCGCGCTGTACGGCAGATCGAGCGCGATCAGGACATTATTTCAATATTTGAAATTACCCTTCAAAAGAATGGCCGCGACACGGAACTTACAAAGCAGCTTAATATTAGAATTGAACAGAGCGGTCAATTTCTTTCTTACGATACTATTTCGGTATTCCGGATCGATACGGCAGGGATGGCCCACAGGCTTGAAACTACCGTTGAAAACGGATATATTTGTTATACTACAGCTGAGCTTGGCACGTTTGCTTTATCGGGCGTTTTGCTTCCGGGGCAGACGGAAGCACCGACCGAGCTGCCCTCTGCCAGTCCGACTTTACAAAACGACGGAAATACGGGTATAATAACACCGCCGGGAACCGACGCAGAAAGCGGCAGAGACACGGAAGAAGGTATCGTGACGCCGGGAGCGTTTGTTTTTTGGCTTGTTTTGGCTTTGCTGTTAGGATTTTGGATCGGAATCGGAATCGGATATCTATTATGGGGAAGGTACAAAACAAAGAAAACCCATTCGGGGCCGAGGGTAATAGGGGAATAAACGCCTGGAGAAGGGATTATGGCGGACGGTAAGAAAAAGAATGGAAAATACACGGCAAAATATATATTAATTATTGCAGCTTCAGGCTTTTTTCTGTTTTCTGCGTTATTCCGTTTTTCTGTCTTTTCGGAAACTCCCGCGCCCGAGCCCGTCCAGACGACGAGTGTGGCGGAAAGCACGCCGGCGGAGGAAACCGTTCCTGCAGAGCAAACGCCGGAACAAGAACCAACCAGCTCGGCAGAGCCTACACCGCTGGCCTCGGAGCCGCCTACGGACGTACCGACCGAGCCGCCTGCCACGCCAACACCAGTGCCCGTCACCGAGCCCCCAACGCCGGAACCGACGCCATCGCCAACGGAGCAGATTACCGCAGAACCGACGCCAACCCCGGAGCTGCAGTATTTATATGATTTTACGGTACCGCCTCTGACACAGGACGGCGCCTCCGATAAAACGCTTTCCCCCGGAAATACGCCGGCTCCGACGATGCTCGCGGCGTCCGTAGGGATCGTACAGGTTGAAAATATCGATAATACGGAACGCGGATTTCAATGGTATGATCTCATAAAAGGCCTGGAATATGCATTCTATATTATGGCAGGACTGGCCATCGTGTACGGAATCGTCTGCCTGATCGGCCTCCTCTGTTTCAAAAAAGACCTCTCCTTCGCAGCGCTGAGGAAAAAGAAAAAGGCTTCCCGTAAGGCAGGAAAACGATGATTCTTTTTATGATCGCATGCCTTCTGATGAATCTCCAGGCAAGAAAGCTGGCCTCAATAACCGTTTCCGCCGGAACAGGCATCCGGATTGCGTATATTTCCGACTTGCATTTTGATAGGATTTTGATACAACCTTCTTATCTTATAAAACAGATCTGCATAAAATGTCCGGAGGTCATTGTCATTACAGGTGATTTATGCACGGATTTAAAGTATTTTGAAAGAGTATCCAATTTTTTGGATATGCTTTCCTATAAGGTCGGCTGCCCTATTCTGATTACTTTGGGAAATCACGATAATATAATATTTGAAAAGGAAAAATGCACGAAGGAGGAATACATTGCCGCGCTGGAGGCCATCGCGCCGAACATACGGGTGCTGGAAAACGAAACGTACCTTTATAAAAACGTTTTATTCGGCGGCCTTGGAGACGTAAAGACGAATCGGGAGGATTTTGGAAAAACAGCTTTGCAATGGAATAAAGCCGCAGAAAAAAGTAATTATAAATTTATCCTTTTAACGCACAATCCGGATCTTATTCTGAAGCTGCCGCGGCTCTGCGCGCTTACGCTGCTTCTTGCGGGCCATACGCACGGCGGGCAGGTACGCCTTCCGCTGAATATCGAATTTACGCTGCTAAAGAAGGATATTCTTCCTAAAAAAGGAATTTATTATGGATTTCATACATATAACGGAATGAATTTATATATAACCTCCGGAATCGGATGCTCCCTGCTTCCGATTCGTTTCCGCTCGAAAGCAGAAATTGCGTTAATTGAGTGAAATATGCTTTGACAAGAAATATCCGGTTTGTTATACTTTCAGACATAGAAGTGAAGTCACAGACTATCATGTGTGAAAGGAGAACGTTTAAGTGGCAAAGAAATTAGTTGGATTACTGATTGCTTTTTCAATGATGCTTTCATTGATTGCATGCAGCGAAAGGGAGGATGACGGTGTGATTACGGGAGAAAGATATACGGGCCCGTTTTCCGATGTAAACGGGGCGTATGGCGGCGTAGACGATCTCGGCAGAACGCTTGCCGGAAGCTCCGAGGTCGGGGAAACGAAACAGGACAGACAGGTGGGAATTTTTTATTTCCTGTGGATGGGAGAGCACGGCACCGGAGGGCCGTATGATAACAGCGCGATTGTAGAAGCTTCTCCGGATGCGATCGAATCCGAGAGCAATTGGATCAAGGCCGGCGGCGGTCCCGTTGGAGCGCACCATTTCTGGGGAGAACCGCTGTTCGGGTATTATCTGACCTCCGACGAATGGGTTATGAGAAAGCATCTGCAGATGCTTACAGATGCCGGAATCGATTTTATTGTCTTTGACACGACGAACGCAGTTACATATGATGCGAGAGTGAAAGACATTATTAAAATCTGGTATGAATATCTGGAAATGGGCGTAGATGTTCCGAAGCTTGCCTTTTATACTAATTCAAATTCCGGTGCGACGATGGAACATATCTATGAAAATATTTATCAGAGCAAGAGCCTGAACAACAAGTACCCGAGACTTTCCGAGCTCTGGTATCAATGGGACGGCAAACCGATGATTATCGGAAATTCCAGCGAATTGTCGAAGGAACTGGCGGACGAAATGATGGAGTACTTTACGATCAAAGACTCCCAGTGGCCGACTGAGGCGCGGAAGGATAACGGCTTCCCGTGGATGGAATTCGGCAGATCTCTTACGGAGGAGTCGGTATACGGTGTCGACGGCAGAAAAGAAGTCATGAGCGTTTCTGTGGCGCAGCATTCCGATACGGTTCAGTTCAGCGCTACCGCATGGTACGGCGGAAACGACAGAACGAGAACCTGGCATAACGGTGCGAACGACACGTCGGAAAATGCAATTTTGTACGGCTACAATTTTGCAGAGCAGTGGGAATATGCGATCGCGCAGGATCCCGAGATGATTTTCGTGACCGGATGGAATGAATGGGTTGCGCAGCGGCAGCCGGGCAACGAT
Source organism: uncultured Clostridia bacterium (assembly GCA_904420095.1). Lineage (GTDB taxonomy): Bacteria > Bacillota > Clostridia > UBA1212 > UBA1255 > Egerieisoma > Egerieisoma faecipullorum. The sequence continues at coordinate 52,005 of CAJFUB010000048.1, forward strand.
TTGTATCCGATCGTTTTTGTGGATTGTGCTACTTATAATACGAGCCGTGACGTAGAGCCCTCGGCGGGCGTTTTCGGAGACAATTACTACATGCAGATGGTGGAGTATATCCGGAAGTATAAAGGCGCGGATCACAGAGTTTATGTCGGAGACGATCAGACCATCGATATCGATGGCGATTTCAGCCAGTGGGATAATACGTCTGTTACGGCGAAGTATCTCGATTATACGAACGATATCGAGGACAGAAATTCAAGAGGCTTCGGATCCCTGCGGTATGAAAACGAAACGGGCCGCAATGATATCGTTAATATGAAGGTTGCGCACGACGACGAATATCTGTATTTCTATGTGGATACGGCGGAAGACATTACGCCTTCCACAGACGATAACTGGATGACGCTCTTTATCGATTCGGGCGTTGAAGGGAATGCGGAATGGTACGGATACGATTTTGCAGTGAATATCGAAAAGCCGAACGGAAATGAAGCTGTGCTTTCGAAATGCAGCGGGTCAGGCTGGAACTGGACAAATGCCGGTACGGTAAAGATGAAGGTGGAAGGGAATAAAATGATGCTCGCGATTTCCCGCGCGGATCTGGGTATTCCGGACAACAACGGAAAGACGCTGATTGATCTCCAGTTTAAATGGGCGGATAATTACCAGCAGAATGAAAGCGGCAGCTATGACGTTTGGACGTTCTACACAGACGGAGACGCTGCGCCTTACGGAAGACTGAACTATATTTATTCTGAAAAAGCGTAAAGATCCCGTTATTTACGATCGGAGCAAACAAAATAAGTTTGCTCCGATTTTATTTTGTGTTATAATACAGCTTGGATATATTTATTACATTGATAGGAGTGCTATTTTATGTTTTACAGAGCGGTAGCAGCGACATGTCCCGGAAATGATAAAGAATATAACAGCAATAACATATATCTTAACACGAAATACATAACGGATGAAATAAAAGCATCGGAAGTCCTTCTGAAGCAGAAAAAGGAGCAGGAAGGGCTGCAGTTTTACGGAATCGCGGAGGGCTTCGGCGCGGATCGTTATACGGACGAGGCCTCTCTGATCGCAATCAGAAAGCTGCTTTCGATTCAAAAAAGAGTTTCTGGAAATGAAATCAGCGATAATTATGATGAGGCGGCCGATTCTCTGTACGCTTATTTGGAAGATTTTATAAAGGAAGCCAATGAGGCTGTTGCCGCAAAAGCAGCGGAGCTTCCGGATCAGAATATTTATGCCTCAGTTGCGGCGATCGCTCTGTATGAAACGGCGGCGATTACCTGCAACGTGGGCAATACTAGGATTTATTTGTTTCGGAAAGGTCATTTGAGCCGTCTTTCCGAGGATCACAATCAGGCACAGGTCATGTATAAAAATGGTGTGATTACGGAAGAGAAGGCGGCCCGGCATCCGAAAAGGAATAAACTGACGCAGTATTTGGGCATATTGCCAGAGGGAAAGCAGCTGGAGCCATATTATTCCGAGGTGGAGGTAAAACACGGGGATATTTTCGTTATATGCAGCAGTGCGTTCTGCAGCGCCGTAGAGGACGAAAGCATCTGCAGCATGATCCGGGATTCCAGAAGTCTTTCGCAGATCGCCGAAAAGCTGATGCAGGCAGCCGCGGAGAAGGGCTTTTCCGATGATACGTCAATTTTAGTTGTAAGAGCGGACGCGCAGGCAAGAACTGCAGCCGCCGGGACGGGAACTGCCGCAGCTGCGGCGGGAGCTGCAAGTACGGCTGCGGCTGCGAAGGCCCCGCGTGCTTCTGGAGAAAATTCTTCTGCGGCAGCAAAGAGCAAGGAACCGCCGGCAGAGGGAGAAAACGAACCGTTCATAAATAAACTCAAGCGCTTTTTAGGACTAAGCGCAGACTCCGAAAATGAAAAAGTCTGGCCAGCGCTCCTGACGTTTGGCTGCTGCATTCTGGTGGTAATCATTTTAACCGTTCTGGGAATAAAAATATATAATGCCTCCAAATCCCCGGCGTCGAATGCGCCGACAAATCCGCCCTCTGCGAATGTAGGAACGCCTTCTTCTCAGGCGGGAACTCCGACGCCATCGGGAGCTTCCCCTTCCGGTTCGCCGTCACAAACCCAGTCACCCAGTAGCGCTCCAACGCAGGCGCCCACAGAGGCACCTACGGAAGCGCCGGCAACGGAAGCCCCGACGCAGGCGCCCACAGAGGCACCTACAGAAGCGCCGGTAACGGAAGCCCCGACGCAGGCCCCCACGGAGGCACCAACAGAAGCGCCGGCAACGGAAGCCCCGACCGAGGCGCCCACGGAGGCGCCGACAGAAGCGCCGGCAACGGAAGCTCCGACGGAAGCCCCCACGGAGGCGCCGACAGAAGCGCCGGCAACGGA
>CAJFUB010000049.1 GCA_904420095.1 uncultured Clostridia bacterium
CCGGTGCTGCTGTTCTGCTCTGCTTCCGTGGAAGTATTGCTCACCGCATTTCCGGATTCATCAAATTCCGCCAGGCCCAGTGCGGAGGATTCCTCATCTTCTTCATCATCAGTAGATGTTTCGGAATCCGGATCTTCTGTAACCGGTTCTTCCGTTACAGGTTCTTCCGTGCTGGAAGGAGTTTCTTCTGTGGGTTGAGCAGATGGCTCCTCAGCTGAAGGCGTCTGTGTGGACGGCGTCTGCGGGGTGGTCGTCGCAGGCTGCTCCGGTTCCGGATCGAGTTCCTGTGCAGGTTCTTCCACCTTTACGCTAGTGACAAAATCCCCGGAGCCGGGCTGGAGGTTTCCAACCGTTATGTAGAAGATCACGTCCCGTCCCATGGGGATAACATACATATTGCAGCGGAGGATGGCATTTTCACTGGGTACCTGCATCCGGAAGTCGGTGGTATTGTTGGTGAAATCCTCCTGCATGACTGTAGCAGAAACCGCTGAAAAATTCCCGTTCCGGCTGCCATCCACCTGGAACTGCGGATTCTGGATATTGTCCATGAGGTTAAGACGGACAGTGACAAAGGTATTGCCCTGCGGATCCACTTCAACCAGAGCAGCCCTGTTGAGGGCACTGTCGGTCATCGATTGTCCCAGGACATAGGAACCCTCGCCGCCGGAATCTTCGATTACGCCAGTGATCGGGTGCTTGTAGTGAGAGGTTGCGGTCGCGGTATAGATGCCGTTGGAAGCAGCAAAGGTCGGGATAGCATGAATGCACACTGCAAGGGCGAGCATTCCCATTGCCCATTTCAGCTTTGATGCAATATTTGTCATTTATTTCTCCTTTTTAAGCTTTTTCGGACTTGCGCTTTCTAATAACCAGTGTCACACCCATCGTCCCCGCAGCAGCCAGGGCCAGCAGGGCAAGCATGGCGATTTCGGAGCGATCGCCGGTCTGCGGGATGTTCCCGGTGTTTTCCGCATCGGTGATGGTACTGCCTTTTTCCACCAGAGCGTAGCTCCCGGCGCTCTTGGTGATGACGGTATAGGAATCGTTCTCCGCGGTTCCTTTCACCAGCACCTTGCCGCTGTCGTCCATACGGTAGACCGCCAAATCGTCGGAATCGTAGCCCGCAGTAATGGGAAGGCTAATGCTTACCGTACCGTTGGGAACCACTTCATTGCCGTCCGCATCCAAAAACTTCACTTGATAGAGCTTGAATTTTTTGCCCACATCGCTGAGGGAGGATGCCGCGTTATCATAGGCCGTGCCGCTTGTGATTGCAGAAACCACGATCTGCACGCCCTCATCGAACACACCCTTGTCGGCATTCACCTTTACGCCGGTCGTGGGATCAGTGAAATCTACTGCCGGGGATTGCTCCACAGGCTCTTCCGGATCAAAATTCGGATCATCTTCGGTGGTTTTTGTCAGAGTGGACCAGTCAAGCTTCAGCAAAACATCCTGATCGCCGGTGCCTGCAGAAATGTCTTCCATAACAGGTACGAACACATGCAGCGGCACATAGCCGTCTTCATCCGCCAGAGCGTCCGCTACCAACGGGAACTTGATCTGATCAGGATACAGCTTTCCTTCATAGGAGCCGCCCGCCTGATTGAATTCGTCGTACAGGTCGCTGCCGTCGGCGTTTTTCTGCGTAGAAAGGACCGTTGCAGGAATCAGAGTGCCTTCGACGGTGCCGTACTGGCCGTAGGTGTAGCCGTTGTCATAATAGGAGAGCTCGGCCAGATAGCCGAATTTGTTGAGATAGGCCAGACCGTGGAAATCCATATTGAGGTAATATTTACCGTCCTCCACCGTCAGTTTGATATAGTGGTTGATGGCGTCGTTGCTCATGGATTTTTCTTCACGGTTGGTTTTAATCATCTCACCATAAACCGAATACACGCCGTCTTCCAGATTGTTTTTGTCCAGAGCTCCTTCCACAGTCAAGCTGTTCATGGCATTCTGGAGGTTCAGCTCCTGACCGCTGATGTCATTCTGAGAAAGATTGGGATTAGCCAGTGTCTCTTCTGCGGAGGCAATGGCATTTTGCAGGGCGTTCCAGGATTCCTCCGTATAGTTTCCCTGGGCGATTTTCTTGGCCTGTGCCACCAGATCGGCCAGTCTGGCGGTGTCAGCCCGGGGCGTAAGGGCTTCCATAGCCTCAGTGAGGGCTTGGGCAGCGGCATTCACTTGGGAAATACCGGCGTCCTCATCCGCCTGGACAGTTTTGGCGCTTTCCAGGCTTTCCTGGAAGGCAGCCCAGCTGTTGGGCGTATAGTCCTCTTCCACCTTGGTTTCCGCCTCCGTGATGACGGCGTTGAGATTGGTTTTGTCCCCGATCTCTTCCAGAGCGTCAATGGCGTCGTTCAGTTTCTGCACCATAGCGGCCTGCTCTTCAGCAGTGAATTCCTTCTGCTCCAAAATAGGCTGCTTGCTGCTGCCGGTACCCGACATAGAAATCTGCTTGGAGGGCCATATTTTCTCCAGCTCCGCTGTTACTTCGCGAATGGCATTTTGCAGATTCTCATAAGACGCTCCAGTATAAGCGGTACCGGAGATCTGTTCCGCGCTCCACAGGCGATACTGTAAATTCTCTTCGGGATTTTCAATTTTTTCCAGGGATGTCCAATCCACTTTCATTCTGGCATACTGGTCGCCGGAGGTTGGCAGAATGGAATACATCACCGGAACAAAAACGTGGACATACGCCGCATTTTTGTAGGTATATTCTTCTGCCGTGGCAGGCTTGACGGAATCCTCAAACTTCACCCAGACGGGAGTCACATCAATGGAAATGAGATGGGCATAGGGCTCGTCTTCAATGTCCAGAGGACGCTCATAGTCATAGCCATATCCGGGAGGACGCATGGTAGTACCGTCATAAACGTACTGGGAGCTCGGGTCGTTGTAATCGTCGTAGACCGCGGTTCCCTCCTGTGTGAGGTGACGGGTGAGGACATCCATTGCAGTATAACTGGCTGCATCCGGGGCCCCGACCGTATCAAAAACAGCGCCGTACTGAGTCAGATACTTGGCATCCACGCCTTCCAGCTCCATCATGAAGCCGTATTTCCCAATGAAGCCCATGGGCATAAACTCCACGATAGCAGTGGCAGTGTTGTCCTCTACCACGATTATGGCGCGGTAATCCGTATCTTCCGGATGGTTGGCTTCAAAGGTGGTGCTGCCTCTCAGAGCCGCGTTCCCCATGGAGGACTGGTTCAATGTGGCGTGCCACAGGTCGATGTCTGCGTAATAGACGCCGTCCTCTACCGGCACATCAATTTTCTCAATAGGTGTAGTGGGTTCCAGCGTAGCGGCAAAGGTATCTGTGGCGCCGATGGAGAACAGGCTGCACAGAAGAGCCAGAGTCAGCATCAGGGAAAAACCCCGGCTGCGCCACGACTTTTTAGTAGTTATCATTGTTTGTACCTCCTTTTCAAGATCTCCCGCAAAGGGAAAGGTCGATATTTAAGTTAGTTATTTCTAACTTTTGAAAAAATATATTCGCCTTACGGCGATCGGTGTATGCGGCTCATGCACTCCTCCTTCTATTTGTTTCTGATCAGGGAACCGAGCTGTGCGCTCACCCTTCCGATATATTCGCTTTGTACAAGATGTCGCCCGTTCAGAGTTTGCTGCAACTAACCCATCTTCAAAAAAATACTCCTTGCGGAGTCCTTTGAGCCAGCCTGCTTCATCTGTTCTTATAAGGCTTTATCCCTCGGAGCGAATACCTGGATTCTTCCTGCTTTACAAACCGGTTTTCTTTTTCCGCTTGAAATTCCGCAGGTTCCCTAAAGCGCCCTCAGTATATCGGTTTGCTTTTTTGTTGTCAATCGATTTTCTGGTGCAAAACTGCTTCAAGCGGCCGTTTTAGGGATGAAAAAATCCGCGCTACCCGCATCGTTACAGGAAAATTGTGCTTGGTGCAAAACTGCTCCAAAAAATTTTCGTTTTCCTCTGACAGGGCATGTTTTCAATGGATAAACAACGTGAAAACCGCTGTGCTTTCCGGCATATGGAGATCTCCTACGCTGCACTGCATCCGCAGGCACATGCTTCCGTGCAGCAGAGTATCTCTGCCTTTCCCCATGGATATGAAGTTCAGTGCCGTTACGGGAAAATAGGCATACCGCCCGTCAATTCCCGCATCCCGAAATTCCCCTTCATATAGGTACTGCAGCTTATTAACCCGGCCTTCCATGGTCTTTCCGCTTGAGGCAGATTCGGCCGCTACCGTTCTGACCGCCAGATAAATCAAGCCTTCATGCTCCTTCACGATCAACTCGCAGGGGTTCTCAAATCCACGGTTTGCCATAGAAATGTTATTATGGTTTTTAAGCTGCTCCCGGTAAATGATAAAGGGGAAATAATAGTTCCCGTCTTTAAGATAGTTGCAAATCTCGCCGCCGTTAAAGCTTTGCCTTCCGGCAAAAATCTCTTTGAGGCGCATCCGGCCCTCCTGCTCTGCCAGACGCGCCATGAATTCATCGGAAAAGCCTGCGGCCAGCGCCCGCAGGGCATTTTCTTTGATTTGCGCGGGTGGGATGTCCTGGTACTGCATATACTGCTCCAGAATTTTCATCTTGCTGCGGCATTTCTCCGCCAGCCTTTTCCCGGATACCGTGAGGACAGTTTTCCGGTTTTCCTGCCGTTCCACAATATCCTGCTTTTCCAGCGCATCCAGAGCGCGTGTCACCGTCCATTTGCTGGTTCCCAGGTTCCTGGCAGAGTCGGTCACCGTCCGCTTTTTCGGCTCCGCTTCCAGATAATACAGCAGCAGCTGGATTTGGAACGACGTTAATGTTTCAGGCATAAAAAATCCCTTCTTCTTGTAATTAATGGATAGCGAAAGCAAGCCTGCACGCTTTGAAACAGCGAACCGGCATTGTTTTACAGATACATTTTCAGGCTTTAGGGAATTGTGGTTAGTTTAAGCTAACAATCAGCAATATACTATGCCGCTCCACATTTGTCAAGGAAATATTTTAGATAGCCTGCCCTTTCCCTGCTTACCGCAGCATCTCTATTATCAGTCCCAGCCCCGCTTGAACCGCCGCCATCAGCGGGCAGAGGATCAGCGGCCATTGCAGCAGATGCTCCGGCAGGGCGTAGCTCTTCATCCATGCCTTGAACGCATAGCTCGGGTGTCCCTCCGTGCCGGGGATGACAAGGCGGTCTTTTGCTTTCTTCTGGATGAGCCAAACGTCCAAAAACAATAGGTCGGCAAAATTGATCAGCAGCCACTGGATATAGCAGGACAGCGCCATCCGCCAAAAGCCGCCGGTTCCGCCCTCCACCATGCTGACGGCGCCATAAAGAAGGAGCGGCAGCCACTCGCCGAATAGGACCCACATCCAGTAAAAGCGATTTTCCGCTTTTGTGGGTGGGTCTTTCGCCCCCCTGATAATGGCGGGCGGATAGCATGGAAACATCAGCCGGGGGTTATACAGTGCTACTGCCGCGGCAAACAGATTAAAATACGCCGCCATGACGAGCCCGTCTAATATTGTCCGTATCCAGTGCATTAAGATCCCTCCCGAAATTCCGCCCGCACGATTTGCAGATGCAGCGGTCCATCGGCAATTTTAGCCAGAAGGCGGTGGATAGGCTTTACCCCCGGCCCCTCCAGTTTCTGATAGCCTTGCATATACCTGCGGCTGGAAACAGAAAGCAGCGGGGACCAGGGCTCCAGCTCCGCTTTGGCATTTTTTACGGAGAAGTATGCGCCAACCTCCTTTATCCTCGCCTGCTTTATCCAGGTCTTCCGCATAAGCCTGACGGCCGTTTTGCCCGCTGCGTCAAAGACAAGCCTGCCGGCGGGGAAACGCTCCGCCATAGCGGCAACCAGCCGTCGTACTTGCTGAGCAGTAAAATAGTAGAATACCCCGGCGGCAAACAATATCGTACCGTCCGCCGGGTCGGCGGGAATGGCGTCCATCCATTCGTGGCGATTCAAGTCCAGCGCCAGATTTTGTTCCCGTTCTCCAGCGGGCAGCAGACGCTGCCGCAGCTCGATCACATCCGGCAGGTCGATATTATAGATGCAGCACCGGCCGTTATCACAAGCTCTGCCCGTGTTATCCAGACCGCAGCCCAGGTTGATCACCGCTGCCTTGGGGTGGATTTGCAGATACTCCCGCACCTCAAAGGCCAGATTATTCTGGCGCATCGCTACTTCTAATGCGCCGAATCCCTGCATCAGGCCGCCCGACTGCTTTTCCAGCTCAGAAAAATCGTAGTCGATTCGATCCATCAGCTCCGCCGCGCTTTTATCCTGAAACAGGCCCGGAAACTGCTGAGAACACAGCCGACGGCCATAAAGGGGGATCATCAGCGTTTCCTGCACGGTATTCTTTTCGATTTTATATTTGTCCATGTGAATCCCTCATACTGATATAACAATCTATCCGCTATTATAGTTAGCTATAACTAACATGTCAAGAAGCTTATTTTTCTTTTTCTCCCGGTTGAATTTCGATCTCTTGCACCCATGCGGCGTCGTTCCAATCCGGCTCAATTTTGTAAGTGGAAGCAATAATTCTGATCTTCTGTGGTTTTAACCTATAACGGAACAGTGAATGCAGAATGCTTCCGCTCACGGTTTCATAACGTATTCGGCGCTGCGCAGCCCTTACAGATACTTGCCCGTAACGCTGTTTTCGTTTGCTTTTATTTCTTCTAGTGTCCCTGACGCGACAATCTGCCCGCCTTCCTTACCGCCACCGGGGCCCATATCGACGATATAGTCGGCGCTGCGGATTACGTCAAGATCATGCTCGATGACAATCACCGTCGCTCCCATACTGATGAGATTCTGAAATGCCGCCAGAAGCGTTTTCACATCAAGGGGATGCAGGCCTATGGTCGGCTCGTCGAACACAAACAGCGAATCCGTCTGGCCCTTTCCTATTTCTCCGGCAAGCTTTAAGCGCTGGGCTTCCCCTCCGGAAAGCCCGGGCGTTTCTTCTCCCAGCGTCAAATAGCCGAGCCCCACATCATGAAGCACCTGAAGACGGCTGCGTACCGCGTTCAAATCGCCGCAGGCCTGCATCGCCTCATCCACGCTCATCGCCATCAGCTCCGGCAAGGAGCAAAAGGCGCCGTCCTTCTTCTGCCGCAGGATGGCAAACGCTTCTTTTGCATATCTCGAGCCGTGACAGTCAGGGCACGGAACGGCAACATCCGGCAGGAACTGCACGTCAAGGCTGATCGTTCCCGTCCCGTCGCAGACCGGGCAGCGCAGATTCCCTGTATTGTAGGAAAAGTCGCCGGCCTTGAGCCCCTTTTCTTTCGCGCCCGGCGTTTTCGCATAAACCTTGCGCAGCTCATCGTGAACGTTTGCATAGGTTGCAACGGTGGATCGGACATTAATGCCGATCGGCGTCGCGTCGATCAGCTTGATTTGGCGAATCCCCGCCGTTTCAACGGAGCGGATGTGCGCGGGGAGCGCTTTCCCGGAGGCAGCGGCTTCCAATGCAGGAATCAGACTTTCCAAAATCAGAGTGGTCTTGCCAGAGCCCGATACGCCGGTGACGACGGAGAGCCTTCCCTTTGGGAAGCGGACCGCGAGCGGCTTTACCGTATGGATCTGTTCTGTAGACATCCGAATTTCTCCAAAATCGAAAAGCTGTTTCGCTGCCGCCTTTGGCCGGGCCGCAAATGCGGCGGCCTCCGCAGATAGGTACGGAGCGATTCTGGAATGTGGATTTTGAACGACATCCGCTACGCGGCCCTGGGCGATGACACAGCCGCCCTTTGCGCCCGCCTCCGGTCCGAGCTCTATGATCCAGTCTGCCCGAGAAAGAATATGCGTGTCATGATCCACAAGGACGACGGAATTTCCGTCCGCAATAAGATCGTTCATTACGCCGGTAAGGCCGTCAATATTGGCGGGATGAAGTCCGATCGACGGCTCGTCCAGCACATACAGCACGCCGGTGGTCCGGTTGCGGACCGCTCTTGCCAGCTGCATCCGCTGCCGCTCTCCGGTTGATAGCGTAGAGGAGGATCGGTCCAGCGACAAATAGGACAGACCAAGCTCGACTAACCGTTTCGCCGTGCTTTGAAAGGCTTCACAAATGCTCTGAGCCATAGGACGCATTTCCTCTGGAAGGGATTGCGGCACGCCCGCCACCCATTCGATCAGCTCTGCAAGCGTCTTTTCACACGCCTGATCCAAGGAAATTCCTCTAAGCCTCGGAGCGCGGGCACGATCGGAAAGTCTTGTCCCGCCGCAGTCCGGACAAAGGTCCTGCCGCAGAAACTTTTCAACCCGCTTCAGCCCTTTCTCATCCTTAACCTTTGCCAGTGCGTTTTCAACGGTATATACGGCGTTGTAATATGTAAAATCAAGCTCTCCGGCCTCGCTGCTGTTTTTGGATTTATAAAAAATATGCTTTTTCTCAGCGGGGCCGTTATATACGATTTCCCGCTCTTTCTCTGTCAGCTCGGAAAACGGCACGTCCGTGCGCACGCCCATAGCGCGGCAGACGTCGGTCATCAGCGACCACATCAGTGAGTTCCAGGGGGCCACTGCGCCCTCTTCAATGGAAAGAGATTCGTCCGGCACAAGCGTCGCTCTGTCTACCGTGCGCACGGTTCCCGTGCCGCCGCAGGTCGGGCAGGCGCCGCTGCTGTTGAACGCTAACTCTTCCGCGCTCGGCGCCTGAACACGTTCGCCGCAAATCGGACAGAATATTTCTTTTTCCGCTGCTACCGCAAGCGTAGGCTCCAAATAGTGACCGTTCGGGCATCGATGATTCGCAAGCCGCGAAAACATCAGCCGTAAACTGTTCAGCAGCTCCGTTCCGGTTCCGAAAGTGCTGCGGATGCCGGGAACTCCCGGCCGCTGATGAAGCGCCAGCGCCGCGGGAATATACCGCACGCTGTCTACCTGCGCTTTTGCCGCCTGCGTCATTCTTCTTCTCGTATATGCGGACAGGGCCTCAAGATATCTTCTCGAGCCCTCCGCATACAGCACGCCAAGGGCAAGGGAGGATTTCCCCGAGCCGGATACTCCGCAGATCCCGACAATTTTGTTCAGCGGTATGTCAATATCAATGTTTTTCAGGTTATGTACTCTTGCTCCGCGAATCTCGATCTGCTGCGGAGCCCCCTTTTCTTTATCTCCCATCGATGTGCTCCTTTTCCGATGCGTCCGTTTCACGCATCCGAATCTCCTCTCTCCAGATCGCCAAATATTTCACTCTCCAGATCTATAATATCCCGAATGGGAATGGCGCTTCCGTCTGTCAGCAGCAGCGTTTTCTCAATTTCGTCGATCTGCCTGACATTCCCGGTCACCGTGACATAATCCCCGCCGTTTTTCTTTCTATCAGGCACAAAATACGTAAGAGCTATTTCAGGCCGGCTTTTTATTTTAAGACGCAGGATTTGGAGCTTTGCATTTAAGATCGACAAGGCGTCGTCGTCCAGTTTTATTTGTTCCTCCGTCTGGCGGGCGGCCTCCCTTACTGCGTCCTCATATCCGGCTAATGCCTTGAACGGGGAAAACTGAGCTGCACGGTCCCGTCGGGACATCCGCGGATGCTTCGCGGAGACGTGATGCGGTAGTTCCAGCATGTCGTCATATCGGTGTTCGTCATTTTCCCGCATTTTGCGCCTCCCTTTCTCCCTGCGGCAGCACAGCTAAAGCGATTCCGCCGGTGCTCAAGCCTTATGACCGCCGATCTGCCCGTTCCGCTCTATTGCTGTAGATCCGTCTTCTAGGCTCGTTGCCTTATAAATCGCATTCCTGCCGAATTTTTTCTTAACGGCAAGCAGCGCCTCCTGTATCTTCCGTTCCCGCTTTAATCGTTCTTCCTCGGCCTGCCGTTCCCGCTCCAGCGCATCATAATCGGTAAACAGATCAAGCTGCTCCGGCGCTTCTTTATTTTCCACATTCCTCTCACGCACAACGCCTTCCGCAGTAATGTTGAGACGTCTGATCAGCAGAGCAGGATCAGCGATGCGGTCAAACAGATCCAAAGCGGCGTCTATAATAAGCCGGGCCGATGCGGAGGGCTTTTTGAGATTTATCGTTCCATGTGAAGGCTTCGGCGTTTCACGTCCGTAGCGATCTTTTGTGGTTGGGCCTTTATACTGCTTCTGTATTTCGGGCCTGGCAAGATTCTCAGTGTCGTAGCCGATTGTTATCGTCAGCTTATTCGTCACCAGGGCTTTATCCGTCAGATCCAGCACGAGCGCCTCCGTCATTTCGCGCAAAACCAGCTTTGCCTTGTCAAATGGATAAGGAGCTCGGAGAACCTGTCCCGAGCCGAGGCTGCTGGATTCCGGCTGGTACGCTTTTACATCGGCAACGGTACACGGCTCCCAGCCCCAGGCATGATCGATCAGAAGCTCCGCGTTGATTCCGAAGAGCTTATACAGCAGTTCCTCGTTGATCATGGAGCAGCGGGCAATATCCCCCATGGTATAAATTCCATGCGCTTCAAGTTTCGCCGCATAGCCCCTGCCGACACGCCAGAAATCGGTAAGCGGACGGTGTGCCCATAACTGCCGGCGATAACGCTTTTCATCAAGCTCTGCAATGCGTACGCCGTCCTTCTCTGCCGGCAGGCGCTTCGCCGTAATATCCATAGCAATCTTGGCAAGATACAGATTTGTACCGATTCCCGCCGCGGCAGGAATGCCAGTTTCCTTCAAAACGGTCTGAAGGACCTTCTTGACAAAATCCCGGGGCGTTTCTGTTCCGTGATGCAGATATCCGGTAATATCCATAAAGACTTCGTCGATTGAGTATACGATGATATCCTCCGGTGCGACAAACCGCAGATATATCTGATAAATCCTGGCGCTGTATTCCATGTAGTAGGCCATGCGCGGAGGCGCAACGATATAGCCGAGCGACAGAGAAGGATCTTTTTTTACGTCCGGATCGTGATAGGATTCGCCGGAAAACGCACGGCCCGGCGCTCTGCTTTTCCGAATCATATTGATTTCTTTGACCTTTTGGATCACTTCAAATAATCTGACGCGGCCGGGAATCCCGTAAGACTTCAGAGAAGGAGATACTGCGAGGCAGATGGTCTTTTCTGTACGGCTTTCGTCCGCAACGACCAGATTGGTCGTCATCGGATCGAGTCCTCTTTCCATACATTCCACGGAGGCATAGAAGCTTTTCAGGTCAATCGCCGCATAAATTTTGTCCGTCATGCCGTATTTCTCCCAATCAAAACGCTGACATCCATAAAACGGTCCTACAAAAGAATGACAAGTGCAATGACAGCTGCAAGAACCAAAATCGGAATCGCAGCCATCGTAAAGCAGCCGAGACAGCCGCCCCGCGGTCTGCCATAATGAAAACGGCCGAAAAATCTCCCTCTGCGCGGCGGAGGCGGTGGCGGCATATGCGGCCCTCCAAATCCACCCGGTCCACGTCCCCCTCGCGGACCACGGCCCGGTCCGCCAAAACCCCGATGTCCTCGCATAGAATCAATCTCCTTTTATGATATATTCCAGCGGTCCATGCGGCCGCTGACCTGAAGGGATTGTACCACAATTCAGGTCGGCAGTCCATTTTTTTGACGATTTGCTTCACTTCCTATGGCTGCTTTACGCTTGGTTTTCTGTACGCTTTAGGTATTTCAGCTTTGTACCGTATGGCTTTTAATATATTCCAGCCAGAGCATGCAGTGGGATTTTCCCATGTGAATGCCGTCGCTTGCCGCCCCGTCCGGCAAATACCCTTCCTCGTCCACAAGCGCTTCCTGCACATTCAGGAAATGGGCGTTTTGTCTTTCGCACATCTCATATATATTTCGGTTGAAAATCGCAATATTCTCATTGTTCTCATAGAATGGATCGACGCCAGAGCCGCTGATTTTCCGTGCCACCGGAATCACCGATTCCACATATATGAGAGCGTCCGGCCGGATGCTCCAAATCAGCTCCAGCACCTGCTCGTAATATTTGATAAATTCCTCGGGATACGGCCATCCGATCTCATTGTAGCCCAGCATAATGTAGACCTTCGTAAAATCGTTGTATTTCGTAAGCGCTTCCTTAAGCGTCAGCTTTTCGCCGTTCACAGAGAAACGCGTCTGCTGCTCCGGATCCGGATTGACAAGCTGGTTTACTGAAACGCCGATATGAGTATAAAACCTTGCGTATTTTGCCATTCCCGTAAAAAATGCAAAATCCTCCATACGGGAATCGCCGATAAAAACGGCGTCTTCAAAATATTCCCATCCCACCGGATCCCCTTCCGGAACCTGGTTCGGGTAATAGCAGCCGGTATAGGGTGTCGGCGTTGGAGTAGGCGCAGCGGTCGGAACGGGCGTAGCGGTCGGCGTCGGCGAAGCGGAAGCGGTTTTCGGCAATGCAGAGGTGGCAGGCGTAGCAGTCGGTGTTTCCGGTATTTCGGAAGCGGTAGCAGGAACGGTCGCATCTTCTGTCGCTAAAACCGGGGAAGGAGAAGCGGTAGGCGCAGGCGTAACCGCAGGCGTCTCGGCATGAGCCGCAGAGGATGGCGCAATTGCCTGGACTCCCGATCCGTCATCTTCTTTCTGGTACAGGCAGACAAATAAAACCACGAAAAGCAGGACGGCGCCCGTCACCGCCCCGGAAATAAGCCAAGCTCGTTTTGAAAGGAATCGCTTTTGTTTTTGCTTCGTATTTTTTTTCGGAAAATCCGTTTTGTCTTTTGTCATATTTTTCCTCCCATGCCAGAATTTTCAATTTAAATTATAAAAAAATCCGCGGTAAATGCACCACCTGAAACCCCGCAAAAATGGATACATCGGCGGAGTCTCAAAAAAAACTGGCCAAATCTTTCCGCTTTTTTACATTGACTTTTTCCATGGCAACGCCAAGACGCTGCTTGACCGTATTGACCGAAATGCGGAGACGTTCGGCGATTTGTTTATTTGTCAAACCGCGCACCGCAAGCTTGACAATTTCCCGTTCCCGGACCGTCCACACGTTTGTAGCGTTTCGTTGGAGCACGGCGTTATGCAGCAGCGTCCAGCCTTCCATCAGACGTTTGTTTAAAGAAGAGACGCGTTCGTAAGCGGTACGGTCGACCGTTCGAAGAGCGCGCAGGAGCAGAAAATCAAGTGCTCTGCTGCACTCCGCGAGCGGCATATACAGACGGTCCGGAAGCAGCAGGGCAAGCGCTCTCTCAATGTGAGCCAGAGCCGCTTTGTCATTCCCGTCACTGTGGTATGCGATTGCTGCAAGCAGACGCAGATAAGCCTCGGAAATCACAATACCCTCCAGCTTTGTCTGGGAGATCAGAGGCTCCGCGGCAGCGGCAAAATCCGATTTGGGCGTCTCCCGTATTTTTGTAAGCAGCAAAAATTTTAAATAGTAAAAACGGGCCAGCGGATAGCTTTCCCCCGGAAGCGGATCGAAGCATCCGCTGCGGAGCCAATCCGGAAAATGCGTCGTATCCCAGAGCTTGCTCCAGATGCCTGCCCGGCAGAAAGCAATATAGCTTCGATCCTGTGCCGAAGCAGCACGCATACCCGCCAGCGCTGCCTCCAGCTTGTTCCACTGCCGTACGGCTCCGGAGTACACCGCGCAGGAAGATAGCACGAAAAGCGCGCCGAGCTTTGTATCCAGGCAAGACGCATCCGCATATAAAGCGCCTGCTTTTTTCTGTGCGGTTTCAATCTCTCCGCGAAAATAAGACAGCTGACAGCCGCACAGCGCGGCCAGCTCATTGTTCTCCTGCTGTTTTTCCGCAATCAGATCCATGCGGCCCGGAACGGCATACAGCTGCGTCATCAGAGGAACCGGCGTCCTGTAGGGTAAATAAACGGTCCGCGGGGCTCCCCTCTTTTCTCTTTTTCGGAGATCCTCCGGTTTGTCCACGTCCGCCGGAACCAGCCATGACCGCTGGTATTTTCTGGCGCCCGGAATTCTTTGCTCCATCAGCAGACGCTGGACATATCGAAGCGAGATGCCCCACCGTTCCGCCGCTTCTTTTGCAGTAATATATCTCACGAGGTTCCCCCTCCCTCATAAAATTTCATACCGTTATTTTAGACGTTATAACGTACAAATGCAAGAAAAAAGTGACATATCAAATTCGGCAAAGTATAATATAACCTCCGGAATGAATGGTTCGGAAAGGATTCATAATCGCGGAGGCTAAATGAAATGTATAAGATTCCCAATCCGGATGATATTTATCCGAATGAATACAAAACCTCATGTTTTATCAAAAATGTCGTAAGCGCCCCGAATATCCGGATCGGCGAGTATACCTATTATGACGATCCCTCTGATCCGACGGGATTTGAAAAAAACAACGTTCTTTTTAACTACCCGGAATTCGGAGACAAACTGATCATTGGAAAATTCTGCGCGCTTGCTTCCGGTACAAAATTTATTATGGGACCGGCGAATCACCGAATCAGCAGCGTAACCACGTATCCGTTCCATGTATTTGGAGGTATCTGGAGCGAAAGAACGCCGCCTCATCTTTCACAGCTGCCATACAAAGGCGATACCGTGATCGGGAATGATGTCTGGATCGGACGAGAAAGCGTAATACTGCCCGGTGTAAAAATCGGAGACGGTTCCATTGTCGCCGCTTATTCTGTCGTCACAAAAGACGTGCCGCCATACAGCGTCGTGGGCGGCAATCCTGCTCGATTTATAAAAAAAAGGTTTAGCGACGAACTGACGGAATTGCTGCTCCGATTACGGTGGTGGGATTTTGAGCCGCAGGAGCTTGCGGAAATTTTACCGCTATTGTGCGATCCCGATTTAGACAAGGTGACAGAACAGCTCCGAAAATTACTTGACTAGCTGATGGCGTCTCGCCTTATCCTTTCGGCTCTTCCTCCTGTGAAAGCGGCCTTTCCCAGTCCTTGCAGACGTCGATCCATTTTCGAAAGCAGTAATAGCGTTCCAGCTCCGGAATCGTAAGCCGGACGGCGCTGTTTGCGCTTCCGGCGGCGGGATATACCGTTTCAAAGCGTTTCAAGGAAATATCAAGATAAATCTCCGTGTTTTCTTTAACCGCAAACGGGCATACTCCGCCAGGCGCATGTCCGGTCAGCGGTTCCACCTGCTCCGGCGGAATCATTTTTGCTTTTTCCTGGAATTCAGAGCGAAATTTCCGGTTTTCGATTCTGGCGTCGCCTGCAGCTACGATCAGAATGGGCCGGCCGCCTACCAGAAACGACAGCGTTTTTGCGATCCGCTCCGGCTGGCAGCCGATCGCTTTGGCCGCGAGCTCTACGGTTGCGCTGGACTGCGGCAGCTCCAGGAGCCTGTCCGCCGCGCCGGCAGCAACGAAAAATTCTTTGACCTGTTCGAACGACATTCGTGATTCTCCTTCTCGTTTTTTTACGTAAAAATAATTCCGTTTCCCCGCAAGAGCCGCTGTGCGAGCGCGGGGAAACAACAATATTAATATAACAGCTTTGCCGCTTTGAGCCAAGTCCCCAAAAGCGGCTCCATGCAGGGAAATCCCGGATCATTCATGCGGCGCGAGGTGCAGAAGGCGCACTGCCTTTTAAGATTTCCTTCTCCCCGGATATCGCCCGTTCATCCGCTTTCTTGCCTGCTCCACGCCTCAGAAAGTCTCAGCATTTGTTCCCCAGTTTCTTTTTGCCCGGCCTGCAGTAATACGAAAGCAGTGGAAATCGTCTGCAAATAGCCCCATTCCCAAATCGCCTGCTCAGAAACGCCCGTTAAATTGTGCAGCTCACGGCACCGTTCTTTTCCCTTTTTTATCGGCTCCTGCTCGTATTCGTCAATCCATTCGCGCATGAGAACGCCCAAATCATAGGCCTTTTCATAAACAATCCCGTCCGGATCGATCAGCTTAAAGCCCTCGCCCGAGCTGTCTTTAAGGGTGTTCCCGCCGTGAGCGTCCCCGTGAAGCAGTACAAATTCATCGGGCTTCAACGCTTCTTCTCTTGCCTGTAAATAACAAAACGCCTGTTCAATGACGCTCTGAGAGCATGGATATTTTAACCGTTTCCATGCTTCTCCAATAAACCGCCTGAACCACGCAACACTTTCCTTTCCGCTTTTCAGACGATTATTCGTAACAGGGCTTTCCCACACCTTCTGTAATATGGAACAAATAATTTGCAGCTGCGCATAAACAGGATAGCCCAATTGGTTGATCGGTTTCCCCAAGCGCTCCAGCAAACAGGCTTTTCTTTCAAGATCATACGCATACAGCTTTACACATCCATGACCGTCTGCCAGTTTGAGCGCGTCTATGCTATTCTGAAAATCGCCGCCGAAATTTTCGGGCATGTCAATTTTCAACACATACTTCTCTCCGTCTTCACCGTCGGCATTGGCGACGAAGGCGTGTGTGCCGCCGGATAAGGTATCTCCAACAGAAATACGCCACATTTTTTCCAGCTCGGAAACAAGCCGATCAAGATTAGCAAGCCATGCCTCGCCGATCGCTCCAACAGATTTGGCCCGGCTGACGACAAGCGGCGGCACGATTCGTTGTTTATCCTTTTGGCGCTCGTTGCACAAAGCAGCGCTCAAAATGCGATAAAACTTTTCTCTGTCCACCGTCCTTGCAATCTCTACATTGCCCTTTTGCGAAGGAATAAAAGAGGTTCCTCCCATATTGCTTTCGAGCCGCGTTTCTACTTGGACAATGCCCCTTTCAAATTGACAGATTTCCGGGTGAAAAACGGAAACCGCCGCCAGAGGATCATGCAAGGTCAGCTTTTCAGAGCTTTCTAGCCACGCATTTCCAAAGGAAAAGACTGACTTCATCAAATCGGTATCGGAATTAAAAAGGAGCGCTGCCTGTTTTGCTTCAATAGTAAGCTTATCAGTAACCTCCAGCGGGATTGCCCTATGTACTGCTGCTTGAGAAGAAAATACTATTTTTGAGGCCAAAGGATCGGCCCATGAGTTCCAGTTATAATATGGCTCAGGCAACGGCGCTTCGTCAAAATATCCGTTCATTACGTACAAGCCCTTCAGCAATTTCGCGGCATCTGGATAGGTGCAGAAAAGAGTGGCAATATTCGTCATGTTGCCAATTCCGATCAGCACGATTTCATATGGATGTTCTTTTATTTTCTGATATAAAAAAGCCGGAGCGTCTGCTTTCTCATATGTATTATGCTGCCAGAATTGCAAAGCGTCCGCACCGTCCGGCGTCGGATACACGGGAACGGGCTGCATTGTGCTGTCAAGTCCCGCCACAATCGGAATCCGTTTTCCTGCCGTCCGGCAGATTGCATCTGCAACCGCCGCTCGTTTTTCTGACTCGCCGCAGACTGTAGTAATCCCAACAAGCTCACATTGGGGTTCCTTTAACAAATAAGCAAGGCAAATCGCATCATCGATATCCCCGCCAATATCTGTATCAAGCAAAACTTTTTTCATTTTTAAAATCCTCCTGTATTCTAAATGATTAATACAAGAGTTCGCTGCAAATCCCCATGTAAAACCCTCTTTATTTTTGAATGATTATACGGCTTTCAAGATAAAAAAGCAATGATCGTCACTGCCGGCAGCCGGCATGCAGCGGTACTTTTCACACTTTTTCAAAATAACAGACAAAAAAACATTGCATTTTTTCAAATACAGCAGTATTATATATCTATATACTATATTTAGTTTTAGCAGAATCGTGTGAAAATCCGTCTGGAGGAATCGAGAGTATGAAACGAAGAAATTGCATACGTTCATTTATGGTTTTCTGTTTTACCGCTGCGCTTCTCTGTAATCCAGCTTTTTTTCCTCCAGCAGTAAAAGCGCAGAACGGGCTCTACGAATGGCTGGATACCGTTTCGTATACTCCGGAATACGACTTTTCAAACACCTCGCTTTCCTTTTACGCAAAAGAGGAAAATATTGCTTTGAGCAACAGGGGCTTCCTTTTATTCGATGGAAATACGCTGTCTGTCAGAAGGAATTCCTCCGCCTCGATCGGCGGTTCGGCATATCTGGGCGACGAGTACGGGCTGGCGGGAGGAACGGTTTCCTTCGATGCGCTGGTCGAACCGAGCTCTCAGCTTACGGCAGGCGTCCGCTGTATCAGTCCGAATGCCGATCCATATGATAAGGGAATCTTTTTTACCTTTACGGACGGGGCGGTTATTCTCAGCATCCCGTCGGCAGATTACACGTTAACGCTGGGCGGCGGAGTCGATCTGGCGTCTGCAAAGAAAATCGAAATCAGGGATTCTGTCGATGAAATCGCGCTCTTGATAGAAGGCGCTCCCTATGCTTCCGTTCTATACCAGGAAAACGGCTCACTGCGCGTTGTAGATGCTGCCGGCAATTCCCTCGGAGGTCTGGAAGAAACCGGTGTGTATGCGGCCGGATATTGGAATATTGAGCTGGAGCGGGGCGAAAGTACGGTTTGGATCGACAATCTGAAGTTTCATTATACGCAGATCAGCCAGGCGCTTCCGGAGCGGGAGCAGCGCGAGGTTTCCTACAGAAACTGGGTCGCCACGGACGATCTGGGACGAACCACAGCGATGGGAAGTCAGACCAGCGCTCCGAAGGAGCAGAAATACGTCGGAATTTTCTATTTTCTCTGCGTCACGGGCGCCGGAATCCATGTTCAGGATAATACTAAAATTTATTTGGAAAGCGGCGTCGACGGCCTGAAAAATTATTTAAAGCAAAACGGTGGCGAAGCGTACTGGGCCGAGCCGTATTTCGGATATTACAGAAATACAGATACATGGGTGTATCGAAAGCACGCCTATATGCTGGAAGCGGCCGGCGTTGATTTCGTATTTCTTGACATTTCAAATTCCGAAACGTTTGACGAGGCGCATCTTGCACTTTTTGACACATGGCTTCAGATCCGCAAGGAGGGCGGGCAGACGCCGCAGATCTGTTTTCTTACCGGCGATAACGAGGGACGGCTGGAAAGCCACATGAAGCGGCTGCTGAGAACGGTTTATTCCGAGAAAAACTACTCGAAATACGAAGAACTGTTTTTTCTGTGGGAGGGCAAGCCTCTGATTTTCGGGAACACCGCGAATCTTTCGGATGAAATGAAGCAGACGCTCGAGAATTTTACGGTAAGAGGATGCTGGGCGTGGCAGGACCGGGACGGATACTGGAGCTGGCTGCAGGAAGTAAAATACAATGAAGAAACGGGCGAATATTACATGGATCCGGGCAGGGACCCGGACGGGAATTTCGAGCAGCTCGCCGTGGCCATGGGACATCATCCTTCTACCAGCAAGGGACGCAGCTTCGTAAAGGGCGTGCAGCCAAACAATGGAAAAAATGATTTCGAGTTTTCCTCGGATACGGCAAGACTCGGCCTGGGCTTCGCTTCGCAGTTTGAACTCGCAATCGAGCTTGATCCCCAGGTAATTATGATTACTGGCTGGAACGAATGGATCGCCGGCCTGCCGCGCGATCCCTCGTATACCCATTTCGCGAATACGGACGTAGACGGGTACATGTATATCGATCAGTTTAATCCGGAATTCAGCAGGGATGGCGAGCCCATGAAGCTTCGAGACGGAGTTGGCTTCGGGGACAATTATTATTACCAGATGGTTGACTATATCAGAAAATTCAAAGGGATCGAATCGGAAGAGCTCGCCGGCGGGCAAACTGCCATTGACATCCACGGAGAGCTCAGCCAGTGGGACGGTGTTTCTCCGGAATTTCGAGATACGATCGGAGACGTAGAATTCCGAAACGAGCCGTCTTACGATCTGGAAATCCGCTACATCAACAACAGCGGCCGAAATGATTTTGATTATGCAAAGGTCTCGCAGGACGATGATTTCGTATATTTTCTTGTCAAAACAGTAAATCCCATTGTCGTAAGCGACGGGACGGATTGGATGAATCTCTATATCGATCTGGATCAAAGCCACGAAACCGGCTGGGAAGGCTATGATTACGTAATAAACAGAGCGCGTTCGGAAACGCATGCCGACATAGAGAAATTTTCTAATAATTCCTGGGAGGCGGAAAAAATCGGCGAGGCTGAATACGTGCTCGGCAGCGATTATATGGTTCTGAAGCT
The DNA here is from genome assembly GCA_904420095.1 of uncultured Clostridia bacterium. Classification (GTDB taxonomy): domain Bacteria; phylum Bacillota; class Clostridia; order UBA1212; family UBA1255; genus Egerieisoma; species Egerieisoma faecipullorum. Next base: position 19,982 of record CAJFUB010000049.1, read on the forward strand.
GGACAAACGGGATCTCGGGCTGATGTCGGGAGAAATAATAAATTTCGATTTTAAATGGAGCGACCATTCCACAACAGACGGAAACGTTATGGAATTCATGGATCTTGGCGATACGGCTCCGAACGACCGGTTTAATTTCAGATATCTTGCGCGGAGCGAGGGTGGTTCAGGTCTTTCCACAACGGCCGTCATTGCAATCATTGTGTGCGCCGCCGCTCTGATTTTGACGGTTTCCGTCATTATAATCTTTAAACGAGTCGGCAAAAATGGTTAATGACCATGCTCAGACATGGTTTTTAATAATCTATATTGGGAAGGTGTTTTTATGAAACGAATCGTTACTATTTTTACAATCGCGTGCGTTTTGCTGAGCATGAGCATTTTTCTGCCTGTGTCTGCCGCTACCGTCGATTTCAGCGTTAATTTTGACGAAGAGCCGGACGGTGCGACCGCAAATGAGACGCTTCTCGGCGATGAATTCATTATGTCTACCGGTACGCCGGCAAGCAGCGCAACGGTAGAGCCCGATGAAAACGGCGGAAGCCTGCTCGCCATGACGGGCTATACGGATATTAAATCTATTATGTTCTTTGACACCGCATATACCTTCCAGGTAGACTTCATCACAAATGCAAAGGATAACACGGGCGTGTTTGTGAAAAGCGTGGAGCCCGAGGAATTTATTCTGGTAGAAAACCCAAAGAACGCAAACACGCTGCAGACCTTTAATTTTTATGAATGGGACTGGTATAAGGAAAATGGCGGAACTGCCGAGGGCTGCAGCTCCAGCATTGGAGGCAGCGGGATTTTTGTAATGCCCGGCGACGGGATCATTCGTATTGGGATTAAAACCTATCAGCCTGATGGTCTGACCGTTGCCACCAGAATCTTCGAGCTTCCCGCTCCGGAGGGATATCAGCTTGGTGAAAGATGTACGATTCAGATCAAAGACGATATCACTACTGTTTCCGTTTCTATTAACGACACGCCGCTGGCCGTAATTGAATTGAGCGAGCCCGGTACGGAGTATGACGGAGACGATCCGGTCTACGGCTTCTATAAAACAGCGGTCGTGAAAGATGCCGCCGGTACAGAGCTTGGCACTGTGGAAAACACACGTGTCTGCTCCGAATATTCTCTGATCGCTATAACGACGAGAAATCAAGAGCTCAGCATTGATAATGTCGTTCTGCAATACGAAGAAGATGAATCGAACGCTACGGAAGCGCCTTCGGAGCCTACCGGAGAAGGCGATGCTACCGAAGCGCCGACGACATCCGGCTCCGGCGCAGCGACGCCGACACCGGCAAGAACGTCCTCTTCCACCGCAAGGCCCTCTGCTTCAGAGAATAACGAAGACAGCAACACGCCAATCATTATCGCCGCCGTCGTTGCGGCCGTTGTGGTCGTTGCAGGAATTATCATCGCCGTCGTCGTTGCAAAGAAGAAAAAGAAATCCTCCTGAAGGAATATCTCCGGTAACGGAAAAGACCGTCCGTTTTAAAATGGGCGGTCTTTTTTCATGACTTTGGTTCGGATCAATACCGAATGAAAGCGCTTAAAAGATTCATCGCATAAACGCGGATCAGCCAGTCGTTCGGGTGGTTGACATTGTTTCCGGAGGTTGCAGCATAGTCCTTTCGGAGTAAAATTTTTTCGTGCTCCCGAAACAGGTCCGCGACCGCCACACCCTTCCCTGCCAGTTTCGCATATGCTTCCGAGAACTGTGTCTGCGTAGATAAAAAGCCGGACTCTATATTCGCAACCATTGGAACTACAATCAGAAACTCGCACGCCGGATTTTCAGAGCGCACGGTTTCAAGGATCGACCTGATATTTTCCGCCGTTTCCTGCCCTGTTTTACCGCCGTCATTCATCCCGAATCCGATAAAAACAAAATCCGGATGCAGGTCTGCCACCAATTCCTTGGCATGCTCCTTTCCCCAAATGGAATCCTTCCCTCCGACGGAGGGATTGTGGGATTCGATTCTGCTGCCGTAATGCCTGGAAAGCGCGCGCTCCACCCAATAGGGAAAGCTTTGCTGGAACGGCGGACGATTGTTCAGTGCGCTGGAATCGCAGCCGGCAAAAATACTGTCCCCGAAAAATACAATTCTGAGACTGTCCTGATTCTGGAATTTGCGCATCGTATTCGGAATGTTCTCTCCCTGAAAAGCCGTTCCGAAGCTCGCCGCCGCACTGCAGTCATATTCATAGGTCACTGCGATCTGCTTTTCGTACAAAAATGGTCCGGCCGTAAATAATGCGTTTCGGAAACGCGATCGGCCCAGCGAATCCCAGGGAGTCTCTTCTTTCCAGCCTCGTGCCGTATCGCCCCATTCCACAATATAATTTCCTTCAGAATCGCGTCCTTCCAAATCGTTTTTGGTAAAAAATGGAATTTCTGATCCCGCAATCCACTTCAGCTCCGCGCTTTCGCCATCCCAGAGATAGTCCTTTCCCTCCTGGAGGACATGATCCAGCGCGTTGTTTCGGACTTCCAAAATTTTCCGGGGCCGAAAGAGCAGCTTTGCCGTAATCTCTCCGTTTTCCCGGCGGATCATGGCCAGGCTCTCCCGATACATCATATTCTGACGCCAAAAGGGCAATACCATTTCATCCAGATCGTTCCTGGCCTGCAGTATGTGCTTCTGCGCTTCCATAGCAGGTGCCGCACTTCCCTTCTTTTTTTATTTCTGCCGGTCTTTTATCATGCCGAACCGGTCAAACCAATAAAGCACGTGAGAAGCAAATCCATGGTTGCAGCTTGCATAATCCCCGTCGTTTTCCCAGAGTGTGCCCGTTTTCTCCGCCATATAATAAAAATAATCCTCTATGTTCTTTAAGACCTCTTCCCGGCCTCCGTATGCCGCCAGAAGATCCATGCGGAGATAGTTCCCGATAAATGCGTTTGCGTAATGGACGTTTTCCCATTTCTTCGTTTCCCGGCGGTCTCGCCCAAAATCATGTACCAGGCGCTGCCAAAGCTCCGGATACAGGGCGGGCGTCGCCGTGCCCGTATGGAAGGCATAGTATTGACAGCTTTCCGTATATTCTCCGGAGAGTACAAGTCTGCCATCCCTGCGGTACGCGTTGTCGCAGAAGAAACCGTCCGCTGTGTACGACAGATCGCGAATCACCGCCTGCATCCGCTGCGCTTCCTCGGCAAGCGCAGCATCGCCGTAAAGCTCGGACATTACAAGTTTCATTTTTGCATACAGCATATTCGACGGAAAACTGACGTCCTGCACCAGATCGTTGGATTTGCTCCATTCCAGGAAAACCCAGGATTCCAGCTTTTCCAAAAGGCCAAACTCATTTTCAAAACGGCGGAAATAACTCAGCAGCGCATAAACCCTTTCCCTCGCCCGCGCAACAAGCTCCCGGTCCGATGTCCGCTCCGCATATTCTCCAAGCTCCAGCACAAACCACATTGCCCAGTTTGGGATAAATACACCGTCGTAGTGATCCGCCGGATAGCACATCGGCAGCATTCCCTCCGGCAGGCAGCGGAAATGTTCCGGCAAAATGTAATTTTCAATAAAATTTCGTTCGACTTCCGACTTTCCGGTCAGAACGCGCTCGACGCGCGCCGTGAAAAAGCTGTCGCAAAGCCACCCGGCCCGCTCGCGTGACGGACAGTCCATAAAAAGATCAAATGTGTTTTGGCGGTACGTTTCTATGGCCGCGTCAAAAATCGCCTGCAGCTTCGGATTGTCGGAATCCAAGCTTTTATTCACAGCAGGTGCGCCGATCCTTCGGATATGAAGGTTTCGAAGCACGCAGCCCGCTCCCTTGCAGTACACGCGAAGATATCGGAACGTATACGGTTCCACGGAAAGGAATTCCGTCCTGCCTGCTTTTGTTTTCAGCAGAATTACATTGGCCGCCGTCAAGCGGGTAAAATGGATTTCCTCTCCCTGCAGGATCTCATCGAATACTACGCAGATCTCGCACTCACCGGCGCTCTCAAGCGCAAACCCGATCAAACCCGTAAGATTATTTCCCATGTCGAAAGTCGCAAATGCATCTTTCCCGAGAACGGTTTCCTCCGCCGGAAAGCTGCCGCGCTCCAAAATGACCGGATCCAGCTTCTGTGCCTCCGTCGTGGAAAGAACCGCCAGTTCCTCCCGCGGGAAGCCTTTCAGCTGAGGGCCGATATCCGCAATCGAACGATCTTCGTAATAGCGCTCCTTTTCCGAGACGGCAAACGATCCCTTCTGGATTACCTGCTTTGCACATTCCGTTTCATATTCGCCGTAAAATACGTTTCTCGGCAAATAACGTTTTTCCTCTGTTTCGGCCAGATCCACGGCATTCTCCTGTGCCCGTGTAAAATCATAGACCTCCACAAACGGCCGCTGGAAGGAATATCTCTGCACCTTCCGGATTTTTCCCATCCACTCAAACGGGCGGAAGTATTTCCCGGCCTGTTCCGTATAAGCCAGCACGCCGTCCTCCGCAACAATTTCCGCCGTCAGAAAGGACGGCTCATCCGTATGATAAAAGCTGTTGCACGCATATCCCATTACTATGATCCGGATCTCGTTCTGCTCCCGATCCAGCTTGAGCGGCAGGACGTCAACCCTGCGATATCCGTGCGCCGCCCGCGCAGGACCTACCGCGAGAAATGCGCCGTTCACATAAATATTATAATACGCACAGCCTGTAACTGCGAGTTTTGCTTTGGACCTCCGCGGACAGACGGCGCGGAACACGAGCGTCACATTCAGCTCTGTTTCTCTTCCCTTTGCCCAAACCGGGCGTGCCTTTTGAAAAAATTTCATTTCAGAACACATAGAAAATCCTCCTGATCAGGCCTCGATTCCCATCACCACGATGCCGGCAGCCGCCAGCGCAATGAACACATATTGAACCCATGTCAGCTTTTCCTTAAGAAATACTCTTGCCCATACCAGAGACAAAACGCAATAGGAGGAAATGAGCGGAGCCGCAGCCATCGTATTCTGCCCGATTGCATAAATGTATGCAAATTGCCCGGCCGTCTCGCAGAGCGCGCCGCCGATCTTCGGCATCTCATATCGAATGGACAGGCGTTGCTTTTTTATGATTACAACATAAATAAAAGCGAAAATTGCAATCAGCAGAAAGGTCAGCTCATACGCAATGTTTGCGGGCCCCTCCGCGATGACACCCGATACAATCGTTCCGTCATCGTTATACTCATAAAGCAGCAGGCCGTCCGCATATGTACCGAGCGCATCGATGATACAGTATAAAACAGGCAGCATGATTGCCAGAAAGCTATGCGTATATTTTCTGTCCGGCGGCGCTGCTCCGGCCAAGCGCCGCTCCCTGGTTTCGTATACCTTCTCCGTAATAGAAAGCGCCAGAATACTTATGATAATCAGAGCCACGCCCACATACTGCCAGACCGCCAGACGTTCGCCCAGGAGGAAAAAGCAGAGAATCGCCGCCACGGCGCCGGAAGAATTGCAGATCGGTGACGAAAGAGAAAGATACAGGTAGCGCAGGCCGACATATCCGATGACCATGGATAAGATATACATTGCCGACGCCGGAAAATATGTGACCATATCGCGGAGATGAAATTCTTCCCCCAGCAAAATCATGATCAGGGCGTGAATTCCCATCACAAATCCGACCATCATTGCCATTTTCCAGTGGCTGTATTTGTCCTCCCGTTTTGATCCGGCCTTAGAGAACAGATCCGTCAGACTCCAAAAGAGAATTGCAACAAGAGATAATCCAAACCACATTACGACAACAACCCTACTCTTTCATATACATCTTTTTTTGTACTTTCGGCGATTTCACGCGCCCGCACGCTGTTTCTTCTCAAAATTCCTTCCAGATAAGCCCGGTCCGCCATCAGACGCTCATATTCTTCTCGGATCGGCGCCAGCGATTCGGCGACCGCGGTGCCGACGGCAATTTTAAAATCTCCGTACCGCGCCCCGGAAAATTCCTGTTCTGCCTGCGCAACGGAAATGTCCTTTACGGTGCTGTAAATATTCAGCAAATTGCTGATTCCCGGTTTGTTCTCCGGATCGAACCGGATCTCACTGCCGGAGTCCGTGACCGCTTTTTTAAATTTCTTCAGAATGATATCGGGCTGTTCTATAATTAAAACGTAATTATTTGCGTTCTGATCGGACTTCGACATTTTCTTGTCCGGCTCCTGCAGGCTCATAACCTTTGCTCCCTGTTTGGATATCAGCGGTTCCGGAACGGTAAACGTTTCCCCGTAAATTTTGTTGAAGCGGATCGCCACGTCGCGGGCAAGCTCCAGATGCTGCTTCTGATCCTGCCCGATCGGAACGTATTTCGCCTGGTACAGTAAAATATCGGAAGCCATCAATACCGGATAGGTATACAGTCCGGCGTTGATGTTGTCGGCATGTCTGGCGGCCTTATCCTTAAACTGCGTCATGCGGTTCAGCTCTCCCATATACGTGTAGCAGCCGAGAATCCAGGAAAGCTCCGCGTGCGCCGCCACATGCGATTGCAAAAACAGGATCGTTTTCTCCGGATCGAGCCCGCAGGCAATGTAAAGCGCAAGCACTGCATAGGAACGCTCTCGCAGCAGCGCAGGATCCTGCCGTACGGTAAGCGTGTGCAGATCTACCACACAGTATAAGCATTCATATTCGTCCTGCAGCTCCGGAAAATGCTTAAGAGCTCCAAGATAGTTTCCAAGCGTCAAATTTCCGGAAGGCTGTACTCCGCTGAAAATTCGTTCTTTCTTTTTTGGATTGCCAGACATGGCGAAAAAACCCCCATAATCATTGAAATTTTGTTAATAATAGCATTAAAGAGATAATTTTACAATACCTGCTTCCGCAAGCTTCTGTATGGACATCAAAATTCCCGTCTTTGCATTGTGCCAGGTCAGGCCACCTTGAAAATACACCGCATACGGGCTGCGCAGCGGGCCGTCGGCGCTCAGCTCGATGGAGGATCCCTGAACAAACGTTCCTGCGGCCATAATGACCTCCGATTCATATCCGGGCATCGCCCAAGGCTCCGGCACCGCATAGCTGTCAACCGGCGCGGCCGCCTGAATCCCAAGACAGAACGCTCTCATTGCTTCCGGCGAGCCGAGCTCTACGGCCTGTATAATATCGTGCCGTGTCTCTGCGCTGCTCGGAATTGTGCGAAAGCCAAGCTTTTCATATAAATACGCGGCAAAAACAGCACCCTTCAGCGCCCCCGCTACGACGTTCGGAGCCAGAAAAAGTCCCTGATAAAACGCCGGTAGAATCCCGAGATTCGCTCCCACTTCCTGTCCGAGTCCCGGTGCGCTCAGCCGATAAGCACAGCGGTCCACACATTCGCGGCTGCCGCAGATATAGCCGCCGACCGGAGCCAGACCGCCGCCCGGATTTTTGATCAGAGAGCCGACCGCCATATCGGCGCCCGCTTCTGTCGGCTCTGTCCACTCCGTAAATTCTCCATAGCAGTTATCGACCATACAAATGATATCCGGCTTGATTGCTTTGAGAAAGCGGATTAATTCTCCAATCTCTTCGACCGAAAAGCTCGGACGTGTTTTGTATCCTTTCGAACGCTGGATCTCTGCAAGCTTCGTTTTGCCGCTGATCGCTTTTCGAATCGCATCATAGTCAAATGAGCCGTCTTCCTTCAGCTCGATCTGCCGGTACGTAACGCCGTATTCCTTCAGGGAACAGGGAGACGGCCGGATTCCGATTACCTCCTCCAGGGTATCGTACGGGCCTCCCGCCGGGCAAAGAAGCTCCTCTCCCGGAAGCAGATTAGCGGAAAGAGCAACTGCAAGCGCATGCGTTCCGCAAGTAATCTGCGGTCGTACCAGTGCCGCCTCACTTCCAAAGCAATCCGCGTAGACGCGTTCCAGTGTTTCTCTGCCGGAATCGTTGTACCCATAGCCCGTCGTCGCGGCGAAGCAGGCGGCATTCACTCTGTTCTTCTGCATCGCATGCAGTACTTTAGCCTGATTATATTCTGCAATGCGGTCGATTTCCCGGAAGCGTTCCTGCAGAGCTGCCTCCGCATCCGATGCCGCCGCCAGCACCGCCCGGCTGATCCCGAGCTTTTCATAAATTTCATATAGCCTTTCCATGTGCTTCACCGATCCTCGCGATAATAGTTGATCCCCGCCGCGGAAGGCTTGTCGGTCTTTTTCTTAGTAACGGACGTAATCACAAGCACAGCCGCCGTAATCAGGAACGGGAGCGCCTGCATAAACTGCGGCGGGATTTTTTTCATCCACCCAAGAACGCTCGGGAACGTATCCGCAAGCGAGCCGCCGTAAATCTGCAGCGTATTGAAAAGGCCGAAAACGAAAGTTCCCAATATTGCGAGCAGCGTATTCCAGTTTGCAAAGATGACAAGTGCGATCGAAATCCAGCCGTACCCGTTCACCCAGCAGTTGCTGCCCTCGAAGCTTCCCGACAAATTAATGCACATTAAAAGACCGCCGATCCCCATGATACCGGAGCCGAGCATAATATGAACATATTTATATAACGTGATATTGACGCCCACCGCATCTGCAGCTGCCGGGTTCTCACCGATCGCCCGCAGACGGAGCCCCTGCTTTGTATACTTCAAATACCACCAGATGACAATTGAAATCACAATTCCAAGATAAATCAAAACGTTATGGGAAAAAAACGCGTCTCCGACGACTGGGATTTTGCTGAGAAGCGGGATCTCAATCGGCGCCGCCTCCTTTGAAAATCCTTTTGCGTTGAGCAGTTCAGGCCATTTCCCCGCAGACTTGAACCCATTTCCGATAAAAAAGTAGAGGCCGAGCCCAAACGTTGTGATCGTAAGTCCCGTAACATTCTGATTGGCCTGCAGCGTAACGGTCAGAAACGCAAACAGCAAACCGCACAGCGCGGCAAACAAAAAAGAAAACAGAATTGCGACGTAGAGACTGTCTACCGCACAGCCCACCAGATAACCGCCGATCGCTCCAACCGCCATCGTACCTTCTACGCCCAGATTCAAGCTGCCGGATTTCTCGGTAACGATTTCCCCGACGGTACCGTAAAGAAGCGCCATATTATATTGTATGATCGTAAATAAAAATGAAGTCAGAACGGTCAGCGAATTCATGCGGTCTCCTCTCCTTCCTCTTTTCTGCCCTTTAAACGGATGACGATTCGGAACCGGATGAAGAAATCGGCCGCAAGAACCACAAACAGTATGATTCCCTGCATCAGGTCGGCAAAATGGCTGTCAATATTCCGCACGCCAACGGAGGCCGTCGTACAGCCGAACTGCAGCACCGTAATCAATGCTGAAACGATTACGACGCCGATCGGATTGAGCTTCGCCAGCCACGCCACAATAATTCCGGTCCAGCCTACGTCATTCGTAATAGAATCGGAAAGCGATTCCACGCTGGACACGTGCAGCGCGCCCGCCGCTCCGATCAGGAAGGCCGAGAGAAACATCGTGCGGCATATGATTTTGTTTACTTTCATACCGGCATATCGGGCGGTATTGAGACTGTCTCCGACCACTGAAATTTCATAGCCCTGCTTCGTTCTCGTCAGGTAAAGGAAGAGAAGCACCACCAGAAGCAGCGCAAAAACGAGGGAAAGATTCAGGGAAAAATCTCCGATTTTCAGAACCGGCATATATGTATTTGCCGGAATTTTATCAAATTTCGGTCTGGGAGAATCCTCGCGCAGAAAAAAGTTCCAGCCGGCCTTCGTTTCTCCGAAAAACTTGAGAAGATACAGCGCAATATAATTGAGCATGAGCGTGAAAAGCGTTTCGTTCGTATCGAATTTTACTTTCAGAGCCGCAGTCAAAAGCCCGATCAAACCGCCGATCAGACCGCCTGCCGCTGCCATCAGAAGCACGCTCAGATATTGGTTCACAGACGACGGAATCAGGAACGCCACGGAAGCGCCCGCCAATGCGCCCAAGATAAACTGTCCCTCTCCGCCGATATTCCAGAATTTCATGCGAAACGCCAGGGACAGCGCCAGAGCCGTAATCAGAAGCGGAACGAACTCTCTGATGTAATTTTCATACTGCAAATAGGCAAACCGATTGCCTATCGTTCCCATTGTAACCATCTGTTTATAATATTCTACGGGATCTGCCTTCAGACAAAGCAGCAAAACGGCGCCGATCCCCAGCGCAAGCAGCACCGATCCCGCGTAGAGCAAAATCAGATACCGCTTTTTTATTCCGTCCCGTTTTACAATCCGAATCCGCGGCTGTTCGCTGGCATTACGCATTGCCGTCCTCCTCACTGATTGCAGAATCCTTTGCGATTCCTGCAATTTTACCGTTTACCTCTGAAAGATCCCGCGCCCCTGTCATCATCAGTCCCAGCTCCTCTTTTGTCGCTTTCGAAGCGTGTACCACGCCCATCAGCCTGCCATGGCAGAGCACCATGATTTTGTCACAAAGCGCAAGCATCACATCGAGATCCTCTCCAACGAAGAGGATTCCGACGCCTTTTACTTTCTGCTCGTTCAATATATCGTAAATCGCGTACGAGGAATTGATGTCGAGCCCCCGTACCGGATAAGCCGTAACGATTACGTTCGGCCCCGATTCGATTTCCCGTCCGACCAGGACCTTCTGCACGTTTCCTCCGGACAGCCGGCGGACCGGCGTTTCGGTAGACGGAGTTACGATCCCCAGCCGTTTTATGATTTCGTTTGCCCGCTTACGCGCCTGCCTGCGGTCCACAAACGGGCTCTTTTTCCTGTCGCGATACGTTTTCAGCATCATATTGTCCGTAATGGAAAGCGAGGGAGCCAGCCCCATGCCGAGCCGGTCCTCGGGGATGAAGCTCATGGAAATTCCCTTGTCGATGATGGCTTTCGGATCCATTCCCACGATATTCTCCCCTTTATGGAGAATTTGTCCCGTTTCGATCTTCCGCAGGCCCGCTATGGCTTCGCAGAGCTCCCTCTGGCCGCAGCCTGCGATTCCCGCGACGCCGAGGATTTCCCCGCCGCGGATATAAAAATTAACGTCTTCTATCGCGTTTGCGCCGTCGTCGTTTTTGATTGTAAGATGCCGGATTTCCAGAAGCGGACGCGCAGACTCCGTTTTCGGCCGTTCAATGCTGAGACTGACTTTCCTTCCCACCATCAGCTCCGTCAGCTCCTGCTCGTTCGTTTCTTTGGTATCGACCGTAGCGATATATTCGCCTTTCCGTAAAATAGATACGCGGTCGCTGATTTCCATGACCTCGTTTAGTTTATGCGTAATAATGATGATCGAATGGCCCTCAGACTTCATACGTCTGAGCACCCGAAACAATTTCTCCGTTTCCTGAACCGTCAGAACTGCGGTCGGCTCGTCCAGTATAATAATCTTCGCACCGTAATAAAGCACGCGCAGGATCTCAAGCGTCTGCTTTTCACTGACAGACATGTGAGACACCTGTTTTTCCGGCTGAAAGTCGAACTCAAATTTCGCGCTGACCTCGGAAATTTTCTGGTAGCGGCTTTTTCTTAAAATACATCCGGTTTTCTCCGTTCCCATCCAGATGTTGTCGGCCGCAGAAAAAACATCCACAAGCTTGAAATGCTGATGCACCATTCCGATGCCATATTTTTTGGCATCCTCCGGAGAATGGATCGAAACCGGCACGCCATCCACTCGGATCGTGCCGGCGTCCGGTTTATAGATTCCGGAAAGCATATTCATCAGCGTCGTCTTTCCGGAACCGTTTTCGCCGAGCAGGGCGAGAATCTCGCCCTGCCTGACGTTCAGATTGATGTTTTTGTTCGCGATGACACTGCCAAACGACTTGGTAATGTTCTCTAATTCAATCGCATACTGCTGATCCGCCATACCGTTTCCTTTAACCGTTGATTTCTTCTACGCCGGCAACGTAATAATTCATGGAGCCCTTAATCACGCTGTCCTGCGCGTCCTTTCCGCCCTCGGCGGCCTGCAGGATATCCGTATCGGTCTCTTCGTCATGTACGTATACGAAATACGTGCTGCCGTCTGCGGAAATGACTTCGTTGCCCTGATTATCGAGCAGAGCTCCCTCCGTCTTCGTAATCGTGCCGTCCTGTGCAATCGACAGCTTCACGTTCGTAAATACGTCCCACTCACCGTTTGCCATCATCTCTTTGACTGTATCGATAATTTCCTGAGTTCCCTCGGCGCAGTTATCGGACAGCGGAGAAATATCGACAAGGCCTTCTTTCAGGCCGCCGTAATAGATGCCGACCTTCGACATGAATTCGGAAGGCGTATTCATCGCCGTTTCGATTGCAAGTTTATAGTAAACGTCCCAGTTCCAGATCGGCGCCGTCAAATGCGCTTCCGGTGCCTGTACCGTCATGTCGGAGTTATAGCCGCAGCCGAACACGCCCTTTTCCTGTGCGGCGATCTGCGGCTGCGCACTGTCGCAGTGCTGGCCGATTACGCCGCAATTATACGTATCGATCAGATTGATGGCCGCCTGGCGTTCTTTTGCCTCATCTCCCCAGGTGCTGATCTTATTGACGTAAACCTTCGCCTCGGGATTAACGGCCTGCGCTCCCATTGCAAACGCATTGATTCCGCTGCACGTTTCCGCATATTCCACACCCCAGGCAGCGACATAACCGATGTTGTTGTTGCCGGTCTCCAGCGTTTTCAGGCCCGCCGCGATGCCGGCAAGATAACGCGCCTGATAAATTCTTCCAAAATAGTTGTTAAAGTTCGTGTCGTTGGAAAGATATCCCGTAGCGTGGGTAAATATGATATCCTGATACTGCGGCTTTGCAGCGGCTTCCTGCATTGCATTCAGATAGCCGAAGCTGATGCCGATAATCATTTTGCAGCCCTGCGCCACAAGCGTATCGATCGCCTGCGTGACATCCGCGTCATTCTCTTGTACATTGTCTACGATTTTAAGCTGGGACTCGTCCAACCCGAGCTCCTCCATCGCCTTCGTAATGCCCTGATGATGCGCATACGTATATCCTGCCGTGTCATTTTGACCGTTGATGTAAATCGCACCGATCAAAAAATCATCCTCTGTTCCGTTCTCGGTGCCCCCGGAGCAGCCTACGGCCGCAGCAAGCGACATGCACAGAACCAGAACGAGCAGTACTGATAATCCCTTCTTCATCAAATAAACCTCCCTGCCTTCCGGCAAACATTGTAATTTATGTAAATAGTATTTACATCTGTATCAGTCTCGTCCGCTGCGGAAAACGATTCTTCCGTCGTCCTCCATGCGCTCGATCACCGCGAGGGATTCCACGCGTATGCCTTTTCCACGGATCCGATCGCCGCCGCCCTGAAAGCCTTTTTCGATGACGATCCCGGCGCCGGCCAGCCTTGCCCCCGCCTCGTTCACGATGCGGATCAGTCCCTCCAGCGCGCTGCCCTTTGCGAGAAAATCGTCAATAATCAGAACGGTGTCATTTTTGCTTATGTATGATTTTTTTATGTAAATATCCGTAAAGCATTCATGCGTAAAAGAATAAATCCTGTCTTTGTATACTTCCCCGGTCAAATTCGACGTTCTGCTTTTCTTGGCGAATACGACGGGCACGTTGAAATACTGCGCCGCAACGCAGGCAATTCCGATTCCGGAAGCTTCGACGGTAATAATTTTCGTAATTCCGTCAGCGGCAAAAAGGCGGTAGAATTCTTTTCCGATTTCAGAGAACAGCGCGATATCCATCTGGTGATTCAGAAAGCTGTCGACCTTCAGGACCGATCCATCCTTCACCACACCGTCTTTTATGATTCTTTCTTCAAGGCTCCGCATAGTACACTATCCTCTGAAACAGGCTTTCGGGAAAAAATAATGCCAAATATGAAATATGCTCCCATATTTGGATGGGAGCATTATATCGTTTCCGGCGAAAAAAATCAACAGTATTTTTCTTGTTTTTTACATTTTCCGTCAAAAGTATGAATATAGATTTTACAGCCGCTTCGCAATATTTCTCGCCACATAGACGCCGCTCGCCGCCGCCTGAGAAAGCCCGCGCGTAACGCCTGCGCCGTCTCCGCATGCAAATAAATTACGATGCGCCGTTTCCAGCTCGCGCGTCAGCTCGATACGGGAGCTGTAAAATTTTACCTCCACGCCGTACAGCAAGGTGTCGTAATTCGCCGTACCCGGCGCCACTTTGTCCAGCGCGTAGATCATTTCGATAATGTTATCCAGATGGCGTTTCGGCAGCGCCAGACTCAGGTCGCCGGGCGTCGCGTTCAGCGTCGGCTTCGTAAAGCTCTTTGACATTCTGTGCTCGTTTGTGCGCACGCCCTTGATCAGATCTCCGAAGCGCTGTACGAGGACGCCGCCGCCGAGCATATTGGAAAGCGAGGCAATTCGTTTTCCGTATTGATACGGCTCGTTAAACGGCTGCGTAAAGCGGTTGCTGACAAGCAGCGCAAAGTTGGTGTTTTCACTCCGCAGGCTTGCATCGCCGTAGCTGTGTCCGTTTACGGTAATAATTCCGTCCACGTTTTCCGTTACGACATGTCCGTACGGATTCATGCAGAACGTCCGGACGCTGTCTCCGTACTGCTTCGTGCGATATACAAGCTTCGCCTCATATACAACGTCGGTAATATGCTCAAATACCGCCGCCGGCAGCTCGACGCGCACGCCGATATCAACCTGATTGTTGATTAGGTTGATTCCCATCTTTTTGCATTCCGAGGAAAACCATTCCGCTCCGGAACGGCCCGGGGCGGCGATCAGATAGGTGCAGAGAAAATGCTCACTGCCGCTTGCCGCCAGCTCGTAAAGTCCGTCCTCACGCGGCAGAATCCCTTCCACCTCCGTATTACAGTAAATGTCCGCTTTGCCGGAAAGATCCTCCGCCATATTGGAAAGGATTTTTAAATTTTTCTCCGTTCCCAGGTGCTTTACTGCGGCCTTCAGGAGATGCAGGTCATGGTGAAGCGCCCGTTTTTCCAGCTCCGCAGCCTCAGGCGAATACGTGGAAAAGCGCTCCGTGGTGGCGCCAAAGCGAATATTGACGCTGTCCACATATTCGATCAGAGTCATAACCTCATCCGGAGAAATATAATCGTGCAGCCAGCCCCCGAATTCGGTGGTGAAATTAAATTTCCCATCGGAAAAGGCGCCCGCGCCGCCGAAGCCGTTCATGATACAGCAGGAAGCGCAGCCGACGCAGCTTTTCGTTTTTCCCGCGATAATGGGGCAGACGCGCTTCCGGATCGGATTGCCGCGTTCGATCATGGCAATTTTCAGCTCCGGATGCAAATGGTTCAGCTCATATGCCGCAAAAATCCCGGCGGTTCCCCCGCCGATAATGACTACGTCGTAGTGTTTCAATGCTTTTCATCCTTTCCGTTTTTATACGGTGCTGTTTTCGGTCTCATGCCGAATCAGCGTCATCGTAGAATCGTAAAGATTTGCAAACTCCGGATTCCGCTGCGCTTCGCAGATAAAGGACTGGCGCGGAGAATTGATGTCCTCGCCGCTGATCTGGAAAAATCCGTACTTCTCGCAGAGCGCGCGCACACGGCGGAGCTGCTCCATCGTATTCCGTGAAGGCATATACGTAACCGCCTTGAATTTCAGCTCTTTAATTACGTCGAACAGCTGATCCAGATAATCATCTTCGAATTTCTGCGTCTTTTTGTCTCCCGTCACGGAATCCCCGACATCGCCTAAATACGCATACGCCGAGAATGCATTGATCTTTGCCGCAAACGCGACAAGCTCGCGAACATCCGGGCATTCTTCGTCCGCGTCTATGTAAAATTTCTCCACAAGATTTCCTTTCAGCGCGCCCAGAAGATCATATTCGTAATACGGATTTTCCGAATCAGAAAGATATCCCTTGATTTTGTCCGGAAGCGCGATTCCCATTTCCTTCGTCAGGAAAGAAATGACCGCCTCTCCCTTCCCGAAACGCTCCGTGAGCTTTTGGGAAAGCGCAAACAGAAGGTGGCGTTCCGTGATGCTGCCGCCGTGTACAAACTCGGACAGCGGCACGACGTCACGATCGAAATCGAGGCGAATTCCATACGGAGCAGTAAGCGCATTGATCCGGTCCGTCATTTTCCGATTCCGTTCGTTCCGCGCCTTGACGTACGGCTTAAAGAATGCAACTACTTCGTCGATATGCTGATGCGGTATGCCGTGGATCGTGGTATAGGCGATGCCCTTCTGATCCGGGTTGTTAATGCGCTTGTCGGCAAGCGGAGTGTTTTTCATGCTGACTCTGCATTCCACACCGATTGTTGTTAAAATTCCCGTAATTTTACCGGCTTCGATGAATTCTCTTGCACCGCTCAGGGAATCATGGTCCATGATCCCTGCTGTTTTCAGGCCCGCGCAGTACGCCATCCAAACGGCCTTTGTAGGGGAATACGGAGAGAAGGAAAACGTTGTATGAATATGATTATTGACATCGTTTCCCTGTACCGGCGCCTTCAGCTCTCCTCGGTCGATCATCGACATCAGTTCCCGCAGCGACGCAAGTCTGATTTCTGCGTCCCGATCGTTCAGCTTTTCGATTAGCTCTTCTTTTTTCATTCTCATTCCTCCAAAATATATTCTTTTTAAAATAGCGAAAGCTGCTCCCCCGGCTTATCGGCATCCTTCAGAAAGCTGCCGGCCGCCGGGATTGTTTTCGTACGGTAGACCTTAATATCGGCGAAGCCGCATTCGTCCGACCGTTTCATGTATTTTAATTTACAGTCCTTTTTGAGCTTCAATACCTGCACGCCCTGCGAACTCTTTGTGGTTTTCAGGGGGATCTGTGCGGAGCTGCACACAAGGATTCTGCCATTGGTGCTGCTCACCGCGATTTCCGTTTCGCCGTGGATCAGCAGCATGCTGACAAGCGCGGCAGCATCGGCGTACGCATGGATTAATTTTTTCCGATTTGTTTTCGTAGCGTAAGCAGACAAGGGGATCCGCGAAATTTTGCCGTTTTCGTATGCAAACAGAAGTTCCCCGTCATAATTATCTGTTACGACAAAATATAAGATGCGCTCCTCCGCTTCCAGGCCGAGAAGATTCTGAAGATAGTCGCCGAGCGCGCCCGCCTTGCTGTCCGGGAGCTCATAAAGCTTCATTTTATATACGGTTTGCCGGTCGGAAAAGAACAGGATATCCGATTTGTTGTGCCATTCGCATTCCTGCAGAATGAAATCTCCCTCTTTGAGCTTTTGCTCCGGGGCGGAACGCAGGGAGGTCAGCGGGATTTTCTTGATATATCCGTCCTTTGTAAGGAATACGCGCAGATTATAATCCTCTATCAGATGATCTGCCGTGATGACCGTGATCTCCTCTTCGTCCACGATATCCGTCATGCGGTCTTTTGCATACTTTTTTTCTACCGCCCTGAGCTCATGCTTGATTCGCGTCCTGATGCGGCTTTCTTTCTTCAGCATGTCCTCCATGTCCGCAATTTCCTTCAGAAGCTTTTCGATTTCGTTCAGCTTGTTTAAAATATATTCCTTATTCAGATTGCGCAGCTTGATCTCCGCAATGAAATTCGCCTGAATTTCATCGATGCCGAACCCCCACATCAAATTGGGGATGACAAGATCCTCCCGTTCCGTTTCCCGAATGATCTTGATTGCCTTGTCAATATCCACCAGAATCTTTTCAAGGCCCTTCAGCAGATGCAGCCGATCCTTTTTTGTTTTTATATCGTATGCCAGCTGCCTCCGGATACAGCCGATGCGGAATTTCAGCCATTCCTCAATCAGTCCCCTGACGCCAAGAACCTTCGGACGCCCGTTAATCAGCACATTGAAATTACACGCAAAGGAGGATTCCAGCGAGGTAAATTTATACAGCTTGTTCATGATGTCGTCCGGATCCGAATTTTTTCTGACGTCGATTGTTATTTTCAGTCCGTTCAGATCGGTTTCGTCCCGAACGTCGCTGATATCCTTGATTTTTCCGTCCTTGACGATTTTTATAATTTCCTCCATGATCGCTTCGGAGGTGGTAGTATACGGAATTTCGTAAATTTCGATGCAGCTGTTTTTCTTATCAAACCGGTATTTCCCGCGGATTTTAACGCTTCCTCTGCCGTTCTCGATAATATTCTCCAGAATCCGCCTCGTATATATGACCGTTCCTCCCGTGGAAAAATCGGGGGCTTTGATGTATTGCAGCAGATCCGCCGCGGTATTGTCGATATATGCGCAGGTAGCGTCGCAGATTTCATGCAGATTGAAGCTGCAGATATTCGTGGCCATTCCTACGGCGACGCCCTGATTCGGATTGACAAGAATCGTCGGAAACGTGACCGGCAGAAGCGTCGGTTCTTTGAGCTCTCCGTCGTAATTGTCGACGAAATCCACCATATCCTTATCGATGTCCTTGAAAAGCTCCTCGCAGATTTTCTCGAGCTTTACCTCCGTATACCGCGGTGCGGCGTACGCCATGTCGCGGGAATACTGTTTTCCGAAATTTCCCTTGGAATCTACATACGGGTGCAGCAGCGCTCCGTTTCCGCGCGTCATTCGGACCAGCGTATCGTAAATCGCCTGATCGCCGTGCGGATTGAGCTTCATCGTCTCTCCCACAACGTTTGCCGATTTTGTACGGCTTCCGCTCAAGAGACCTTTTTTGTACATGGTATATAGCAGCTTCCGGTGCGAGGGCTTCAAACCGTCGATTTCCGGGATGGCTCTCGATACGATGACGCTCATGGCATACGGCATATAATTTTCTTCCAGCGTCTCGGTGATCGGCTGTTCTCTGAATTGGTTGTCCGTCTTTTGTTCAGGCATTTTATACTCCTTACATTACGTCGATTTCATCCAGGTAAAGGTGCCCGCATTCCCGGATGTGCTTTTTCCGTTCGTCGAGCGCGTCGCCGAGCAGCATTTCGAAATAGTACGCCGTATTTTCCGCATCCTCCGGCATTACCTTGATCAGGCGGCGCGATTCGGGATTCATCGTCGTTTCCCACATCATATCCGGTTCGTTTTCTCCAAGTCCCTTCGAGCGCTGAATCGTGATTCTGCTCTGTGTGCCAAGCCGGTCCAGAATTTTTGTTTTTTCCTTGTCGTCATAAGCGAAATAGGTTTTCCCCTTACAGGTGATCTCATAAAGCGGCGTTTCCGCGATATAAACCTTCCCTGCGTGGATCAGCGACGGCATCAGCCTGTAAATCATGGCGAGAACCAGCGTCCGGATCTGAAAGCCGTCGAAGTCGGCATCCGTACAGATGATGATCTTTGCCCATTTCAGGCTGCTTAGATCGAACAGCGCCAGATCCTTGTGCTTCGACTTGACCTCGATGCCGCAGCCGAGGACACGCACAAGATCGACGATGACGTCACTGTCGAAAATTTTTCCGTAATCCGCCTTGAGGCAATTCAGGATTTTCCCGCGCAGCGGCATGATCGCCTGGAATTCGCTGTCCCTGCCGAGTTTTACGGAGCCCAGCGCAGAATCGCCCTCTACGATGTACAGCTCGCGCTTCAGCGGATCCTTCGTGCGGCAGTCTACGAACTTCTTCACGCGATTGATCATGTCGACGTTGCCCTGGAGCTTCTTTTTTATATTGATGCGCTGCTTTTCCGCCGATTCTCTGCTGCGTTTATTGACAAGCACCTGCTCCATGATCTTGTCCGCCTCGGTCTTATTCTCGATAAAATAAATTTCAAGACGCTGCTTGATAAAGTCCGTCATGGCCTCCTGGATAAACTTGTTATTGATTGCCTTTTTCGTCTGATTCTCATAGCTTGTCATCGTTGAAAAGGAATTCGTAACAAGAATCAGGCTGTCCTGGATGTCCGCAAACGTAATTTTGGTTTCATCCTTGTTATATTTGCCCTGCGCCTTGATATATTTGTCGATTTCGCTCACAAACGCGCTCCGGACCGCCTTGTCCGGCGAGCCGCCGTTCTCCAGATAGCTGGAATTATGATAATATTCAATCAGGTTGATTTCATTATTAAAGCAAAATGCAAGCTGCATTTTCAGCTTATATTCCGGCTTGTCCGCACGGTCTCTGCCCTTTGCCGCCGACTCGCAGTACTGTATGCTTGTAAGCTCCTTCCCTTCCGAGAGCTCCCGGACGTAATCGGTGATTCCGTTTTCATACAGAAATTCATAATGCCGGTTCGATTCCTCATCATAAAGCTTAAACTTCAGGCCGGCGTTTACAACCGCCTGTTTTTTCAGGATCGTTGTAAAAAAGTCAAGCGGAATATTGATATCAGTAAAAACCTCCAGATCCGGCTTCCAGCGCTGCAGCGTACCGGACTGTTTATATTCGCAGGGCTCCTTTTTGAGTCCACCCTTGTTGTAGCCCTTTTCAAAGTGAAGCTCATATTTGAAGCCGTCTTTATATACGGTAACGTCCATATATTCCGAGCTGTACTGCGTTGCGCAGCTTCCGAGGCCGTTGGTGCCAAGGCTGTATTCATAATTCTCGCCGGCGTTGTTGTTGTATTTTCCTCCGGCGTACAGCTCGCAGTATACGAGCTCCCAATTGTAGCGCTTCTCTTTTTCGTTGTAATCCACGGGGCAGCCGCGTCCGTAATCACGGATTTGTATGGAACGGTCCCGGAATCGGGTGACTTCTATGACCTTGCCGTATCCTTCTCGCGCTTCGTCTATGGAATTTGCCAGTATTTCGATAAAAGTGTGTTCGCAGCCCTCCAGACCGTCGGAGCCTAAAATCGCGGCCGGCTTCAGCCGAACCCGGTCCGGTCCCTTCAATGCGGATATGCTTTCGTTACTGTATGCGTTTTTTGCCATTTTTCCTCCTCGTTCCGATGGTCAGGCTACGATAGCGTGATATTCCTTCTATACGCAAACAATTCCGCGAGACCGCGCCTTCTGATGTCCGGCGCGGCTGCGGAGCTTGTCTGCCTGCAATACATCCAGTATACCCGGATGCGTAAATTTCATCAATTCAGCATGATCTGGCCGCCGGTGACCGGAATCGCCTGCCCCGTCTCATACTCCTGTTCCACGATGTAGAAAATCGCTCTGGCAACGTCTATGATTTCGCAGCCGCGATGCATCGGCACCTTATTTTCATAAAAGGCCCGTACGTCCGCAACGCTTTTCGCTCCCGGAACCTTGCCGGCTTTAAAATACTGTACGAACAGTCCCTTTTCCGGATCGGACCACAGGGGGCCGTTCAGGAGATTTCCGGGACAGATCGCGTTTACCTTGATGTTGTACGGCACAAGCTCGAGCGCAAAGCTCTGCGTCAGCCCGACGCCTCCGAATTTGCTGCCCGCATATGCAAAATTCTTGTTGCTGCCTTCAAGCCCCGATTTCGAATTGATCTGGATGATATCCATCTTGTAATCGGGTGCGAATCTGTTCTGGATTTTCATGATCCGGGATGCAAATTTTGCACAGATGTAGTAAGCCGTATAATTGATTTTTGTTACAAGCTCAAATTTCTGAACCGTCATTTCCTCGAGATCGCCCGCGATCGCAATGCCGGCGTTGTTCACAAAGATGTCGAGTCCGCCGTATGTGAGAGCCGTAGTATAAACCATATTTTTAACGAAATCTTCGTTTCCGACGTCTGCCTTGCAGGCGATCGTTCTGTCCTTCCCGTACTTTTCGTTCATCGCGTCGCTGTTTGTCTTTGCCAGATCGTAATTCAGATCTGCGATTACGACGTTTGCGCCCTGCTTCAGCATTTCGTCCGCAATTCCCTGACCGAAGCCCTGCGCGCTTCCCGTTACGATCGCGATTTTTTCCTGAAGGCGAAGCGCCGCGGCGCCGGCAAGGCTGACCTTTGAGCGGTAGGATTCAACCTCCCAATTGCAGATAAAATCGATCATCTTCTGCGTCATGAAAAGCGGTCCGCCGAACGCTTCGGAATACACGCCGATTTTACATGCATCCAGGAATACCTCCGCGCAGATGTCCGCATTCTTTTTATTCGTTCCCCATGCATAGAAGCCAAGATTCTGCACCGCGATGATCTTGGGCGCATATCCGTTTTTCTGCTGGTATGCTTCGATTCCATCCTGGATCAGCCTGTACTGCGTTTCCATATCGTCGGAAGCCTCCACAAACAGCGCATATGGCCTGCAATATACGATATGATCGGGAGAATAGGCGGAAGACACCGGATAGAAGGATGCCTCATCCTTCACGAGGTTCAGAACCTCTTGATTCGTCCGGAAGGTGACAATGGAGGAATCGCCGCTTTTTAAAAGCATTCTGACAGCGGGAGCGATCAGCGCGGCTTTTTCCATATCATATTCGGCCGGACGAAAGTCCGGTTTTCTTGTAATTCTGCTTTCAATCTGTCCGAAGACGTATTTTGTTTTTCTGTTGATTTCCCGTTCGCTGTTCGCTGCGATAAATACCCCGTGGTTCTGAAGCAGGATGATGTCCGCGTCTTTTCCCGTTGCCGCATGATAACGGTCCATTTCTTCCTTTAATTTCGCGGCAAGGACGTATCCCGGCTCTATAATGTCGATCCAGATTATACGGTCTCCGAACAGCTCTCCGGCTATTTTCTTTCCGTCTTTTCCGCACGTCAGTCCGTTCAGCATCGCCGGATGAGTATGAACGATATATTTATATGGAATCAGATTATGAAGGAGCGTTTCAACGCTCGGACGTTTCGACAGCTCGGTCTTTTCCCTGGCGTCCATCATGTCCTCCAGCACCTGCGCCTCCCGTTCCGCCGCGTCCTCCGAATATTGCTTGGTAAACATTGCGGATAATTTTTTGCGGTTCATTTTAACGAAGCCGCTCTCCGTAATATTGGCCAGCGTTGTACCAGACCCCTTTACATAAAGAAATTTCGCGTCCTTATAGGAGGTGTTGCCGCCCCCTGCAAGCACGAACTCAGGATTTGCTCCATATTTGTTTGAGATCTCCGTTATTTTTGTTAATGACATATAAAAGCCTCCTGATGAAGTATTTTCCAACTAATCAAGTATATAACTCGGGGCTCTTTTTGTCAATGTTTCGAAGCTGCGGCGCAGGGCATTTTACCCCGAAAAAAATGCTTTTATCCGGGAGAACAGCTCAGCAAAATTCCCCTCAGCGATGTTTCGGGCGAAAAAAAAGACAATCAGCGCTGCAAGCGCGGCATACAGCAGATAATTTACAATGCGGGGATACGCTATGCTTCCCGTTCTGATATAGAAGCAGATCCCCCACGCCAGAAGAAGTAAAAGCAGCGGCAAAAGACAGCATAAAACCGGGTTATACTGCCATGCCGCAGCAAGATCTCCCTTCAGAAGACTGATACACATCCTTGTCGCACCGCAGCCGGGGCATTTTAAACCCGTAAAAGAGCGAAGCGGACACGGGATTCCGATTCCGGTCCGCAGATAAAACAGCGCATACAATGCGCCTGCCGCAAGCAAAATCACAGTGCGGCGCAAAAGTTTTCGCGCCCGTTCTCTTATCGAAGCAGCCGCGGCGTTTTTGCCGCTGCGGCCGCCCTCCTTATTGCCGTCTGTCATTCGCCGCTATCATATTCAAATCGTTTTGTATAATAGCATGCGAGACGATACTCAGGTCGAAAATTGCAAGAACCAGATAAACAATACTCAAACTCGAGTCCGATAACATGCCGCGCTGCAGCTTGGCCGCGTTCATCTGCTGGCCCGCTTTATACAGCCAGATCAAGCCCCGTATATGTTACATGTGATCAACGACAGCACCAGAACCGTTCCTCCGCTTGTAGGCGCAGGATCTTTCGAAGCGGCGTTGAGCTCATCAAGCATTTTGTAGCGCCAATACCACATGTATAAGCCGCAGGTAATAATTGAAAGGATGATGCAAAGCGCAACGCTTCTGTCTTCGAGGAAAATCTGATTATTTCCGTTTTGCGGAGGCGGAGTCTGCTGCAGCGGAGCCTGGTAGTAATAATTGTTGTTTGCGTTCATGCTCTTCTTCCTTTCCTGCAGGGTCCCTCTCAATGAGTTCTACAGAATCACTGCCTGGAATTACAGAGCTTTGTTTGCCGTTTGTCAATAAATATCACACAAAAGATTCAACAGCTCCGATCGTCATGATTGGTTCATTCGCAGCATAAATCTCGTCAAATTGAGAAACCGGCAGCGGGTTCACGCCGCTTCCGCATTCCACAGTATATCCGGGCCGGTTCCATTCCTGAATAAACCAGTCTTTATAGCCAGCATAACCGGATGCAGACGGCGTAAGCTCCAGCGCATAGCCGCTTGCATCGGCCATGCGTCTCCCGATTTCATAGGAGTTTTCAGGCTGATAATCGAGATATTTCCAGTATATGACGTTTCCCTGCGTATGATACGAAATCGTAAGCCGGAAATTATTTTGCCGGGTAAAGTCGGCCATCGCGATGCTCTCCGGCTCGGACAGCGCAAACGGCCCCACATAATCCCTTGGTCCGGGAAGCGTAAAGCCCTGCGCAAATTTGATTTCCTTCGCCTGCTCCCAGCCGGCGGGATAATTCAGATTCAGGTCGACGCCGCTGATATTGGCCTTCCAGCCGTCTGGGAAAGAAATCGCCGGATAATTTTCCGCCAGATCCCTTGCAGCTTGATAGACCGTACTGTCCGCATCAAAATAACCGTTTACAAGATCCACCCCGTCCGGATTCACCATGGGGACAAAATAGATTTTTCCAGAATTATAAATGCTCGCGGCGTCGTATCCGCCTATCCTGCCTCCGAAAGCGTATTGCTTCGCAAGATTCTCGGCATATTTCAGCACAACGGGCGTAGTAATCCACTCGTTCGCATGGTGTGAAGCATTATACAAGACCGTATTTTCGCCCTTCCCGACCGTCAGGCAATACAGCTTTCGTCCGAGCACGCTTTCCCCGACGGAGGACTGCTGCACAAACGGATAGCGCGCTTTAATCCCCTCGATAAAAAGGGAAAGCAGCTCCCACGTATACGATATCCTGCCATACGTTACGTCGCTGCCGCCGTTGTAAAACCCAATTGGGACGGTAATCACGGAGCCGATCGGAAGATTGGAAGGGTTCAGTCCCGGATTCGCCGTTGCAATCGCCTCGGACGTCGTCCCGAAGCGCTTTGCAATCCGGTAGAAGGTGTCGTTTCGTTCAATTCTATAGTTAATATACCCGGTAACATAAGGCAGAAGCTTTTTCCAGGTAGCCTGCCCCGCGATGCCGTCCGCATTTAATCCGTTGTTCCGTTGGAACGCCGTTACTGCGTTCCATGTACTCTCTCCAAAAATCCCGTCGATTCCGCCGTTTGCACCGTTTATGTTATATCCCGCCCGAATCAGGGCAAGCTGAAGCATTTCGACCTGCGGGCCCCGCATGCCTCTTCTCAGTATTTTCATCCTAAAGAGCCTCCCAAATTATGATATAAACTCTTTAGTATTATATGACGCGAATCGCGTTACGGTGTTATACCGGATTGAACCAGGCTGTAATAGAGTCCTTTCTCTGCCATCAGCTCTTCATGCGTGCCGGCCTCGGCGATATCTCCCTTGTTCATTACGAGGATCAAATCCGCATTCCGGATCGTCGACAGGCGGTGTGCAATGACGAAAGACGTTCTGCCGTTCATCATCTCCCGGAAGGAGCGCTGGATGTATTGTTCTGTCCGGATATCGACGGAGCTCGTCGCCTCGTCCAGGATCAGCATTGGAGGATCCAAAAGCATTGCCCGCGCGATCGTAAGGAGCTGCTGCTGTCCAGAAGACAAATCGCCCGTACCGGAAAGTATCGTGTCGTAGCCGTTCGGGAGACGCTTGATAAAGTTATGCGCGTGAGCGGCCTTTGCCGCCGCAATGATTTCTTCCTCCCCCGCATCCTCTCTGGCATACGCAATATTCTCGCGGACCGTCCCGCGGAAAAGCCAGGTATCCTGTAAAACCATAGAGAACTGACGGCGTACGCTGCTCCTTTTCACCGAGGAAATTTCCGTTCCGTCTATTTTAATCGATCCGCCCGTCACGTCATAAAAACGCATCAGGAGATTTACAAGCGTTGTTTTTCCCGCTCCCGTAGGTCCGACGATTGCGACAACCTGATTCGGCAGGACGTCAATATTCATGTTTCTGATCAGCGGACGCTCGGGCTCATAGGAAAAGCTGACGTTTTCAAACGTTACGCCTCCGCGGATGTGTTCCGGCAGCTCCGGCATGGCCTCAGGGTCCGCCGCCTCGGAGTCTTCCGCAAGAATCTCCGCGATGCGTTCGGCGGAAGCAAGCGCACTCTGAATCTGCGTCGTCACACCGGCAATTTCGTTAATTGGTTTTGCAAACTGCGTCGCATACGTCAGAAAGGACGCAATTTTTCCTACAGAAAAGCCTCCCAGGCAGGCGGCGATTCCGCCCGCGATGCCTACGGAAATGTAGGCGATATGGTTGACCAGCCGTGTCGAAGGATTAATTTGGCTCGACGAGAACTGCGCTTTCTGTCCAACGGAATACAGGTCGTCATTTACGGCCGAAAACCTGCGAAGCAGCTCCTCCTCCAGTCCGTATGCTTTAACGGTCTTGTATCCGCTGATGATTTCCTCCGCAAAGCCGTTAAGCTCGCCGACCTTTTTCTGCTGTTCTCTAAAAAGGCGCGTCGAGCGAACGACAACGAATTTTGCTACCAAAACAGAAAGCGGAGTAATAATCAGTACAATCAGAGCGATCCATACATTCAGCGCAAACATAAATCCGATAATTCCCAGCACGGTAATAATCCCGGTAAGAAATTGCGAAAGGCACTGGCTGAGACCGTCCGAAATATTGTCCGCATCATTCGTGATCCGGCTCATGACGTCCCCATGCTTATGCGTGTCAAAATAGCGCAGCGGCAGCGTCTGGAGCTTTTTAAAAGCATCCTCTCGAATCCGCTGCACCGTTTTCCCGCTCAATATGCTTGCAAAATACGGAACCGCCCACTGGGTGACGGCGCCAAGCCCGTATAGAATCGCCAAAATCACAAGATATTCCGGAAATGAATATGGCTTTCCGTTCCCCGGGACCACCGCGTCGATTGTCTCGCCCAGAACATAAGGGGAAAGCATCGTAAACACGGCGCTGAGCAGACCGCAGATCAGCGTCAGAAGCAAAAGCATTCTTGATTTTTTGATATACTTCCAAAGCCACCGAATCAACTTGCCATCCTCCTTTTATTCGGATAAGTGTAAAATTTCCTGATAAACGCCGCAGGTTTCCGCAAGCTCCTCATGCGTTCCCTGCCCCACACAGACGCCGTCCTCGAGGACGAGAATCCGGTCTGCATTTTTAATGCTGCCAACACGCTGGGCTACTATAATAATATTATCAAATCCCAGCTCTGCCACCGCCGCACGCAGGCGCGATTCCGTTCCGTAATCCAGCGCGCTCGTGCTGTCGTCCAATATCAGAATTTTAGGATTTCGGACGAGCGCCCGCGCAATGCTGAGCCGTTGCTTTTGTCCCCCGGAAAAATTTGCCCCTGCGCGTTCTACTACGGTGTCATACCCCTCCGGCAGACGCTCTATAAATTCCTCCGCCTGCGCCGCGCGTGCGGCCGCCGCTACTTCTTCGCGGGAAGCATCCTTTCTGCCCTGCAGAATGTTTTCCGCCACCGTTCCGGAGAAAAGCTCGGCCCGCTGCGCCGCGACGGAAATTCTGCTTCGCAGCACCGCGAGCGGAAGCTTGCCGATTTCCCGTCCGAAGACTGAAATCTTTCCCTCCGTCGCATCGTAAAAACGCAGAATCAGGTTCACGAGCGTCGTTTTTCCGCTTCCCGTTCCGCCGATCACACCGAGCGTTTCGCCTTTTTTCAAAGAAAACGTAATGTTTTTCAGCGCCGGCTCGCCTCCGTGATAGGAAAACGACACATTATCAAAGGAAAGCGTATCAGACGCGCCATCCTCCGGCAGAGCCGCCTCGGCGGCGGCCGGCTCGCGAACGGAAACTTCTGTATCCAAGACCTCTTTTACGCGCGAATACGATGCGGCCGCCTTCGTAAAGAGCACAACCAGATTGGCGATCACAAGAAGCGCCGTTACCATATAGGTGATGTAATTAATAAACGCAATAATTTCTCCGTCCGTCATCGTCCCCGCATTGATCCGGATCCTGCCGAACCACAAAATGCACAGAATCGCAGCGTTCATAATCACAGACGTAACCGGATTCAGCAGCGCCGAGATTTTGCCTACGCGGACGGAGGCCGCAAAATATTCGTCGTTGGCCGCCGCAAAGCGCGCGTTTTCCTTTTGTTCCTTAGAAAATGCGCGAATCACGCGCACGCCGGAAAGATTTTCCCGCACCACCGCGGAAATCCGATCCAGCCTTTGCTGGACTCTTTTATAAATCGGTACCGTAACGCGGATCACGATATATACCGCCGCCGCAAGCAGTGGAAGCGCGGCCAATATAATCAGAGAAAGCTTAAAATTCAGATACATGGCCATCACCAGACTGCCAATGCAGATAAAAGGCGCGCGTATGACCAGACGGATCATCATCGCTACCGCCTGCTGCAGCACGTTTACGTCATTCGTAATTCTGTTGACCATTTCCGGAATCCCGATTTGATCCGTTTCCGCATGGGAAAACCCAAGCATCGTTCGAAACAGCTTATTTCTCAGCGCCGTTCCGAAGCCCTGAGAGGCTACGGACGCATAATATTGGCAGATCATAGCGCTTCCGAAACCAAGGACGGCAATTCCGAGCATTAAAAGTCCCATCCCTACAATGTATTTCTGATTTCCGGAAGCAACGCCCCGGTCGATAACGTTCACCATCAGCGTGGGGATCAGAAGCTCGAACACCGCTTCTAAAAGCTTAAAAAACGGCCCCAGGATCAATTGTTTTTTATATTTCAGCAAATCTTCCTTCATTTGTCTTCTACCCGGAATCCTTCCTGCTTTGAAAGCTCCCGCAGCATCGATACCGCGTCGCCAAACGCGTCGCCGCTTTGCTCGGCCGCCGCAGACTGCTGAGCGGGCGCCTGCATCTGCGGTGAAGAGAATCCGTCCAATTTGTCATTTTTGGTTGCATATACCACTCTGAGCGGCATCCCGTACGCCGCCGTTGCGCTTTCCGACAAGATTTCCGTCGCATCTTTTTTGAGAATCATGTCTTTTACGATCGGACTGGCAAACACAAGAATCAAATTTCCTTTTCCATCCAGCACGCCTTTGCTGTTGATCTTGACCAGCGCAGAAAGAGAGGCCTGTCCGCGCGAGGAAATATTTGCCAGAAATTCCTTCCAGTCGGATTCGTCAGAGTCCCGGACGGCCGCCGGAGCGGCGGAAGCCGGCTGCGGCTCGGTACGGTTCGGCACGGGCGCGGCGGTTTGGCGCGGCTCCATTTTTTCGGTCCTTTCCGCCGGCTTTTCCGGAATCGCCGGCTGCGGCGGAGCTTCCTCACGGACCTGCGACCGTTCCGGCGTCTGGCTGCGGCGCGGACTGTCAAGAGCCGCAAAATCGGAAAGGCGCTTTTCGAGCACTGCAACGCGTTCCGCCAGAGATGCCTCGGATGCGTCCCACTTTCTGTCGCAAAGGGAAAGGATCCCTGCCTCAAAAAGGATTTTTCGCTGCACAGCCCATTTCAGGCTGCTGTCCAGCCGAGACAGCTCCCGGATCATAAGCGACAGCTCCTGCGCATTTACCGCAAGGGCCATTTCCCGCAGTCGTTCCAGGCTTTCCTTTGTTTCGTACAGCAGTCCCTCGGAATCCTTTACGCTCAGAAGCACAAGCACGTTCCGGAAAATCTGCATCAGCTCTCCGATAAAGTCGGAAGGATCCCTTCCTTCCGAAAAAAGCACTGAAATCTGTTTCAGAAGCTCCGCTCCCTCCGAATGAATCATATTGGAAGCAAACGTTTCAAGAAATTCCTTGTCGACAGAACCCGTCGCGGCTCTGGCCGCGGCAAGCGTCAGACGGTCCGAGCAGGAAGCCAGCGTCTGGTCCAGAAGGCTGATCGCATCCCGCAGCGCTCCATCCGACTTTTCAGCCAGAAACGCAAGCGCAGGACGTTCATATGAGATCCCCTGCTCTTTGCAGATTTTTTCCAGCCTGCCGATGATTCCCTCCTGGGAAATCCTCTTAAAATCATACCTCTGACATCTGGATAATATGGTGACAGGAAGCTTATTCGGCTCAGTCGTTGCAAGTATAAACAGAACATCCTGAGGAGGCTCCTCCAGCGTTTTCAAAAGAGCATTAAAGGCCCCGGGCGACAGCATATGCACTTCGTCTATAATAAATACCTTGTATCTGGCGATGGAAGCGGCGTACGCCGTATCCTCGATAATAGAGCGGATATTGTCGACGCCGTTGTTGGAAGCGGCGTCGATTTCCGAAACGTCCAGGATCTGCTGTGTTAAAATATTCCGGCACACGTCACATTCGTTGCAGGGATTCCCGTTTTGTGGATTCAGACAGTTTACCGCACGTGCAAAAATTTTTGCCATTGTAGTTTTCCCGGTTCCCCGTGTGCCGCAAAACAAATAGGCATGCGCAATTCTGCCCGATATTACGGCATTTCGGAGTACGGTAACGATCGGCTGCTGTTCAACGACCTCGTCAAACGTCATAGGACGCCACTTTCTGTACAACGCCATGTATGCCATCTTTTCGCTGTCCTCCAGATAAAAAATGTCGGCCTTCGAAGGTACCTCCGGGAAGAATACGGCACACAGAGGGCTTCGCTTACCGCTGCTTCCTTCCGGACCTGACGGGGTTCACAAATTTCTGTTGCGTATGTCCCGGCTGCACCTTCGAAAGCCGAACTTATAAAATAGTATACTCTATTTTGCAAGTAAACGCAATCAAAAATTACAAAAGAGACGCCGGCCCCGACAGAAAAAAACTTCCTTACAGAACTGTTGACTTTTATCAGATCCGGGATTACAATGCGGATTATCCGTTTTCGGATGAAATGGAGGAACAAATGCAAACTCATATTACAGACCAGCTTGCAGCTTTTAATCGGCTTTATAAAGAAATGGATGAAATCTACCACATATACGCAAAGAAGCAGGGCGTTTCGGACGCAGCGCTGTGGCTGATGTATTCCCTTTATGAAAGGGATGCCGGCTACACGCAAAGAGAGCTCTGCTCCGCCTGGCATTATCCTCCGCAAACCGTTAATTCCTCTTTAAAAAATTTAGAAAAGCAGGGACTTATTGAGTTAACGGCGATTCCCGGAAACAAAAAGAACAAGCTGGTTGTTTTAACGGAAAGGGGAAAGGAAATGACGCAAAGAATCATTTCCGTTCTTGTGCTTGCGGAGCAGAGATCCCTTCAGGGCTTAAAGAGCGACGAACAGGAAGCCTTGTTCTCTTTAACCCAAAAATACGTAGAGCTTCTGCGAGCCGAAATAAATTAATATTTACAAACGTCATCGGAGGACCGTGTATCGCAATACACAGAAGAAATTGATTTCTGGTCGGAAAAGATGTCGGGTGCGCCCGATTGCTGCAGTGTGATCGGGCGATTTTTTACAAAAAAACAGGAACATTTGGAAAGAAGGAGAGACATATTTATGAATTCAACTGCACTTTTTTCAAAGACACCGCCGCTGAAGCTGTTCTTTCTTGCTTCCATTCCCGGAGCAATCAGTATGCTTGCTTCAGCACTGTATCAAACGATCGACGGTGTTTTCGTTGGCCAATTCTTGGGAGAGACGGCTTTTGCTGCTGTCAATCTTGCCATGCCGTTCGTTATTATCAACTTTTCACTGGCGGATCTGATCGGCGTTGGTTCCTCCGTTCCTATATCCATCTGTCTGGGAAAGGAGCAGAAACAGGAAGCAAACAACATCTTCACATGCGCCTGCCTGCTCATTGTAGGCGCAGGGATACTGATCGGCGGAATAATGTTTGCTGCTGCGCCACTGCTGATCCGGCTTATGGGCGCTGAGGGTGCGTTTGCCGATCTGGCCGTCCGGTACCTGAGGGTTTACGCGCTCTGCTCGCCGGTTACTACCATTATATTCGCATTGGACAATTATCTTCGGATCTGCGGATTTATCCGCGGCAGTATGTTTATGAATATTCTGATGTCCGCTTTAAGCGCCGGATTAGAGTTTCTATTCCTTGGCGTATTTCGCTTTGGAATCTGGGCGGCGGCTCTGGCGACGTGCTGCGGTATGCTGATCAGCGCCTTTTTTGCTTTTATTCCCTTCTTCCGTGGCAAGGCGCTGCTTCGCTTCTGCAAGCCGCGCTTCAGCTTCGCAATGATCCGGCAGATCGTTGCCTGCGGAAGCCCGAACTTTTTAAACAATGTTGCAGGCCGGATCACCTCTATTATAATGAATGCAATTCTGGTACGTACCGGCGGAGAAACCGCCGTATCCGTTTACGGTATTTTGATGTATGTAGACGGATTCGTTCAGCCGCTCCTGTACGGAATGTGCGATTCTCTTCAGCCAGCGGTCGGATATAATTGGGGCGCCCAAAAGTTTACCAGAGTACGGGCGATCGAAAAATACTGCTTCATCGCGAGCGGAATCGTCTCCATCGCGGCGGTATTCGTCATTGCGCTTTTGCCGGAGCCGATCACGAAATTGTTCGTACCCGAAGCGGGGCTTGATGTCCTGACGCTTTCCGTCGGCGCGCTGCAGCTTTTCAGTCTTACCTATATTACTCGTTGGGTTTCCTTTGCAACGCAGAGCTACATGCTGGCAATTGAAAAGTCTTTATCCGCGTCCATTATTTCGGTGTCCACCGCGCTGATTTTCCCCGTGATTTTAATATGCGCGCTGTGGCCGCTGGGACTGACCGGTATTTGGCTGAACTTTGCGGGGACCTCCCTTCTGGCCGCAATTTTATCTCTGATCATTCTTTACAGACTGCGCGGCGAGCTGCGCAGGCCCGACGCGGCAATATAAAGCCGCTTTGAAAACGGGGCTGTAAAAAACAGCCCCACTCCGCGCGGACGTTTTGTCCACACGGTAAAAGGAATACGGCTTCCATCATTGAGCGAATAAAAACTATTCCTGGATATTGTTCACCATAGCAAGCAGTTCGACAAAACAAGTGTTTTGATTGAGTTTCTCGATACACTTATCGGATAATTTATTTTGTAGTTTCTTTTTTATGATGTCTTTTCGGATTCGTTGCTTGAATTCGCGTTTTTTTACAATCGGGGAGCAAACGACGATCGGATAGCAGTTTTCATCGTCGGTCTCTTTGCTTAAAAAATTAATATAATATATAACAGATCTTTCGACCGCCTCCATTGCTTTCTTTTCCTCACCAATAGCAAGATAAGCTTGAGCGAGCAATAAATAACAATCTCCGGAATCAAAATCGTGATACGGTGGAGGGCACTCATCTTTGAAGATTGCTTGCATAACCGCAAAAAATCTTTCGTAGACCTCAATGGCCTCTGTATAATTGCCATTGTTGTAATACGCCTTACCTAAGCGAGCAACGTCGTTTTCAAATGCTTGAAGCAAATAATCAATATCACTACACAAATAAGTGGCCTCACGCTCGTGGTTGCCCATATATTCGTTCACGATCGCCATAGTGGAATATAGCGTAAGATCTGTACGAACGGGGAACTTTCGGGCTTCGGTTGTGGCTAAGTCAAATTTCCTGTTTGCACTATATAAGAAGGCTAAATTCTGCCGCGCCCACAAAATATCCGAGATGTTCTTTGAATTTGTAATGATGAAATTAGCCTGTCTGATTGTTTCAGGAATTATTGCTTCGGCACGTTCCTCGGCATATATCCATCCGTTGTCCGGCAAGGAAAGAGAAACACCCAAGTTCATACAATTATACGTAATGATATAATTGTTAGGATATTTTTTCAGACCGTCCAGCAAAACATCGTACGCCTTAAGATATGTATCAAGTTTGCCATACTCTTGTATGCTGTTTGCATTTGAAACGATCTTGAGTGCTTCTTCGGTTTCAGAAGTGTGATCTATGCCAAACAAAAAATCCGTGCTGACATTAAATATTGTTGCCAATGGCACGATCTGCGAAATATCCGGCAGCCCGGAATCATTTTCCCATTTGGAGATTGCTTGATACGTAACACCTAATCTTTCTGCAAGCTCTTCTTGTGTAAATCCGCGTCCCTTGCGCAGTTTCTTTATGATTTGCCCCATGGTCATTGCCATAATGGAACCTCCATTAATAGTTTATATCGGTACTGTAATGAAATCATATCACATACTGCACGATAACTGAAGCGACTTAAAAATGAGTGATCTAAACGGTTCGTTGAGTTTTTTATATCATAAATCAGTCTACATAAAACGACGAAAAAAGTGCTCCAACCAACACCAGTTAAGAGAAGTGGCGGACTTTGTCCGATTCTTTCATTAACGAGCATAGGGGCTGTAAAAAACAGCTCAAAAAGAGCAAGCTCTTATTTTTGAGCTTGCTCCTCTTTTTTTCCAGACTTTTTTATACAATCCTTCAAGGATTCCCGTCGAATGATTCCGTGGTCTGCGGACCGAGAACTACATCCCAATTCGCCAGATACTGCAATAGCAGCGTCGCATCTCTTCCGTCGATCTCGCCGTCGCCGTTGACGTCTGCATACGTCTCATTGATGGTAACATCCCACTCTGCCAGATATTGCAGCAGCAGCGTAACATCCGCGCCGTTGATCCTGTCGTTGCCGTCGACGTTTCCATACGTCGGTTCCGATCCATCGGAAAGCTTTGTGAAACGGATATTATCGATATACAGCGTTTCAGCGCGCACACCGAGCTTCAGCGTGGACTGCGTGGAAATCAAAGCGTTCTCAACGGTAACCAGAACGGTTCCCTCCGCGTCGAGAATCTGCGCGTCGCTGTAATATTTTTCGGAATACATTGCGCTTTCCGTCATTTCCGGATTTGCATATTTCACCTGGGCAAACAGACTGCCGTCGGCATAAAACTGAATCGTCCCCGCATCGTCGTCGACGATCTTATAGGTATGGAATTCATTGGTCGCCTCTACCGCATCGGCAAAGAAATAACCTTTGACCTGAAGCTTGTTTAAAGTGCTGTCAAAATATTTTACAAAGATTTCGATCCCCTGCTTGCCATCCTTCGTCCGGAACGAGAAGCCGATTCCCGTCGTGCCCGTCGTGCTGTCCGCTCCGTCGCTTCTGGCGCCGTCGTTCTCAAAGAACGGCGTTGTCCCCTCGTCGCCCGGTCTTACGTAAAATCCGCAGAAATTCGAGCCGCCGGTTCCTTTGAGATCCAAGGAGATTTCACTTCCGCCTTTCCATCTGTCGTCAAATTCCGCCTGCGAAAATTGGGAAAGCATCGCGCTGTGGTCGTCCGCCACGACTACAGAGGATGTAGGGTTTCCGGCCAGAGGCGTCCAATTGACGCGGAAAGGATTTCCTTCCGCATAGGAAACACCGTACAGATCATAGCCCGCTTCCAGATCGTTGAAGTCAAACGTATATTCCGGAACCGCATCGAGCGCCTCAGGAATCACTTCCGTTCGTTCCGGAGGCGGCATATCATCCAGAGTGTTCGCGGCGCAATACGCGGCATCGTAAGCGCTTGCCTCCGCCTCGCTCTTGAAGAAGCCAACGTATGCAATACGCGTTTCCGCGTCGGTGGTGTTTCCTACAAGCAGGCGTATATTCGTTATATTATCCGTTCCCACACCCGCAAAGCAGTCTGCCACAGAATAAATTTTCAGGTGCCAGGCATTGTCTGCCGTCATATTGGGCGCAGTAAACGATCCTGGTTGTCCCCACGCCAATCCGCCGTCGGTTGCGACGTAATGATTGTTTCCGACAAACGAGGTATTGGATGCGCCGGCATATTTCACCGCCATATATCCGTACTCGCTGGGAACGCTGATCCCTGCAAGCGAAATCCACGGATCGCTCCCTTCCGTGATCACGCCGATATATTCTCCGCCGGCGGATGTCGTGATTTCGACGTTGTTCCCCGTTACGGAGGTCTCCGACATCACATAAACGTACGTGTCGTCATACGCTTCCTCGGCCGAAAGCGCAAAGCTGCCCGTGAGCAGGCTTGCGGCGACCGATAAAGCCAAAACAAGACTTAAAACTTTTTTCATGATTCTCCTCCAAAAACATATTTAGGAATGCGGAATTCCTATCTCAATGTTTTTATTATAATAGTTCATATTCTTAATTGCAATATTTTTTTCATATATTACAAATAAAATCTATCAATCTGTCTAACAGTACCGTTCTTTGAAAATTTCAATGTTTTTTTATTTTTCCTATTGTCAACCAGGTTTTTCCGTGGTATAATAGCCAGCGTTGTATCGTTAATGATGCAGCATATTAATGCAGTGCGGAATTGTGTAATGGTAGCACGAATGACTCTGACTCATTTTGTCTGGGTTCGAATCCTAGTTCCGCAGCCAGTGATCCCCCGAAGCTTCGGGGGATTTTATTTTTATTTCAAGATTTTCTATTGAATATTTAAGAATAAGTGGTATAATAAAAAGACTGGTTTTTATTGTTCGGATACGTCATACGAAGAACAGCTGTTATTCTATTTTTTGCAAAATAGTATACATAAATATTTATGTTGGAGGAATATCTGATATGGCACAATTATCAAAAAATAAAAAAAGACTCAGAATCATACCCTTAGGCGGAATTTGCGAAATTGGCAAAAACCTGACGGTTTTTGAGACGGATAACGACATGATTCTTGTCGACTGCGGCGTAGCATTCCCGGAGGACGACATGCCCGGCATCGACGCCATCATACCGGATTTTACCTATATTATGCAAAACAAAGACAAGCTTCGTGCGATTGTACTGACGCACGGGCACGAGGATCATATCGGCGCTCTTCCATATTTTCTGAAAGAACTCAACGTCCCGATTTACGGTACAAAGCTGACGCTGGCGCTTGTCGAGAAAAAGCTGGAGGATTTTAATCTCGCGGCTTCTGCGGATCTGCAGGTGGTAAAGCACAGCGAGATGATCATGAAAGGAGATTTTTGCATTGAATTTATCCGCACGAATCACAGTATTGCCGACGCATGCGCGCTGGCGATCATCACGCCGTGCGGCATCGTGATTCATACGGGAGATTTCAAGGTCGACTATACTCCGATCGACGGCGCTCCCATCGATTTGATGCGTTTCGCGGAGCTGGGAGAGAAAGGCGTTTTGCTTTTAATGGCCGACAGTACGAACGCCGAGCGCAGAGGGTTCACAATGTCGGAGAGAACCGTCGGCGCGACATTTGACGATATTTTCTCCAGGACGAAGGGACGTCTGATCGTTGCAACCTTTTCCTCCAACATTCACAGAGTCCAGCAGATCATCGATACCGCCGTAAAGTTCAATCGGAAATGCGTAATCTGCGGCAGAAGCATGGTAAACGTCATCGATGTGGCGCTTCAGACCGGATATATGAAGCATACGGAAAATACGTTGATCGATATGGAAGAAATCGACAAATATCCGCCGGAACAGCTTGTCGTTATTACGACGGGCAGTCAGGGAGAACCAATGTCGGCGCTGACGCGCATGGCGGTAGCCACGCACCGGCAAATCGACATCGTGCCGGGAGACACCGTAATCATTTCCGCAAGCCCGATTCCCGGCAACGAAAAGCCGATCAACAAGATGATCGACGAACTGTTCAAGCGCGGCGCAAACGTCATTTACAAATCAATTGCAGAGGTTCACGTTTCCGGACATGCCTGCGAGGAAGAGCTCAAATTAATGCAGGCAATTGTTAAGCCGAAATATTTTATGCCGGTACACGGCGAATTCCGTCATCTGACACGCCATAAAAATATCGCCGTCCGAATGGGAATGCCGGAGGAAAACGTGTTTATTATGGATAACGGCAAGGTTCTGGAATTCAACGGCGATGAAATCAAGACGGATGAGACTGTTATTTCCGGGAACGTCCTGATCGACGGCCTCAGCGTGGGAGACGTCGGCAACATCGTGCTCAGAGACCGCCGCCACCTGGCGGAGGACGGTCTGATCGTCGCCGTAATGTCTATCAATTCCGCCACAGGAGAAGTGCTTGCCGGTCCAGACATCATATCCAGAGGCTTTGTTTATATGCGCGAGTCGGAAGAAATGATTACACACATCAAAGAGGTAGCGATCGACGCGCTCAACCGCACGGATTCCCTTTCCGCTCCCAGAAGGCACGACTGGGCGCTGAAGAAAACGAGTATTCGCGACGCAATTCACAATTACGTATACGAGCAAACAAAACGGAACCCCATGATTCTTCCGATCATTATGGAAATCGATCCGAGCAATCTTCCGAAGAATTCCGATCCGGAATCGTGACGGCAGCAAACGGAAATTTTTCGCCCGCAGCCGGGGATAGCAAAAGAGGGAAAGCGTTCATGAACGCTTTCCCTCTTTATTTGTCCTTATCAAGCGGAGCTCCAATGCCCCTAAGCAGGCTTATTTTCTCTTAAGCGTAATAACGGAAACGGAGGGCGGGTTGCAGAAGCGGAAGCCCGGAAACCCGGATGCGCCAAGCCCCGTTGAAATATAATTATATCTCCCCTGCCCGTCCGAATGAAGCCCGGCAGAATCCTCCTCCTGCGGAAAGAGTCCTTTTCCTTTAATATAAACGGCTCCCAGCAGCGGAAGCCGAACCTGGCCGCCGTGCGTATGACCGGAAATCGACAGATCATAATCCACCTCTGTCAGACGCTGAGCATTTACTTCTTTCAGCCTTGCATTCACGTCATAATCAATTGGCTTATGCGTCACACAGATGCTGAAATGCTTATCCACATCAAAATTGAGCGCATCAAACTGTTCTTCCTTATAATCGATTCCCGTAAAATAAATTGCTTCCCCGTTTTTTTCGATCATTTGAATCGGATACACGAACTTTGCGCCCAAGTCTTCCAGCTGTTCCATCAGCTTTGTCTTCTCCCTCGGTTCGATGCACATATTCCAATTTTCGCCAAGCTGATCGACATTTTCCGGAACATAGTCCGCCTCTCCCAAAATATACAGGATCGGTACGTCCCTTTTTTCGATATCCGTAAGCAGATCAACGATGTCCCAATAATCTCCGGAGTCCGCATCCGTCATATAGTCCCCCGTCAGGAGAATCATATCGTATTCCAGGCTGTCGATCAGACTGACGAGGTTTTTATTCTCCGTACCGAATTTTCTTCCATGCAGATCGCTGATCTGAAGAATACGGTATCCGTCAAACGAGGCGGGAATCTGAGCATGCGTCACCGTTACATAGTCCACTATAATGCGGCCGTTATCATACAGCGTATATACGATCAGAGCCAGGAGCAGCACAAAGGAGACCGGTATCATCAGCCATTTATAGCTTTTCTTTTTATCCGGCACCATTTTAAAGCGATTTTTTTCTTCTTTTTTCACGCGGCGTTTCGCCCTATGTTCCCGATATCTTTCGGCAAGCGATCTGCCGCTCTTCTTTGCAAACATGCGCCGTTCCCCGTTTTGCTCAAATCCAAATCAATATTACATTCATGATATATTCTTTTGATATAAAATATATAAGCCCTCCAGAAGAAGATTCGGGTTATATACAATCTGATGCTTAGTGTACTGTGATATCACCTCTGCCAAGCCTCCCGTGGCTACGACAAAGCATTCCGTTCCCAGCTCTTCGTTAAATCGGTCGATCATACCGTCCAGCATACTCGCATTGCCGAAAACAACGCCCGACTTCATGCAGTCGATCGTATTGGAGCCGACTGCGCGCTTCGGCGCTTCAATGCTGACCTGCTGAAGCTGCGCAGCCTTTGCGGTCAAAGCATTCAGAGAGGTTTTGACACCCGGTAAAATCGCTCCGCCGAGAATCGTATTTTTCTCTGAAATTACAGTAAGTGTCGTCGCGGTTCCCATGTCCGCAACGATAATTGGCTTGGGATACAGCGCTGCCGCCGCAACGCTATCCACAAGCAGATCGCTGCCGAGCTGCGCCGGATTGTCAATCCCGATATTGATTCCCGTTTTCATGCCGGGGCCTACGATCAGAGGCTTCCTGTCCGTCAGCAGGCGCACCGCGGTAGCAAGCGGCTCCGTAATCAGCGGCACGACAGAAGATATGATGGCTCCATCGATGGAATGAATGTCAATATCATGTATGGAAAAAACGGACTGGAGCAGGACGGCGGTCTCGTCCGCCGTCCTATTCTGGTCCGAAGCAAGTCTGGAAATGAATCGCAGCCGGTCTCTATCATATACGCCTACGACAATATTTGTATTTCCTACGTCAACCGTTAATACCATGTCTATCCTCCAGGAAAGGTGCGTTCTTATCGTTTTCCGGAGCGCGCCATTTTCAGGACGCTCACAACCGCCGGTGCAAAAACAATATTGACCGCCAGTTCGATCAGAAAATTAATGCCGATCATTACAACAAACGTATAATAAAATATATTCGTGCCTCCGGCCAATTCCGAAAGCGTGTCTTTAAAAATCAGCAGCAGCGCCGCGCAGAAAATGCCCGTATTTACAAGCGGACACGCAATCGCAGAAACATATGCGCCGAGATAGTGATTTTTCTTGGATAGAGATTTGTAAAGGACGCCGGAAACGAAACCCGCCGCAATCCCCTTCAGCATGCAGACGATCGCCGTCGCTACCGGGTTCGCGATCCAAAGGACGTTGCCGACCGTAATACAATCAATAATCACTACGATTCCAAACACTCCGCCGAGAAACGCACCGCCCGCAGGGCCGTAAAGAGCGGCTCCTACGATAATCGGAACAAGCACGAGTGAAATCGAAAAATTTCCGATTCTGATGTAATTCCCTATGATCTGCAGCACTACAACAATTGCTGCGAATAGGGCCATGCCCACCATGGTCTGTACTTTTCTTTTATTCATTTGATACAACCTCCTGCTGCTGTTCTGTATCAGATACAGCGCAAATTACAGTATAAAAACTGCTTTCTTATATTACCACGCTTTCAGAATTGTTTCAATCCCATTTTAGATGAAGCAGCACGCATAAGAAGCGCTCCTTACGTTAATATGCCCGCAAATCGGCAGGCCAATTCCCAAAGGCGCTTTATTCCGATTTGCATTAACGTCCGCTTGATAGTATAATACTGCCCGTGATATAAAATTTTTATCATGAAACAGGATAAAGGACGGATTTTAGAATGGGAAAGAAGCTGATTTCGGTCATCGTGCCATGCTATTGCGAGGAAGAAGCAATCCCGCATTACTGGGAGGAGACCGTCAAGGTCGCCGACAGCATGACGGAGGTCGATTTCGAATTTTTATTTATAGACGATGGCTCCAAGGATCATACGGTCAGTATATTGCGGCGTCTTGCAAAAAGCGATAAACGGGTCCGATACGTTTCCTTTTCCAGAAATTTCGGTAAAGAAGCCGCCATGTACGCAGGTTTAAAAAATGCAAAGGGAGACTATGTTGCGATAATGGATGTCGATCTGCAGGATCCGCCCTCGCTCCTTCCCGATATGCTCCATGCGATAGAGAAAGAAGGGTATGACTGCGCCGCTACGCGAAGAGTGACGCGAAAGGGCGAACCGCCGATCCGTTCCTTTTTTGCGCGAATGTTTTACAGGGTGATGCGAAAAATCAGCAAAACGGAGGTCGTAGACGGGGCGCGCGATTACAGGCTGATGAAGCGCAAAATGGTGAACGCGATTCTAGACGTTGGCGAATACAACCGTTTTTCGAAAGGAATTTTCGGCTGGGTGGGCTTTCGTACGAAATGGCTGGAGTACGAAAATATTGAACGCGCCCACGGAGAAACGAAATGGAGCTTTTGGAAGCTCCTCGCGTATTCGATCGACGGGATCGTAGCATTCTCCACTATGCCGCTTTTCGTTTCCTCCGTAATCGGAATTTTATTTTGTGTAATTTCTTTTATCGCCATCATTGTGATAATCGTGCGTCAGCTGATCTGGGGCGGCTCCGCTTACGGCTGGCCCTCCATGGTTTGCATCATACTGATGCTCAGCGGGATCCAGCTGTTCGCGATCGGAATTCTCGGACAATATCTGGCAAAAACATATCTCGAAGTAAAAAAAAGACCGATTTATATTGTAAACGAAACGGAATCGGACAACCCGGAGGCGAGTCTGGAGAAATCCTGCGGAGGCTCAGCCGAAAACGACACCGGCGCGCCGGAGGAAGGATGAATAAAAGAAAGCGTTCTTGCATGCAGCGCCTGACCCGACATGCCATGCGTCTCCTTTATTCCGTAGAGCGGATCCCCTACTATAGGATGTCCGATATAAGCCAGATGGACGCGGATCTGATGCGTCCTTCCCGTTTCCAGGCGGCATGCTACCAGCGTATGCCCTTTCAGGCGTTCTAAAACGGTAAAATGTGTAACAGCTTCTCTGCCGGCTTCCGGACGAACCGCCATCTTTTTCCGATCCGATGGGCAGCGGCCGATTGCAAGATCGATCGTACCGGAATCTTCGCGCAGCACGCCTTCCGCTATGGCTACGTATTCTCTTCTGATCCCGTGGTTTTTCAGCTGTGCCGCGAGAGAAAGATGCGCCGCGTTATTTTTTGCCACGACGAGAAGTCCCGTCGTATCTTTATCAATTCTATGAACGATCCCCGGGCGGATAACGCCGTTCACATCCGATAAATCTCTGCAGTGATATAAAAGCGCGTTTACCAGCGTCCCGCTGTAATTTCCCGGCGCAGGGTGTACGACCATTCCCCTTGCCTTATTGATCACCAGCAGATCCCGGTCCTCATATACGATATCAAGCGGCAGGTTTTCCGGCAGCACATCCAGGGGCTCCGGCGGCGGCAGCACGAAGCGGATTTCATCACCGGCTTTCACTTTATAATTGGTGCGGTAACATTTTCCGTTCACCGTAATATGTCCGGCCTCAATCAGCTTCTGCGCATAATTTCTGCTTGTGATTCCGCACTCAGGCATGGAATGACAAAACACGTCCAGACGTATGCCCGCAGATTCCGGCCCCGCCGTTACCGTAAATGCTTCCTCCTGCTGCTCCGCTTCGCCCCACATACTCATTCTTTAAAAATCCGGTGCGCGGCAGTCCCTTCCCGGAAGAGCGGCGTCCCTTTTCGGTGAAGAAAAATGATATAAAATGCCAATACGATACAGCCGACCGTGATGCACATATCGGCAACATTAAAATTCGGAAAATCATATCCGAAGAAACGAAACGCCAGGAAATCTGTCACGTATCCCAGGCGGAGGCGTTCCGTCAGATTTCCGCACGCCCCGCCCAATATGGCGGAAAAACAAAACATTACGGTTTTATTGACTGTAGAGGCATAAATCAAATAAAAAATCAAAACCGAGCAAATAATGGTGACAATTGTAAGAATTTCAGTTTTCGAGGAAAAGATTCCCCACGCCGCACCCGTGTTGCGGATATGCGTAATGCTGAAAAAATTTTTGATTACAACAATCTCGCTGCCGTACAGCACTTTCTCAATGATAATCTGCTTAACGATCAGATCGACCGCCAAAAAAAAAGCGGAAGCCAGAATTCCGGCGATAAAAAGCACCGCATCCTTTTTGCCCAGGTTATTTTTAAAACGTTTCATACCGTCTGCCCTCATTCCGTTTCCACATACCAGGAATCAAAGGATTCCAGCGTATTCCAAAAAGTAAAATTGAAAGAATCTACGCCCTTGACCGTATCCTTCAGAAGCACCGATGCATTTCTGGAATACAGGCCGATCAAAGGAAGCGTTTCCTCCGCGCGCAGCGCAATTTTATCAAGCTGCGCTTCCGCATACAGCGCAAAAGAGGCAAAGTCCGTAACGCCGCTTACCGACGCATCGCGATACGCCGTGCGCAGGGAGCGCAGAAGGCTGTCCATCGAAGCGTCCGAATACCCATTATAATTCAAACTGCCGTCGCTTGCAAACAATTCATACAAATCCGGCCACAGGCCGATCTGGAGGTTCAGAAGTGCAAAATCATAATTCCCTGCGGCTATGGCGGCGCCATACTCCTCCGTTTTATAGGATGTCACCGTGCATTCAATCTCCAGGTCCTCCAGCTGGGAACGAAGAACCGAAGAAAGGCGCATAAGATCTTTGTCCGCTTCATTCACAATCAGCGTTACGGCAGACGGCTTGCTGCCCACAGTCTCTTCAGGAAACGAGTCCTGATGCTTACGATAGTATGTTCCTTCCGCAATTGGGAGCAATTTGGCAGTCCCTCCTCCGCTGACGACCGCATTGATCAAAAGTCTCCGGTCCAGCGCAGAGCTGATATACTGCCGTACCGCCAAATCCGTATTCGCCGACGGCAGGAGGCAAGAAAGGAGGCCGT
Source organism: uncultured Clostridia bacterium (assembly GCA_904420095.1). Taxonomy (GTDB): domain Bacteria; phylum Bacillota; class Clostridia; order UBA1212; family UBA1255; genus Egerieisoma; species Egerieisoma faecipullorum. The sequence goes on from CAJFUB010000049.1 coordinate 64,046, forward strand.
CGGTATATTGGCAAACGGAATAGCCCGCGCGTTTTGCATATCGGATCACATTGTCGTCAAAGCACAGCATCACGTCAGCATCCCCCTCATAAAGCGCGGCGGCGCTTTCATAATTCCGGATTTCCAGCGAGGCAATCCGTGGAAAGGCTCCGTAATACTCCTGATTCACCTGGAACAGGAACGAGCCTCCCTCACTCGTGCCGGCATACCGATACCGTCCCGTCCCGTTTGGCTGAGTAAAATTTCCGAGGTCTTCGCTTTTGATAACTGGAAAGATCAATTTGCACGGCAAAAACGCATCGGGCGCCGCCAGGATAATTTCAAGCTCAAATTGCGAAAGAATGTTGAATCCGGAAATTCCTTTGGCGCAATCCGCATATGCCCCCCCGTGCTCGGCAATCCATTCGAGTGTATTCTTCACGTCGTACACGGTACACACAGAGCCGTCATGATAGGTCACGTCCTCCCGGATCGTAATTTTCCAAGTAATTCCGCCGTCCGTCGTACTCCAATCGCGTGCAATCTGCGGAGTGGGCGCACCGTCTTTTCCCGGTACGGCAAGCGATTCGTAGACGAGCGTCAAGTATCTTCGCAGCGCCTCGTTTTCTGTCGTCAGCGGATTCAGCGTATCATAATCATAAATTCCAAGAACAAGATTTCCGGATACACTTTCTGCCCCGTTTCCGTCTGTCGGAGCCGGAGAAGCTTCTGGAATATTCAGTGTTGGGAGCGGCCGTTCTTCCTGAAGATAAGGATTTTCGCAGGAAGAAAATAAAAACGAAAGCAAAACGGCAAAAATACAAATGGAAAAACACAACCGTCTGCTTCTCATACGCTTCCGCTCCTGACCGAGATGACGGCTGCCATTGCTCCGGTATCGCCCCTGTCCCTTCTGTGAGAGAAAAAGAGCTTCTCATCCGCAAAAGTACATCTTGTGTCGTAAAAAATATTTTGCGCGAGCAGCCCAGCCTCTAAAAGCGTCCGATAAACGAAGCCGGACACTGAAATGTGATATTTCTTTCCTTTTCTGTAAAAAAGATCGCCGCCCTCCGGGAAAAGCCCGAACGATTCTTGCAGCGCCTCGTATACGTCGTCATCCGTCTCAAAGCAATCCATTCCGATCGACGGACCGATTACCGCTCGCAGCTCAGAGGGCAGCGTTCCGTAGACGCATTCCATTTTTTCCACCGTTTTCGCCGCAATCTTCAGTACCGTGCCGCGCCATCCGGAATGCACCGCTCCGACCGCATTATTCTGCGGATCATAGAGCAGCACCGGCACGCAGTCCGCATGCAGCGTACAGAGCACGGTTCCCGGGACATCGGTGATCATGGCATCATAGCCGTAAGCTTCCGCTCCGTCTGGATACGGCTTCGTAATTCCGCTCCCGGTTTCTTTCTCCGTAACGACAAGCACATGATCTCCGTGGTGCTGCGGAACGTGCGTCATACCTTCAAAGGCAACGCCAAGCGCTTCCGAAACGCGCCTGTAATTCTCGAGTACGTTCTTCCTGGACGGCTCCCGAGAAAAGCTTAAATTCAAAGACGACTGCCCGCCCTTCGATACGCCCCCCAGGCGCGTCGTAAAGCAGTGCGGAACGTCCTTTAAAATATCATATTGCAGCAGAGAAAGGGCTTGCATTGTATAATTCCTTTAAAAGCGTAATTTCAGCCTTGTAGCCGTCCAGCTCATTCGGCGTTTCCAGCAGGAACGGAAGACCGCGCAGCTTTTCATGGGTAATGATCCGGCGGAACGCATCTGTTCCGATCGATCCCTCCCCGATTTTTTCATGGCGGTCCTTATGGCTTGCGTACGGGTTTTTACTGTCATTGATATGAATCGCCTTGAGCCTGTCAAGACCGATGATTGCGTCAAACGTTTCCAATACTCCGTCCAGATCACCTACAATATCATATCCGGCGTCGTATACATGGCAGGTATCCAAGCAGATTCCGAGTTTTTCAGAAAGCGTCACTCTGTCCATGATTGCGCGAAGTTCTTCAAAACGGGAACCGATCTCACTGCCCTTTCCCGCCATGGTTTCAAGCAGCACGGTCGTATGCATTTCCGGCTTCAGAATTTCGTTCAGCATTGCTGCAATCATTTCGATGCCAGCCTCAATTCCCTGTCCGACATGGCTTCCCGGATGGAAATTATACAGATTTCCCGGTGTATACTCCATTCGCGCAAGATCGTCTGCCATCGTATTTCTGGTAAATTCCCGAACGCTTTCCTTCGACGCGCAGGGATTGAGCGTGTACGGCGCATGTGCCAAAATCTGCGCAAACTTTTTCTCCTCCGCCTCTGCGCGGAACGCTGCGGCATCCTCCGGATCAATCGGTTTTGCCTGACCGCCCCTCGGGTTGCGCGTAAAAAACTGAAACGTATTGCCCCCGATGGATTCAGTCTCCCGAAGCATATGCAGATACCCCTTTGCGCTTGAGAGATGGCACCCGATATTCAGCATTCCGTACACGCTCCTTTCTTTTTATTTACATCACGTAATTGAATCTGCCGAACGGTGCACAGTCTCCGTCGCGGTAAAATTCCATGACATCGGCCATTTCAATGTTGTCGATCCATTTAAATTCAAAATCGGGCTTTTTGTCCTTTTCAAAATCGATCGTCTCTCTCGGGATGCGCAGCGCCATACGGTTCCCCTCAACCGAGGTTTCCACGTCGCCCCTATATTCCAGGCTGCCGCGGATCATGGAGAAGCATTTCCCGGAAATGATTTTATAATCGTATCCTTCCCAGCCGGTTTCTTTTCGCCGGTCGGTATCCAGGAGCAGCGTCATCGCGTTCTTATGCCCGAGTACGATATCCTTCGCGCATTCCACGTAAAAATAAATGAAATCTTTATCATACGCGTATTTTGCCAGGATGAAGTCGTTAATGCCGCTGTTGTTTGTGTAGTGCAGCTGCGTTCCGAGCGCAGGATAATCGCGGTGTGCCGCGGTTCCCTTCTGCGTGTAGTATTCCGGCCGCACGTCGTCCCAGTCGTGGAAATTCTTAAGATCGATCGTTTTCTCCGCATTTCTTCTTTCTATATGCTGGAGCCCTTTATAACGACGGATGTTCGCCGTCAGCTGCATATAATACAGGTCAAGATATCCGTCGCAGTCCGGCTCGATATCTCTGCTGTGTTCGTAGTCGTATTGATCAACAAAACCAATCTGCGTACTGTTTTTATCCAGAACCCACGGCTCTCCTGGGAATTTTCCCATCATCCACTCGTTCCATCCCGTCACGAATATAAAATCGGGATCCATTGCAATTGCGTTGTCCCATTGCTCCTGGACATTGTAGCCGTATTTATAAGAATCCTTCGTCAGCTTTTCGTGTTTAAAGCGTGCCGTATAGCTTCTGCCGTACGTTCCCTTATCGTTGAAATGCGTGCAGATTCTGCCGTCGCGCGCATTCTGCGCTACGCCGACGGTACACATTTCGTATCTTCCGTCCGGTTTTTTCACGTAACCGTTCTGCGGCGCGATTTCCAGCCAGCCCCATTGATCCTCTCTGCGCGGGCCTCCCGCATACATGGGCTGCGGCGGACGAAATGTAAAGAAGCTGCGAATTTCATTCAAAAGCGCCGTATCAAAGTCTGATTTTCCTTCCTGGGGGATCGCTTCAGGGTAAGCAAGCACCAGCGGCTTCCCCTCCCACAGAAACCAGAGGTCCCGATACAGGCCCGGCTTATAAAGATCCTGATATAAAGAACGGAGCATGTGCAGCGTGCTTGGCATCGGGCCGAAATTCATAATAAAAGCCACCTGCGGCGTTTTGATTCCATCCAGTCTGGCTTTATGGAATTCTTCCAAAAGCGCCATATATGCGTCCTTCCAGACGAGAGAACCGTTCGTCGTATCGAAAAACAGTGCGTCAACTCCCGCATTTGCAAAATATTGCGCATGCTTGCGCAGAACGTACGGATCGTCGTTTCTGTAAAATCCGTAAAGCGGCTCGTTCCAGTGAACGCTTTCATGTTCTTTCCATGCGGGATGATGAATATCATATTCTGCATCCGGATGCTCGCGAAGAACTTTGGAGAGATTCGTCGGTTCAATTTTGACATTCTGATTTCTCCACGTCCAGTAAAAAAGCCCCACAAAGCGTTTCTTCGGTTCCCCGCATTCCTCGATTCCGGGAAGCGTCCTGCCGAGGGAATCCGTTGCCGTAATCAAATCGTTGTCCGTTTCGCGGAAGCAGGGCTCTGCCGGCTCATAGGCTCCTGCATTTTCTTTGTAGCTGCTTTCCGTGAAGACAAATTCCTCCACATATGGATTTCCGTCCGTTCGGAACGAAACCGTATGGGTGCCCGGCCCGATGGGCGGAATTTCCGCATGCACCGTCTCCAGATCGCGATAACCGGCGGTGCCGGTAAGCGCCGCGACCGCGACGGTCCTTCCGTCTACGCATACGTCAAGCTCATATGCGCCTCCGCCGGATCTGTACAAAATATCCAGTCCCCGCACGGCCGTTTCAAACGTGATGTTTTCAAAAACCTTTTCCTCGGATTCCTTCTTTGGATTCCATTGCGCTTTCAAGACTTTTTCCATAATCAGCCTCCATCCGTTTTTTTATATTTATTTTTTCTTTCCAAAAAAAGACTTTCGTTCCTGTGTTTCTCCCTCGGTCTTCTGAAGTGTGCCGCCCATAGCGGCGTCGAACTCACGGAGCAGCTCTTTTTGTTTCTCGGTGAGATGCTTTGGAATTTCTACCGTAAGATGGACATACTGGTCGCCTCTTCCGGAGGATTGGAGCTTCGGCACGCCTTTTCCGCGCATTCTGAGAGAAACGCCGCTCTGGGTTCCTTCTGGAATATTCAATTCCACGAGACCGTCGATCGTTTCGATTTTGATCGTATCTCCCAGTGCCGCCTGCGCAACGGAGATTGTCTTTTCTACATGAATATCGTATCCGTCGCGTTGCAGGATTTTATGCGGTCTGATTCTCACGGATACGAGCAGATTGCCCGGAGCTCCGCCCTTTGAGCCGGGCTCGCCCATGCCTGATATGGAAATGGCCTGGCCGTTATCAATCCCGGCGGGGATTTTGACATGTACCTTTACGGCCTTCCGGACGAAGCCCTTTCCTCTGCAGACCTGGCAGGGATCGTCCACAGCCTTTCCTGTACCGCCGCATTTATCGCACGTCTTGACGTTCATGAACTGTCCGAAGGGCGTGTTTTGCTTTACCTGTACCTGGCCCGTGCCGCCGCAAACCGAGCAACGCTTTGTTTCCTTGGATTTTGATCCGGTCCCCTCGCACGCGTCACACGGCACGCTTTTATTGATCGTAATATCTTTCTCTGTGCCAAATACCGCTTCTTCAAAAGAAATCTCCAATGAGGCGCGGAGATCCGCCCCCCGCTGCGGCGTCCTGCCGCCGCGATTGCCGCCGAAGCCGCCGAAGCCGCCTCCAAAGATGGAATCAAAGATATCGTTGACATCGAAGCCGAATCCGCCGAACCCGCTACCGGCCCCGCCGCTGTAACCGCTTGCGGCATCGAATGCTGCATGGCCGAACTGATCATATTTCGCGCGGGTTTCCGGATTGCTCAAAATCTGGTATGCTTCTCCGGCCTCTTTGAATCTGGCTTCCGCTTCCGGATTATTGGGGTTCAAATCAGGATGATATTTTTTGGCAAGCCGTCTGTATGCTTTTTTGATTTCGTCGTCCGTTGCCGTTTTGGAAACGCCGAGGATCTCGTAATAATCTTTTTTCTCTGCCATATCGCTGATTTCCTCTTTTCATTGAAATATGAAGCCCCATATTCAGAGGCTTCATACTATCAGATTTTATTGATTTTTACAATACTTTATTTCTTGCTGTCGTCATCATCCACTACGGTATAATCCGCATCAACGACCGTGTCGTCTCCGCCCTGAGGGCCGCTCTGCTGTCCCGGATCCGTTCCTGCCGCGCCCGGATTCTGCTTATAAATTTTCTCGGACACCTTATAGAAGGCCTGCTGCAGTTCTTCCGTGGTACGCTTCATGTCGTCGGTGTTATTCGCCGTAATGGCGTCTTTTGCTTTCTGAATTGCCGCCTCTATCTCAGACTTATCGGCTGCTTCCAGCTTGTCGCCCAGATCCTTGACCATTTTCTCGGCCTGGTACACAGCGGAATCCGCCATATTTTTCGTGTCGACGGCTTCTTTTGCTTTTTTATCCTGCGCCGCAAACTCCTCGGCATCTTTGACCGCTTTCTTGATATCTTCCTCCGTAAGGTTCGAGGATGCGGTGATCGTAATCTTCTGTTCCGCTCCCGTTCCGAGATCCTTTGCGGATACGTTTACGATTCCGTTTGCGTCGATATCAAACGTGACTTCAATCTGCGGAACGCCTCTAGGAGCCGGCATAATGCCGGAAAGCTGGAATCTGCCCAGCGTTTTGTTATATGCCGCCATTTCACGCTCACCCTGCAGGACGTGTACATCAACGCTCGTCTGATTATCCGCGGCCGTAGAGAATACCTGGCTCTTCTTCGTAGGAATCGTCGTGTTCCGCTCGATCAGCTTTGTAAATACTCCGCCCATCGTTTCGATTCCGAGAGAAAGCGGCGTTACATCAAGAAGCAGCAGATCTTTGACGTCGCCGGTCAGCACGCCTGCCTGAATTGCAGCGCCGATTGCAACGCACTCGTCCGGATTGATCCCCTTGAACGGCTCCTTTCCGAGATAGCGCTTCACAGCCTCCTGCACCGCAGGAATCCTCGTCGATCCGCCGACCAAAAGAACTTTATCAATTTTTTCGGGGGTAAGACCGGCATCCTTCATCGCCTGCTTCGTCGGTCCCATGGTCTTTTCAACAAGGTCCGCCGTCAGCTCGTCAAATTTCGCCCGCGTCAGATTGATATCCATGTTTTTCGGTCCGTTCGCATCCGCCGTAATATACGGAAGCATAATATTCGTCGACGTTACGCCGGAAAGCTCCTTTTTCGCTTTTTCAGCCGCCTCACGGAGCCTCTGCATTGCCATTTTATCCGTAGAAAGATCGATTCCGTTTTCTTTTTTGAACTCCGCTACGAGATAGTCGATAATTTTCTGGTCAAAATCGTCACCGCCAAGCCGCGTATTTCCGTTTGTTGCAAGAACCTCAAAGACACCGTCTCCGATTTCCAGAATCGATACGTCAAACGTACCGCCGCCCAAGTCGTATACCATGATCTTCTGATCATGTTCTTTATCCAAACCGTAGGCCAGTGCGGCAGCCGTCGGCTCGTTTACGATTCTCAGAACCTCCAGGCCCGCGATTCTGCCCGCATCCTTTGTTGCCTGTCTCTGTGAATCACTGAAATATGCCGGCACCGTAATTACGGCCTGCGATACGGTCGTTCCCAGATAGCTTTCCGCATCGGCCTTCAGTTTCTGAAGAATCATAGCCGAGATTTCCGGCGGCGTGTATGTTTTGCCGTCAATCGTAATTTTTCTGTCTGTTCCCATATCACGTTTAATGGATATGATTGTTCTGTCCGGATTTGTAACCGCCTGTCTTTTTGCCAGCTCGCCGACAAGACGTTCGCTTGCTTTATTGGAAGTCGCCCTTGTAAAAGCCACGACGGACGGCGTCGTTCTTGCACCCTCCGCATTTGCGATTACGACGGGCTCACCGCCCTCCATAACGGCTACGCATGAGTTTGTAGTTCCCAAATCGATTCCTATTACCTTTGACATCATTTATTCCTCCTCTAATTCTTTTTCCTTTTTATATCATTTAATTGGCAACCTTAACCATACTGTGGCGTATGACCCTGTCGCCTAATTTATAGCCCTTCATAAATACTTCTACCACTTCGTTCTCGCCCGCCTCTTCACTGTCTATGTGCATAACGGCGTTGTGCATTTCCGGATTAAACGGCTCGTGCAGCGCCTTGATCTCTTCGATGCCGGAAGAAGTCATCAAATCGGAAAGCTTTTTATAAATCAAGGCCACGCCATCCTTATAATTCTGGCACTCGGGAAGAATTTCCGCCTGCATTGCACGCTCAAAGTCATCTAAAATTCCAAGAACGTTCTTCCATACATCGGCTTTGGCATCGTCGTACCGCGCATCGATTTCTTTTGCCGTACGTTTTCTGTAATTGTCGTATTCCGCCGCAAGACGCGTATATTTGTCCTTCCATTCTTCCGTCTCTTTCTTCAGCGCCTCATTCTGCTGCTGCAGCTTGCCAAGCTCTGCATTCTGCTTTTTCTTTCCAAGAAAGCTTTTTTCTTTCTCTTTTTTCTCGGAGTTTTCGCTTTCCTGAGGTTTCTCGGCTTCTCCCGCCTGCTCCGGCGCGGTCTGCTCCGGCGCGGATTCAGCCGGATTTTCGATGTTCTCAGTACTTTCCGTTTCCGGATTTTTTTCCTTCTGCAGTTCTTCGTCCATGTCGTACCTCCCAATTATTCGGACAGCAGCCTCTTTCTGACATATTCCAGCGCCGATATCACCTTTCCGTAATCCATTCTCGTCGGGCCGATCACCCCGATCGTTCCCAGATTGATTCCGTCCACGCTGTAGGTTGCGGTAATGACGGAACAATCGCTGACCTCTAAGAGTTCATTTTCGGTTCCGATTCGAATGACAATTCCCTTTGCGCCCCCATCTTCGCAGCTGTGCAGCAGTTTTGCAAGCTCTTCTTCTTTGTTCAGCAGCTCCAGCAGCGTTTTCGCTTTGGAAAGATTGTTGAATTCCGGATGCTCCAGCAGATTGGCAGTGCCTTCCGTATATATTTCTGCGGAATCACACTGTTTTATACATTCGAGAATCCCCTCTACGATCGGAAGAACCCGTTCGCGATCGATTCCGGAAAGCGCTATAATATCGTTGATGATCTCCGCCGTAATTTCATCCGCTTTGTTTCCTGTCAGAAGATTGGCACAAATCACGCTGAGCCGGGAAAGCTCTTCCGGCAGAAGCGGCTGACTCAGCTTGACGATCTGATTCTTGATGATGTCGTTGTCGAGCACTACAACCACCAGCAGCTTGCGAATATCCAGCGAAAGAATCTGAAGCGCCTTGATCGCGTGTTTCTTTACGCTTCCCGCCATGCCGATGGCAGTATAATGGGTAATGCGGGATACAATTTCAGAGGCGGCGCGTACCATCTGATTCAGCTCGTGGATCCGGCGCTGCATAAAATCCCTGATGGCTTCCAGATCTTCCTGCGTAGGCTTCAGGACCGGCTCATTCGGATCCATCAGCTTATCGACATATAAACGATACCCCTTGTCGGACGGAATTCTTCCGGCCGACGTGTGCGGCTGTGACAAATACCCCATTTCTTCCAGATCTGCCATTTCGTTGCGGATCGTGGCAGAGCTGAGGCCCATATCATATTTCTTGGCGATCGTTCTGGAGCCGACGGGCTCTACGCTTGCGATATAATCATCAATAATCGCTTTCAATATTGACATTTTGCGAGCATCCAGCTCTTCATATTTCATAGCTACCATCCTTTTTGGTTGTTAGCACTCTCTGATGTCGAGTGCTAACAACTGTATGTAATATAATACAGTTTTATTTTGTTGTCAATAGTATTTTTAACATTTTTAAACGGCGAACAGACAAAAAAAGGACCACAGGCGAGAACAGTGATGAACAATAGCCTGTGGTCTACATTGAGGGAGAGAGCAATCAGCATCAATGTGATGCTCTAGGGTTACTATACGATTTGTTTGTGTTGATTTTGTGTCTTTTGACGAGATATATTTTTAACATGGTAAAATATCTTATTCTATTTCAATTGTTCCAAAATATTTTGCCACGTGAAAATCGGGTTTCGTAATAATGTTCGAATCGATCGGATGCCATACCGCATAATGGGGATATTCCGTGCAATCGCCGCATTTGTAAAAATTCCCCGTAATATGCTTCTGACGCTTTTCATTAAATTCCGGTACTCTGCTTCTGATAAAATCATACGAAATGGTAAACCGGACGCTCCAGCTTCCCCCGCTCCGGTCGATGCGCGCGTCTGTAGGAATCCTCCCGGTATATTCCGCGGGAGCAATCGGTGCGGACATTCTGCGCGTCCCATCAGGAGAGAAACCGACATACAGCATTCCAAGCGCATTCGTTTCAAAATTAAAATATCCGGGATTGCGCTCCGGGCACGGACAAAAGAAAAATTCCATACAGGAATCGCGGTAGACCTCGCCTCCCGGAAAAGTTACGCTGCATCTGGGATTTTTTTCCTTTGCCGACAGACATACAAAAATTCCGTCATCCAGGAATTCCAGCTCTGCCTGACTTTCCGGATATACCTCCGGGCGGCCCCACGGAAAAATATCGATCGGATAGATCCGCTTCATAGCGGCGCCTCCTCCGGCTCCAAGCATTCCAGGTACTCCGTTCCTCTGTCCAGCGCGACCTTTCCCGTTCTGGCCACCTCCAGAATCCCGTAATCCCGGATCATTTCCATAAGCGCCGACGTTTTTTGTTCTTCTCCCGTCATTTCGATCGTTACCGTTTCCGGGGAAAGATCGATAATCCTTCCTCGAAAAATCTCGGCAATCTGAATGATTTCGCTGCGTACCGCCGCATCGGCCTTTACCTTGATCAGTACCAGCTCTCTGGTCACATTATTTTCCTCGTTTAAAACCTTGACCTTATGTACGCAGATCAGCTTTTCCAGCTGATGAATGATCTGGTCCAGAATCCGGTCGTCACATTCCACGATGACGGTAATCCGGGAAATATCGCTCCGGTCCGCGGTACCCACGGCAAGACTGTCGATGTTATATCCCCTGCGGCTGAAGAGGTTTGTGACTCTGGCAAGTACACCCGCTTTATTGTCCACCAAAACGGAAATCGTTTTCAGCATCCATATTCCTCCTTATATCCATGTCAAGCAGCGCCGGAATCCGGCGTTCTTTTATCTCAGCTGTATATTTAACAAATTCCTCCGCCGTTCTGACACGGCAGCCCTTGACGTGGAAGGCTCTGGCCAGGGCTGCATAATTGGGCGCCCGCTTCAGCACCGTTTCGCTGTATCGCCCGCGGTACAGCTTTTTCTGCAGCTCATGCACCATGCCAAGGCAGCCGTTATTGACAACAATCGTTAAAACGGGCAGTTTCTCCCGAGCTACCGTGGCAAGCTCGCTGCAATTCATTTGGAAGCTTCCGTCTCCCGTGATCAGAATCACGGGCTTGTCCGGATGCGCCGTCTGCACTCCGATCGCCGCTCCGAGTCCGAAGCCCATCGTCCCCAGTCCGCCGCTGGTGATAAAATGTCCGCTTTTTTCAAAGGGATACCGACGTGCCGCCCACATCTGATGCAGGCCTACGTCCGTCACGATATAGGCCTCGTCCCCAAACAGCTCGTGCAGCGTCTTCAGATAAAAGTCTTCCGGCTCCGGAGCCGCGGCAGAATACCATCCGGCATGCGGAGCCGCCTTTTCCCAGATCCGTTCTGTTACGGCCCGTGCATCTCCGACGATATAGCAGTCCGGTTCCAGAACCTTGCCGATTTCCGCACGGTCCGCATCGATATGAATCATTCTGCAGCGGGAATGGTCCACCTTTGTTTCTGGTGCAAGGCGGTTGCTGAACCGCGTTCCGATAGCGATCACCAGATCGCAGCTGCGCAGCGCGTCATTTGCGGAAGCAGTCCCGTATACTCCAGAATTTCCAAGATAAAGCGGTTCGGAATATGGAATCTCTCCGGCGGCCATCAGAGAGCAGCAGATCGGCGCCTGAATTTTCCTTGCCAATTCTAAAAGGATCCCGGCGGCGCCTGCACTCCGAATCCCCCCGCCTGCAAGAATGAGCGGACGCTTCGAAGCGTCGATCAGAGAAACCGCCTCTTCCAGGCGAACCGGATCGACCTCCGGGATTTGTTTTGAACGCATAGGCAGAGCATGCCCCAAGTCGGACCCTGCCGGCATTTCCATTTCCAGAATGTCACGCGGGATGTCGACCAGGACAGGTCCTTTTCTGCCCGTGTTTGCAATTTGGAAGGCCGCCCGCAGGCACGGAGCCAGCTCTTCCGGAGCCTTCACCATAAAATTGTGTTTGGTGACGGACAAAGTGATCCCGGTGATATCCACTTCCTGGAAGCTGTCCGTGCCAATCAGCGGCAGCGGGACATTTCCCGTTACAAATACGACAGGAACAGAATCCATATACGCATTTGCAATCCCGGTAACCAGATTTGTCGCTCCGGGGCCGGAGGTTGCAATGCAGACGCCCGTCTTGCCGGATACGCGCGCATAACCGTCTGCGGCATGCGCCGCACCCTGCTCGTGGGCCGTACGGATGTGGCGGATGCGCCTGCGCTCTTTATAAAGGGCGTCATAAATAGATAAGACGGTTCCGCCGGGATATCCGAATACGACGTCCGTTCCCTGCTCCTCCAGCAATTTAACGAATAAAGCTGCTCCATTCATATGACTCGGACTCCTTCAATACCTCTCCCAGCTTTTCGCCGATAATACGGATCGTGAACCGGTCTCCTTCCGTCAGTACGTCGGTAAAATCATTCAGAATCAGCGTATTTTCATCCACTGGCTCCAATTTATAAACCGTTTTGTTGTTTATGCAAAGATACGTGTCCTGGCTGAAGCCGTCGCCTTTAATTACGTAGGAGTTTTCGGAATCCTCGGAGCGCTCGATCTCCGTTACAGTGAGCGGGACGATTCCGATCTCATACTGCTCGTTGCTGAAATCCACGGCATCCTTCTCATCATACAGCTTATAATACTGAATGGATGAAAAATCCTGCTCATATTGCTCCAGATCACGATACGCCGCATGGAAGCGGTTCATGTAAGAGCCGTCAATGTTCAGCTCGTCTCTGCACAGGAATGTGGAAAGCTGGAACAGCTCGAGATCCGGCGTATATTTCTGCGCGTCGCTGCCCTTATGATTTTCCGCTTTCTGGATTCCCATGTTGTTCCAGGTAAAATACGGCGTGGAATACTTCTGTTCGTTAGATATTTCTTCGCTGCTTTCTCCAAACAGCGAGGGCAGATGATCCCCGTAAAACAGGACGTAGGTCGCTTCCTCTCTGGCAGAAAGCATTGCGATCAGATTTTTAATCATTTCGTCCACCTGCTGGAGCTGCTGGATATAGTACGCCATAGCTCCCTCTGTGTCCTTATTTTCAATTCCGCCGATCTGCATGGGATAGTCCGCCTCGTCAAGCGGCGTGTAGTTTCCGTGCATCTGCACTGTTACGCCGAACACGAAATTCTTTCCGTCGCCGTTGTGGTCAAGCGCCTGCTCGATATGATTCACGAAAACGGAATCGTTCCCCCAAATCCTTGAAGGATCTTTGATGATATCCGCCATGCATTCGTACGGAACGTAATAGTCAAAGCCGAGCTGCTGATAAACCTCGTGCCTCTGGAAGAACTCGCCCTGATAATTATGAATCGCTGTGGTTTCAAACCCCGTGCTCTTAAAATAACGCGCCAGACTGTCCACAGGGTTTTCATACAGATATTGTACGTACGGGTTGTATCCGAGCGGAAGATTCTCAATGCTGAGTCCCGTCAGGAATTCAAATTCGCTTTTCACCGTCAGTCCGCCGAAGACGGGCACCTCCACATAGCCGGAGCTGTAATTGTTCATAAGGGAGCGGATAAACGGCATCGGATCCTCTTCCAGGATAATTCCCGGAAAGTCGTACGGATCTCCAAAAGATTCCAGCTGGATTACAATCACATTCTGTACGTTCGACTCATCCCCGTACGGGACAAAATTTTCCGCGATGGTTTGGTCAATCGTCTCGATCACATTCGGCGTATATCCTTCAGGCTCCACGACAAAAGAATCCAGCGAATAAAACAGGAATCCGAATACAAATCCCTTCGTGTCATATTCGTTTTTGGCCGTCTTGCTTTCCGAGTACATCATGTTCAGCTGGCTGATGCAGTACAGGCTGCAGAAGGAGATCACAAAAAACAGCGCCGCAGAGAAAAATTTCACAAATGAAAAGGCTCTTTTTCTCTCCTTCAGCGACAGGAAAACAATGCCCGCAAGGACCAGCACAATCAGGATGCAGGCTCCGATGATAAAAAACCAGCTGTAATATGCGAAAAACGCGCGCACGCCTTCCTTCAGCGAAAACACATCCAGAAACAGAACCGGTTCGAAGGTATTTTTGCTCTTGCAATAGCTGATCACCGCAAGGATCGCCCAAAGCGCGGAATAGCAGCAGAGCGCAACCTTCGGCCTGCGCACCCAGAACACGAACGCGCCAAGGGCCGCAAAGCAGAGCAGATTGCACGCAAAAATGTCGGGCGACAGCAGGAAGGAGGAAAAGGGCTTCGTCAGACTTTTCATCTGCGCCATCTGTAAGCTCATTACCGCCAGAACCGTAAACAGGAACAGCACCGTCAGCCGATTGAACAGCGACTTATATTTTCTCGACTCATTCGGCGTTTCCGCCAGATATACGAATACGGCGGCAAGAAGAAGCAATGCAAAAACGCCCGCTCCGTATTCGGCCCGGTCAAACGCAATACAATGCCACAGCAGCCACAGAGCCGTCATCATCAGAAAAGCCGATTTGCGCTTTCGTAAATTTAAAATCGGACAGGTAAACAAAAACAGCGTGAACATTCTCGGAATAACCAGCGCAAAAACGGTCGGAAACTCCTTAAATTTCAAATCGGAATCCGCATTCAGCAGCAGGAGGGAGAATAAAGCAAACAGGAAATAGACCAAAAGCCATTTTCCAAAGCTTTTGGCGCTGTTTTGCCGAAAATCCGTCATTTCCCTTTCGGCCGCTTCCCAGCAGGCCCTGATTCGAATTTTAAAGGGAAGCTTCGCTTCTCCGTTCTTGTCTGCTTCCTGATCCGGAGCCGTTTTACTCCTCGATTTTTTCAACATTTGAATAGTCTCCGCCCTTTTCATCCACCGTAATGCTTTCGATCACAATGTCTTCCAACGGTTTATCATTCGCATCCGTCCGGACTTTTTCGATTGCGTAAACGACCTCCATTCCGGATGTCACTTTTCCGAAAGCGGCATATCTGCCGTCAAGCCCGGGTGTTTCCTCCGTACAGATAAAAAACTGGGAGCCGGCAGAATCGTTTGGCTGCGCTCTCGCCATGGAAATGACGCCGGGTTCATGCTTCAGATTGTTTTCAAAGCCGTTTTCGGAAAACTCCCCTTTAATGGAGTACCCCGGCCCGCCCCGTCCGTTTCCCAGGGGATCGCCGCCCTGGATCATAAAATCCGAAATGATCCGATGAAACGTAAGGCCGTTATAGAAGCCGTCCTTTGCCAGCGATATAAAATTCGCAACGGTATTCGGCGCAACATCCTGATAAAGCTCCAATTCGATGTCGCCGTAGTCCCGAACCCTGATGACCGCCGTCGGATGCGGCTTGTCCTGATTCGGATTTTCCGAGCAGCCGCCGCAGACGGAGCATGCCGTAAGTCCGGCAAGGAGAGCCGTTGTAATTTTAAGGCAGATTTTAAGATTTCTATTCATCGGTAAACCTCCCGCTTTCAGTTATAAAAGTTGATCAGGCTACCCGCGAGGATAATCCTTCGCTCGTCTTCCGACAAATCGGTAAGGTGAAGCACGATTTCTTCTTCCGTACCGCTGCTTCGGTATAGACTGGCTTTGATCTCCGATTCTGCATGCTCTACCGCAGATCGGATTCCCTTTATAAAGATCCGGTCGCCGGTTTTGAGGGATAATCCCGCAAAATCGTCTACGGTGAACGGCAGCATTCCCCAGTTGATCAGGTTGCTGCGATACCGCTTGGTCGCATAGGCGGAAGCGATATTTGCCCATCCGCCCAAAACCTTTTGACAGGATGCGGCCTGCTCTCTCGCGGAGCCATCTCCTGGCTTCACCGCGGCCACAACGCTCCCGATGCCGGTCGTATGCGCCAGAAGCACCGGATCACCGATTCCCTCGTAAATGTTCTGCATGTCCGCAGCGGCTCCGGCATCTCCGCCGATATAGCGCAGCCTCGCGCGCTCCGCAGCGGCAATACGTTTTGCACGGTTCACATACTCCGGATCCTTTCTGGAAAGAGTAAATTCCGCGAGACGCAGCGGGTTGGAGCGGTATGAGGACGTTTCTCCGCTTGGGATCAGCTCGTCCGTAGTTGTCACTGGATCGTGTATGACGCAAGCGGCCTCCAGTAAAATATTTTCCGTCAGCGGCTGCATGCTCGGCCAGTCGGCAATATTCGGGCCGTATTTCAGCGGCGCCTCCTCCTGCGCTCTGCCGAAGCCGAAGTACAGTCTGTTTTCATATACGGTTTTGTCAAAATGATACGGAATTTCTTTCTCGGTCAATCCGGCTTCCTCCGCAATTTCGTCCGCCGGCGTCAGGATGCCGCCGTTTGCTGCTGTGGCCGCAATGGAACGAGCGTCCATAAGCGCCACCCAGGAAATTTGTCCGTCAGACGGCTTCGAGCCTTCGCGGTTCGGAAAATTTCTTGTGGTATGCCGTATGCTGAAGCCGTTGTTTGCCGGAACGTCGCCCGCTCCGAAGCAGGGCCCGCAGAAAGCCGTTCGGATCGTAGCGCCGGCATTCATGAGCTCCGGAATTACGCCGTTTCTTGTCAGCTCGATAAAGACCGGCTGACTTGCGGGATAGACGCTGAGACTAAAATCTCCCGTCCCGATGGATTTTCCGCGCAGAATCTCTCCGCTCCTGCAGATGTTTTCAAACGTGCCTCCGGAGCAGCCCGCGATCACGCCCTGATCCACATGAAGCTTTCCATCGTAATATTTTTCCGTGAGCCGGTATTCTTTTACCTTATCACCGTACTGCTCTCTGCCGGATGCCTCAACCTCTTTCAGAATATCAGGCGCGTTTTCGATCAGCTCGCGCACCGGATATGCATTGCTCGGATGAAACGGCATTGCGATCATGGACGGAATCGAGGAAAGCTCTACGATCAGCGCGCTGCTGTAGTAGGCGCCCTCGCCGGGCTTCAGCGGCTTATAGTCCGCGCCTCTGCCATGAATTTCCAGATAATCTTTTACCTTTTCATCCGTCTCCCAAATCGAGCTCCAGCATGTCGTCTCCGTCGTCATCACGTCGATGCCGTTCCGGTATTCTACGGAAAGAGAAGACACGCCGGGGCCCACAAACTCCATCACCTTGTTCTTCACAAAGCCGTCCGCAAAAACCGACTTAATGATTGCAAGAGCGATATCCTGCGGTCCGACGCCCGGACGCGGCGCTCCCGTCAAATAAATACATACAACCTCCGGCTGATTGACCTCATACGGCCTGCACAGCAGCTGCTTGACAAGCTCCGGGCCGCCCTCTCCCACAGCCATCGTGCCAAGCGCGCCGTAGCGCGTATGACTGTCGGAGCCGATAATCATTTTTCCGCAACCTGCCATCATTTCTCTCATATACTGATGGATCACTGCCTGATGGGCAGGCACATAAATTCCTCCATATTTCACGGCAGCGGAATGGCCGAACACATGATCGTCCTCATTTATGGTCCCGCCTACCGCGCAAAGCGAATTATGGCAGTTCGTAAGCACGTACGGTACCGGAAAACGCTTCAGGCCGCTTGCACGCGCCGTCTGAATGATTCCCACGTATGTAATATCATGAGAAGCCAGAGCGTCAAATTTTAATTTCAGCTTTTCGTCATCCGGAGATCCCTCCGCAATATGATCCTTCAAAATCGAATAAGAAATCGTACGTTTATAAGCATTCTGCTTCTGCTCTTTTGTAAAATTCCGATAAACGCCCTCCTCTTCCGGAATCAGTCTTCCGTCTGCATAGTAAACGCCCGTTTTTATTTTTTTGATCGTCATTTTCCAATCACCCTTCCATCGCTTTTATCTTTTTGTTCAGCATAGAAACATTCAACAGGATCATCAGCAAAATCAGAACGGGGATTCCCGCAAGCGACGCCGCTTCGGAAAGGATCCCGCCCAGATAGAGAAAAAACGGAATCATGTAAATCAAGACAAATGCTATAGATATAAGCATCCCTGCCATTCCGTTAAAATTCTGCTTCACCGCTTCCGACTCCCTGTCCCAAATCAGCTTCGGATGAGACAGATCGATTAGAATCCCGCTGCACGCAAACGGTACGGAGCCTGCCAGAATGATAAAGAACCCGTATATCATATACAAAAAATTAATTTTAATCAATATTCCAAATAAAATAATGAATAATCCGCCGCTCAGAACATAAAACAGAATGGCCGCCGCAATTCTGCCCCTGATCTGTGTTTTTAAATCGACCGGTATGATTTGCAGCATCCAGAAGCATTTTCCCTCCCTGGAAATTGATGTGGAGGGCACCATGTTCAGCGCCGTCAGCCCAAGCCCCACTGTCAGCCCAAGCATCGCCAATAAAAACTCACTGTTTTCTGTGGATTGGCCAAGCCCCTCGAGGACTTCGGCTGCCGTATCCTTCCTTGTAAGCAAAATTGCAGCCAGCGGAGCGAGAACGATATTAATCAGGCAATTGAGCGAGTATACCGGGCTTCGTAAAATCGTTCTGATTTCCTTCCGGAAAAACGCGGAGGCCGGAGCCCTCTCTTTATAATTCTGCCCTTTTCCCTTCCGCGTCGTCACAGAGGCGCTCATTCTCTGCAAAATTTTATCGTATACGGCTCCCCCGTACAGGGCGGTTAGACAAATCAGTGCAGCCGCTACGGCAACGCAAAGAAATACAAAGAGCCAGGCCGGGCCGCCCCTGCGAAGCAGCGCTTCCCGCAGAAAAAATGCGTTTACAAAAATTCTTCCTGCTTTTGAAACGGAGCCGGCGCCCGTTTCCACAAACCGAACCAGGAATTCCTGATTTCCATTTAAAAACACGCATCCGCCGACCAGCGCCGCTCCGAATATCGTAGCCAGCAGTTCCCTGTGCCGGAAGCCGGAAGCCGCCGCCAGCACCGCGGACATGAGCAAGAAAGCAGCGGCCAGCGGCAGCGCAGGGAAAGCGATCGAACCGATCAGCGCTTTGACGACAGTCGTCAGGGAAAATCCCATTTTGATTTCATAGATCAGCAGGCCCGGCAGAAGGAACCCCAGCGCCGAGGCAAGCGCGCTTGCATACAGCGTGATATAATTCGTCAGAAAAATATATTGCTTTTTGATGGGGAGCGGCGTAAGAATTTCACGGTCTCTGCCGGAGAATAAAATGCTGTACGTGGAAAAGGCGGAGCTAATAAACGTGATCACATTACACACAAGAAACAGCGTATCAAGATATCCGGTCCGGCTTCCCGCCGCGGCAAACGAATCATATAGAATATTCAGCAAAAAGGTATACGGGATCAAAATGCAGGCAGCGACCAACAGAACCAGCAGGACGCCTCCGGCCGCGGTGAGTTTCCCGAACCTTGATGCGCCGAGCGCTTCTTTTATTCCTCTGAGTCCGAGCTTGTAGCGAAGCTGGAACCTCAGCAGCGTACCGAACTGATTCATGGCGATCACACTCCCCCGTTTACGATATCCAGGAAAATGTCTTCCAGAGAGGATTCACCGTTTTCCGCCTGCGCCCGCAATTCTTCGAGCGTACCGACGGCCGCGAGCTCTCCGTTTCTGATGATTCCAACGCGGTCGCATAATTTTTCCGCAACTTCCAGCACATGCGTGGAAAAGAACACGGTGTTTCCCTTTGCGCAATGGGCGCGCATTTCCTCTTTCAGAACGTGCGCCGCCATCGGATCGAGTCCGACCATCGGTTCATCCAGAATCCACAGCATCGGCTCATGAATCAGCGCGCCCGTAAGAACCAGCTTCTGCCGCATACCATGGGAAAAGCTCTTGATCGGATTCCGGACAGCGGCGGCGATTCCAAACGCTTCCGTGTATCGGTCGATCCTCGCCTTTCTTTCCGCAGGAGAAACACGGTAGATATCAGCCAGAAAATTTAAATACTCCATGCCGGTCAGTCTCTCATAGACATCCGGATTGTCCGGTACATAACCGAAAAAGCTTTTACACTTCACCGGATCCTTCCTCATATCCGTTCCGTTAATCAGAACCGTTCCTTCCGTGGGTTCCAAAATTCCCGTGATCATTTTAATCGTGGTGGTTTTTCCCGCGCCGTTCGGGCCGATGAATCCAAAAATTTCGCCCCTGCCGACCTTCAGATTCAGATCGAGCACGGCAGGGACGCTTTTGATATCATATCTTTTTGTCAGATCAATTAATTCCAGCATGTCGGCAGCCTCCATGATTGGGACAGATAGTTCCGAGGAAAAAGTATAGCATATTTTTACGGAGAAAGAAAGTGATCCCGCGCCGCTAAGTAGTATGCGGGCGCGGGACCATTCATAGAGAGAAGAGAGAAAATGGTATTATCTATATGCCCTAAGTGCTTCCGCTTTCACAGAAGTACGTAGTTTTTTCATCGCAACCGTTTCGATCTGGCGGACGCGCTCCCGCGTAATCCCCAAATCTGCGCCGATCTCTTCGAGCGTTTTGGAGGGCATGCCGTCCAATCCGTACCGAGCTTTTACGATATAAGATTCGCGCGCATCCAGCTTTGCCAGCACTTCGTTGATCGTTTCGCAAAGCATTTTCTGATTTGTTTCCTCATACACCGGATCGGCCGTGTCGCCGCCGGGAACAAAATCGATCAGTTCGGAATCCGTATCCTCACTGACGATGGAATTCAAGGAAATAACGTTTCTGTCAAGTGATTTGAAAATATCATACTCTTTTTTCGTAACCTTGATCAGCTTCGACAGCTCCTCAAAGGTCGGTTCTACACCCTTTTCCTCACGGAATGTACGGATCGTGCGGGAAAGCGTTACAAAGCGCTCGCTCATATGCACGGGAACGCGGATGGAGCTCTCGTTATCAAAAATATGGCGAATGATGCTCTGCTTGATCCACCAGCTCGCATACGTACTGAACGCATACCCCTTATCCACTTCAAATTTATCTACGGCCCGCATCAGACCGATATTTCCCGCCTGCACCAAATCCATGATCGGTTCGTCGGCACGGTAAGCCTTTTTGATACTTTTTGCATATTTTACGACAAGGCGGAGGTTATGTTCCACGACAACGTCATGCGCCGCTTTGTCTCCCGATTCAATTCTTTTAAAAAGCGTTTTCGTTTCTTCCTCCGAGAGAAGGTCATACCGTCCGATTTCTCTCAGATATTGCTTCAGGGAATCCGTATCGCCGGTTTCGGTGAATTCAGCAAATTCTTTTTCCTCCGGAGCTTCATTATTTGTGTAAGAATATTCGGCTAACATATCAATTCCTCCTTTGTTCGAAGTACAGCACTATTATATTATGTACCCGATTAAAAAATCATATTCATGTCCTAAAGTGTTTCACAAATAACCATAAAGAATTTCTAAAGTATTATTTCGCCTGATCAGCCTCATTTTTCCTGCTCATATAAAACGGCCGGGAGCTCATTTCTGCTCCCGGCCGCAAAGATTCCGCAGCTTTTCCGCTTATTCCGTTGTTTTTTGCAGGTCCGGCTTATTCAGCTCGATTTGAGAAACCGAAACCTCATAAGCAGTTTTGTCGAGGACGGAACCGTCGGGCTGCTTTTTTTGATAGACGCGGCTCTGCATCCGGCCAACAACCTTAACGTTTTCCCCAACGGAAAGTTTTCCGCAGAATCTTGCATTGCGCCCCCACGCAATGCATGGAATATAATCGGATTTATTATAGGATCTGTTGACGGCCAATAAAAAGTCGGTAATTTCGCGGTTGAACGGCGTCGTCCTGTAGATCGGAGGCTTGCAGATAAAGCCGTTCAGTTCAACGGTATTGAGATCCGTTTCCCTTTCGGCATCATAAAATATAACGTCTCTTGCGAATACCGTCAGCATCAGCTTCGTAGAGCCATTTTCCTGCGCGGCGTTATAGGAACGGAACTGCCCGTCAACTTCAATATATCTACCGGTTTTGTATTCGGAGCAATCTGCCAGCCGTTCAGAGACAGTGATCGGTATGACATCGTGACTTTCACTCAGCCTTCTGACGCGTACGTCAAAATAATAAAAGCCCTCTCCATAAATCTCATGCCCGAATACGGGTTCCGTAACGATTTTGCCGGATACGGTGGCTACATTGCTTTCGCATTTACTGTTTACCACAATATTACACCTCTCAGAATTCCTAAGAATCCGCTGCGCAGCCGAGCCGCGTTTCTTTACTATCAATTATATTAACGGTACAAATATTTTATAACCGCCATTTGCTGATTATATTATATTGCGAAAATAAATACAATATTTTATTTTGCACGCCACTGTTTTCCGGTATTGTCAATATAAAAATCCGTTTTATAAATCAACGACGAAACCTTTACAAATTTATAGTCTTCTTTTTGCAGACGGTCGATGATTTCCGGCAGAATATCTTTCGTATATTGCGTATCGTTATGAAACAGAAGAATGCTCCCGGATTCGGTCCGGCCCAGAACTCGGTTCAGAATGTTTTCCTTTGTCATATCTTTACGCCAGTCAATGGAATCCACGGACCATTTAATATTATACATGCCTCTGTTCTCCGCAAGCTCCATCACGGTGTCCGTGATATCCCCGGAGGGCGCCCGATAGAGCTCCGGACGAATTCCCAGAACGGCTTCCACCGCGTCATTGCATTTGTCGATTTCTTCTGCCAGCTGTTCCTCCGTAGATTTAGAAGGCAGCTTATGCGAGTATGAGTGATTGCCGATTTCGTGTCCTCTCTCATAAATCATTCTGAGCTTTTCCGGATATTGCTCCACCCAGGTGCCAAGCACGAAAAAGGTCGCTTTCACTTCATAGTGATCCAGCGTGTCCAGAATCTCTTCGATGTCGTCCGCTCCCCAAGCGCAGTTTATTGTCAGCGCGATTTCGCGATTATCATTATCGGTACAATAAATCGGCAATTTGACGGATGCGGCGCGCGATGCGTTCAGCGCTGCCGAACGCCCTACGCTGTGCAGCGCAAAAAGCCCGAGAAGCGCGAGAAGTACTGCGAAAACGATCAGTTTGATTTTTCCATGTCTGATATATGCGATTTTCATTTCGATCATTCCCTGCTGCAATCGTTTTTCTTCATTTCATAAATATGTCCGTCGCGCGTAATTTATGTATTACAATAAAACTACACATTTGCTACAGCCGTGCCTCAGATTTGACACAGACAAAATTTATACTGCAGGCATAAAAATTCAGAAAGGTGTGTGTCTTATGAATGATTATAAAGAATATCCAGATAATATGAATACAGCAGAAAATACAACGGAAACCGAAGCGGCCAAGCAGACCGGCACTGTGATTCTGCCGCCGGCAGGAGAGCAAAAAGCCAAACCTGCCGCATCGAATGGCGGCGCCAAAGCCCCCTTCAGGGTTCGTACCGTCGCGGCGCTCTGCATCGCATGCAGTCTGCTCGGAGGCCTTGTTTCCACCGGCTCATACGCACTTTACCAGCATTACAATTCTGACGGCGGAGAGCTCGAAACAACGCCGCTGGATCCCTCCGGAAGCAATCCGAACGCCGTCAACACATCGACTTCTTCCGAGGGAAGCAATCAGAGCGGGGACGTTACAATCAATGTGGAAAACGTGACCTCTCCCGCAACGGCCGTTGCCGAGAAGGTCAGCCCCTCCATCGTCGGAATCAGGGTTACTACGGTCACAAGCTACGGTCCCTACGGTGATTACGAATCTACCGGTGAAGGCTCCGGTATTATCTACACGAGCGACGGATACATTATTACGAATTACCACGTAATAGAAGATATGCTGACATCTTCCGGCGAGAACAACCCGAATTCCACACTGATCGTCTATCTGAATCAGGATACCTCCGAAGAATATGAGGGAACCGTAATCGGATATGATCAGAGTTCCGATCTTGCCGTTATCAAAATCGATGCGGAAGGATTGACGCCCATCGAGATCGGCGATTCGGATTCCATCAGCGTAGGCGATATTGCAATCGCGATCGGGAATCCCGGAGGTCTGGAGTTCATGGGCTCTACAAGCCAGGGAATCATCAGCGGTCTCAACCGTACGATTCAGACGGAAGGCTCCTACGAAAACCTGAAGCTGATCCAGACAGACGCCGCCATTAATCCCGGAAATTCCGGCGGTGCGTTGTGCGACATAAACGGCAAGCTGATTGGCGTCAACAGCGTCAAGCTTGTGGAAACAGGATATGAAGGCATGGGCTTTGCCATCCCGGTTAACGACGCCGTCGAAATCTGCAACGCCATTATTCAGAGCGGTTCCTCCAGCAGCGTATATCTCGGGCTGGAATTTAACGAAAACTTTACGGCAGACGCCTTGCAAAGAATGGGATATCCTGCCGGCATCGTCGTCAGCAGCGTAGCGGAGGACAGTCCTGCCGAAGCCGCGGGATTTGAAACGGACGATATCCTGACAAGCTTCAACGGCATCGAAATCACCTCGACGGCCGATCTGATCGAAGCGAAAAAGAACTGCGATTCCGGAGACAGCGTCTCTGCCCAGGTATACCGTTTGACGCTTCAAAGAGACGGCTTCATGCAAAAATGGGTAGGAAGCTACGTCGAGCTTACCGTTACATTCGAATAATCCGCATAGCGGATAAAACTCCCTCAGCGCCGCGGAGCCTTGTTGCCGCGGCGCTATTTTACCGTTTTTTCAAGAACAGCAAATTGCCGTTGCGGGAACGGAATCAGGATGGTATACTTTATAATATGGAACTCATTCCGTTACGATCAATTAAGGAGCGATCATATTGAATAAAACAGTTCTCGTTTGGATTACCAATCCCGCCGCGTGCGACAATATTGTCAAAGCGGGCAAGCGGATTGCAGATGAGCTTTGCGCGGAGCTTATGATAGCAAGTATTCAAAAAACGATCCGGGACGACTGGGACGCAACGGTAAGCGATCTGGAAGCTTTAAACAACGCTTCCCGCAGTGTAAATGCCGAGCTCACGGTCATATATTCCGACAACACGCTGGAATCGGCGGTAAAAACAGTAAGCGAGGTCCGGCCGACGGCAATGGTAACCGGTCTTCCCGGAGACAGAAACAAAAATCTTTTTCTGGATCAGCTTAGAAGCTTCGACCGGGAAATTCCGATCTATACGGTGGATGCGCGCGGAAACGCGCTGAAGCTGCCATAAATCTACATACGGAGAAAAATATGGAACACAAAACGGTATTCATCGCCTTCGAAGGAATCGACGGCAGCGGGAAAAGCATTCAATTTAAAATACTCAGGGAGACCATGACTCGGCGCGGAAAATCCGTCGGCATTCTGGATTTTCCGAATTATGACTCTTTTTTCGGACAAGAGATCGGACGTCTCTTGTCCGGCAAAGAAGCCGTAACGGCTTCCGAGCTGGATCCGCGTTCCATGTCGTTATGGTATGCGGCGGATCGATGGAATGCGTTTCGTGAATTCGAAGCAGCACGGTACGATCTCGTTCTGATGAACCGCTCTACAATGGCAAACGCCGCCTATCAGGGGACGCGCTGCGGCGATCCCGCCGAGCTGGCAAAATGGATTTACGAACTGGAATTTCGAGTGTTTGGGATTCCCGAGCCGGATCTTTGCTTCATATTTGACATTCCCGTATCGCTTTCTCGAAAAAACGTCGCCAAAAAGGGCTTTCGCGGTTATGTGGGAGCGGATGCCGACGTATACGAAAAGGATGCCGCGTTTTTGGAGCGCGTCAGAACGGGATACCAAATCTGCGCCGGGCTCTTCCCCGGCAGCGTTCTTCTGAATTGCGCGGCTTCGGAAAGCGAGATGCGTCCGCCGGAAGAAATCGCGGCAGAGGTTCTGCAAATCGTGAAAAGCCGTTTTCCTTATCTATATTAAACGGATTTGCATGCGGCGCTCGTAATTTCCCGCATTTTTTCTATATTCTGTTCCATTTCCAAAGCCAGCCTGATTTGTGTGCGGGCCCTGTCCAGATTATGCCCGGGGCGGTGGATCGAGAAATATACGTCGCCGTTTAAATGATCCCCCAGGAACCGCATCCCGCATTCCAGCGTCATCAGAATTGCGGATTCGGGAAGCAGCGCAAGCTCCGCGGGCATGAGCTTTTCTTTCATTTCGCTTAAATAGCCGTTTGTATATTCTCGGTACAGATCCAGATCGAACCGAACCTTTTCAAGATCGCGCTCATCTTCCGCCGCCGTGTTGGTCCCAAATCGAATGCTGTCTCCAAAGTCATACAGTGCGGAACCGGGCATCACCGTATCCATATCGATAAGGCAGACAACCTCATCGGTTTTCCTGTCGATCAATACGTTGTTAAGCTTTGTGTCGTTATGGGTGACGCGGACCGGGATGCTTCCGTCTTCCAGCCGCTTCGTTATAATGTCATAAAAATCCTGTCTTTCCTCAAAAAATGCGATTTCATCCGCCACGGTGCTGCGCCTGCCTGCTCGATCCTCCTGCACGGCGCGCTGAAAATCACGGTACCGGCTCGGCGTATTGTGAAAATTTTCAATTGTTTCTACAAGCTGCTCAGATGGATAGCAGTCCAGCATTTTCTGAAAAATCCCAAGCGCTACGCCCGCATTGTAAAAGTCCTCCGGTTTCTCCACCCTGTCGTACGCAACGCATCCGTCGATAAAATTGTACGCGCGCCAATAGTCACCCGCGGCATCGACATAAAACAGGCCGCCGCTTGTCGTCTTGATAATATGCAGCGTACTGCGCTCCGGATCCTTTCCCTCTTTTGCTGCAATGCTGCGGATATATTTTGTCACCTTGTCAATATTTTCCATCAATTCCACGGGCTTCGTGAAAATGGTGGTGTTGATTTTCTGTAAAATATATTTCTTAAGAGATCCGTCCGCCTGCTGATAGGTAAGCTGATAAGTGCCGTTGATATGTCCCGATGTGTTTTCCTCGTACTCCCGGAATTCACCCTCAAATCGGAAATTCCGGAATAATGCCTCGTCTAGTTTCTGCATCCTGCTGGTTCTCCTTTATTCTATCGGTATGAATATTTTGCCGCCAAAGCCACCGCCTCCGCCATACTGACAGAGGAGGCTCTGCCTGTCCAGGCGATGTCAAAAGCCGTACCGTGATCCACAGAAGTTCTCAAATACGGCATGGAATGCGTTAACGCTATGGTGCGCTCGAAATCAAGCGTTTTCGTTGCGATATGTCCCTGATCATGATAAAGAGAAAGCACCGCACGGTATTTTCCCATATAAGCCTGATGAAATACGGAATCCGCGCTGACCGGTCCTTCTACGTCGAGTCCCCGTTCCCGCAGATGCGCCACCGCAGGCGATATGATTTCTACCTCTTCCGTTCCGAACAGGCCGTGTTCTCCGCTGTGCGGATTAAGCCCCGCGATGGCAAATTTGCCCGCCGGCGCGCCAATCCGGTCGAGCGCTTCGGTACATCTTACCGCATAATCAATGATTCTGTCTTTTGTCAGCGCATCGATCGCCTTTCGGAGCGAGAGATGGCGTGTCAGGAAAAAAACGCGCAGGCCCCGCGTTTCAAACATCGTCAGCGGATCCGAGGTACCCGTAAGCGCCGCGTAAATTTCCGTGTGTCCGATGTAGGGAACGCCCGCCGCCCGAAGCGCTTCTTTATTGATGGGCGCCGTTGCTACCGCGGCCGCTTCTCCTCTGCTGCAAAGCTCATGAGAGATCCGGATGCAGTCGTAGGCCGCCTGCCCGGCAAAAGCGCAGATCTTCCCCGCCGTATCGGCATTGATTTTCCCCATACAGGGAACGTGATAAATCTGATCTGCATATCTGCCCATAAAATGACGGATCCCTATCCGCTGCGCCGCCTGCTCCAAAATATCGGCATCACCGATCAGAAGAGGCCTGCATTTTTCATTGATCCCGGGATCCGCCAACGTTTTAACGGTAATTTCCGGTCCAATTCCGCAGGGATCTCCCATCGTCATCGCTATGATTTTCTTGTTTGCATCTTCCTCCAAAACAAATCGCCCCACTTCAAGTTCCTGAACATTGTAGCAACCAGAAGCAGAACCGTCAAGCAGCATGCGCAGCCGCAGACAAAAAAACTTAGAAATCTGTTTTGAATTGGTATCGACAGCATTATTTTTCCGACGAGAATACAGCCTGCCGCAATCACGGACGGCTTCAGAATCCAATCGCGTAAATTGACGGCAAGCCCCGTCGTTTTAATGACAATGCACAAATTCAGAAAAACCGTGGCCGCCATGCTCAGAATGCTTCCCAAAATATATGCCCGAATGCCCATCTGCGGAACGCCGAACCAGATGAATCCGATCGTAATGAGATAGCCTACCGTTGAAGTTGCCAGCGAAAGGCCCTGTTTTCCGAGCCCGTTGATAATTCCCGCCATAATTTGTTCTACATACATAAAAATGCAGCAATAGGAAAGCTGTGCAAGAATGACGCCTACGCCCTGGCCCGGATACAGCAGCTCTCCGGCAAAATCGCCTAATGAAAAATACAGTCCGAAGAAGATAAATCCAAGCAGGAAGCCCATGTTGAGACACCTGGAAATTCTCAGATTCGCCAGCTTGTAATTTTTAACAGAAATTGCTTCAGAAATCGCCGGAACAAGCGTGGTGGCTACGGATGACGTAATAAGCGTCGGAAAGGCAATCAACGGCATTGCCATGCCGGAAATCCGCCCCAGCGTTTCGATCCCGCTTTTATAGTCGAGTCCGCCGGCAATAAAGCGCATCGGCAGGAGCACGGTTTCCACCATTCCCATAAAAGAAATTGCCAGACGGTTGAGGGAGATCGGCATGGAATATTTCAGGATCGTTTTCGCTGCCGCTTTCCTTGTCAGCGTCGGAGCCTCCTTGCTCTTTTCCCTGCGGAAGGCAATGCCGACGACAATCAGGTTGGCCATTTCCCCGAACGCTGCAGAAGTCGTCGCAATCGCACAGGCATATGCCAGATTGCTGCCCGCAATGCGGTTTGCCACAAAAAAGATAACGGCAATTCGTACGATCTGTTCTGCGATCTGAGAAAGCGCCGTCGGCGTCACATGGGAGGATCCATAGAAATATCCTTTGATTGCAGACGCGGAGGCTACGATCGGAATGCAGGGAGCCAGCATGATCAGAGAGTAGTAGGCGCGCCCGTCGTTCAAAATTTCCTCTGCGATCGTTTTACCAAACACCGCAAGCAGAATGCCGCAGACCGCCCCCGCTGCCAGCAAAACCACAAAAGCCGTTTTGCAGACACGCAGCGCGTTTGCGTTCCTTCCGCGCGCCCGTTCCTGCGCTGTCATTCCCGAAACACTGATTGACACACCGGAGGTCAGCGTCAGTATGATCAAGCTGTAAACGGGCGATGCCAGCTGAAACAGCCCCATTCCTTCGGCTCCGAGAATATTCGACATATAGATCCGGTTGACAAAGCCCAATATCCTCACGATGAAAGCAGCAGCCATCAGCTTCACGGCTCCCGCTTTATAGGTTTCCCTTTTTTGATTCAATAAAATACCGGCTTCCTGTACTTCGCTATATACAAGTTTATGCCGGCGGATATCCAATATTCTTCCTTGCGGTTACTTTTTTCTTGCGGAAGCGGCGCGGTCAGCCTCCGGACTTGCTTCTTTTGCGCTGCCGCAGTTTTTCAAACAGCATGGCAAGGAAAAATCCCGTAAGAAAGCCGCTGAAATGCGCATAGTTATTTACGTTCTCCGCAAACAGCCCGTAAAACAGGTTGTAAATCACCATAAAAGCAATGATAAAATAGCTTCCGGCATACCGAAACGCTCTTGCGGATTTTCCAAAAAACATCCTGTAAATCAATACGCCGCCCAAGCCCATAATTGCACCGGAGGCTCCCAGAGAACGCGTCGCTCCGTCCATAAAAAGCAGCGTAAGAAGACTCCCCGCAAGTCCGGAGGTCATATAAACAATCCAATATTCCAGATCCGAGTAGAAATTATTCAAGATACTGCTTAAATAGCACAGCATCAGCATGTTGCCAAGCAAATGGCTGAAATCGGCATGGAGAAAGATGGAAGTAATCAGACGCCACCATTCCCCCTCCAGAACGGCATCGTTATACTGGATGCCGAAAAATTCGATCGGCTTATAGCCCATCCGCGCCTCTAAGATCAAATCCAGCGCAAAAACCGAGATATTGATGATCAGGATTACAAAAAGAGGATGGAGAAGACTTTTCTTCTCGCGTCTCGGGCGGATATCCCGCAGGGTTTCCCTGTAGGCGTTCTTTTTCTGTTCAGTAGCGGCGCGGCGTTCTTCCGGACTCATATGGGCTGCTACGGAAGCGCGGTCCAAAATCTTGCGCAGATATTTATCCTGCACGCGCCCGCCGCCAATCCGCAGGTACGTGCCGGCGCGGAAATCGTATACAATCAATTCTGTAAGGAGCTTTGCTCGGATGTTGGCGTTCAGCTCTTTCTCCAAGAACTCGATAAAAGCGCCTGCCGGAGCTTCCGCAAAATCGGCAATAAAAAGAAACGTCCGAAAAACGTGCCCGGCGCTGTTAACGTCTAACGGTTCCTCTCGCAGCGCCTGCATTCTTTCGGAAATAAAGGCTTGATCCGTGGTTGTGTACAAATATAATAGCTGCGTGGCGCCCATATCCCGCTTGAATAAAAATCCGCCGTTCGGATGGATCTTATAGTAAGCGTCCTGTGCGGCGGAGGCGGCAAGCCACGTCGAAAAATCATTGATGTTTTCCTTTGAGAAAAAATCAGCCACGTCTGATATATCCACCGCCCCGTTTGTTTTCGCTTTGCCGCTTAACATCGATCAGGCGTTCTTCACTCAGTTTCATATATTTCGACAGCCGGTCTTCAAACGTATCGGCCTGGCTGCTCTTAAAATCGTCGAATACCGGCGGCGGCTGGGAAATCAGATCCTGCTTGGAATCCTTTGCCTGCTCTCCCCTCGTCCGGCGCCGCTGGATCCGTTCCTGACGCCTGTCCGTCCGGACGTCTCCTTCCGCAGGGGTGCGGAACTTATTGACGTTCGGATCTCCGTTCAGCGTCAAAATTTCGTCTGCTTTCTTAATGGACAGACGTTTCTTCCCGTCATGATCGGTTGCCAGGGACACGACGCGCACCTGCTGCCCTACGGATAAAAAATCATTGACATCCTTTACAAAATTCTTGGATATTTCGGATATATGTACCAGGCCCGACGTGCCGTCTTCAAGGAGTACGAACGCTCCGAAATTCATAATGGCGGTTACCTTTCCGCACACAACATCACTTACACCCGGCATAAAAAAACGGCTTCATCCTTTCTTATTCCTCTCTCACAAACACGGTTTCATCACTTTTCACATATCCAAGATCTTCGCGTGCTTTTCGTTCCACATACTCGTCGCTGCCTAAAATAGACTTTTCCGCCTCCAGCTCTTCAAGCTTCTGCTCTGCAACGCGAATTTCATCTTCCAGTGTTTTATTCCGCTCTATATTCCTGTCGAGGACGCTCTGCTGTGAGACGAGCAGTGCCATCAACCCCGCTGCCGCGGCAAGAAAGATCAGATTCCGTAATTTAAAAATCCTGCGCATAAAAACACCCGCTTTATCTTAAGTAAAGAACGCGTTTATTATATCCGATCAATTCCGTTTCGTAAATAGCTTTTTAAATATTTTTGCAAAAAATTTCCCCGTATAAAAGAGAATCGTATAAAGAATTTTAAAGACCAGCTTCAGGATGCGGTTCACAACCGGAGCCAGAAGGAAAAAGTACGCCGTGAGTCCTGCGGCGGCTCCAAGGATGCAGTAGCTGCGGACCTCTCCCCCGTTAAAAAGATAGAGGCCCAGCGTGAAAATACAGAAAGAAGAAATCGCAAATATAACGTCTGTGATCTGAACCGAGACGAAATCAAATTTTTCTCCCGCTCCCTTAAAGGAAACATGGAATGCCCGAAACACATCGAACAGGCAGCCGATCACGAGTCCTGCGGCGCCCATCAGGAAAAACACTCGTATCGTTTCTAAGGTTTGATTCATTCCGTCTGCCATAATTATCTAAAAATTCTCCCTACGATGCCTTTTTTATTTTTATTTGTATCTTCATATTCGCAGCTATATACGTACCCGTTGATCACCAGCTCGTGCTGCTCCAGGCTCAGGCGCGCGATTTTGAGGCCCTCGCCCCGGATCAGCATTTTTCCAAGCTCCGTCTCGATATCCACAAAGGTCTCGTCAAAGCCGATAATGTCGTTCACTCCCGTGACTTTTATCTTTTCTCTGTTCTGGATATTTACGTCCTGACCGTTTAATTTTACCGGCACTCTGTTGTTGGTATCGTTCATCGTCCCTGCTCCTTAATAATGCTTCTATGCAATATTTATATAGCTGTAATTTACAAATTATGCTATACTTCGGTTGTCTTTTTTATTTTCGGGAGGTTCTGTTTCTGATGGAGGAATACATAGTTTTCGAACGTGTCAGTAAGTCTTATACGGTCGGCGATTTAAAAATCGATGCGGTGAGCGAGGTTTCCTTTTCCGCCGCGAAGGGAGAATTCACGGTGATCGTAGGCGCAAGCGGCGCCGGAAAAACAACCGTCCTCAATATGCTGGGCGGAATGGACCGCTGCTCCTCCGGAAAAATATTTCTGGACGGCTGTGAGATCAGCGCGATGTCTCAAAAGGAGCTCGTATATTACAGACGATACGACGTAGGCTTTGTCTTTCAGTTTTATAATTTAATGCAGAATCTAACCGCTCTGGAAAACGTGGAAATTGCAGCCCAGATCTGCCGGGATCCGCTGGATGCCGCCGAAACGCTGCGCGCCGTAGGCCTTTCCGATCGGATCGGAAATTTTCCCGCACAGCTTTCCGGGGGAGAACAGCAGCGTGTCGCCATCGCAAGAGCAATCGCGAAGAATCCTAAAATCCTTTTATGCGACGAGCCCACCGGCGCGCTGGATTTTAATACCGGCGTAGCGATTTTGAAATTGCTTCAGGATATCTGCAAAAATTATAATAAGAATGTGGTTGTAATCACGCACAATCAGGCGATTACCCCCATGGCGGATAAGGTCATAACGATGCGGAGCGGCCGGGTACAGGACATCGTCGTAAATTCCGATCCGACGCCGATCGAACAAATCACATGGTGATCCGGCAATGAAGGCATATTTTACGGAAATTATAAGAACGGTCCTGCGGACCGCAAACAGATTCTTTTCAATCCTGCTGATCGTGGCGCTGGGGACGGGCGTCTTTGCCGGCGTGAAATGTACGTCTGACGACATGCTTCTGACTGCGGATCACTATTATAAGAACAACCGGTTTATGGATCTGTATGCCGCTTCGTATTCCGGACTGACGCAGGAAGATGCGGACCGGATCGAGGCATTGGACTGCGTCAGCGAGGCAGAAGGGTTTTATACCTCGGAAGCGACTTTTTCTCTGGATGGGCGCAGCGCTGCGGTGAAATTAATCAGTCTTCCGGAGCGGATCAACACACTGACGCTGACAAACGGACGCTTTCCAGAGTCCAAGGACGAATGCGTCATTCTCCGGACGAAGGACTTCAGCAGTCAGATGGACGTCGGAAACACGATTACGTTTGAGGGCGAGGTTCCAGGAATCCAGAGCTCTTATAAAATCGTAGGGACGGTGGATTCCCCTGAATTTATTTCCTTCGAGCTTGGCAGCAGCACCGTCGGAACAGGCAGACTCGATTATATTCTTTATACGACAAAGGACAGCTTTACAATACTCAGCGCTGCCGGCCTGTATTCGCAGATCGCGGTCACTGTTGAGGGCGCCGCTTCGTTTGATACTTACAGCGAGGCATATCAAGAGACCGTGGACAAGGCCGCCGCAGAAATTCAGGAATTGCTCGGCGAGGATGCGTTTGTGCTGGGAAGAGAGAGCAACGTCGGTTTTTCAAGCTATGAAGGCGACGCAGAAAAAATCGATGCAATTTCGAAAATTTTCCCCTTCTTTTTCTTTCTGGTTGCGGCGCTTGTCTGCCTGACGACAATGACGCGCATGGTAGAAGAAGAGCGCATCCAAATCGGCACAATGAAAGCGCTGGGCTACGGAAAGGCCGCGATCCTTTTTAAATATACTTTTTATTCCTTTGCCGCAACTGTGCTTGGCAGCGTCCTGGGGCTGGCGCTCGGCTACAATTTATTCCCGCGGGCGATATTCGCCGCATATTCCATCCTGTATACGCTTCCGGCGATTGAGACGCCGTTTCATTGGACGTTCGGCGCTCTGACGACGCTTGCCGCGCTGGCCTGTACGGAAATTTTCACGGTCGCCGCCTGCATAGATGCGACAAAGGAAACTCCTGCGGCACTCATGCGCCCCAAAGCTCCGAAAATGGGAAAACGAATTTTACTGGAGCATCTGCAGCCGCTCTGGAAGCGCCTGTCTTTTACCTGGAAGGTCACGGCTCGTAATATTTTCCGCTATAAAAAGCGCCTTCTGATGACGATCATCGGAATCGCAGGATGCACGGCGCTCATGCTGACCGGCTTCGGGTTGAAAAATTCCATATCCGATATCGTGAACAAGCAGTTCCGTGATGTTACACTGTACGACTTTACCGCCTCCGTTGCTTCCGAAGCGGCATTCGAGGCGTCCGGAGCCGCGGAGCTGCTGGAAAAACACGGCGCGGATTATATCCTCTATTCCGAAAAATACATCGACGCGTATGCGGAAGGCGGAAGCAGCTTTGTGCAGGCCTACGTGCTGAGTCCCGATTGCGCCGCGGGCGCGCAGGACGAGCATCGTGCGAAATTTTTCTCTCTGCACTCCAGGGAAAAAAAGGAAGCAAACCGCGAATACTATTCTCTTACGGAGGACGGCGTCGTCATCACCGAAAAGCTTTCCAAGAAGCTCGGGATCGAGTGCGGAGACCGGATCGGCTTCACGGCAAACGAGGGAGAAAGAAAATATTTTACCGTAACGGGAATCGCGGAAAATTACATCTATAACTATATTTATATTCTCCCCTCTTTATATGAAGAGGCCTTCGGAGAAGCGCCGGTTTTCGGCTTTTGCGCCGGGCTCCTGCCGGAGGGCGCAGAGCCGGACGGACCGGAGGCGGAGGAACTGGCTGCGGAGCTGCTGGGGCTGGGAACGGTTACCTCTGTTTCCTTTACGCATCATATCAAAGAGGGCTTCTCTGATGCGATCGGCAGTCTGGATATCGTCGTGGCCGTTTTGATTGTAAGCGCTGCCGCGCTGGCAGCAATCGTCATATACAATCTGGCAAACGTAAATATCACGGAACGGATCCGGGAGGTTGCTACGATCAAGGTGCTCGGCTTTACGGACAGAGAGGTCACCGCCTATATTTTCCGCGAGTCCGTGATTCTGACGCTGCTTGGCATCGCGGTCGGTCTGGTTCTTGGAATCTGGCTGCATGCGTTTGTCGTAACGACTGCAGAGGTAGAAATCGTCATGTTTGGGCGCGATATCTATCCGCTCAGCTACGTGCTGGCCGCGCTGCTGACCTTCGGATTTTCGATGCTGGTCAATTTCCTGATGCATTGGCGGCTGAAGGCCGTCTCTATGGTCGAATCGCTGAAAAGTGCCGAGTAAAAAGTGAGAGGAACGGAATGGAAAAGAACGAGCTATACGAATTGGAAATCGATTCGATTGCGGAAGACGGCAGCGGCATCGGTCGGCTTGACGGGCTGGTTGTTTTCTGCCGCGGCATGCTTCCGGGAGAACGGGGCGTCGTCCGTATTTTAAAGGTGACAAAATCATATGCCGTAGGAAAAGCCGTTTCTATATCGACTTTTTCTCCGCATCGCGTCGAACCTCCGAGCTGCCCGAATTTTGCCAGAAGCTGTGGCGGCTGCACGTTCTGCCACCTCGCCGCCGAGGAGCAGCTTACCTGGAAAAGGCGCCGCGTCAGCGACTGTCTATCCCGGATCGGCGGTCTGCCCGATGCCGCGGCTCTGGTCGCTCCTGTGCTGCCCTCGGAGCCTGTTTTCCGGTACCGGAACAAATCCATCTATGCTTTCTCCCCTGCCGCGGGCGGCGGAATCACGTGCGGATTTTATGCGCCGAATTCTCATCGCGTCGTCCCGATCCGGGAAACGGAGGGCTGTCTTCTGGAAAATGAGATGAGCCGTGAAATTCGGGATTTCACCGTAAAATATATGAATGCGCACGGAATTTCCGCATATGACGAATCTTCTGGCAAAGGCGTGCTCCGCGCTCTGATGGTTCGGACAAATCATCGCGGCGCGCGGGAGGCCATGGCGGTTCTTGTCGTTCACGCCAAGACGCTGCCGGGAATGGAGGCGTATGCAGCGGCGCTCTGCGCGGCGCTTCCTTTTGTAGTCTCCGTCTATCTCTGTGCCAATACGCAGAATACGAATGTCGTTCTGCGCGGGGATCTGCGCCTGATCTGCGGAAAGCCTTCGATCCGGGACGTGATCGGATCATTTCCCGGCGCTCCTTCGTTTGAAATTTCTCCGCACTCCTTCTATCAGGTAAATCCGGCGCAGACGGAGCGCCTTTACGAGCTGGTTTATGCGTTTCTTCCGGACGAGCCGCAGCTGATCTATGATATTTACTGCGGCATCGGAACGATCGGCATTTATCTGCTCTCCCGTCTCCGCGAATCAGGCAAAGCGCAGGGACGGCTGCCCATATTGGCCGGAGTAGAATCCGTGCCGTCCGCTGTGTCGGATGCCCGCAGGAACGCTTTAGAGAACGGATTCTCGAACGCTGTGTTTTATTGCGGGGACGCCGCTGACGTCACGCCAGACGTGATTGCACGGTACGGAACGCCGTCCGCCGTAATACTGGATCCGCCCAGAAAAGGCTGCGACGCGGCTCTGATTGAAACGGTACTTGCTTCGAATGCGGAAAATATCATCTATGTTTCCTGCGATCCTGCCACGCTCGCGCGTGATTTAAAAAGGATCTGTGCCGCCGGCTATTTCTGTGCGCGTATTCAGCCAGTGGATATGTTTCCGCAAAGCGGGCATGTGGAGACGGTTGTCTTGCTTTCCAAGGGCGAGGTCGACTCGAAAAAGATTCGGGTTGAGTTCTCTTTGGAAGATATGGATA
>CAJFUB010000050.1 GCA_904420095.1 uncultured Clostridia bacterium
ACCTCCGTGCAGATTATGGAGCTGCTGGCAGAGCTGAACGCGGAAGGCGCTACCGTCATTGTGGTTACGCATGATAAGGCCGTGTCGAATTATTGCAGAAAGCATCTGGTCATCAAAGACGGCCAGATCGTTTCAGCGGCGGGAAATGCTTGAACACGGGGCAGGATCTGCCCGCTGTTATCATAAAAAAACCGTCCCTTTGGGAGGGACGGTTTATGGTGCACCTTCAGGGACTCGAACCCTGGGCCCACTGATTAAGAGTCAGTTGCTCTACCAACTGAGCTAAAGGTGCATAAGCAAACTTATAAAAATAAGTATAACAAATAATTTTTCTAAGCTTAACTTAAATCTAAGTTATTGGGAGCCTCTTGCCTTTTAGTGAAAAGCCCCAACAATTTCTATTCTACATTATCGGCTTACGTTTGTCAATATAATTTTATGGCAAAAAACGGCATGGTATATTCGTATTGATTGCCGCTGCCATAATTCTTCATTCGCTGCTTTTGGCGTTCAAAGGTTTACGCGCAACGTTTTATTTTATTGGTATGAAAGAAATTTATTGAGCAGACAGAGGAAGGTAATATATTTTTATAAACAGAAAACCTTTAACAAGCCCAAAATTAGTGGTTGCTTTTCCACATTCCGGGTGATATAATAAAAGTTGTCAGCGTTTTGTTTATATAAAAACGACTGCACGGAGGATGATTAATGGGCTCGTAGCTCAGCTGGGAGAGCGCTGCGTTCGCAACGCAGAGGTCGAGGGTTCGATCCCCTTCGGGTCCACCAAACCGACGGCCGGCAACTCGTTACGAATTGCCGGCCGCATTTTTGTTATGCGGCTCGAACGGAAGTAGATATAAAAATTGTTTTTTCTTTTTAGTGCTATAATAGCACATCTCGGGATACTATATATCTCTGTATTCAAAACCCGATTACCTGAATACAATATCGAGTTGGTAACATTAGACAACCTGAACCATTATGAAAATATATTCTACTGCAACCAGGAATACTATTTAATTACAAACGGGCATCCGGCTACAAAACAAGACTGTATTGAAACAATCGAATACGGAAATGATTTTCAGGAAGATATGAGCTATTGCATTGGTTTTTCATTAAATGGTGAAGCTGTAGCTTTGCTTTGTATTCTTGAGGGTTATCCCGAAACCGATACTATATATCGGATTGTTTTTGATGAATGAGAAATTCAAACGGAAATCTACGAGGCATTCCGTTCACAATTTAATTCTATAAAGCTGTCTGTTCAAGACAGCAACATCAACGGATGTTCTTTTTGGCGTAAATCTGGATTTAAGACAACACAAAAATGTGATTGTGATAATTTTTGCAATCTTTCAATGGAATTGAAAAATGAGGACTAAACACATTTTACGTGATTTCATCTCCCCACACCAAATTCGCAAAAATATCTTTTTTATACAGCTTAGACAATCAACATTGCAGAGTGAAACTCCAGCATTATCTTTTTATTATTTTTTGTTTATACTAAATTTTAATTAACCATTACCGCGTATCGGGTACTATATAGTTGAAAGCTTTCAATAAAGAGCCGAGGTGAGATCTTGGAACAAGAAGAAGCAGCAAAGCTATTGTCTGATAACTTAAAGAGTATTTTTGCATTTTCCCTGTCAAGGCTTTACGATAGATCGGAAGCGGAAGACTTGACAAACGATATTGTCTGCGAGGTGTTAAAGTGCGTGCATCGATTAAAAAATGACGACGCTTTTTACGCTTTCATGTGGCGAATCGCGGAAAATACTTTTAAGAAACGGATCCGCAAAAGCAACTTCCAAACGTTGGAATTTGATGAAGGCTTTGTCGGAACATATTGGACAACGCCTGAAGAGAAATATCTGGAAACAGAAGAACTTCATCTTTTGCGCCGCGAGTTATCCCTGCTTTCAAAACAGTATCGTGAAATCATTGTCGCTTATTATTTCACCGGTAAAAGCTGTTCTGAAATCTCAGCCGACTTAGGCATCAGTACTGAAATGGTAAAATATTATCTCTTTAAAACAAGAAAAATATTGAAAGAAGGTATCGATATGTCGAGAGAATTCGGGGAAAAAAGCTATAATCCTGGGACTTTTCGTATGGACTTTTGGGGCGATGGAGATAATTCTTGTTATTGGCAGCTGTTTAAGAGAAAGCTACCCGGAAATATTCTCCTCAGCGCTTATTATACACCGGTAACGATACAGGAACTGTCTATGGAGCTTGGCGTTGCCGCGGTTTATTTGGAAGATGAAATTGATCTGCTCATGAAGCATGACATTATTAGAAAAATCGGCGATAAATATCAGACAAACATCGTCATCTTTACGGATGAATACGAGAAAGAATTGGCAACGAAAATCAAACCTGTTTATGAAAAAGCAGCAGAACAATTTAACGAAAAACTGTCAAATATTCTTCCCACGCTGGAAGCGCTGGATTTCAAAGGAAATGATTATAATCGCAACCGACTGAAATGGACTTTTGCAAATTTGGCAATGGTTTTTGCCCTGAACCTTTCCGAGGGGATAGGGCGGAAGCGTTTTGGAGATTATCCTCCCCTTTCAAACGGCAGCTACGGATTTGTGTTCGGGTACGATAACGATTATCAAAATCATCATTTTAACGGTATCTACGGCTATTGCGAGAACAACGACCATACTGCATATTTTTCGGTGGAAAACTATCGTATCATTGAGAAATGCCAATTTTGGAAGCCTGTAATTTGGGATCAATCAATGGAAGCGATGTGCGACGCCATTCTTGAAAAGACGGCGGACCCGAATAATGCTATGCTGCTCAGACTGATCAGCGAAGGGTTTATTTCAAGTCACGAGGGAAAATTATCGACCGAATTTCCCGTATTTTCGGCTGATATGATGGACAATACCATTCTGCCGGTATTAAAACCGTTGGCAGAAGATATTTGCGACTGTATGATCCGGATATGCGACCTTGCTGCGCAAACACTGAAGAATTTTATCCCCAAAACTTTGTGCAGTAAAGGGGCGCAGCTTGCGTTTATTCATCATCAGATGGACGTTATGGCTTTTATCATTGAAACAATGGTGGACAGGAATTGGCTTGCCATACCGGAAGGGAATGAAAAGCTTTGCATTTTCGGAGTTAAACGATAATACTTAGAGATATTTACACGTTGGTTTAATTCCACCCGTTTGTAAATATATCTATTTTACAGCCGCTTGACAAGTCGCCGCAAGCTGAATATTGCTTGCGGCGACTTTTTTAAAAATCACCGGAGCACTCGGACAAACCGCCAACATGCGGTTCAGACAGCGCGATGGCCAAACTCGAGGAAGTTCAATTCCCATACCTCAAAATCATAACAATATCTTTTTCATGGGCCTTAGACATATTGAAAGCTACAGTTTAGCCTTACAGTCGGCTTGAATGTAGCTTTTCCTTTTACCTTGTATCGGCGTTAGCGCATTATTGCAGAAAGTGAATACAGAAGACAAAAGTGTGGAGTTTTTGAGGTAAATACGATAAACGCACCCGGTTTCAGCGCAAAAAGGTGTTACCAAACGCTGCTGGGGCGGTAGGAGCGAGTAAAACAAGTAAAGATTGTATAAAAACGACCCCGAAAGCGAAAGATTGCCTACGCGATCCGGCTGGCTATTTTCGTCCCAAAAGAATCGTGTAAATTTAAATTTTGCTTTTATTATTTTTTATTAATAATTAATGTGAAAAATATTATTGCTTGCCCAAAATGCAGATGTTCATTAGATGATAAGCTATGCTGCAAAAAGTGTAACACCCAATATTCAAAATATTACGGTGTTTATGACATTGTTAATCCGGAACTATCTTCAAATCAAGAAATATTATGGAATATTACAGAGGAAGACCTTGCAAATAAAACAAACGCTAACGAACAGCAAAGTACCGAAGATGATTGGATAAAGGATTATTTTTCGCGAAAAACAAAGAAACAATCATTGCAGAATAAAAGCTTGCAACCAAAACAATGGAGTTACTTAAAGACTTGCATGGCGATGTTTGCGATTTAGCCACTGGAATGGGCGGCATGTTGCAAATGATATTAGAATCTAATAACCCTAATATATCCATTGTCTGTACAGATATATCAAAAGGAATTTTAGCGTGGACGAGAAAAATCAAACAAACAAATGCCGATAAAGTTTCGTATATAGCAACCGAGGGAAGATATATGTCTATAAAAGACAATCGC
The DNA here is from genome assembly GCA_904420095.1 of uncultured Clostridia bacterium. Lineage (GTDB taxonomy): Bacteria > Bacillota > Clostridia > UBA1212 > UBA1255 > Egerieisoma > Egerieisoma faecipullorum. The sequence goes on from CAJFUB010000050.1 coordinate 4,232, forward strand.
TTTGGTTTTATTACGTCTGTGGCTACTTTCGGAAATATACCCGAAAGTGATATTGATCATTCAAGGGGTATATATTGAAAAAGGTTCTAAAAGTTTTGAAGTGACTAAAAATTTAGGATTGGAAAAGGGACTGGTCGAAGAATGTTTAGTAGACGAACTTAGAAAAGCAGGGTTTAAAGAAATCGTATCTACTATTGTCGATGAAGCGGTTTGGGCAGAAAGCCCTTATGACAGGATTCCTGTTACAGGTGATATTCAAAAGTTTTGCATAATACAGGCAAAAGAAATAAATTATCATGGTTTATGTAAGGGTTCAAATCTCCCATCCGAACTCACTAAAATATCTTTTTTGTAGTCGCTCGACAAATAAGAACCGCAACTTTGATACAAAACATATCAGTGTTGCGGTTTTTCCTTTTTGCCTATAAACCTGGATTTCATGAGGCTTGCGCTTTCGCTTTACTGGCCGCCCCCGGACAGAACGATGATCTGCCGCTGATTTGCCTCACGTTTCCCGGCAAGCAAGGCGTGCGGCTGGTATGCAAACGCAGGCAGGGCACAAGATCGCGGTTTGACCTGGAAACAGCGTCAAGCCTACAGGTTTTGCGGCCCGCAGGCTTCACCGCCTGTTTTTGTTATGTTTTACGCAAATTTTATCAAATAAAGATATATGAAATAGTTGCGTTGGGATAATATTAGATGGAAATTTGTTCGATCTGTATCCGGAGGCATACATGAGAGGAATCATTCTCTATCAGTCAAAATACGGTGCCACAAAGAAGTATGCAGCTTGGCTGTCAGAAGCAACGGGATTCCCTATGCAGGGAATAAATGCTGCAAAGGCCTCTGATTTGCGTCAATATGACCTGCTTATCATTGGCGGCGGAATATATGCTTCGGGCATAGCGGGGCTTTCTTATTTGAAGAAAAATCCAGATATCTGGAAGGGCAAAAACGTTCTCGTGTTTTGTGTGGGAGCATCTCCTTACGAGGAAACGACGTTCAAGGAAATAGTGCGTCATAATATGAAGGGGGAATTATCCTCCTTCCCTTGCTTTTATTGCCGCGGAGCCTGGAATATAGCACAAATGAATTTTTTGGATAGAACGCTTTGTAAAATGCTCCGCAATGCGGTGCGGAAAAAGGCCCCGGAGGATTATGCCCCCTGGGAGGCTGCGCTCATGGAAGCAGGCGACGAAAACCGTGATTGGACAGATAAGAAGTATTTAGAACCGATATTGGACAAAGTGAACGCGTTGTTGTCAAAGACATTTTGAGGAAAGGCAGGCTCCGAAATGTACAAAGCGGTAGTGATCGAATACTCCCCAAAAGCAGAAAATATGGCGAAAAAAATAGAAGAAAAGGCAAACGAGATGTTGGAAAAAGGCCTTGATCTGATTACCATGTCTGTTACAGGCTCAGCAAAAGCAATTTTGGTGTTTAAAGGCAAGAATTGAGCTTCGGGCAGCAAAAAATATCTGTAGCAGCGAATCCTCTTGGCGCAAAACGCCCCGGTCGCAAAAGGAAGCCTGCTTGTATCCCAATTTGGGATATTCCAGGTTGCCTGCGCGGGCAATCCGAATGCATTCCTTCATATTTCCGCAGCCGATTGTAATTTGAAAGTCCGGCAAATGCTTTGACCTTTTCCGTTTCTGTCACATCCGCCTCCCGGCAGATTGTCTGCGGTTATTCCGAAAAAATTTGCAATTGCGGGGAAAAGTTCTATCTCGGGATAGCAGGCGTTACGTTCCCGGCGCGATATGGACTGACGGTATACCCCCAAATTTAATTATTATGACGCGTAATATCACGTTCATTGATAAATTTTCGCTATACGGTTGAATTTTTGCCTAAAAATACCATTGAGAGCGGAATTCCAGGTTTGTGAAGGAAGATATCATCGTCTTCTGAAAATCGGAAATTCAGATTCATGCGTGAAAACGGCAGAGACAGATGCGGAAGCGAAAGCCTGGACTTCATGCGCCGCCGCATTTGCTTCCCGCGAGCTTCTACACCGGGCGCGCCTGAAGCAAAAATACCGCGAAGGCTCTGATGCTCCGCGGTATTTCTGTTTTCCGCATAAATCTCGCAATCCGTTTTAAGCAAACAATTTTATTTTTTTGTATAATGGCCGCCGTTATCGCAGCCGCAATCACAAGCGCAGCGGTCCGCTGTTATTTTGTGTCTCTGTCATCCATTTACTCCTTAAGTAATGCCGTCCAGGTATCTATCCCAACAATGCCGTCCGCTGCCAGCCCTTTGGCGCCCTGGAAGTTCTTGACGGCCGTCTCTGTCCCCGGCCCGTAGCTGTTATCGATATCCATAGTATAATAACCTTTTCCTTTTAAAATCGTCTGCACCGTTCCGATCTGTGCGCTGCCGCGATTCTCCCCGCGCCGCAGCGTAAGCAGCTCCACGGTTACCGTTTTGCCTGCAGGCGCAGGCGAAGGCTCCGCCTGCGAAGCCTCAATGTAGTCGACATACGGCAGCTTTCCGTGTTTGCTCCAGGTTCTGCTGTAATATCCCTTCTGGTCGCCAAGATTGCCCACCGCCGTGATCTGGACGCCGTTTTCCCATTTCGGCGTACACTCCACAGCAAGCCCGTCGCCGATGTATACGCCGCAGTGCCCCTGTATCCAGAGATATTCACCGGGGATAAGATCCGTGAAATCACTGCTGACAGCCGTACAATTATTTAACATTTGTCCTTCCGTCACGTCCGGCACGCTGTTAGACTGATATACGGCTCCGCCATACTTTTTCGACGCATCGCCGCTCCATCCCCAGAGAATGCCCTTGACCAGACAGATACAGTCGAAGCCGAAATATTCTTTCCCGGTCAGAGCGCGAAGCTCCGCCTGCCGGGAGGCGGTATACCAGCCGGGGAGCTGCTGCGTTTTCTGCGATATGATCTCCTCTGTGACAAGGTGCCCGAACATGCCGTTTGCATAAACTGTTTTGTAATCTTGCGCAGCGCTGATTAATTTTTGTATAAATTCATGGTTTGTCATCGTTTTTCCTTCCTCCTATTACAATATATTTACGGGATAAGGCACGGCAGCCAGCCGTGTTTTTTTCCGCATCGTTGCCAAAGCTGTTAGAATGAGAG